>JBOGXA010000020.1:0-67052 GCA_050694175.1 Actinomycetota bacterium
CGTGCTCGTCACGACCGATCGAAAGAGTTCGGAGCGCTGGCTCAGCCCAACGGCAAGCCGAGGAAGATGCGGTTGTGAGACATACCTACCGGAGCCAGAATGGGACACGGGTGGTGAGACTTCACAACCAGGAGTTTCGCGTTAGCTTCGACGATCGTCCGTAGTTCATTGACGCGGAACTGTCGCGCAACTTGACGCGGAAGCTTGCGATCGCCGCCCTACTGCCATCATCCGAGATTGCGTTTGCGCTGCTCAACACCGTCTTAGCCGCGGGAATAAACCGACAGCATGGCACCAACGAAGCGAGAAGTTCGTTGTCATAGGCGACCTTGAGGGGAGAGTCAATCCTCCTCTTGGTTGGCCTTCGATGTGGGACTGGTCTGTCGGGCCAGGATTGTTGGCGCTCGAAAGTCGAATATCGAATCCATTGGATTTGTCCGTTTTCGCACTTTGAGGTTGCGCTCCAGGATCAAACCTTGTGCCTGTTCTCCCTTGACGCATGGCTCCACCCGATGCTCCATGGTCGTAGGCCTGATCTAGGTGTGAACGCTCTGTAGGAAGAATGATGCAGCCGGGCGCTCGACCCAGGCTGCTGTATGTCTTCGTGCTCCTGTCTGGTGACCGGCAGGCGAAAGGCCTGCAGCGAGGTGTTGCCTGAACTATCGACGCCGACCGGAGCCAAGGGGGCGCGGGGCGCGTCTTGAGGACATGATGCCGGAACTGAGACAGATATGACTACGAAGGTAGAGGAGATCCGAGTGGAGCCGGGACTCGGGCCGCTCGCGAAGCTCTACGGCGAGCATTCCGCCTCGGCCTTTCGCCTGGCCTATCTATTGACGGGTGACGCCGACCTCGCCGAAGACCTCGTCCAGGACGCGTTCGTGAGGTTGATCGGACGCTTCGCCGACCTCCGAGGTCCGGGATCTTTCGACGCGTACCTGAGACGAACGATAGTGAACCTGTCGTACGGATTGTTCCGGCGCCGCCGGGTCGAACGGGCTTATCTCGCGCGCGCACGTGGGATTGCGACCCGGACGGCCGACGGGCTCCCTGACGTCGAAGGGCGGGATCAGCTGTGGACGCAGTTGCAGAGGATCGCGCCGCGCCAGCGCGCCGCGCTCGTCCTTCGCTACTACGACGACCTCTCCGAGCAACAGACCGCCGACATCCTTGGCTGTTCGCTTCGCACGGTGAAGTCGCTCGTGACACGCGGAATGCAGGCCATGCGTGCCCAGCAGGAGGGTGAGCTGTGATGACGGACCTGGAACGCGATATCCGCGACATGATGAGGCGAACGGCAGACGGCGTGCATCATGTTCCGCAACCCAGCCGCGGGCTGGTTCATCGGGCGCGCTTGCGCCGAGCGCGGACCGCGGCACTTACGGGAGCGGCGACCGTGGCTCTGGTGATCGGCGGATTCGGGGTGAAATCGGCGGTTTGGACCGATGCTGCTCCCGCGCCTCCCGCCGACCGGAGGGGGTCGGAGATCGAGCAAGACCCGGAGATCCAGAATAAGTCCATCACCCGCCAGGTGGCGATCATCAGGCAGATGGCGGACGCCATAAACGCTAGAGACACCGACGCCTTCATCGACCTCTTCGCACGTAAGGGTGGGTTCAACTCGCGCGGGTTTTTCCCCAGCTCGTCATCCCTCGGGCCCTCCCTTCCCGTCGCCGATACCGAGTTGGTTTGGGCCTGGATGGACATCAACGATGCGTGGGGCCTGCAGGCAGAGGTCGAGGTGTGCGACGCGATGACAGGACCCATACGTCGGGTGTTCGATCAGACCGATGTCCGCATCGAGTGCGAGGTCAGGGCGCGCTGGCACAATCTCTCGCTCGAGACCATCGAAGGCTGGAATTTCGAGTTCGAGGGAACAAGATTGCTGGCGTGGGGTCTTTCCAGACCGTTTACCTTGTCGTCCGAGTTAGTCGACCTCAACCCGCCGGATCGAACCCTTCCCCTCGGCTACGACGGACTCCTGGCATGGGAGGAATGGCTCAAGGCGAATCATCCCGAGACCGCGGCCCGTTACCTCAACCCACGGGCTGAGGGTGAGGGTCCCCCGGTCGGCTGCGACGGATGCCAGGCGGCCCGGAGGGCCTGGGACCGGGCCGACAGGTCGGCTCCCCTGCTGGACATCGCGGAGAGAAGTTGGTCGATTAACGGCTACGACTTCCGACCGGTCGGCTACATACCGTACGACCCTGCATACGCCGACGAGATCCAGGCCTCCATCCAGGCCTATCTGGACGAAAGATGAGCTCCAGCACATCAAATATGAATCGCTACGGCCGTCTATTGGGCCTGGGCCTAGTAGCGGTCCTTACGGGATGTGGCTCGGGTGACGCAGCCAAACCCACTGCTGCGAAGACAACGAATGAACCGACCTCCACAGCGACAGCCCGAGACATCTTGAGTATCCCCGACTTCGCCCCTCTCGAGCCTGGGGCCTACTTCATCGACCCCGACGCCGAGCCATCCACTCCGTTGCGTGTGGTGTACAGGATCGCGGCCGATGGCTGGTCGATGTGGATCGGAGCGGCCAAGTTCACCGACGACGGACATGTCGGAGTGAGCATCGCGACCGTGACGAACCTGGTGCGTCATGGCTGTCGCGACCATTCCCGGGCCGATCCACCGGTCGGTCCGACCGTCGATGACCTCGCCGCCGCGCTGGCGACTCTGGCCCCGTTTCGGGTGACGTCGCCACCAACCGACATCACCATCTACGGCTACCGCGGCAAGCATCTGGAGCTGACCGTGCCCGAGATCGACTTCGCTCAATGCGCCGGCGGCAAGCTCAAGAGCTGGATCGCACCCCCCTATGGCGCGTTCTATGGCTACACGGGCCCTGGCCACACCGAAGAGTTCTGGATCCTCGACGTCGAGGGCAGCCGCCTGGTGATCGCGGCCGACCGGTCCCCCGATACGCCCGCTAAGGATATCGCCGAGATGCGCGCCGTCCTGGACTCGATACGGATCGAGCCGTGACGTTGCTGCCAACGGCCCGCGGTCCTGGAGGAACTCGCGCGCCAGGTCGGCAGGATCTTCGACCTCGGCGTTGGCGCGCCGGTTCAGCTCCGTGATGGTCTCCGTATCGAGCGCGGCGCTCACCTCGTCGAGAAGGTGCCTGATCTCGTTGTTCAAAACATCCTCACTAACCAACGGCGTGATGTTGCCGGCAGCCCGCAGGTCGCGATCGTCCTCCAACAGCCCGAACTCGACGCCCCCCGCGATGGAGCCGTTCGTGGAGAACAAGAGCCCACGTCGATCGCACCTCGTCCGATGCCGCCTGAACCGGTGCGCGTTCCACATCGGTGTATGTGGGTGTAGAGGATTCCGCGTCTTTAGCCGGCGAACGAACGATCACGACGATTACCGGTTTTGCCGGCCACGGGACCTCGTCGTTCGTCATGAACAACCGGGTGGAGATGTTTCGGTTCACCGACATCCTCACCAACGACGCAGGCGATCGCATCCGAGCCCAAGGCGTGTTCGTGCTCGACATCTCCAACGACCCCGCCAGGGTCGACAGGTTCGTATTGACCTGCCTCGGGGGCTGATCACGAGAACTTGCACATCTGGACCTCGTTACAACGAGACCATTGAACTGCGCCGCGGCCGGCAATGGCCGCGGCGACGAGAAAGGAGATGACTGGGGGCGGGAGGCGCAGCTCCCGATCCGCCGTCAGGGTTCGCCCGCGGTGGCGCCACGTAATCGATCCACATGAGAAAGAGGATTAAGAACCATGAAGAAGGTAAGACAGGGAGAAGAAGGAGACAGGAAAGCTAGTCGTCTGAACTGGGTCATCGTGGCCGGCCTGGGGGCCGTGCTACTCGGCGGTGTCACCTCCGTCTTCGCGGCAACCAGTGTGATCAGAGGCACCGGCACCATGGCGCACTACGAGCCGTTCGACGGCCCCGCGACGATGACCTCGCGGAGTCTCTTTATCGAACCAAATGAAGTGTTGCCCTGGCACCAGCACCCGGGGATCGGCGCTTACACCATCGTAAAGACCGGCACGCTGACGGTAGAAGATGGCTGCGGCGGCGAGGTCGTGTACCCACAAGGGACGGCGTTCATCGAGCCCCCGGGGCGCGTCCACAGGGGGATAGCCGGTGACGTCGCCGTCGAAACCGTACAGACCTTCTTGGTCCCGGCGGGTTCGGCGTTTTCAGTGAACGTTCCAAAGGGGTGCGGAGCACCGCTGGTGGTCGACGAGTGCAAGGTCGGTGGCTGGCGTGCATTTACGTATCCACGGACCTTCTCGAATCAAGGCGACTGCATAGGGTTCGTTCACCGGAGCGACGGCTGAGGAGGATGATGGGCGACGACTCGGAAAGCAACTCGGATTCGGACAGCGACTAGCGCCGAGCTGTAGCTCACACGAAGGTTGTGACACGGCGAGAGCCTCCATCACGGTTGGGTGACGACTCCGACCGAGTGGAGGCTCTCGTAGCCTATGGCTAGGGCGAAACTGACCCCGGTAGGCAGTTTGCCGCAGCATGTGAGGCGATGGAGCCATCCTCTAGCGCCAGGAGAGTCGCTTTCGCACAGCTCACGCCCGCTCCCCTGTCTCCTTTTCCTTTCGACCTCTCCATTTACTCCAGCGGGCGACGTGGGCAGCGAGCATTAACCTCTTGACGTGAACGTCGCCGCCTGCGCCACGATCCGCAACAACGCACGCCAAATACCTTTCATCCAGCGACGGGATCTCGACGTGTGGGAATGTCCCGGCGGGGCCGCTCACTCGGACGAAGCTCCACGGGATGCAGTCGTGCGCTCACCATCACCCGTGACGCGGAATTGACGCGGTAATTGACCAGATCAGTTCGGACGCGAACGTACGACTCAGGAAGTCGAAGAGTTGCTGGCTGCGGAGACGTTAGCCATCCAGGTTCGCGAGGGCTCCTCAGAAGCACTCAGGACGCTGGGAGAAAGACTCTTAATCCGTAGGTTCAGGGTTCGATTCCCTGGCGACCCACCTCTGACCAGCGGTTTCGCGTTGGGTTCGATGATCGTCCGTTGCCCATTGACGCGGAAGTGTCGCGCAACTTGACGCGGAAGCTTGCGATCGTCGCCGCGCCGCCATCATCCGAGGTTGCATTTGGCCTGCGCAACGCAGTCTTGGTCGCGCGCATACCCGCCCGCGAGACACCAACGAACCCGGGAAGTTCGTTGTCATGGGGGGCCCTCGATTGTCTTCGGGTGTCCAGCCTCCGATCGTCATGGCCGATGAGCGGCGAGCCGCGGTACTCCTAGCCCCCCGCCGCACCTACACCAACCCGGTTCGAGTTGCATTTGGCTTGCTCAACACACTCTTGGTCGCGGGAATGGAAGCCCGCGAGTCACCCAACGAAGCGGCAAGTCCGTTGTTACAGCGTCGATGTCAAAACTCCCACCCGGCAGGGGCGCGAGGGTCGGGAAGGTAGGCGCAATACGTACCCGTGCGGATGGTACGGCTGAGATGCTCGCCGAGCTGAGGATGGTGCTCGGCGATCCGGGTAATCGCTTGGCGGACCGCGCGGGTCACACCGGCTCGAGCGCGCTCGGACGCGGACGCGGCTCGTCGATCACGACCACCCAAGCCAAACGCGCGCGCGAGCTCTCGAACGAGGAAGTCGCGCTCGGCGTCAGCCTGCGCGGCCCGCTCGGCGTCTCCGATCGCCCGCGCTTGCCCGATGTCGTCTTCGATCTCGGCGAGGCGTCTGCGGTACGCGTCCTTGGCTCGCGCGTCGAGGATCTCGCCCGCGTCGCCGAGTACCGAGCGCGGCAGGCCGGCCGCTTGGCTGCTGTCTACCTGCGCACGGCTGCCCGTCTCGGCGGCGACGAGGTCCAGCACGTGGTACTCCCGGCCCGGATCGGCGAGGAGCCGCGCGAGGTATCGCATGCCCTTGAGGTCGCGCAGGCGGACGGTGTGCCCTTCGAAGATCACCGACCAGTAGTCACCCTCGTGACGAAAGACGTTGAAGCTCGCAACCGGCTGCTCGTCGAGTATGTCGGGGTGCTCCACGTGAACTGGTGGGGCCACCGACGGCGTGGCTTCCATCCCTTCGAGGATCGTGCTGGCCGCTTGGCGCTCCAAGACGGCCCGGTGCTCGCTGCCGCTGGCGCGGTGAGCCTCGGCGAGGGCCATGCGTGCGACCGCCGCCTCGTACGGGGCGCCGACTTCGTTCCAGAGTCGCACCGCTTCAGACATGGACTGTTCCGCGCCCGCCGCATCGCCGTCGGCGAGCCGCACCCTTCCTCGAGCGAGGGCTGCGCTGGCGACCAACGCTTTGCTCTCGAATCGGGCGGCTACGAGCTCCAGCTCGTCGGCGGCCGATCGGGCCCGGCCGATGTCGCCGATCGCGATCTCGATCTCGACCTGCGCCTCGAGCAGCGGCGCGCGCTGCAGGTGCGTGTTCGGTGGTCGCTCCTTCGAGGGCACCCGCAAGGGCCACTCGAGCGCGTCTCTTATGGAGGCAGCCGCGGTGGCCGCGTCGCCTTGGGCCAGACGCACCAGCGCGAGACCCGGTTGAGGATCCCACCCGGCACGATGAGCCGCCAAGAGAGCTTCCTCCGCGCCCGCGATCTCTCCCTTGTGAAGTCGGATCCGTCCGAGCTCGTTCAGCGGCCACCCGAGCTCGCGTCGCAAGTAGGGGCGCAGTTCCTCGCACGCCGCGAGCGCCTGACTCTCCGCCTCGTTGCACGACCCGCGCAGCCTGAGGATCTCGGCGCGGTGGACCCGGCAGCGACCGTGGAGGCTCCCGATGGCATTCGTCTCGCACCACCGCTCCATCGCCTCGGTCCACTCCTCGGCGACGTCATACTGCGCGAGGCCCTGCAGGGCGCACACGAGTTCGCAGTAGACGATTCCTGTCGAGAGCGGATCGAGGTCCCCGGAGACCGTCGCCACCCCGACCTCGTGGAGCAGCGCCAGACCTTGCTGGACATCGCCGTCCAGGATGATCAGCCGCGCCTCTGCTACCCGTCCGAGGGCGCACGCCGCCTGGTCACACTTCGAACCAACCTCGATGGCACGCCGGGCCCACGGCCGAGCGCCGGGCATGTCGCCAGTCAGCATCCGCTCGTAGGTGCGGACGACCGCAAACCACGCGTGCGCCGGCGTCTCACCCCGACCCTCGAGAAGCCGCTCCGCTCGTGCCAACCAGCCGCGCACCGGTGCCATGAGCGCAGTGTCGAAGAGCAGGTGCATCGCGACGCGAACGGCCGCACCTGCTGCCGCGACCTGGTCACCGGCCTGCATGCACGCCGCGTGGGCACGCTCCCACGCCTCGATGGTCACATCGAGATGGCCGGCCGCGTAGGCGACCTCGCCAAGCACCGGTAGATCCGTGGGGCCCAGGAGGCCGTCCGCGTCCGCCTCCATGAGGAGGTCGAAGGCCTGCCGCAGGTCTCCTCGGGCTGCCGCGTCACGTGCGCGCTCAACGACGACAAGACCAGCGCCATCGCTCATCGCACGCCTCCCGAATCCGTGGCCGATCGGAGCCCGGGTCAACCGGTGCCGAACGTAACCGTGAGGGTTACCGCCGTAACAGTCTTACTCACGCCTTCGGGTTGCGCGTCGAGAGTCGATGCGACGGAAGGAGACCTGTAATGCCGCTCATCAATGTCAAGCTGATCGAAGGCGTGTTCGACGCCGCCCAGAAGCGGGAGATCGTGGAGAAGCTGACCGAAGCCATGGTCAGCATCGAGGGGGAGAACATGCGGCCGGTGACGTGGTGCGTCGTCGAGGAGGTGCGTAGCGGCGACTGGGGCATCGGGGGTAACCCGCTCACCACGGCCGACGTAAAGAACCTGGCCGCTGGGCAACCCGCGGCGGTCTAGCGACAAGGCCCGCCTGCCGAGGCGCCGGCACCGAAGCATCCTCGCCTGGCCACGGCTCGACCAGTACCGCAACTTGATGGCACGACCGCAACACGAACGAGGAGAACTCATGAAGACCGCAAAGGTCAACGGCGTAGAGCTTGAATACGAGGTGGTTGGATCGGGCGAACCCACGCTGCTGATAGACATGCTCATCGCCGATTGCTTCGTGCCGATCCTCTCGGAACCGTCGCTGGACCGTTACCAGCTGATCCGATACCACAAGCGGGGTTGGGTCGGCAGTACCCACACTCCTCCGCCGGTGAGGATCGACGACCACGGCGACGACGCCGCAGCTTTGCTCGACCATCTCGGTGTACGGCGCGCTCACATCGTGGGTCACTCTACCGGCGCGTCGATCGGAGCCCAACTCGCCGTCGACTATCCCGACAAGGTGCACACGCTCACCCTCTTGGAGCCAACGCTCGTGTCGTTGCCACTGGGTCAGGAGTTCCTGAAAGCTGCAGGCCCCGTGTTCGAGGCGTATGGAAGCGGCGACCACGCGGGTGCGTTTTCGATGTTCGTGGCCGCCGCGAGCGGCCTCGGATGGGAAGCATGTCGAGCGCTGCTCGAGGAACGGATCCCCGGTGTCGTCACGCAGTCGATCAAAGACGCCGACACCTTCTTCGGCATCGAGCTACCATCACTCCCGGTCTGGACGTTCGGCCCCGAGCAGGCAGCCGCGATCCACAGGCCGGTCCTATCCGTGATCGGAGCGCAGACCCAGCCCCTGTGGGAGGAGATCGCCGAGTTCCTGCGCTCTTCACTCCCATACATCGAGGAATGCACGATTGAGGGGGCGGGTCACCTCCTGCAGATCCAGCAGCCGGAACCCGTCGCTCGAGCGATCGCTGAATTCCTGGGGCGAAACTCCATGGCCGGCGACTGACGCCGGGGTCCAACAGACAGGGGGCTGGCACGGCTCTCGAGATGTCCCCGACGCGCCGGTTGACAACCGCTGAACAACCGAAACCAACCAGGAGAACCATGGACCTTGTCAAAGTGAAGTTCATGAGAAGGTGCACTCTTCGAACGGCCTCGTGTCGTGGGGAAATGCTGGCGTGAAGTTTGCCGGACACAAGAACAAGTCGATGTCGTTGAAGTAGCTGACAAGCAGAAAGCGATCCCCGTAACCGGGTTGGAGCGCGCCACATTGAAGGTGGACCGGGTGATCCGAAATGGCGCTAGCGGCCGCCCGCGCTTCATAAGGGTCGTTGACGCGAAATTGACGCGGTAATTGGCGAGTGCAGTTCGGATACGAACGTACAACTCAGGAAGTCGAAGGATTGCTGGCCTGCTGAAACGTTAGCAATCAGGACTCACAAAGGCTTCTCAGAAGCGCTCAGGACGCCAGGAGAAAGACTCTTAATCCGTAGGTTCAGGGTTCGATTCCCTGGCGACCCACGTCTATTTTCCCAGGTCAGGAGCCCCTCCCAAAGCTCCTCGGGATTCGACGAAATCGGTTAACGACACGTTTTCGACACGCGCGCCACCGATTTTCCATCGGTTTTCACACCACTGATTTTGAACGCCGGTTTTCGGAGTCGAGCCTGTGCGCCGCAGACCCCGGGGAGCGTGAAGGGTGCACAAACTCAGGTCCGTCATGCTGCCGCCTCATAGTATTCGTGCAGCAGCCCGCCAAGTCGATCTCGCCGACGCACCCTTGAGTCAACGGGAAGCGGCGTCCTCTCGAACTCTTCCTGCTCCGGTGCTTGAAGTTGCAGCGCACGGTGAGGTCGGTTGTAATGATGGATGTAGATCCTAAGGACGCGCTCGAGGTGGCGTCTGGAGAGGATGAGCAGCCAGTCCAGGCACTCCGTCCTCACGGTTCGGATCCATCGCTCGCAGATGGCGTTGGCACGAGGCGCCCTGATGGGAGTGCGGACTACCTGGAGGCCTTCGGTCGCAACACCTCATCGAAAGACCGCAGAACTTGGCGTCGCGGTCATGGATGAGAAACCGGAGCGGCTGTGCTCGTTCGTCGAGGTGGAAAGCGAAGTTTCTCGCCTGCTGCACCACCCTGGCTCCGTCGGGGTTGGTGGTGCAACCGGCGAGATGGACGCGTCTTGTCGCGAGCTCGATGAGCACCAGAACCTAGATTCGTTTGAGCCACACGGTTTCGACGGTGAAGAAGTCGCACGCCACCATGCTCGAAGCCTGCTGGGCTAAGAACTGCCGCCAGGTCATCCCACGTCGGCGTGGCGCCGGCCCAAGGCCGCGGCGGGCGAGCAGCTTTCTGATCGCCGTCGCCGATGCATTTCGCCCGAGCTTTAAGAGCTCGCCCTGGATTCGCTTGTAACCCCATCTCAGGTTCTCCTTCGCCAGGCGCAGGATCAACTCTTGCACCTCTGTCGGCAGCGGCGGCCTGCCCGGACGACGCTTTCCGTATCGAGCCCACCTCCAGCGAACCAGCTCCCGGTGCCAGCGCAGCAGCGTCCTTGGGGTCACGAGGAAACGCTCCCAGCGAGCCCGTGGGAGTCGTCGAGCCGCAGCTGCGAGAAATGCCCGGTCGGAACGTCGAAAGCGGGGCCGCTTGTTCTGTCGCCGAAGGACGCTCAATTCGTGACGGAGCACGACGATTTCAAGATCCTTGGCGGCCTCGCCTTGGCCATCTCGAACCAGAAGCCTGAGCAACATCCGAATCACCAGGTACATGAGCAATAGAAGCATTGGCCTCCCTCGTTTGATTGGGCTAACGAGGAACACCAACGAGTCGTGGTCACGGGGGGAATCGAGTTAGTGCACCCTTCACGGGTTCCACGTTGATTTGAGTATCTCGTCGCCTGGGACAGTTAGTACCAAAGAGGCACTTATTCTCCCAGCGTCGTGCCACACGCCGGGCCTTCTCGCAGCCCACAGGCCCGTGCGCTCGCACCTTGAACCATCCTGCCCCTGGACCCGCACTATGACCGCACCGACGGGTTGCATTGTGAGCAGCCGCTGGGGAAGCCAAAGGCAGCGTCCCCGCGGTAACCGTGGCCGCGGCCACTACGGGATGAACGCGCTCACCCCTTGGGCTTGGCCGCCCTCGGCTTCGGCTTCGCCTTCTTCACGGTCGCGAGCGCGCGCGTGATCCGGTCGAGCGCCGGTGCCGGCGCCCCGCGCGTCTTGAGCTCCTTCGCGGTCTGGTCGAGGACGGTCGCCGCCTTCGCGTCGTCTCCCAGCGCGACATGGCAGGCCGCGAGCCGGGCACCGGCGTCGGACAGCGCGAAGGAGTCGAGGGCGAACCCTTCGCGTGCCTTGACCGGCTTGCGCGCCGCGTCGAGGAACGAGACCGCCCGCTTGAGGTCCGGGTCCTTCGATACCACGACCCGGCGGTCCTTCTTGACCTCGACCCGCTTGTACTTGCGCGCGGCGTCGCGGCCGAGCGCGAGCTGGATGTGACGCACGGCGATCGGGTCGGAGTCCGCGAACTTGCCGACCGCTTCCTCGAGTCGGCCCGTGACCTCCGGATAGCGCCGCGAGCCTCCGAAGTACACGAACTTCGACGCCTCGTAGCCCGTCAGGAGGTGGGCGAGGTCCTCGCTGGCCCTCGTCGGCGGCGCCGCGACCCGGATCCTGTGCGCTCTCGCGACCACGTAGCCGAACGGGAAGCACGGCACGAGGACGCGGATCAGGTACTCGCCCGGGTCCGCGAACATGTGGCCCTTGGCGCTGTAGCTCAGCTGGATCGAGTCGAACAGCGACCCGCCGGGCGGCAGCTCCTGGGGCTCCGGCGGCGCCTTGTGGCGCAGCACGGGCGGGACGAACTCGACGACGTCGCCGTTCGGCCGCTCGATGAACACGCGGGTCATGCCGTCCTCGGGCTGGATCTGGTCGCCCACGGCGACCGGCGACGAGGACGTGTTGGTGAGCGCCAGCTGCAACGTCACCGGGACGCCGAAGTCGAACACCTCCGCGCTCGAGACGCTCAGCGAGAGGGCGCCGCCGGGGCGCTCGAAGTCGGCGCGGCTGAACGCGCTGAGGTTGTTCCCGATCCAGTCGCGGCCGCCGAAGATCACGTCTTTGCGGTCGGCGTGGCGCATCCAGATCAACTCGACGTCGTCGAACTCCCAGCGGAAGTTCTCCCACCACGCGGTCTCGCCGCCGGAGCCGCCCGTGTACCCCCACGGGTAGTTCATGAACGACTCCGAGGCGCTGTCGGCGTTGTCCGACCGCTGCCACGCGTGCGGGAGGTTGAAGGAGTGCCCGACCTCGTGGATGAACGTCTGCAGCACGAGCCGGTTCTCCTTGGCCGCGCTGTCGTAGAGCGTGCCTGAGGTGCGGCCGCGGGTCGCCTCGTCCGCGAGCGCGCAGCCCTGGCGGAAGTACGTGTCGCCGGTCTGCCAGCCGCCCCAGTCGAACATCGTCCCGTAGTAGCCCGACGCGTAGTCGGGGTCGCCGAACCGCGGGACGATCACAGCGTACGTGTTCCATTGCAGCGTGTCGGAGAACAGGTCGAATCTGTCCTCCATCAGGTCGTGCAGCTCCGCCTCGCTCCAGTTGCTGCCGGGATCCCCGCTGTCCGGGTCGTTGAGGAGGTCGTCCTGGTTGACGCTGAGGTCGATGCCCGAGCGCTGGAACACACTCCGGACGCCGACCGAGCTCTGCAGGCCGCTGGGCGACGGGTCGACGTCCGGGTCGATGTCGACCGGGAACGAGGTGCCCTGGAAGCGGTCGATCTCAAGCGTCGCGATGCGGAAGTACTCGGAGATCTTCGGGCACGCGTACGTCGCCACGATCTTGCCGAGCGTCAGCCAGTGCACGCACGCGGCCGGCGCCGGTGCGAAGATCGTCACGCGCGGGATCTCGACGCGGATCGAGTCCGACGTGTTGGCCGGGTCGTTGTAGTAGATGACCGGGCCGGAGATCGTGATCTCGCTCGCGTCGCTGTCGATCGTGAGGTCCTCGACGACGAACGACCGGCTGTAGAGCGTGATCGGGCCGCAGAAGTGGAAATGGAAGTAGAGGTCGCCGCTCAGGCGCTGCTGCGGCCGGCGGCCGTCGACGTCGACCCGGAGCTCGAGGATCGTGCCGGACCCGGCGGGCGTGACGTTGCGGTATGTGCCGCTCACGTTCCGCCGGATCGGGAAGACGACGATGTCCTTCAGCGCCTCCAGATCCAGCTCGGGTCCGATCTCCAGCGTGGACGCCATCGCCGCACCTCCGCGAGATTCGAGGACCTGCCCACCGACGCTACCCCCGCTCGCCGCCGTGGGTCAACCTCCACGCAAGATCGCTTGACCGGTCGATCGCAAAAAGCAAGGATCCGGCGCGGGGACCAAGGGGGACGGGATGAAGGGCTTGCTCGTGGCGCTTGCGGTTGGCGGCGCGATGGTGGTGCTTCCGGCGGTGGCGGCGGCGGACGTGTGGGAGCCGGTCAGCGGCACGCCTCTGAAAACGCGGACCGCATATGTGCAGCCCGACCGCTTTCACATCGTTTGGTCGGTCAAGAATCGGCGGAGGGCTAGTCATAGGTTCACGATCGAGGGCTGCCATCCCGATCAGTGACGAAGCGGTCGAGTTCTGAAGTGGGCGTTAGCGCGCCTCGAGATCTCGCTGAGACACCCCCGCAGCCTGCGGCGCCGAGGACGGCCAAAGGCCGCCCGCAGGTGACGCTCCCGACGCCGCAGGCGGCGGGCTTGACTTAGTAATCCGTAGAAGGTCAGGTCAAAGGGGGGAACCGAGTTTTCGGCACCCACAGGGCGCGAACCCTCGCGGGGATGCAGGGATATACGGTCGCGACGCTGAGCCGATGGCGAACTTCCTGCCGCAACTAGCGGAATCCGCAAATTCCTACGGGAGGTTCACCGGTCACAGCAGCCGCCGGCGCGGCGCCGGGCGCCCGAGCGCGACCACGAGCATCGGCTCGAGATCCGTGTCGAAGAACTTGCGGACCTCGTCGTCGTAGAAGGTGAGCCCGGTTGCGCCGAAACCGCATGCGTATGCACCCAGGTAGAGCCTGCCGGCGCGGATACCCGCCTCGAGTTGGGCGGCACGATACCCGCGTGAGCCGAATTCCGACACGATGCGCGAAAGATCGGCGAGAAGAAAGACCGTGGCGACCGCGTCGCCACCAAGCGGCTGCTCGAGACAGAGCCAGTACGCGACGTCGCGAAAGTCGCCCTGTGCGAGCAGCTGCAATTTCCTGTCGTCAACGCGATAAGCACCCGGCTCAATCCCTTCGCCTGCGTTCACGATGGCAGTCATCTCGATTAGCGAGGAACCCCAATCTGACGGAATCTGATACAGGCCTCGCACGAGCACATCGGTGAGCTGCTCACCGGGCATCGGGTCACGCGAAAAGGCCCGCGACGATCCCCGTCGTCGGATGACCCTTTCGATGCCGTCGTGGCACAGAGTTGTTTGCGGCGCGTTCGGGTGACGGTCCGGAGACCTTTGCCATGACGCCACCTCATCGGGCGCGAGCGCGCCCGCAGCATGTGCGGCGACCAGCTCCGGGTATTCACGCGCTCGTGGGGAGAGCGGCGCGACGGCATGCCGGGCGGTCGCAGGGAACCGCACCCCCGAGACCAAACGCTCCTTGTTCTCGGAGGAGACACCGATCGACAATACTGTCAGCGCCATCTCGGTGCGACCGTCGACGCCCACCAGGGCGTTCACCTCGTGGTCGGCAAAGCCGGCGACAACCTCGGCCTGGTGACCGGTGGACGCCGCGAGCGCAAACAGGTTCGCGATGATCATTCCCCCATCCCAGAAGAGGTGGCCGTAGCCCCTCGCCGCGTACTTCCAGGTGGTCCTCCACGGGATGCCGGTTAGGACAAACGCCACAGACGCCGTGGCAACTGGGTCTCTGCTGCCGCACGCCCGCGACAGGTAGGGACGCGGGTCACTCGTTGCCACGCGGCGAAGCACCCGCTCGCGTGGGTGGAAGTGATAGAGGCCCGACGCGAGACCATCGATGCCAGAGCACGCGACGTAGAGCTCGATGGGATAGAGGGCTCCGGCGCTCGCGTAGGTGCGAAAGTAAAGGCGCTCGCCGTCGGCAAAGACCCTTTCGCGAAGCACTCCGGCGCCGAGCACGAGAAGGCGGGCCAACTCTGAGAGATCCAGTTGTCGCCCGACATCGGGACCACGCCCGATGATCGCCTCGGTCGCCGGGAAGGCGGTGTCGGAAGACGGCGGCGGCAGCGGGATCGGTTCGCGGTCGACGTATTCCTTGAATGGATGAGGTTTGTTCGACCAGTCGAGCACGGGTGCGCTTCGCCGCACGGAGGCCGGTGTGTGTTTGGTCAGCTCATGGAAAGAGAGCGCGTCCACGCCGCGACTGTACTGTAAGCGCGTCAAGACGCCGCTCGTTTTTCTGCGGAGAACTGGTCGCGTAGAGGACGCGAACCTTCTGTTGTAATTAGCGGAATTCGCAAGTTACTACGATGAGCGCGCGGTAGCAGACGAGACCGTGGGTCTCTAACCGTTTGCCTTCGGGTCCTCGGAGAAAAGCGCCATCGACGCGGTGAAGCCGTGCAGAAAGTTCTTGCTCCCCACCGGTCCCAGCTCCCCCGCGCAGAAGAAGCCTGCGATCGGAGGATCGCCGAGCTCGGAGGCGAGCAGGGCGGCGTCGTGGTCCGGTGTCGAGAACATGCGCGAGCCTCGTCCGTTGCACGTGAACAGCAGCCCGCCGGCGACGCGGCGGTCACCGAGCTTGTCGCGCGCGATCTTCAGTGTGGTTCGCAGATCGTTGTCGGCGGAGGCCTCATCGCGCACATGGAACTGGATTGTCTCTCCCACGGCCACCTCATCGCCGACGGCTACTGCACCCGACTCGGGGTCGGCGCCGACAACACCGCGCACCAGAAAATCACCGCGCTCGAACTCCGTTTTGTATTCGTCAATGACGCGGCCAACCAGCAATCCCGCGGTCAAGAGCTCGCGGTCGTGCTCGGGCAGAGTCGCGTACAGCTCCTGAAGTCGTTGAACCGGGGACTTTCCACCGAGTTCGAAGATGACGTTGCCCTCCGAGCGAGTCACCGTCAGGACCGGCCCGATAGGACGGCATCCTTGAGACACGAGCGCGACAACGTCCACGTTGCCGGTCAGCGCCACGCCCACGGCGCCCGAGCTCATCACCGTCCGATCCATGAACAGCCGCGTCTCGCCCGGTCCCGTCCCTCCGCTTGCCACTCCGCCCAAGATGAAGGGCGCGTCCGGCCCGCGCTCGTTCATGGACCTCAGCAGGAGGTCGGCCGGAAAGCTGAACGGGTCGACGATCAACAGGTATGCCCGGGCCGGATCGTCCGGCCAGCCGGAGAAGGCCGCGTCGCCGTTGGTTTTCCGGAACTGGCAATGAAAGGTGCGAACCCTTGTCTCAAGGCTCGCGAGCCACACCGAGACGGCCGGCTGCGACTCGACCTCCTTGCCCGCGCCCACCACCGCCTCGGCCACGCACCCCGCCAGGGCCTGCGGCGCCGCGACCTCGTGGACGGCGTCCACCACCGCCTCTGCTAGGGACGCGAAGTGAGGGGACGCAAACACAATGGCCAGGTCCGGTTGTCTCTCGCCGAGGTGGCGCGCCGCCTCCAAGGTCGCCCCGACGGCAGCGCTGCGTGCCTCCGGGTTCACGGATAGTGCCGCTCCGACCTTCACACCGCCAGCCTATCGACCCCTGGGTCGGGACCGTTCAGATCCGCGTGCACAATCCATCCCTAATGAAGCGGCTATACCTCTTACGACACGCCAAGTCGAGCTGGGATGCGTGCTCCGGCTCCTTGGCGACGCGCGCGAGCCAGATCCCGTAGGAGGCGTTGAAGCCCACCGCCACCCCCGCCAGCAGCACGTGCAAGAACTTCAAGAACGAGTACAGGGTCAGGTTCACCTGCGCTCCTTCCTCAGAATGGGACAAACCGTCGCATCGGGAGCGGTTCCGCGCAAGGACCCTGGATCAACGTCCACCAGGTCCTCGGCGTGGAGCGCAAACCGGAAGCGAGCGAATGCTGCAGACGCCACCCCGATTCTCATCCGGCAAGATCTTATTGCCGCGATCTGCCGGATTGGGCGAAGCCTGAATCGCTCCCCGATTGGGGAACTCCACCGACCGGCCTCGTAGAAGGTCCGCGACGCATGTGCAAGAGTGACCTCATCGGAGCCCTTAGGAGAGCGACACGATTTCGACACGCGCGCGACACAAAACGATGAAAAGCGAAGGCAAGCCCTGCGAATCCAGATAACGCCGTGACCTGGGACGATGCACTATCTTGCGCGATCTTGAGAAGCGTCGAAAACACCCCTAAGACGGACTCTTAATCCGTAGGTTCAGGGGTTCGATTCCCTGGCGACCCACCCATTGGGACCTGGTCAGCGTACGAATCAGCATTTCCCTCAAGCGCACGCGACCAGGCAACTACCAGGCAGCGGCGCGTAGTTGGGCCCGAAAACGGCTCGCTTATCAGATGTGGCAGTTCGCAAAGACGCAGGCTAAAGGCGTTGTGACCTCCATAATCATGGCTGCGTCGATCCGCATGCGGATCGTGAATCCGAATGTTCGAATGCAGAGCGTGCTGGCTGGAGTCGGCTGCTGCTGAGTACCGATCGCCGTTCCCCGGACCAGAGCGGAGTCGAACCGCTGACCTCACTCGTGCGAAGCGCGAAAAGGGTTTACGCCGGCGGCACTGCAAGACATTGACGTCGGCTAACGTCGTTGTGTGATGAGCGACTCGAGCGCGTCCCGATTGAGGGTCTTGATCGCAGAGGACCAGTACCTGATGCGCGAAGGGACGAGACGCCTTCTCGCAGAGGTACCGGGTATCGACGTCGTAGGCGAAGCCTCCGATTACGACAGCGTGCTCGCCGAGACCAGGCGGCTCGAGCCGGACGTCGTGCTCATGGACATCAAGATGCCCCCCACTCATTCCATGGAGGGCATCGATGCCGCCCACGTCATCAAGAAGGAGCTGCCCGATACCGGGGTGGTCGTCCTCAGCCAGCACGACGACGAAGGCTATGTCTGGGCCTTGCTCGAGAGCGGCGTCGCGGGGTACGGCTACCTCCACAAGGTGCGCGTGGGCGATGTCGATCAGCTCGTGAGGGCGCTGCGTGAGGTGGCCGCCGGCGGATCGGTGCTCGATCCCCGCATCATCGAGACCCTGCTCGATCGACGCTCCAAGAAACCGGACTCGCCTTTATCCGAGCTGACGGCGGGAGAGCTGGACGTGCTGAAGCTCATGGCCGAAAGCATGAGCAACAACGCGATCGCGGCGCAGCTTTCCATCGCCGTCGGCACGGTCGAGAAGCGGATCGCAGCCGTCTTCTCCAAGCTTGGCGTTCCCGAAGAATCGGACGTCAACCGGCGCGTGGCCGCCGTGCTGATCTACCTCAAGGAGTGGCTTCCCGACTCCTGATCGCCCTGATCTCGGCCGCCTCCCGCACCTCGGCACGGACCCAAGTGCCGCCACCGGGCACGCTCTCTATCGACAAGACTCCGCCCAACGCATCGATCCGGTCGGCCATGTTCTGGAGGCCGCGTGCGGACGTCGAGGCCGCGGCTTCGAAGCCTGGTCCGTCGTCGTGCACCTCGAGAGTGACCGTGCGCTTCTGTGGATCGGCTCGCAGCGAAGCAATGATGCGCGCTCCGGGCGCGTGCTTCACCGCGTTCGTCATTGCCTCGAGACCGACGAAGTAGAGCGCGGCCTCGAGATCGCGCACGAGACGCCGTCCGTGAATGAGGGGGCCCACCTCGACGCGCACGTTTGCAGGCAGGCGCGCGGCGTGGGCCCGCAGGGCCGCTTGAAGCCCACGATCCGCAAGCAGGCTCGGATAAATCCCTCGCGCTAGCTCCTGCAGCGCAAAGACCGCCTCCTCGGCCTCGTCGGCGATCTCCTCGAGCGCCCGGTCGGTGCTCGGGCTCTCCGCGCGCGCGGCCCGCCGCAAACGCGCGGCTAACGCGACGAGCTGCTGCTGCGCCCCGTCATGAAGGTCACGCTCGATGCGCCTGCGCTCGTGGTCCTGCGCGGTCACGAGGCGCTGACGAGAGCTGTGGAGCTCCGCGGCTTGTTGTTCGATCTGCTCGAGCCGCTCGCGGAGCTCTTCCTCGAGGCGGATGTTTCGCAGGGCAAGGGCCGATTCGCGCGCCACTACTGCGAGAAGCTCGACATCCTCGTCCCCGAATGAGCCCTGTGGCCGACCACCGCACGCGATCAGACCGATGAGATTGCCGGCCGAGGTCAAGGAGGCAACAAGGACGGGATCGTCGGCAAACAACGGGCGAAGGGACTCCGCGACCTCGACGGGGAGATCGGCGAACAACACTCCCCCCGACAGGTCGGTGAGAGCCGTGGCCACCGGCCGCCGGAGAACTGCGGACGGGCCGGGCTCCGGTCCCGAAACGGATACGGGCCTCAGCGTCCCGGATCCATCGCCCGGGATGTAGAGCCAGACGCCGGTCCACGACGCGCCCAGTGCGCGGCGCGCGGCGTCGGCGATCCGCGACCCGAGATTCCGGGCGTCGAGTGCCGGGGACACGGTGTCGCTCAATCGCGCCAGGGCCATGAGCCCACGCGGCTCGTCTCCGTAGAGCACGCGCGCCACTACCTTCTCCAGGCGCTGCCGCAACGGCTGGGCCACGAAACTCACCAACAGCGCGAGGCCGAGCGCGGCCACCACTCGAGAATCCCGTCCTCCAACGCTCACGCCGGCGACGAGCGCGACCCCCAAGAAGAGCGCCGTCAGCACTCCCGAGGCGAGCGCGTAGACGAGTCCCTTAGAGATGACGACGTCGATCTCCCACAACCCGTGTTTGAAGATCGCGATCGCCGCGGCCACCAGAGGGAGCGGAACGGCCACCACGACGAGGACGCGGGCAACGGTGCGTAGTGCCTCGGAGTCGATCGCCTGCACCGGGATCGCCTGAAGCACAACGGATATAGCCGCGCCGACCAGCAACCATTTGATCTGCTGGCGCAGCACCGGCCCGGCCTTGCGGAAGCGATCGACCAATGCCACGACGGCCGCCACCGGCGCGAGGGTGCCCAGCACGGCCGCGCCCACCGAGGCGAGTCGATAGAAGAGGCGGGGATCGCCCGCCGGCGCGAGGGGGCCGACCAAGCCCGGAGGCAGCTCTACCCGGATGAGCGGTGGCGGTTCGCCCGGCGGAGCCAGCAGGTAAGCCACCACCGCCAGAAGCGGCATCACGATCGCGAGCGCGACGGTGGCTCGCTTCAACACCTTCCGGTGGAACCTCCCATCCGGGAAGGCGGCGATCACGATCACCCACAGCGGCAACAGTGCGGCCGCCGCGATCCACGACCACGCCAGGGCAACTTCCTCGGTCCACTCGGGCAACGCCGCCGGGGTGCCCGCTCGTGCCAGGACGCCGGCGGCGAGCACGACCGCCCCGAAGAGCACGCCGATCGCGAGATGGGTCAGGCCGTAACGGTTGCGCGGCCGGTGCCACAGGATGAAAGATCCCAGCGCTCCGGTTCCTACGGCCACCGTTGCGTACTGAAGGAAGCCGGCCGGCGTGGCTCGCCCACCTGTCGCCTGCAGCCAGAGCCCCGCAGCAACGGAAGCTGCCGCCGTTAGCGCCAGCGCGACCGCGTTGGGGCGGGAAATCCTCTCCATAGACGCCATTGTCGCTCCAAGTCGCAGCCGCTCGAAAGCCGGAAAGCCCCACCGTCCGTGGGGTTATCCCTCCGGCCCGGCGGAGGCTTTCCGGGCGCGAGATCGGAGGCTCGTCGGCTTACGGGCTGGGCCCGTGGCGCCCTACCGTTCGCTCCACCTTGTCCTCGGCACCGTGCCCACTGGGCGGTGCCTCGTCAGTGAAAAGGAGGTCGTGATGGTTTCACGAGAGACGTCTCGAGCATCCGCCGAGCCGCTCGTCTTCGATGGGATGCGGGCGATCATCGTGGTAGGTCTCGGCGTCGGTGCGGTGCTCGGTTTCGGCGGCAATTTCTTCGAGCCCGGCAACGCGCAGAATGTCTTGTATGGGCTCAGCGCGCTGGGGCTGATACTCGCCTCGGTCCTTCTCGCAGTGCAGCATGCCTCCGTCGGGAATCGACTTGCGGCGGCCGGGTTTGCGTTGCTCGCCCTCGGCGAGGCGAGGTTGCTGAACCCGACCGACGTGCCCGGGGGCGAAGCATCGTTCGCCGCAGGGGTGCTCATCTACGCACCTGGCCTGCTGATGATCGCGCTGTCCTCATGGGCACCGCGCTGGATTCGCCTCGTTGGAGCGATAGCGGCCATCCCCTTCGCCGCTCATTCGCTGATCTATCTCAGCGGTGGAGCGATCGACAGCAAGGATCCCCTCGCGGGCATCGGATACACGCTATTCACGGTGGCGGTCATCGGATGGATGATCACCGTTCTCCGTTCCGAGAAAGCCGCTCCGGCGCGCAACCCAAGAGAGCTCTTGGGTACGCGATAGCGCGCTGGGTGGCGTCTACACGATCGAGCTGGGCGAGGAGGCAGACGGGACGAGGATGACCCACCGATGGGACATTCAGGCCCGCAACCCGGTGCTGCAACGGTTCACACCTCTCATCGCGAGGATGATCCAGCGTGCCCAGGAGCGGCAGGCCGACACCATGGTGGAGCGTCTGGTCCACCATGACCGCTACTGCACTGTCGGCGACCACCGCTGACGGCACCGACGTCACCGCACGTCGCTCTACCGCGTCCGGTGACCCGCGCGTTCTGCCGACGCTTCGGGCGTATTGAGGAAAGCGGACAGTAGCTGTGCGCAACGCTGGGGGTGGTCGGTCCACGGACAGTGCCCGCCGGTCAGCACCTCCAGGCGGGCGTCGGGCATCACCTCGCACGCCCGACGCCCGTACTCGGGGCCTGCGAACATGTCGTCGTCGCCCCAGATGAACAGCACCTGCTGGCGCACACGGGCGAGTTCGTCCGCGCCCAGAGCGACGCGTCCGCCGCGCAGCCGCAGCGCGCGTTGGAGCAGCGTGCGGAAGGCCAGCTGGGCGCCGGAGACACGGCTCGCCTGCTCCACGGCGTCGGTGAACTCTGGCGGGAGCTGCTCGGCCGCCTGTGTGCCGAAGACCTGCTTGACCAGCCGGCGCGCCTGCGTCGGGCCGGGAGGCTGCACCCGGAAGAGCATCCGGTTCAGTCCGCGCACGCTCATGAGGCGCATCGGCAGAGGCGCGCCCGAGTCCAGCAGCAGCGCGGGGCTGCCCAGTAATGCCAGCGACGACACCCGTTCGGGCCGGTCCAGCGCCAGCCACAGGCTCCACAGCCCGCCCATGGAGTTGGCGGCGATCGGCGCCTGGTCGAGCCCCAACGCGTCGAGGACCGAGTCGAGGAAGGCGACGCCGTGCCGGCGCAGATTGACACCGCGATAGTCGAATGGATCACTGCCGCCGCATCCGGGCCGTTCCACCGCGATGAGCTGCTGGCCGTGCAGGGCAGCCATCAGCGGCACCCACTGGGCGGCGAACCCGCCGCCACCGTGGACCAGCAGCAGCGGCGGACCGGATCCGGCCACCAGGGCACGCGTCCGCAGCCTCGGCTCGCGAAGTTCGAGCGTGCGGTGTTCGGCGCGGAGGCCGTAGTGCCCGCAGAGGTGGCGCTCGGCGCGGTCGAAGGCGGTCGTCATGAGGACCCCACGATGTTCGATGAACGGCTGGCGCGATCTTGTAGGGTCGGCAATGGATTGTGAAGGTGCCTCGCGTTTCCTCCGAGCGAAGTGCCGTGTCGTTCGGAAAACCAGGACGTCCCCCGGAAGACCGGCTGGCTCGCCAGCGGGCCATCTACGAGCGTGTCGCTCCCCTCGTGCTGGACCGCGGGCCGCGCGCCATATCGATGCGCGAGGCCGCCCAGGCCGCGCACATGAGCGTGGGCGGCCTTTACCACTACTTCCCGACCAAACGGGATCTCGTGCTGCACGCCCTGCGGCCCGAGGCCTTCGCCCGGCTCTGTGACGACTTCGAGGCCGTGTGGCGACCCCGGCGGCGGACCGATCCAGAGGGCTGCCTGGCCGCGTTTGTCGACCACTTCGTGACCCAGGTCGTCTTCGTCCGCCCGTCGCTGCACGCCGCGCTCGAGCTGGGCAGCGACACCTTCTGGGACGCGATCGATGCGGGCATCACCGCCGGCCTCGATGAGTTCAGCGACTTCCTGCGCGACGTGGTCCCTACCATCGATGACCAGGCGCTGCCCGCACTGGCGCGATCGCTCCGCCGGGCGTTCTTCGCGGCGCTGCTCGACAAGCACGCCAGCGCGGACGCGCTGCGCGACGAGCTCCGGGCCCTGGTGGCGTTCGTCGATCCGCCCGCACCAGCGCGGTCCTGAACGCCTCGCTCACAAGTCCTCGGCTACGCCTCGCCGACCTCGCGGGCGAAACGCTCGAACTGGCCGGGCGTGGTCCACGAACACCCTTCGAGCGGTTCGAGGCGTTCGCCAGGAAGATCGTAAACGTGCCCAAGAAGGAAATCGACGAGAAGGCCAAGGAGCACAAGGCCAAACGGGCAGGGCGCCCAAAGCGTGCTTAGAGTCGATCAAACCGAAACAGTCCGCGAGGTTTAGCCGCTGGCGGCGCGGCGCAATCTCTCCTGTACCTTATCCGAACGCCTGAGTACCTTATTCACGCGCTCTTGACGCTCGGCCACCCGCTGGTGGGCCTCCTTGCGAGCTTCTTCTATTGTGCGGCGAATTTCCTCAAGAGAGGGCTTGCTACGTGGCTCCATATTGTTACCTTTCCCCGTCCTCAGGGGGATTATCGCCTACTTGCTGCCCGGACTGCAATTCGAGCAAGAGCTGCTGCGCAAAGTCGGTACGCGTCACCTGGTCCTGCAACTCCTCCTGTGTAGCCCGGAGTTCGTCCTGCAATTCCTCAATAGTGGTGTCTGCCGTGCGTGCGTCATCGGCAGTTAGCCCTGCAGTACTGAGGCCCTTCATCCATCTTCGGGAGATGACTAGGGCAGGCACGCTGACGATTACGTACAGTGAGACGGCGACAACCCCGATCCTGAGGAACCCAATCATCAGCCGATCCAGGAGCATCACTTCCCAAATGGATGGCTCATCACCGGGATCAAGAGGGGTCGTGCCGAAGGGCCACACCTTGTAACGAGCGAGCAGGGTTGTACCCGCTATCGTCGCTCCCACGACGATGAACTGCCAGAAGACGATTGTCCGCAAGAGGGGCGATTTCGGGGCATTCTCCTCGTCCATTGTCCAAGGCTAGCGCCTCTTTCCCTTCGGGGAGGAGGTGAGTCAACTAGGTCAGTACGTTTGCCAACGTATTGCCAACGTCAGAGCGGCAGGAACGAGCGCTCTGTCTAGCGCCGCGGCGGCCTCGTACAGACCTTCTTGCCACGCGTGTTGGTAGACGGCGATGGTGAAGGCCGGCGAGGCATGGCCGAGGACTGCGGAAACGATGACGCCATGGACCCCCTGACGCCCGAGCTCGGTCGCGACGGCGTGACGCACATCGTGCAGCCGCGTCGAGGGATGCAACCCGGCTTCCCGCGCGAAGCGCTTGAAAGCATGCGTGAACGAGTCCGGAAGAAGGAAGGGCGCCATCGCCGCGCTCGCACACCAGCGCTATCGGCGCCTCCTGGTCATCGACCGCATCGTGCCACCGCGCTCCGAGAAGCGTGCGCCGCTCGAGCTGCTCTCGGCGATGAGTGCGGACGCGCTCTAGCGCGAAGAGAGGCAGCTGGACCACCCGGCGCGCCCGCTTGGTCTTGAGCGACGTGAACGCGATTGTGCCGATCGCGAGGCGACTTGGCATGCGCTGCACGCCGCGGCGAATCCAGATCATGCCCGATTTCAGATCCACGTCCTCCCAAGCGAGGCCGAGGATCTCCGAGCGGCGGGCTCCAGTCACCATGCTCAGAAGTAGAGGGATCTCCCAAATGGTGTCCGCCGAGGCATCGAGCAGAGCGGTTAGCTGCACGGGGCGTAGGCCAATGGAGCTCCGGTCGTCGAATGCGCGGGCGCTTGACCGAAGTCACCGGGTTGGTCGGGATGAGGCCCTCCTCCACGGCTTGACGCAGAGCCGAGCTGAGCACGCCGCGGGCCTGGGCGATCGTGGCCGCTGACAGTCCTCTTCCCTGCATGCGGGTCAGCACCGCGCGGACGTGGTTCGGGGCGGACGCTGCTGATCTCATGAGGGCTACATCCGCCGGGAGATTGCGCCACTGATCGCGGTTAGGCCTCGGCGTCCCGGAACGGACGGACCTCGAGGGGCTTTCCGACGGCGGCGGTGGTCTTCGACGCCCAGGGGAGGGCGGCGTCGAAGGTCGTCGGCCTCTATGACGTAGAAGCCGCCGAGGTGTTCTCGGGCCTCGACAAAGGGTCCGTCGGTGGTAAGCACCTCGCCGCCGGACATGCGGACAAAGGTGGCGGTGTCGGGTTCGTGCAGGGCGCCGCCGAAGACCCAGGCGCCCGCCAAGTGCAGCTCGTCGTTGAGGGCCTGGATCTCCTTCCACGACCGCTGCATCTCTTCGTCGCTCCTCGGGGCTTCGCCCTCGACGTTGTGGAGGGACAACAGGTACTTCGGCATGGGTGATTCCCCCTATGTCTCGGGCGGGTCGGTCCCGCCTCTCACCCCAACTACGAATGGACAACGCCCAGAATGACACCCAACCAAGAAAGATTTCATCAGGGGATGGCGGTCCTGGCCGTGTGCTCGGCGCCCGGGAGCCCGCCCTACGCCCGCTCCGAGTAGAGGCGATCACCGCCGTCCGGGTCAGCCGCGGCGGACTTGCCACCACCGAGAAAGATCTCGCCGAGATCGTCGCGTGCCAGAAGTTTGGGGGCCGGCCCCTCCAGCGCGATCTCGCCGGCCACGAGGACACAGGCCCGATCCGAGATCTCGAGCGCGTCCCTAACCCTCTGCTCAACCAGAAGAATCGCCGTGCCGAACTCGGCCAGCGAGCGCAGCTCGCGCAGGATCATCTTCGATGCCTCCGGTGACAGGTTGGCCGTGGGCTCGTCGAGGATGAGGAGGCGCGGCTCGAGCATGAGGGCGCGGGAGATGGCGAGGAGCTTCCGCTCTCCCCCACTTAGCGTCGAGGCGATCCGTCCGTAGAGCGTCTGGAGCAGCGAGAACTTCTCGAGGATCTGTCCGGTTCGAACGGGCAGCTCCTCCTTGGAGAGCAGGTAGCCGCCCATCTCGAGGTTCTCGGCGACGGAGAGCGTGTCGAACACGTCGCCCACCTGCGGGACGTAACCCAGTCCTTTAGCGGCAAGCACCTCGCTCGGCAGACCGGTTACCTCTTCGCCGCCCAAACGCGTCGCGCCTTCCGCCGGAGTGAGGACCCCGGTGAGGGCCTTTAGCACGGTGCTCTTGCCCGCGCCGTTGGGGCCGACGATGCAGACGATCTCGCCGCGGCCGACAGTGAGCGACACCGCCTTTACGACCGGGCTGCCCCCGTAGCCGGCGGTCAGCCCGTCGACTCTGAAGAAGGCGTCGCCGGGGGCCCGATGCTCAGACAAGGTAAGCCTCACGAACGAGCTTGTCGGAACGTATCTCCTCCATAGTGCCCGTTCTGATGACCCTGCCTCGCGCCATCACCGTCACGGAGTCCGTCAGGCGTTCGAGAACCTTGAGCTCGTGCCCGATGACCAGGATCGTGAGACCGGATGCCCGAAGCTCCTTGAGTCGCTCTTCGATGACCTCGACGACCGGCGGCGCCACGCCGGCGAACGGTTCATCCATGAGAAGCAACCGCGGCGAGCCCATCAGCGCGCGCATGATCTCGAGCAACCGTTTCTGGCCTCCGCTCAGATTCCCGGCACTTTCGGCCTCCTTCTCGGTCATATGGAAGCGAGCGAGGAGCTTGCGAGCCCGTGCGACGTCCTCCGCCTCTTTTCTCCGCCACAGCCGCGGTCCGCCCAGCGCCCGGAGCATGGAGTCCCTCGAGTCGAGCGTTCCCAGCAACAGGTTATCGAGCGCGGTGAGGCTCGAGAACTCACCGGGGATCTGAAACGTGCGGATCAGGCCCATTCCGGCGAGCTTGTAGGTCGGCCGGCCGGTGATGTCGTGGCCGTCGAAAACGATGCACCCCGCGGTGGGAGTCAACTCGCCTGCCACCATGTTCAAGACCGTCGATTTGCCGGCGCCGTTGGGTCCGATCAAGCCGACGATCGCACCCTGCGGGACACCCAGCGACGCGTGGTCGACTGCGTGCACCCCGCCGAACTCCTTGGTGAGCCCGTCGATCTCGAGTAGCCACCGCGTTTCGGCGTCCGGAGCTTGCCCCTCGGGAGAGGTCCGCGATGCGGTTATTCCCTCAGCCACCGGCCACCTCGGCGACCCGGCCCGGCTTCTCGGGCAGCAGACCCTGGGGCCGGTACCAGATGAACACGAGCATCAGGACTCCGATCAGCACCCACTGCAAGGCCTCAGACATGCCGGGGAACCCGAATTCGGGGAGGAACCTGGTCGCCTCGTGCAGGACCGTCGGTATCAAGAGCGCGCCGAGTATGACTCCGGTGTTGTTGCCCGGGCCTCCGATCAGGACCGCGGTCAGGTAGAGGAAGGTGGTCGGAAACAGCCAGCTCGTCGGTCCCCACGCGCCGAGGAACGCTGCGAGGAGTCCCCCGCTGACGGCGGCGATCGCTCCGCCCACCATCATGACCATCATCTGTAGCTTCATCGGGTTCCGCCCCGTCGACGCCAGCACTTTCTCGTTGTCCCGCACGGCTCTCAGGGATCTTCCCAGTGGCGAGCTCGTCAGACGGTGGATGATGAAATACACGACTGCGCACAGCGACAGCGCAAACAGCGCGTAGAGCCATTGATACTGAATGGTGGGGAGATCGAGCGTTGACTCCAAAGGCTTCGGGATCAGCACCAGTCCCGAGCTACCGTTGACGAGGCTCACCTGGTTCTCTGCGATGTTCGTGGCGATCAGGGAAACGACGAGCATCACGATGGCCTGGTAGTCGCGACGCAACCTCCTGAGCACCACCACGCCGACCAAGAAGGACGCGAGGGCACCGGCGATCCCGGCAGCGATCAGAGGCAGCGGGAATGGAAGCTGCATCCCGAAGATGTACTTCTGGAAGCCGCCGTTGTTCGACGCCGGGCCCAAGGTGAGTAGTGCCACCGTGTACGCGCCGACACCCTGGAAGACGACGAAGGCGAAGTTGAGCACTCCAGTCACTCCAAACTGAAGGTTCAACGCCCAGCACGCCAAAAGATCAACGGCGAAGAAGATCAGCAGCGTCAAGATGTAGAACTGAGTCGCCTCACTCATTCCGAGTGCTCCCCGTCACGCCACGACGTTCTTTCGCACCGCGATATCGGACATGATGCCCTGCGGTCTCGTCAAAAGCACAACTCCAAGGATCACAAAGGCGACGAGCAGCTTGTAGGAGGGATCTACGAGCGTGGCCGCCATCTCACTGGAGATCCCGATCACGAGTGCGCCGAGGGTCGCTCCGATGGGGTGGCCGACTCCGCCGAGGACCGCGGCGGAGATAAGCAGCACGAGAAACTCCGATCCAGTCGTGAAGTTGAACGAGATGATGTTGATGGCCAGGATGACCCCCCCGAGTCCGCAGAGCGCCCCCGACACCAACCAGGTTGTGTCGTTCACCTTCTTCGTGGAGACGCCGCAGGAGCGCGCGAGCTCGGGGTTAACGGCCGTCGCGCGGATCGCTTTACCCATCTTCGTGCGCCGCAGCGCCTGGTGCAGAACGACGACCGCGACCAGGGTCAGGGCGATGATCTCTAACTGGATGTCGGTGAACACCATCCCCGCAATTCGGAGCCGGCCCTGGGACCGGAACGGGTAGTGGAACAGGTCGGCCTTCGTCACCACCTGGAGGATGTTCTGGAGGATGAGGCTGGCCCCGATCGTAACTACCACGATCCCGAACAGGCCGGTGCCCCGCTTGAGAAAGGGCGTGAACACGCCTCGTTCCAGCAGCAACGACACCACGGCCCCGGTCACCCCACCAACGACCAGCGTCGGGCCCAGTCCGAGCCCGGCTTCCGCCGCCAGGAGCGCGGAGAAGGCGGAAGCCGTCATTACGTCCCCGTATGTGAGGTTGAAGATCCCGGAAATAGCGAACTGCAGTGTGAAGCCCATGGCCGCCATGGCCACCACGCTGGCCGTGACCAGGCCAAAACCCACAGCTAGTAGAAGTGAATCCACACTTTTCCGATCACTCCACCCTGAACCCGGCGACTGATGCCTTCACTCTAAGGTGCGTCTAGATCTGGTTCTGTATCTCCGTTATCTGGTCACCGGTGATCAACCCCAACTCCTCTTCTTGATCGCCCGCGGCCCTGGTCACGATGAACTGACCGCCTACGTTGTGATATTCGCTGAAGGCGATCTCTCCCAGAGCCCCCACGTACTGGATCTCCTCGCCCGCCTCGAACGCGGCCTTGCCCTCTTCCCACGTCTGGACCGCGGTCTTGCCCGAGCCCGCCTCGGTCACACCCAGGATGTGCGAGTTGAATTCCTCGGGATCCGTGCTGTCCGCCGACAACATTGCGAACGACATGATCATGACCGCGTCGTACACCGCCATCGAGTAGGGATCTTCGGCCCACTGGCCCGGATCGTCGATCTCATCACCCGAGGCCATCAGCGTCTCCTGATAGGCAGCTCGAGCGGGCTGATCCGGGGGCGAATACTGGTGCACGCTGTCGTAGAGCTCGTCGTAAGCGGCATCCCCACCGATCGCGCCCTTGATGGCCTTGGAGAACCTCGGTTGGAGCGGGGGTACCTGTCCGATGATCGGGATGGGTTCGTACAGCTCGAACAGCTCACCCAGAAAAGTGCTGACCGTTTGAGGGTCTGTGGTCGGGATGATGATGGCATCGGGAGATGCCTGGGCCACAGTGTTCGCCTCGGAGCGATACGAGGATTGGCCGAGGGCGACACTCTCATCCGCAACCAGATCGATGCCGAGCACACCGAGCGCGCTCCTCAGTGAGGGCAGTACAGGCTGCGAACCTTCATCGTTTCCCGCAAAGATGGCCACGCTCTCGTAGCCGCTCTCGTCGGCCCACAACGCGAGCGCCAGACCGATGAGGTCGTCGGAAATCGCGAGTCGCCAGTACGTATCGGACTCCTGCTGGTTGTAACGGGGGTCGCCGGTGTCCGGCCAGTACGGGATCCCTGCTTCGTTGAGCAGGGGGATCGTTGCGGCAGCCTCGTCGGAGCTCGGCCCGACGACACCGACGAGATTCTCTTCGGTCGCCAGCATCTGCTGGACCGCAGGGACGGCGTCCGTGGGATTGCTGCGGGTGTCGACCTCCAGGCACGATAGGTCGTTGCCGAGCACGCCGCCCGCTTCGTTGATGATATTTACCGCCGAGATGCATCCAGCATGCTGCTCGGGCCCGTACGCGGCGTTGGTGCCGCTGAAGGGCTGGACGTTGGCGATCACGAGGGTCCTTCCGCCTTCGTCGGAGCCATTGCCTACTGAACCTTCCTCCGAATCCGAACAGGAGGCGGCGATGAAGATCGCCACCACGAGCAGGAGCGGCAACCGAGAACGTCGACGTTCGCGCGTCATTTCACATCCTCCCAGCCCCCGATCGACCGCCGACCCCCGGGGAACTCTTCAATGACGGTGAAACCCAGCCCTTGAGCAATAGTAAAGAAACGGTAAATGACTTTCAAGAGCCCAAGGCCCACGATTCGCCGGCCCCGGCTCCCCATCGAAGGCGACGGGGACTACCGCCTCCGGTTAGAGGCCCCACTTCAATATGGAAGAAACGGCGTTATCTCCCCAATCTTCTGAAGAACTCGCCGGTACTCGACGCTGAATGCATCCGGGACCTTGATGTGCAATTCCTCCTTGAGATCCAGGGGAATCTCCTCCGGCCTCTGGCTCTGGACCACTCGTGCATCCTGCGCAAAGACGTCGACCGACAGCTGTCTGAAGTCGTCGTCGGGCACGTCGAAGGAGTGGTTGCGGGCTATCCAGAGAAACAGCGTGCTCTCGCGCGGGCTGTGAGGGCACACGGCCATCGACAACAACGACCTGTGCCCGTCCGGAGTCGACTTGTAAAGGTGAGACATGAAGGGCAGGTAGACGACGAAGTCTCGCCTGACCGATAGCGTGCCGCCCTTGCCGTAGAGATCGCTCTGATCTATCTGTTCGTACGAGTACCCCAGGGTGAAACCTTCCTCGGTCTCTTTCTCCCACACCGGACTCGGATCGATCTGGGGTCTCGGGATGTCTTCGCTTCCCAAAATGCCACCGTGAACGAAAGGAATGTGCGACCAGTCGCAAAAGTTCTCGAGGATGCGACCCGCGGAGGTCGCCCACGTCTCGTAAAATGCGAAGAATGTCCGCCATTCTGGGTCGTCGTATTCACCACCGGGAAACGACGGGATGGGAAAGACCGGGTCGTCCATCGCCACCCAAACGACCCCGTAACGCTCTTCTGCCTTGTACGCAAAGGCTCTCGCCGTCCGGGGAATGGGCGATCCATCCGCCTTCGCCGGGATGCGGACACAGGCTCCCGAGCCGTCGTACTCCCAGCCGTGGTAGGGGCACCTGATGTGACCTTCCTTCGTCACGGAGCCAAGCGACAGCGCGCTTCCGCGGTGGATGCAAAGGTCCTTGAAGACCGACACTTTGCCTTCGAATCGAAACGCGACGAGAGGCTCCTCCAAAAGGATTAAGCGCTTGGGGGAGTCCGTGACCTCCTCGGACCGGGCAATGGGATGCCAGTAACGTCGCAGGTTTCCGGGATACCTCGGTTGATCTCCCGCGAACTCGTCCGCCGCGCGAGTTTCGGTCGCTTCGAGAGTCATGACTCCCCGCTTTCTGCCGCGTACGCCAGGGATGCCCCGGCTCTCGACCGGTGCAGCATCTCCCCTGGACCGCTTCTACCCAGGACTTTAGTGTCAGTCATCGCAATCTTCAAGCCTGCTTAAAGCCGCTTCCTGCGGGCCAGGCATCGATCGCCCGTGCCGCGACGCTCCGGTGCCGGCGCGGGCCGGTCTCTGGGATGGAGGTTGTGAGCCGCGCGACGTCGCCGGGCGAGCAACTCCCCATCGATTTGAGTACAGTTCAAATCCCTTTCCCGCACTCTGCCTCATACCGGCGAGCCGGCGAGGAGATGTCGGGCTGCTGCCGTAGCACTCGGGAGGTGTGCACGTAATGAACCCGGCCCCCCCACCGGACCGAAGCGCCCTCGTAGTGGTCGACTACCAGAACGATTTCTGCCATGTCGACGGCGCCATCTCGAAGTTGGGCCAGGACACCGAGAGCGCCAGGGTGATCCTTCCGAACGTCAAGCGACTGGTCGATCTCGCCCGTGCCGCCGGGGTCCCTCGCATCTTCGTCCGCGTTTCCCACTCCGAATGGACGGACAGCCCATCGTGGGTCGAGCGCGGTTCCGGCGCCACCATCCTCGACACGAAGAGGATCCCGGTCGCGAGGGAGGGAACGTGGGGCGCGCGGCTCTACGAGCTGGAGCCTCGCGACGACGAGCTCGTCCTGACAAAACACCGGTACTCGGCCTTCGCGTTCACACCCCTGATGCTGGCACTCCAGGCCAAGGGGGCCGACCACATCGTGTTGGCAGGTGTGCAGACGAACGTGTGCGTACACGCGACCGCGCGGGACGCCGTTCAGACCGGCTTCCTCCCGGTCATCGTCGAAGACTGCGTGGCCGCGGCCACGGACACCGAACATGAAGTTGCGTTGGCAGACATCAAGGCGCGACTCGGCTCCGTTGTGTCGCTGAACGATGTCGCCGCGGCCTGGAACGTCCCCGCTATCGCCTGAGCCTGGAAGTCACAAGAACCTTCACGAGTTTGTCAGGATCTCTGGATCGACGGGCAACGACGTCACCGTACCCGGCCTCTGGAGGGCATCGTCGACCGCAGCGGCGATCGCTGCGGCGACGCCGGTGAGCCCACCCTCACCCGCACCCTTGACGCCGAGAGGGTTGGTCCGTGTGGGTGCATCTTCGCTGACGATCGCCTCCATGTATGGGGCTTCCGCCGCCGTCGGCATCAGATAGTCCATGAACGAGGTGACGAGCGGGTTTCCTTCACCGTCGTACCGGAAGCTCTCGAAGAGTGCCCCCGCAAACCCCTGGAGTGCAGCACCATGGAGCTGCCCTTCCACGAGCATCGGGTTGACGGCCCTGCCCACGTCGTATCCGAGGACCAGACGTTCGACTGTTACGGCGCCGGTCTCCGGATCGATCCGCACCACGGCGGCATGGCAGCCGTACGGATACGTCAGCTTTTCCACGTTGAAGTACTCGGCGGCGTGCAGCCCTGAATCCATGCCTCCCGCAGCCGCGCCTTCGGGGGTCAGGCGTGCCGCGATCTCACCGTAGGACAAGCCCCTATCCGGCGATCCGAGGATGCTTACCCTGCCGTCGCGAACCTCGAGGTCGCCGACGCTCACCTCGAGTTCTTCCGACGCAAACGCCTTGGCTTGCTCGACCACTCTCGTCGCAGCGAGATACACCGCGCTGCCCCCCGTCGCGGTGGACCGGCTCGCGTAGCTCCCGGTGCCTTCGGTGCTGCGGTCGGTGTCGAGTAGTTCGACCTCGATTGCGTCGTGGTCGACGTCGAACACATCCGCCGCGACCTGTGCAAGAACCGTTCGTAGACCCTGGCCGACCGACGAGCAGCCGCTCCAGATGCGGATCGTGCCCTCCCGGTCGATCTCTGCACCGCCCGTTTCCCAGGGCCCCAGCCCCGATTTCTCCAAGAACATCGCAACCCCCACGCCCACGTGCTCTCCCGAGCTGCGCCGGGAGGCAACGGAGGAGACGTCGAGACGCTCGACCACCTTCTCGAGCATCTTGGGGTAGTCGCCCTCGTTGAGGGTCACCGGCTCGCCGGTCGACTGCAGCTCTCGCCTGTACGGGATCTGGTCCGACCGGATCAGGTTTCGTCGCCGTACCTCGACCGGGTCGATGCCGGCGGCGGCCGCGTAGGCATCGATCAGCCTCTCCCGCACGAAGCAGGACTCGAAGCGGCCCGGCGCGCGGTAGGTGCCCGTGGGCGTCTTGTTGGTGACCACGCAGTGGGCGACACCTTCGTACGCCGCGAGGTCGTACGGGCCCGGCAGCATCGACATCGTGAGGTCGGGAACGCGTATTCCATGGGTTCTCACGTAGCCGCCCATGTCGCACCAGAACTCCGAGCGGATACCCAGGATCCTGCCCTCCGCGTCGCCCGCTATGGCCGCCTTGTGCGACTGCTCGCGCGAGTGGTTCGCAGAGATGAAGTGCTCGCGTCGGTCCTCGATCCAGCCGACGGTCCTCTCGAGCTTCAGCGCCGCCCACGCGATCAGGAAGTCCTCCGGGTAGTACTCGCCCCTCACCCCGAAACCTCCGCCGACCGAGGCCTCTTTCATCCTGATCCTCCCCGCCGGGATCCCGAGGTGGGCCGACAACTGGCCCCGGTTCCAGTGAGGCACTTTGGTGGAACCGTGGACGACCAGGCCCCCCGTCGAGCGGTCGAATTCGACCAGCAGACCGCGCGTCTCGAGGGGGACCCCGCTGTGGCGTCCGATCTTGAACTCCCGCTCCAGCACGATGGGCGCCTCACGAAACACCGCGTCGAGATCCCCGAAGCCTGCCCTGAGAACCGTGACCTCGTTGCCTTCTGGGAACAGAGGCTCCGATCCCGCAGCCTCCTCCATGTCGATCACGGTCGGGAGCAGGTCGATGTCGGCGAAAACGAGGTCCCCCGCGTCTTCGGCCGCGTAACGGTCTGCGGCGATCACGAGCGCGAGGGGCTCCCCCACGTATCGGACGTGCTCCCTTGCCAGCACGGGCTGAAGGAATGGGACGACCGCCTCGTCCAAAGACACGCGCGGCTGGATCACGGGCACGGAACCGAGGTCGGCTCGGATGTCCTCCGCCGTATAGATTGCGATGACGCCCGGCGACCTAAGCGCTTCTGAGACATCTATGTGGGTGATGGTCCCGTGGGCGACGGGGCATCTCACGACAAACGCGGTTACCTGCCCGGGCAGGTGGATGTCTGCGACGTACGCGGCGGTTCCCCTGACGAGATCGCCGTCTTCGAGACGTTTGACGGACTGACCGATGGTCGCTGGCATCCACGTGCTCCCGTGTCCCCGCTAATTCACTATCGCTGGACTATACTTGACCACAATTCAACTCCCCGGGATAGGATGTGGCATGAGATTCGCTGGGTTCGAGCACCGGACCCCCGAAGCCAGTCCGATCGAAGCCCGCGTTCCCTGTGACCGGCGCGTCGCGTACCGAAATACTGCAGTACGGCGGTTCACCCGAGACCCGAGTCCCAGCGTACTGCTCGCGGCCATGCGGGAAGCCTGACCATGTGGGTCGGCCGCCGCCTGCGCCGCTTGGAGGATCCCGCGCTGCTACGCGGTGAAGGCCACTTCGTCGCAGATGGGGCGACGCACTCCGCCGCCATGCGGTTCGTAAGAAGTCCGGTCGCGCACGGCACCATTCTGGGAATCGAAAAGCCGGACGGAGCCGTGGTGATCACTGGCGACGACATCGCAGAGATTCCGCCGATAGTCGCTCTTCTTCACCGCGACGACTTCAAACCCGTGCCCCAGCCCATACTTCCGCGCGAGCGGGTCGTGTTCGCGGGACAGGCGGTGGCGGCCGTGATCGCCGACACCGCGGCGGAAGCCGAAGACGTCGCCGAACAGGTCTTCGTAGACATCGATCCCCTTCCCCCGGTCATTGGGTTCGAACGCGCGTTGGAGGATGGAGCGCCACTCGTGCATGAGAGCGTTCCCGGCAACCTCATCATCGACTCGCGATTCGAGACGCCGTCTTTCTCAGAGACGTTCAAGCAGGCCGCACATCACGTCACGGTCGATATCCGCTCTCACCGTCAGAGCGCCATGCCGATCGAAACCCGGGGCGGTCACGCGGAGTTCGATCCATTCTCCGGGCGCGTCACACTGGTCGCGTCCACCCAGGGGCCCCACATGGACCGCACGGCGATCGTCGAGGTGCTCGGGATCCCGGCGGCCGATCTCCACGTGGTTGCTCCCGATGTCGGGGGAGCCTTCGGGCAGAAGTACTCGCTCGCGATCGAGGACATCCTCGCGGTCTGGGCTGCGCGCAGGCTGAGGCGTTCGGTCGCGTGGGTGGAGGATCGCAGAGAGAACTTCACCTCGTCGTTCCATGGTCGCGACCACCGCTACATCCTGACGGGAGCATTCGACCGCGACGGCCGGCTCGCGGCTCTCAAAGCCGACATCGTCTGCGACGTCGGTGCATTCTCCTGCTACCCGGTCACGTGCGGCGTCGAAGCACTGATGGCGCTCGCCGAGATGCCCGGTCCGTACGCGATCGAGGAGTACCGGTCAAGGTCGAGAGCGGTGGCCACCAATACATGTCCGATCGCCCCCTATCGCGGTGTGTCCCGGCCGGTCATCACGCTGGCTCTGGAACGGCTGATGGACACGGCGGGACGAGAAATCGGCATCGATCCGCTCGAACTGAGACGGCGCAATCTGATCACCGACTTCCCCTACCGCTCCGCCACGGGGCTGGTTTACGACAGCGGAAGCTACGTCGAGAGCCTCGACAAGGCCGTCGAGGTCGTCGATCTAGACGGCTTCCGTGCCCGGCAGAGGGAGGCGCTCGACGAGGGCCGCCGGCTCGGAATCGGATTCTCGACGTTCTCTGAAAGGACCGGGTACGGCAGCCCCGCGTTCGCGGCCCGGAACATGGACGTCACCCTCGGGTTCGAGACGGTGCACATGAGGATGGAGCCGTCGGGCGACATCGAGGTGAGGATCGGTGCGTCGCCACACGGTCAGGGCCTGCGCACTTCGCTCTCCCAGCTGATTGCCGATGAACTCGGCCTCGAGCCACAGCGGATCCACGTCGTCCATGGGGACACCGAGCGAACCCCCTTTGGATGGGGCACCTTCGCGAGCCGCTCGATGGTTCTCTCCGGCGGGGCATCCAAGCTCGCCGCTCAGGATCTGCGGGCCCGTCTGGCGGATATGGCCGCAGGGGAGTTGGAGGTTTCTCCGGACGACATCGAGTTCGTGGGGGGAGATGCGAAAGTGCGCGGCACCGGGTTGTCCATCGACCTCAAGTCCCTTGCTCGCCGGGCCTACTTGCAGGCCCACACCCTTGCAGCGGGAGCAGAGCCGGGTCTCGCCGTCTCCGCCACCTACGATCCGCTCGGCACGTTCTCGAACGCCTGTCACGTCGCGGTGGTCGAGGTCGACTCCGAGACGGGCCGGGTCTCGCTGCTCCGGTTCGTTGTCGTCGAGGATGCCGGCATCATCGTGAATCCGATGATTGCCGACGGTCAGATCCACGGCGGCGTGGTGCAAGGGATCGCCAGCGCGCTCTTCGAGGAACTCGTGTACGACGATGATGGGAACTTGTTGACGACGTCGCTGATGGATTACCTCCCGCCGACGATGGCCGAGATCCCTGCCATCGAGATCGAGCATCTCGAGACAACATCCGATGCCTCGATTACGGGGGCCAAGGGTCTGGGCGAGGGCGGTGCGATCGGCGCGCCGGCCGCGGTCATCAACGCGGTCAACGATGCGCTCGGTGACTTGGGGGTTCAAGTGAACACGATCCCCGCGACCCCTGAGCTCGTACTCGCATCCATCCAGGCAGCGAGGCAGAAGGCATGAAGCACTCCATCTCACTCACCGTGAACGAGAGAGCCTACGAGATCGAGGTCGAAGCGCGGAAGACACTCGCCGATGCTCTGCGCGAGGACTGCGGGCTGACCGGCACGCACCTCGGGTGCGAGCACGGCGTCTGCGGTGCCTGCACCGTCTTGGTAGACGATGAACCGATCAGGTCTTGTCTCCTGTTCGCAGTTCAGTGCGGGGGCTCACGGGTCCGGACGGTCGAGGGCCTGGCGGACGGCGACGAGCTCCACCCCATTCAGAAGGCCTTCTGGGAGCATCACGGCCTTCAGTGTGGTTTCTGCACCCCCGGGTTCTTGATGCTTGCCGTCGGCGCGCTCGAGCGTGAGCCCAACATCGAAGATGACCGTCTGCGGGAGGTGTTGTCGTCGAATCTATGTCGCTGCACCGGATACCAGAACATCATCACGGCGGTTCAAAGCGCCCGAGAAGAAATGAAGGAGTCGTGATCGCACGCCGCGCACGGTTAGAGGTGCTCGAAGATATATAGGCCTCCGCCGATTCGATCGGTTACGAAGATGAGCCCATCCTGGGTGACGACGAGATCGTTGAGCTGGATCGCGCTCTGCCCCGGCGGCGCCTCGGGTACGTAGTACGCGATCTCCTTGGGGTCACTTGGATCCCCCAGGTCGAAGACCCGCACGCCGGCGTTGAAGTAGGTGACGTAGACGGTGTCCGTGTCCACCATCCGGCCCGGCCGGTTCTCATGGAGGTTGTGAGGTCCGAAGCGTCCGCCGCGGTCGCAGTAGTCCCCTTCGGGGACGGGCAGCATGTTCACGACGCGGGGGGCGGCCGGGTCGGCCGTGTCTACGAGCCGGATCCGCTTGGGGACCTCTCGGCAGTTGTCCTCGACGGCCTCGTCGGCCAGGACGACCAGTGAACGACCCGGCAAGGGCAAGGCCGTATGCGTGCAACTGCTCTCGCTCGGATCGAGCTCGAGATGCGAGATCATCGCCGGCCGAGCTACATCCGACACGTCCAGTACGACCATGCCCCCATCCCACCAAGAGCAGTACGCGACTGGACCATCGAGTAGGGCGTGATGCATCGCGTACTCGCGCTCGCCCACGTCCCAGCCCGGCTCCTCACCCCCGGCGACGTGGCTTCCAGGAAGCCACCACCTCCCGGCTTCGGTCGGAGCAGTCGGATCCGAAAGGTCGATGATCTTCAGGAGTCTCCCGACGAACCCGTCTTCGGTGGCGCTCACGTACGCATAGGGCGGCTCCCAGAACGTCATCCTGTGGACGCCCTCTCCGGTCGTCGCAAAGAAGCCGATCTCCCTCGGACGCGACGGATCGGACACGTCGAAGACGTTTACACCAGCGGACCACTCATCGGCGTCCTGGGAAGGATTCTTTTCGTGGTTCACGATCATGATCTCGTCGGTCACCTGGACCTTGTGGGAGTGGGTTCCCGGCGGCGCCTCGATAACGGAAAGCACTCTCGGCTTTCGGGGGTCGCTAACCTCGAAAATCGACGTTCCGAGCCCCGAACGGCCCGCATGGGCGACATAGGCCACACCGTCTATGACGTCGATCTGCATCAGGTCGCCGGCGCCGTCCAAGGAGATGTGACCCACCAGCTCGAGACCGTTTTTCTCCGTCATCTGAACTCCGATCGGCCCTCCGTGCGGATCCTCGTCACGCGACTCAGACGTCAGCGGGCGCGGGAACTGCGCCAGAAGATGAACCGTCGATCGAGCATGTCGATCACCCAGTAGAGGAACAGGCCCAGGAACGCGAGTGTCGCCAACAGCGCGAACACGTAGTCGATTCGGAACCTGAAGCTGTAGAAGTGGATGAGGAAGCCGATGCCCTCGCGGGCGCCTATGAACTCGGAGACGATAGCGCCCACCAGGGCCAGCGACATGGCTGTCTTGACGCCAGCCATGACCGTCGGCAGTGCGTGAGGAATGGACACTTTGGTGAGCAGCTGTCGATTACTTGCCCCGTAGCTCCTCATCAGCATGATCGGAGCCTGGTTCAGGGAATCGAGCCCGGCGATCGTATTGACGAGAACCGGGAAGAACGCAATCGCCGCGGCGTGCACGATCTTGGAGGCAACGCCGAACCCGAACCACAACAGGAACGTGGGAGCGAGCGCGGTCTTGGGAAGGGACTGGAACAGAACGACGTAAGGATGGAAGCCTCGCCGAAGGAAGCGACTCATCGCGATCGCCGCTCCCAGGCTGATCCCGACCACGGTGCCGATAGCGAATCCAACTAGCGTTTCATAGGTCGTGATCCGGAGTGACAACCAGTAGGCCTCGTCGCCGAGCAGCGACCACTGAGCCGCGACGACCGAGGAGGGGGCCGGGAGCAAAAAGCTGTTCACCACATCCGACTTGACCAGCGCTTCCCACGTGAGCGAGATGATGAGGAGGAAGATGACGGGAGCAGCAAAAGACAGGCCGCGCCCAAACCGGGCGGGTATCGAGGAACGCTCTCGCAGGCTCGCTGCCGCCGTCGCGCTCGCCGTGCCCTCACCGGCTTCTGCCCGACGTTGCATCAAGCTCACCGGCGTAACACCACCTTCAACATCTCCGGACCTCTAGGTCGAATCTCGTAGCAAAGCCCTGACCTTGCCGATGTGGTGCGCGAACTCTGGGGAGCTGATGAGATCGGGCACTCGAGGTCGCGGTAGATCGACATCGACTGCCCCGGCGATCTCCCCTGGATGACTGGTCATCACCACGACGCGGTCGGAAAGGATCAGCGCCTCCTGGATATCGTGCGTCACGTATAGGACGGTCTTCTTCAAGCGCTCCTGCAATCCGGAGATCTCGAAGACCAAGCGCTCACGCGTGAATTCGTCGAGCGCGGCCAGAGGCTCGTCCATCAACAGCAGATCCGGTTCCATCACGAGCACACGGCTGAGCGCCGCACGCTGTTGCATCCCGCCCGAGAGCTCCCAGGGATACTTGTTCGCGAATCCATCCAGTCCCACGAGTTCGAGAAGCCTCTCGGCTCTCGACCTTCCCTCCTTGACCGACTCGCCGAAGATCTCAACCGGCAGAAGGACGTTCTTCAACACCGTTCTCCACGGCAGGAGAACGGGCGTCTGGAACATGAGGCCCACGTCCCGCCGCCCCTCCCTCGCCGGTTGACCGAGCACGAGCACCTCTCCGGCGTCGTACTCGGTAAGACCGGCGACGATCTTCAGCACGGTCGACTTGCCACAGCCGCTGGGGCCGACCAGCGAGTGACAGCGGCCCGCTTCGACGTCGAACGAGATGTTCTCCACGGCTCGGACCGGCCCCGTCTTCGTCGCGTACGACTTGGTCAGGGATCTGATGCAGATCGCACCATCAGATCCCTGACCGTGGGTAGGTGTGCCGAACTCGTGGTTCTCAGCCAGCATCTGCGCCAATGGCCCCCCTCGACGCCGAGTAGGTGAAACTACCCCTCCACGGCGGCAACTTCCTCCTTGTCGAAATCGTTCGCCTCCTCGATCACGCCCGAGTCGTAGTGCGCCTCCCAGTCGAAGCCCGACTCGAGCTCCTCTTCCTGGACGAGGATGTCGTACGCAGCCTCCCAACCATCGACGTTGATCTCGCCGTACAGATCACCGAAGGGCTGCTGCAGGTTCACGTAGTAATCCATCGCCAGCTCCGCGAAGGCGGGGTCTTCGCAGTTCTCGGGAGCGAAGTCACATCCGATCTGGAGTGCCTCGTCGAAGTTCTCTGCGGCCCAGTACGTGCCCTTGGCGAAGGCCCTCGCAAAGCGCGCAAGCGTGTCCTCGTTCTCGTCGAAGTAATCCCGGGCTGCCATAGCCACGTTTCCGGGCAGTTGCATGAACTCGTCCTGCAACACGTTCCTGAACTCGACACCTATCGACTGAAGCCCAAGCGTTGTGGCGTCCCCTCCCGCATAGGCGTCGATCTCACCCGACTGCAAAGCCTGAGAGACGGTTGGAGGACTGTCTCCCACCGGAAGGATCTCGACGTCTTCTCCCTCCTCGAGATCGGCAAGACCCAGGGCGGCCCGCACGATCGGGACCTCGCCGCCGCTGAAGTCGGAGATACCAAGGGTCTTGCCCTCCAGATCCTCCACCGACTGGATCGGGGAGTCGGTGGGAACGACGATGGCGAAGATGTTTTCCTGGTCGATCTGATAGAAGGACAGCGCGTCGGCCCCCTCGACGCCCGCAAGGAAGAGGGCGGCAGGAGGTCCACCGACGCCAACGTCTGCTTGCCCCGATACGAGCTGCTGGATGACCGAAGACGTCCCGTCCACGATCTGCAGGTCCACCGTGAGGTTCTCGTCCTCGAAGAAGCCGAGCTCCTCGCTCACGAAATAGCCGGGCATCGAGATGTCGGGCGGAAAAGCGAAAGCAAGCCTTACGGTGTCGGCCTCACCGCCGCCGCCTCCGCCTCCACCGTCGTCATCGCCGCAGGCCCCCGCGACGAGTGCCATCACCACAGTCGCCGCGACTAGAAAATGCCGACCGGTTCCTCTACTTCTTTTCATGCTGCCTCCCAAGCCGTTGCTTCTTTGCCTCGCTCCCGCATCGAACCTCTTGTTCAGTCCTTCTCCTGCCAGAAGACGATCCGCCGTTCGACGAACTCGACCGCCGCGTAGAAGAAGAAGCCGAGCAACGACAGGTACACGAGAACGGCGAATGCAAGATCCAGCTGGAGGGCGAAATTGAAGGACTGAATCAGCGATCCCATCCCTTTCAGTGCCCCGATGAACTCCGCCACGATCGCCCCCACGAGCGCCAGCGATGCCGCGGTCTTGAGACCGGCGAAGATGGCCGGCAAAGCGTCGGGAACGACGAACTTCCTGGTTGCCTGCCAACGGGAGGTCCTGTAGCTCCGCATCAGAAGACGCATGTCATCCGGCACGGCCTCGAACCCCGTGATCGTGTTGATCAGGACCGGAAAGAATGAGATCGCTGCCGCGGTCATCACTTTTGAGGTCATGCCGTATCCGAACCAGACGACGAACATCGGAGCCAGCGCCGGCTTCGGCATGCTCTGGAAAAGGACGACGAAAGGGTGAAGCGTTCGCCTGACGATGGCGAAGCTTCCGATAAGCCCGCCCAGTACGAATCCGACCGAAGCGCCCAGAGCGAAGCCGTAAGCCGCCTCGAGAGCCGTCGTCCAGACCGCTTCGTGGAAGTAGGATTCCCGAGCAAGGTCGACGACGCTGGCTCCGACCGAGAGCGGAGCCGGAAGCCCGAACTCGCCCCCCATACCCGTCCTGACCAATACCTCCCAGATCGCCACAACGAACACGAAGACGACCAGGGCGGGGACGAGCGCGGAGACGACGCGTCGGGGCAGGCTTTCCTCGGTGCGAGGCTCCGGTCGCTGGAGCGCCACCTCCTCGACTCCCATGTGCCGATGCTAGCAACGGTTGAATGTTATGTAAAGGCGATTTAGTATGACTAGAAAAGCTCCCCGTGGGCCGGCGGCCCGTCAAGTGGAGAGACGCTTGTATGAACGACACAGTCGTGCGCCTGCGAGGCTTGGAGCGGAAAGCCGATCCTTCGCATGCGGCTTTGATCGTGATCGACATGCAAAACGACTTCTGCGCCGAAGGCGGGATGATGCACAACGAAGGACGCAATCTCTCCCAGGTGCAAGAGATGGCCGGCAGACTCACGAATCTGATCGACGCCGCGCGTGACGCGGGCGTGTTCGTCGTCTTCGTCCGGAATACCTACTCGACGCCAGACAACTGGTACCTATCCGATGCCTGGCTGGAACAGGCCGAGAGGCGACGGGCGGGCAGCTACACAGAACGGCCGGTGTGCGCGCCGGGCTCTTGGAATTTCGACTTCTACGGCGCCGTCCGGCCCCTCGAATCGGAGCCGATCGTAACGAAGCACCGGTTCAGCGCATTCCACAACACCGACCTCGACACGATCCTGCGGTCGAGACAGATACGAACGGTCGTCGCGACGGGCGTGGCCACGAATGTCTGCGTGGAAACAACCGTACGGGACGCTTTCATTCGCGACTACTACGTCCTCGTAGTCGAGGACGCCACGGCCACCTATTCCCCGGAAGAACACCGCGCGTCTCTTGCCACGATCGACCGTTACTTCGGCGAAGTCGTCACGTCGGATCAAGTCGTCAAGATCTGGAGCCGGACATCATCCTCCACACGCTCTCGGGCGTGAAGGGAGGATCCAGTCGAGCGCCGTGGATGCCAAGAGCATCTGCGATCGCATTCGCTATGGCGGGCGGAACACCGATGCAGCCCGCCTCCCCTATCCCCTTGGCCCCTATCGAGCTGAAGGGGCTGGGGGTCACGGTGTGAGCCAGCTCTGGGCGAGGAACATCGGCGGCCGTCGGTATCAGGTAATCCATCATCGATGCGGTTAGCGGCTGGCCCGACTCGTCGTAGACGCATCCCTCGAGGAGGGCCTGGCCGAGACCCTGAGCTATCGACCCGACGACCTGATCCTCGGCCGATTCCATATCTATGACCACACCACAGTCTTCGACCGCGACCAACCTCTCGACCGTGACTTTGCCGGTCCCTTCATCGATCTCGACACCGGCGACATAGGAGCCGTAGGGAAACGCCTGCCGAGCGATGCTTTCCGTACTCGCGAACAGCCGCTCCTTGCCGGCGAGCTCGGCCAGACTGATCTTCCGTTCACCCGCGCCTGCCACGCTGAAGTAGCCGCCCGCGTAGGTCAGATCCGCCGGATCGACCTCGAGTTCATCCGCGGCTCTTGCGCGTGCGATCCCCAAGACTTCCCTTGCCGCATCGTTGGCGGCAGCGCCTCCGACCTGCATGGTTCGACTCGCGAAGGATCCCGTGCCGGAGGCGACCTGTGATGTATCGCCCTGCTGAAGCGATACCAGAGTCGGATCGAGGTCGAGCGCGGAGGCAACGATCTCTGCCATCGCCGCCTGATGATTCTGCCCGGTGCTCATCGATCCAGATCTGACTATCACGCGCCCATCCGCCAGCACCTCTACCTCGCCGAACTCTGTGCTTCCGCTCTGACCACCCGACCGCTCTATGTAGCTGCAGAGCCCGATGCCGAACCGCACTCCTTCTCTCCGATCGTCCTTTCGCCGCTTCAGAGCTGCGTAGTCGGCCAGCTCCAGCGCTTTTTCGAAGGCGATCAGATAGTCACCGCTGTCGTACAGGGCTCCCGTTGGGGATTCGTAGGGCATCTCGGCGGAAGGGATGAAGTTGCGCGTCCTTAACTCTGTGGGATCCATGTTGAGCTCGTATGCCAGCTCGTCCATCGCTCTCTCCACGGCATAGGCCGCCTCGGGGCGGCCCGCGCCCCGGTAGGGAGCGGCCGGGCACGCGTTCGTCACGATGGCCCTGGCCCGGACGCTCATGTAAGGGATCTTGTAGGGACCCGACATGACCAGTGACGTGAAGAGAGGAACCATTGCTCCCGTGTGCGGGTACGCACCGACGTCCGCGTCGATCCGGGCGTCCATGGCCAGCAGTTTCCCCTCGCCATCGGCGGCCAGGCGGATCGTCTGGCTCTGCCCCCGCCCGTGGGTGGAGGCAACGAAACTCTCCCGGCGATCCTCGACCCAGCGCACAGGGCGCTGAAGAAGAGATGCCAGATGCGCCAGCACTATGTACTCGGGGAAGGTGTGGCTCTTCTGTCCGAAGGCTCCACCCACGTGGGGCACCACGATACGCACCTCGTCCTCTTCCAACGAGAACGCCGTCACCAAGGCAGCCTTCAACCTGTGCGGGGCTTGGTGGGAACAGAAGACTGTGAGCTTTCTGCCCTCGGGCACAATGGCGATCGCTCGACTCTCCAGGGGCAGGGGTGACAGGCGCTCGTTGCGGATCTCGACCGTCACGCTCACCGCGGCCCCGCGGAGGACCCGTTCGAGTTCTTCGTCCTCCACGCCCACCGTTCTCTCGAACACGACATTCGAGTGAGCGTCGAAGAGACGAACGTCATCGGCAGCAGCCAAGTGGGGGTCCATCACGACCGGTAGGGATTCGATATCCATGAAGATCGATTCGACCGCGTCCTCGGCCACATAGCGGTCCTCCGCCAAGACCACGGCGACGGGTTCGCCCGCATAGCGAACCTTCTCCCGAGCGAGAGACTGGCGCTCCATCCCGTCGGGAATCACGTCCACCGGTGGCGCAGGCGTTACCGGCAGGTCTGGGAGATGACTCGCCGCATACGCGCCGGTGACGCCTACGAGCCGCCGAGCCTTGCCCACGTCCACCTGCTGCACCGAGCCGTGCGCCTCCCAGCTCCGAGCGAACGCCGCCTCCAGACAACCCTCGATTCGAAGGTCGGAAACGTAGGCCGTACCACCCGCCAGCAGCTCGTCCATGGATGCCCGCTCGAAGCTGTCGCCGGCCAGGATGTCTCGGATCGAAGTTGAAGCCACTACACCTCCGGATCCAATACGAACAATCCGTGGTTCTTATCCGTGCAATAGATATGTCCTCTGCTGTCCACCAGCACATCTTCGAATTGCGTTGCGGGTTGCGTGGGGAGCGGGCCGAAACGGGCACGAGGCGCGGCGGGCACGAAGAACGCTGCCTCGACAGGGTTGAGAGGATCCGAGATGTCGAAGAGCCTGAGCCCTGCGTTGAAATATGTCATGAACACGAGGCTGTCGTTTTGGAATAGGTGAGCTTGTTGCTGATGGTGGTGCTGGTTGTGAGGACCGAACCGTCCGCCTCTGTCGTGGTACGAGGTTGTTCCCACGGCGGGACGCGGTGTCGGGAGAACAGAGATCACTCTCGGCTTCCTCTCATTTGAGATATCGGCCACGAGCGCGTAGTTCCACTCACCGGCGCGGCCCTCGTCGATGGCCTCTCCATTGATGACGAGCAACTCACGATCGCGGTAAGGGATGGCCGAATGACACCCGATCCTGCTCCCCAGATCGCCGAGCGAGATGCGGGACACCATTTCCGGTGAACGGGGATCTCCTACATCCAGGATGACGGCTCCCACTTTTCCGTAGCTGACATAGGCACGGTCGTCGACGACGTAGGCCGGGCCGTGCATGTACGAATCGAGAACGTCCGCGTCCGGCGCGGGGGCCACCTGGGAGGGCCATGCCCACCTCCCGATCTCGGTGGGAGCCGAGGCATCGCCCAGATCCACGATGGTCAGCAACCTGCCTTCGACCCCTTCGGCGGCCGCGGCCATGTAGGCAAGGTCGCCACCCGCGTAGTAGTTGCGGTGGGTTCCCGCACTCCCGGTTCGGTACGTCCCCGCCGGTCGCGGGTTCACCGGATCCTCCAGGTCCCAGATCAGACATCCCTCCGGGGCATCGACCGTCGCCTCTACGCCCCAGCCTGGAGGCGGATGTTCCAGGGCGGTCAGCATCCGTTGGTCGGCGACTTGGATCTGCAGGGTCCACACGCCGGACGGACCCGGTATGAAAGTCTCGAGGCTCGGGGCGCGCGGATCGGTGACGTCTACAATGGACCACCCCCTGTCCCAGAGGTGGGCGAGGAACAGCAACCATCGTTCGCCGTCTCGATGAAGGGCCAGCTTGAACCCGGGGCGGCCGTCCAGGCAGTGATAGCCGACCATTTCCAGCCCGCGCGCTTCCGCCACATCCGGCGGTTCACATGTTGGCCCGTGCCTGTGCCGCTGCTCCTTCACTTCTCGAAGCATCCTCTTCATTCCCGCATTGAGCGAGCCCGGTCCCGTTGCCACCCGTGCCGTCATGACATCAGAGCTCGTCGCCCTCGACGACCAGCCCGTACACGTCTCTACGCCGGTCCTCGCGTGGTGCGATCTGCTCTCCCCGGCGCTGGGCTCGGTGAACCTCCTCCAGATCAACCCTCGTGACCGTCACCCGCCCCTCCGCTGTGGGAAGGGGGCCTTCGAGGATCGCACCACGCGGCGAGGCCACGATGGATGAACCCAGGAATGTTCGGTTCCCCATAGTCCCGGCCTGAGAGGCGCAGGCGACGAAGACCTGGTCGAGGTTTGCCTGCACGGCGGCGACGTGTGCCTGCGGGGCCATCCCCCGTTCGTCCCAAGCGTCACGGTCGAAACCGGGCAGCCAGGCCGTCGGCACGCACACGAGATCCGCTCCCTGCAAGGACAAGATGCGAAGGACCTCCACGAAGCGGAGGTCGTAACAGATGCACACGCCGACCGTCCCCCACGGCAAGGCAAGGACACTCAGCCCCCGGTCGCCCGGCACGAACACGCCGTTCTCGTCCTCGAAGAGGTGCAGCTTGCGATAGTGAAGCAGGACCCCATCGCCCCCGACGACGACGGCCGAGTTGTATCTCTGCGACCCGTCCCTCTCCGCGAAGCCACCGCAGATGAAGCCATCGTGCTCGTGGGCCAGCCGTGCCCAGTCACGTACCGTCGGTCCGTCCACAGTCTCGGTCCCTGCTTCGAGAAGTTCGGGGTCCGTTGTGTAACCAGGGACGCAGAGTTCGGGGAGGACGACGATGTTCGCCCCGCGCTCGAACGCCTCGGTCGCACCTTCCAACGAAGCGGAACGACTGCGATCCGGATGGCGCGGATCGGTCAGCAGCTGGACCAAGCCGACGCCCACCTCACTCGACAATCGGGACCTCGATCCCCATCTTTTTGAGCATGTCGACATCGGTCGGCGACGGTCCACCGATGCTTTCGATACGACTTCCTCTGTCCGCTCTCACCGCGTGCATCAATCCGACCGGAACGTGCACGACGTCTCCTTCATGGATCTCCAGGATGATGCCGTTCGTGATGTCCTCCACAGACCCTTCGCCGCTGAGTATGAAGATCGTGTCTTCGGAAGCGGGATGCATATGGGGGACGTTGCTCTCCCCCGGCTCCAGGACCACGTAATTCATGTTTGCCGTCGCCGATCCAACTCCCGGCCAGACTATGAGTCGAGCATCACGGGAGATCATCGGCATCATCCGATCCGGTTGATCCCGATGGAAGATATGGATCGCCACTCAGTCCACCTCCAGCATCTCGACGGCCTCCGGTCCCGACCGGCGGGGTGTGACCACGCTGATCACTTGAGCTCCATGCGGACCGGCCTCCGCGCGGTGCGGCAGACCGCGGGGGATGATGATGACTCCATCGGCCCGGAGTGGGTATCGCTCGTTCTCAACAACGAAGGTCAGTTCTCCCTCGACGACGTAAGTCACCTGTTCTTGATCGTGCCGGTGGTGAGGGAAGCGACCTCCAGGCTCGAAGGCGTACCGCGTCACCGTGACGCCCATTCCGTCGGCAACGAACCTGCGAAGGCGATCGTCGACACGTTCCCACGGCTGCTCATCGAAGCTGAAGGATCGAACGCTCACGCCCGGGTCCCATCGTAGAGAGCCGGATCCGGAGGGCACGGACCACCGATGAGCTCGACAGATTCATTCCCCGCCTCGAAGACGTAGGGAGTGTCCGGCTCGACGAAGACCATGGCTCCTTCCCTCGCCTTCCGCTCGGTGGACCCGTCGATGACCGTTACCGTTCCCCGGGCGACGTAGTACACGGCCTCGGAGGCATGCTTCAGACGCTTGGTGCTCGCTCCCGAATCGAGCCAAATCCGGTGAAGGGATCGATGTCTCGCCCCGTTTCCGGGCCAGACGATGGCGAACGCCTCGCCGGGACCATCCACGATGGGCAGTGAAGGAAAACTTGCCCCTGAAGAGATAACACTGAGTTTTTCGGTCACGTCGAGTTCTCCATATCACTCGTCGGAGCATGTGCAAGCCCTGCGGAGGCGCCGGCGGGATCACGGCCCAGCAAGCGAAGCGGCGAACCCTCGCAGATCTCTTCGTCGCAACCCACCAGGCCGGCCCTCTTACAAGCCTCGTGTACGTGCGCGGATGCGCCCGTCAGGCGCATCGGGAAGGGAGCATCCGTACCCAGGCAGATACGCTTCACTCCCACTCTTCGGATCGCGAACGCCAGCGCGTCGACGTCGTGGACGACGCAGTCATAGAAGAACGGCTCGAGAACCTCAACAGGCACCGCAACGCCTTTGTCGATCTCGGGCGATGACGCCGCAGCCTGCCAGACACGGCCGGCCAGGAAAGGAAGCGCTCCCCCGCAGTGGGCCAAGAGCAGACGCAAACGCGGCCAGCGATCGAACGATCCCGCGAGAAAGAGCCTTACCGCCGCGAGAGTCGTTTCGAAAGGATTACCGCACACGTTCCAGAGGAACCGATCGCGCATCCTATCGGCGGCCATGACGGGACCCGGATGAACGAATAGAGGGACGTCCAGCTCGGTAGCCGCCTCGAACAGCGGCTCGAGTCCGGCGACATCGAGATCTCGCCCCCTGATCTGCGTCGGCAAGGTTGCGCCCACGAACCCCAACGAATTCACGCACCGCTCCAGTTCGGACGCCGCGTCCTCACCGGAGGACAGCGGCAGCGCGGCGAAGGCACGATATGCGGACCTGTCCTCGATATCGGCTGCAACGCAATCGTTGAGCACACCTACCCATGCCCGGCTGTGTTCGGAACCCAGGTCGTCGGGCATCAGATCGAGCCACGGTGAGAGGACCTGCAGGGAGATCCCCTCCGAAGCGATCCACTCGTCTCGGGCTTTGAGGTCGAGAAGAGGGGGCGGAAGCCGGCGCGTGGGACCGGAGGGCAACTCGAAGCTGCCGTCGGTCTCCCTATAGATCGGGCCGAGCGACGATCCGGCCCGCTTCACCTCTTCGATCACGGATGGAGAGACGTAATGGGCGTGGAGGTCGATCACCGAGACGCCTCCTCGACCAGGGTGGATGGCAGGATCGGAAGTTCGCATACCGTCCCGGGCCGGCCCAGTGCGTTGTCGACGGCCGACGCGATCGCCGCGCCTACCCCCGTAACCCCACCTTCGCCGACGCCCTTTACTCCAAGAGGATTGGTAGCGGTGGGCGCATCCTCGGTCACCACGGCAACCATCTCGGGGGCCTCGGCCGCGGTGGGCATCAGATAGTCCATGAACGAGGTTGCCAGCGGGTTCCCTTCGTCGTCGTAGACGAACTGCTCGAAGAGAGCCCCCGCCAGTCCCTGCATCGCTCCCCCATGCAACTGCCCTTCGACCAGCATCGGATTCACGGCTCGCCCAACGTCGAAGCCGAGGATCAACCTCTCCACGTCGCAAGCGCCCGTCTCTCGATCGACCTTGACGACCGCGGCGTGCGCCCCGTAGGGATGGGTGACTGTCTTCACCTCGAAGAACCGAGAAGCCGAGAGGGACGGCGCGCCTTCAGATCCTTCGTCGCGAGCCTTGGCGATCTCTTCGAGCGTCACCCGTCTGTCCGGGGCACCGGCGAGCTCGAAACCTCCATCGTGCGCGACGACATCGTCGACGCTCGCCTCCAGCCACTCGGCGGCGTACCGCTTCGCGTCGTCGACAACGGTTACCGCCGCCTGATATACGGCGGCCCCGGCAGTGGCGGTCGACCTGCTTGCGTAGGTTCCGGTGCCCCGTTCCACGCAGTCGGTGTCGAGAAGTGCGACCCGAATGCGGTCCAGGGGGACGTCGAACGTCTCGGCGACTATCTGGGACAGCACGGTGCATAGCCCCTGGCCCACGGAGGAACATCCGGACCGGACCACAATCGTTCCGTCTCCTTCGACATCGACGCTCCCCAGCTCCCCGGGACCGACGCCGGACTTCTCGAGGAAAAGGCCGACGCCGAAGCCGACGCTTTCACCTCTTTGTTGCCTGGCCCGGATCGCCGCCGGGTCGAGCGTGCGGATAACGCGGTCGAGTAGACGCGGGAAGTCCCCCTCGTTCAGCTGCACGGTCTCAATCCCGCCGCCAAGATCCCGCACGTAAGGGATCCGGTCTTTGGAAAGAACGTTCCTCTTTCTCACGTCGATCGGATCAAGACCGATGCGATCGGCGAACATGTCGAGTAGTCGCTCGCGCACGAAGCAGGACTCATACCGGCCCGGAGCTCTGTAGGTTCCCGTCGGCGTCTTGTTCGTCACGACGCAGTGAGCGAGCCCCTCGTAGTGCTCGATGTCGTATGGACCCGGAAGCATCGTTACGGTCAACTCCGGCACGCGCACCCCATGGGTTCTGACGTAGGCACCGAGGTCGACCCAGAATTCCGATCTGATCCCCAGCACGCGCCCGTCCCTGGTTCCGGCGATCGCGGCCCTGTGGCTTTGTTGTCGGGAGTGGTTCGTCGCGATCAGATGTTCTCTACGGTCCTCGATCCACCGAACGGGTCGTTCGAGGGTCAGCGCCGCCCACGCTACGAGTACGTCCTCGGGATAGATCTCCCCTCGAACACCGAACCCGCCGCCCACGGATGCCTCCAGCATCCTTATCCGCTCGGGTGAGATCCCCAGGAGTCTGGCGAGCTCCCTCCTGTTCCAGTGTGGAACCTTTGTTGCAGCGTTGACGACTATGCAACGCCTGTTTTCATCGAAGGAGACCATCGCCCCGCGCGTCTCCATCGGGACGCCGCTGTGACGGCCGACGCGTAGCGCACACTCGACCACCACTTCGGCGTCGGCGAACGCCGAGCCCGGATCGCCCAAGCGCGCCTCCAGGGTTGTAACGACGTTTCCCTGCTGGAACAGAGGCTCCAAGGCCTGCGTCTGTAGAGGGTCGGAGACGACGGGCAGGAGCTCTATGTCCGCGAACACCAGCTCCTCCGCATCCTCGGCTGCGTAGGGATCCTCCGCTATCACGAGGGCGAGGGGTTCGCCGACGTAGCGGACACGGTCCTCCGCCAGGATCGGTTGCTGGAACGGGATCACCTCCTCTCGAGGAGAGACCCTCGTTCCGATGCGGGGGACGGAACCGAGCTCGGCAATCAGATCCTGGGCCGTCCACACCGCCACCACCCCCGCCCGACGCCGAGCCTCGTTCACGTCAACCCCGATCAACCGCCCATGCGCATACGACGATCGGACAACGCGAGCGTGCAGCTGGCCGGGAGCAGTGAGGTCGGCGACGTAGTCGGCCCGCCCGGTGATCAAATCGGCGTCCTCCACGCGCGTCACCGAGGCGCCTATCATCGGGCATCCCCCCGCCGGATCGGGGGCCCCGCCGCCAGTGCCCCCCAGCGACAGGAAACAGCGCCCCGCTCGTTGAGGGAGGCAGGCGGAACCGCATTCATGCTTCTTCGAAGACCCTTTCGCCTCTTATTAAGGACGGTGAATCGTAGTTGACTATCATTGAACGAACGAGCGTAGAATGCAACCGATGAAGCCCCCCACGTTCCGATATCTGCGGCCCGAATCGGTGACGGAAACGCTCAGTATTTTGACGACCGAGGAGGACGCAAAGATCCTCGCCGGGGGGCAAAGCCTCGTCCCCGCCATGAACTTCCGACTCGCTCGACCGAGCGTGCTTATCGACATCAACCATCTATCCGAGCTGGACTTGCTCGAGGTGGAAGACGGCCGGCTACGGATAGGCGCACTCGTCCGGCACAGCAGACTCGAAGACCCCGTCATAGACGATCCACTCGGTGACCTCTTGACGTCCGCATCGCATTACGTTGGCCACTATCCGATCAGGGTCCGAGGAACCTTCGGCGGGAGCATCAGTCATGCCGATCCGGCAGCGGAGTGGTGCCTAATAGCTCGAACCGTCGACGCAGAGCTCGTCGCCGCGAGCGAACGAGGAACGCGAACCATCGCCGCCTCCGACTTCTTTCAAACGGTCTTCACAACCGACCTTGCTGAAGATGAATTGCTCACCGAGGTCCGGATGCCCGTCCTCGGCGAGCACGCGCGCGTTGGATTCTCGGAATTCAGTCGCCGGGCTGGCGATTTCGCGCTCGTAGCAGTGGCCGTGGTCCTCGACGTCGAAGACGAGATCGTGCGTAGCGCCCGGATCGGCGTCGCAGGACTGGGTGGCCGCCCGGAGCGCGCGGAGGAAGCGGCCTCTCTGCTCACCGGACGATCTTCGTCACGAGAGGCGTTCGAGGAAGCGGCGAACGTCGCTTCCCAAGAACTGAATCCTTCCGGCGATATCCATGGTTCCCCCGAATACCGCCGGAACCTCATACGCGTCCTGACGAAGCGAGCTCTCGAGCAGACGCTGGGAGGGGAGCAACCGCAGTGACACACCGCATCACTCTGAAGGTGAACGGCAGCGACCACGCGATCGAAGTGGAAGCGAGGAAAACTCTTGCCGATGCTCTTCGCGAGAACTGCGGTTTGACGGGAACGCATCTCGGGTGCGAGCACGGCGTCTGCGGAGCGTGCACGGTGATCCTCGACGAACGGCCGGTTCGGTCCTGCCTCATGTTCGCCGTGCAGTGTGAAGGAGCCGAGATCCGAACCGTAGAGGGCCTCAGCAAGGATGGGGCACTGCATCCCGTGCAGAAGGCATTCCGCGATCACCATGCCCTTCAATGCGGCTTCTGCACACCCGGCTTCCTGACGCTTGTGGCTGCGGTCCTCGAGGAGCGGCCGGATATCGGGGACGAGGAGATGCTCGAGGTCCTGTCGTCCAACCTCTGTAGATGCACCGGCTACCAGAACATCATCAAGGCTGTGCGGGCTGCAGCCGAGGAGATGCGCGTCTCGTCCCCCGATTCGGGAGGTCGATCGCTATGAACGAGAGGAAGGTCAACGGATGAAGGTCGTGGACCTAACCCACCCCTGGAGCATCCATACGCCCGGCTGGACGGGCTATCCGGGTCCCAAGCTCTACTACACGCAGAACTTTCATACTCAGAGGATCGTAAGTCAGGCGATCGAGACGGCGCTACATGTCGGAACGCACATAGATGCCGAGATGCACGGTTCCGACGGCGGGGCCGACATCGCCTCCGTGCCACTGGCTCGCCTTATCCACGAGGGCGTTGTCGCAGACATCCGTGACGAGGTCGAAGACTGGTCGATCATCACGCCCGAGATGATCACCTCGAAAGTGGACGTCAAGCCGGGTGACGTGCTGATTATCTTCACCGGATATCGCGACTACTACGCCGGAATGCCGAAGCAGGACATCTCCCGGTACATGAACATGCATCCAGGCCCGGGCATGGAGCTGTGCAACTGGATGGAGGAGATGGAACTCTCGTGGTGGGGCATCGACTGTGGATCCGGGGATCATCCGATGTGGACGTCGATCCGGTACATGAGGAAGGACCTCTGCGCCCAGTTCGAGAAGAAGGTGGGGATGCCGGTTGAAGAGTTCTTTCCCCCCTTCACCTACGAAGCCCGCAGCGAGAGGATCGTAGAGGAAACCCTGTGGCCGGCACACTACAAACTGTTCAAGAAAGGCATCATCCACGCGGAGAACGTCGGCGGCGACCTCGAGAAGGTTGCCAATCAGCGCTGCGTCGTTGGCGCGTTCCCCTGGAAGCTGGTGGGGGGAGAGGCGTCCATCTGCCGGATACTCGCCTTCCTCGAGGCCCCCGAAGACATCACGTTCATCTAGGAAGCGCCGACCTCGGCGACTTCAGCGTTCGAGGTTCACCCAGACGGCACGCACGTGCCTCTTACCCGCATTCTCGATCTTGTGCGGAAGCTTCGAGTCATACCCGATCGAATCGCCGCGCCGTAGTTCGTATTCATGGCCATCGACCTCGACGGTCAACTTCCCCTCCAGAACGACGCCGTACTCGTATCCGGCATGGTGAACAGGAGATGCTCCGCTCCCGGTGCCCGGCTCGTACTCGTTGAAAACGATCTCGATGCCGCGAGCGTCGTCCGTTCGGATGATCCGCCGGATCACGCCCTCGGGCGTCTCGATCACCGGCTGATCCGCGACGCGCACGACCGGCTCTCGGGTCAATCTTGAATCCGTATCGAAGAGATCGGTCATGTGTACACCCAGAGCGGAACAGATAGCCACGAGCGTGCCGATCGATGGGCTTGTCTTACCTCTCTCGACGAGACTCAGCATTGACGAACTCAACCCCGTCTTGCCGGCGAGCTGCTGGAGCGTCAGATTGCGCTGGGCCCTAAGCCCCCTGATGCGCGTGCCCAAAAAGGCGACGGTGGCGTGAGCCTCTTCTTCCTCGGCAGCCGCGAGACTGGCGCTACCGAGGCTCCCATGGGTTTGCGGCGTTATAGCGACCGCTCGCTGGACCTTTCTTCTAGGGCTCAAGCGACTTCCTCCCGACCGGCTCCCCTACGCTCGCACCCCTAACAGTAGGGCAATCAGATGCCCTCATCTGGGATCCGGGGCACGACGCTACACAACGATTGAATCTTGTGAACAATGGGTTGAGTATAGTTGAAGACCGTTCCACCCCTCTAGAAGCTCGAGGATCGATTATGGACGTATTCGACACGCTGCTCCGTCTGCACGGGGCGGAAGCCCTCGGTCGGGAGTACGTATTCGTCCGGCTCGCCCGGATGAACATCGCCGGCCACATCGACTACTCGGAGACTTCGCGCATCCTGCAGGCGATACGCAAGCGATCCGACTGGCTCCCCGCCTGGATGCAAGCCTCCGCTAGGCACGAGCGGCTGGCATCGTCCGCTCTCGCGCGCGACGCAACGACCTCCGCCGGGGACGGATTCCTGCGTGCCTCGCTCTGCGCCCATTGGGCGACGCTCTTCGCGCAGCCGGAGGAGAAGACCGACGCCCATCGCAGGTCCCTCGAGCTCTACCGTCTCGGAAGCATCCACTTCGACCCCCCTGCGGAAAGGGTGGAGGTGCCCTTCGACGGAGACGTGCTGCCCGGCTACCTGCGGGTTCCTCGAGATGCCCCTCGGCCCAAGGTCGTTCTGATGCTCGGCGGAGCCGACACGAACAAAGAAGAGCTGCACCACTGGGGAACTGAGTTCTGCCGGCGGGGTCTCGCAGTCCTTCCCTTCGACGGTCCCGGTCAGGGCGAGTTGGCCGCACGCTACGGACGCCTCCCGCTACGGCTGGGAGACTTCCACCGAGCGGTAACGGCGGTGGTCGATTGGCTCACGGCCAACCGGCCGGACCTGGATCACGAGGGCGTGGGAGTCTTCGGGAATAGTCTCGGTGGTTACCTCGCTCTCGACGCGGCCCTTCGCGACGAGCGCGTGGGCGCGGTCATCTGCAACGGCGGCTTCTTCGACGGTCGCAGTTTGGACACCTGGCCCGAGGGCGTCCTGCGAGCTTTCTCATCGTGTACCGGCCTCGACCTGGTTGCGGTGAGGTCCCACGTGAGAGAGGAGCTCGACCTTCGCAAAGCGCCCGGGCACCACCGGCCCCCGGCGCTCATCGTCCACGGAGGACGAGAGGATCTATCCGACGAAGACGAGCTGAGGGACGCGGCCATTCTGATGCAGGGTCTCTTCGCTGTGGTCGAGGACGGCTGGCACACGTGTACGAATCGCGATCATCTCGTCTCCCCGCTATTCGCGGATTGGATGCGTGAAAGCCTTCTGGGACTTAACGAAGGACGCGGCCACCGCGAACTTCGCCTCGCCGACGAGTCCGATTACGGCCTTGCGATAGACGCTTAGCAGGCAAACGTCGGGGCACTCCTAGCCCTCGAGAGAGATCATGATCGTCCCGAGCACCACCCCGAACGCGCCGAGAACCACCCGCGCGTCGATCCTGTCCAGGCGACGAAGGAAAAGCCACGAAAGTAGAAGAACGGGGAGAGGCTGAGCCGCCACGATGGGCGAGACCACCGAAACCTTCCCTGCCTCGAGCGCCCGGATCAGGGTGAGCACCGCCGCGGCCCCAAGCACCCCCGCGAGCACGAACCATCCGATGCCGGCCCCGAATCTGATGCGCGAGCGGATCGGGCGCACGAACAATGCCAGAAGCGCCCACACAACCAGTCCCGTCACGGTGCCGACCATCGTGCCGAGAAGGGGGTCGGGGGTTATCCCGATGGCGTCTTTACGCAGGAGATCGGCCAGGCCGAAGGCGGCGCCCGCGATCAGAGGAAAGAGGATCGGCGGGATGCGCAGGCTCGTAACGGAAGTGCGCAGCCTTTCGCCGCCCACAGAAACGGCCTCTCGTCGGGACAGCACCCACACACTCGAGATCACGAGGGCAACGCCGAATAGTTGCAGGAGCGAGACCTTCTCCCCGAGGAGCAGGATGCTGAAACTGATGGCGGCCACCGGGTACAGGGTCCCTTGAAGTGGGATCGATCTTGCGGGTCCGAGCAGGTCGATGCCGATCATGCCCGTGGCGCGTCCGATCGCCGGCCCGAGCAATCCTGCCGCAGCGAAACCGAGCACCGCGGAGGGAGACGGGGTTGTGGACCCTGCCCAGACGTAAGCAACGAGCGTGACGGCCGAGCCGGAAGCGAGCGTCACCAGCAGACCGGCGAGGACGCTCGTGCCCTCGGTCCCCCTCCTCACGGCGATGTTGCTGCCGGCGAAGCAGAAGGCAGAGAGGATCGCGAAGCCCTCAGCCACGGGCGGGTGGCGGTGAAGAGAACCGGGGCGCCGAGGGGCCGGCCGTGGAGGATGGTTGCCGGCCCGGGCGGGTCGTGTGGTCGGGGCCCGACGGCCAGATCGCCAACGGTGACGGAATGCCGAAAATCGCCGTCGCTCTCGGCGTCCCGATGTGTGAGTAGTATCTAACGAATTTCACTCTTATTAGAAAGAACCACTGTCTCAGGACCGCCCCTCGCGGCTCCAGGCGCGCCTCAGCCACGCCCACAGGCTCATCAGCAGCAGCCGGAACCCGCGGACCTCGGCCGCCCTCACGCCCGCCGCGTCCTCGGGGCTCTCGGCCGAGAGCTTCTTTTCGATACACCCCGCGAACTCGCGCGTGAGGTGGCCGGAGACTTCCTCGATGAGGCCCGTCCGGCCGAACTGCGCCATGGCACCTTGAAGGGTGATGTCGGCGGCCAGCGAGACCCGCGTGCCGGACGGAGTCTCGTTGATCTCGTAGCGAACGCGGGCGGACGCCCTCGACCCCCCCTTCTTGTCCACGCCTCTCGCCGCGATCGAACCCGTACGGGAACCGGCCTCGAGGTTCTCGATGGCGGCCTCGCCCTGGAATTGCGCGTTCATCGGGCCGAGCTTCACGTTCATCCTCCCCGCGAAGCGTCCCTCGTCCTGCACGCGGTCCAGCTCGACTCCGGGCATGCACTCGACGACCTGAGGAACGTCCTGGAAGAACTGCCACACCCGGTCGGGGGCAGTCGGGACCTCGAAGCTTTGCTCGATCCGCGGCAAAGCGACCTCCTCAACACGACGGTGACTTTAATCGGGCTCTCTTGAGTTTCAGTGTATCTCAATAAGGTCGACGGTCCGCTTTCGGTCCGCTTTTGGTCCGCTTCTTTCTCCAGCGCGAAGCGCTCTGCGCCGCCGCTCCCGCCCTGAGTGCCGTTTCTGTAGCGGTGGCTCCCACCAGTCGCCGTGGCCGATCTCGCCCGGGAGATAGCTGGTGCGCTGGCGCCCGTGGGCTAAAAGGAACTCACAACGGATCTTCTGCAGGTAATCCTTGAGGATCGTGATCCCACCGCCGTAGCCTTGGCGCCGGAGGTGGTCGATGATCACCGTCGCCGGCGCCTCGGAATCGAGCGCGAGCAGTTCGGCGATCTTGGCCCTGTGGGGGTCGAGCAGCCACGGCCGCCGCTCACGCTCGTAGCGGGGTGACTCCTTTAGCGCCAGGAGCCGGTAGACGGTGGTGCGGCTCATGCCCAATCGCTCGGCGATCTCGGCCTTGGGGCACTTCTCTCGCTGGAATAGCCTGTGGACCTCGGCCCACTCCTGCACTCTGAACACTCCTCCCTCCCCGGTCAGCCTTTTGACCGAGGGTCCGTCGAAAACTGGCTGGTGCTACGGCAATGTGTTCAGTTTTCGACCGGCGCGAAGTGTTCAGTTTTCACCCGGCGTTGACACCGCGTCGTAATTGCGTCCATCCGAACGCTGTCACCACGGTCCATGACATGTCATTGGACACCCACCAATTACGCTTTGACGAGGCAAGGCGGGAACGGTGCTCGTCACGTTCCTAACGAAACCGCTACCAGGCAACTACCAGGCCGCCTCAACCGAGTGGCCTCCCTGCCCATCTACAAACATGACCATCCGCAACTGGAACACGATCACTCGCCTGCTACGAATGATGGACGAGGGCTAGGCCAGCTACTCGCCTCGGTAGGTTTCGAAACTCGAGGTTTTCACGTACAAGACTCACGCGTGCTGAAACGCGCGCCCGCGATGTGGCGGTGCCCCGCTATGAGGACTTCCTCGGGCAGTCCTTAGATGTTGAGCGAGTACTAACCCTGCTGCGGCTCACCGTAGTCGACCATCCACATAACCCCGAACTTGTCCTTCAAGCTTCCGAAGTAGTCGCCCCACGGCTGGTCGGAGATCGGCATCTCGACATCTGCTCCTTGCGAGAGGGCACTGAAGATCCTGTCGGCCTCCTGTCGGCTTTCCGGGACCACGCAGACGTAGTTGTTGTTGCCCTGGACAAGCTGTTGACCGAGCGCCTCAAGGGTGTCGCTGGCCATGAGGAGACTGTCGCCGATCGGGAGCGCGATGTGCATGATCTTGTCTTGGTCGGTCTCGGGGATGTCGACCCCCTCCATCGGCATGTCCTTGAACCGGACGACCGATTTGAACTCACCGCCGAATACGGACCTATAGAACGCGAATGCCCCCTCAGCGTTCCCGGCGAAATTGAGATACGGATACAGCTTCGTCATCCTTCACCTCCTACTCTCGCTTCCGTTCCTTCGTACGCACGCTGCAACTCGGCTAAATCGAACTTTTTCATCTGGAGAAAGGCCTGAGTCACGCGATCGATCTGCTCTTGAGTGCCGCGGGCCATGTACTCGTCCAGGAGTCTAGGGATGATCTGCCATGAGAGGCCGAACCTATCCTTGAGCCAGCCGCACTGTTCCGACTCGGGAACTGCGCTGAGCTTGTCCCAGAAGTAGTCGATCTCGCTCTGATCCTCACAACCCACCATGAACGAGATGGCCTCGTTGAACCCGAACTTGTGGTCTTGCGCGCTGTCCATCGCCGCGAACTCTTGCCCATCCAGCGAAAAGCCGACGTATCTGACGGTCCCCTCCTCGTCCGGCTCCTCACCGGCACCGTAGCGAAGGATGTCGCCGCCCTTCGAGTTCGGGAATACCGACGTGTAAAAGTTGACGGCTTCCTCGGCCTTGCCGGCTACGTCGCCCACGAACATCAGGGTGGGCGTGATGCGCTGGGTCATCTCCTGGTCACCGATGTACCCGACTTGCCACGAGAGACCGTAGCGATCCTCGGTCCACCCGTAGCGTTCGCTGAATGGATAGGAATCGAGCGGCATCAGCGCGTTCCCGTCGTGGAGCTTGTTCCAGAACGCGTCGACCTCGTCCTTTGTCTCGCATTGCACGAAGAATGAGACTGCGGGAGTGAATCTGAAGAGCGGTCCGGCGCTGATCGCCTGGAAAGTCTGTCCAAAGAGCTCGAACGTGACGATGTCGGTATCTCCCGATGGGGTATTGCGCAGAGTGCTGACGTCCGTGACCTTCGAGTCCGGGAACGTCGAGCAATAGAACTCGGCTGCTTCGACGGCCTCTTTGTCGAACCAGAGGTGGGGCGTGATCTTGTCCACGGCGGTCTCCTTCCTGGTCCAGCGGGGCCCGGCGATCAGAGCGCCGAGCGCTATTTGACATCATTTGAGACTCCCCCGCCGAACGAAACTCATCGGTCGGGGCCGACCCCGGCCGAGGGGGTCGTAGCCTGTCGCCGTGCCAGATCGGGGAGCTAACGCTCGCACCGGGACATTTTCGAACGTCAGGATTTCTTGGCGCGGCTGCGTGACACGCGGGGCGGCTCGTCGGGCTGCTTGGGATAGACCGGCGGCCACGGCGCGTCGTGAAGGCCGTTATCCCGGTCCCGCTCGTGCATGGCGAGGAAGGGCTCGAGCGACTGTGGGTTCGCGTTCATCTCCTCCCAGGGATCGCCGCGCTCTCCGATCCGCGCCGGGAGCGATGCGATCGTTAGGTCGTCGGGATGGATCACATCGATCTCGTCCCAACCGATGGGCGTCGAAACCTGGGCCCCCGCTCGAGCGCGCACGCACCACGCGCCGAACACCGTCTTATGGGGCGCGTTCTGGTTGAAGTCCACGAACACACGCTCGCCCCGATCCTCCTTCCACCACTGTGCGGTGAGGATGTCCGGGCGACGCCTTTCGAGCTCTCGTGCAACGGCCACTGCTGCGGATCGAACCTGATACGAGTCCCAGCGGGGCTCGAGTCGGACGTACACGTGCAACCCCTTGTTGCCCGTCGTCTTGGGATAGCCGACGACTCCCAACTCATCGAGGAGACCTCTCAACTCCCGCGCTGCCGCGCGGATGTGAGTGAAGTCCGTGCCGGGCTGGGGATCGAGGTCCAAGCGTAGCTCGTCAGTGAACTCTGATCGGGCGGCAAGATACGGCCACACGTGGAAGCCTAGACACCCGAGGTTGACCGCCCACGCTATGTGCGCGAGATCGGCCGCGACGAGAGCGCGCGACTCGGTTCCGTTCGGTGTGGCGACCGTCGTCGTCTCCAGCCACGGCGGCACCGACTTCGGAACTCGCTTTTGGTAGAAGGACGATCCCATCGCGCCCTCCGGGAAACGCTGCAGGAGCAGAGGGCGGCGCCCCATCGTTCGCATGAGGGGTTCCGCGAATCGCAGATAGTGCTTGACGAGCTCGAGCTTGGTTTCTCCGCGCTCGGGAAAGAACACTCTGGCTGGGCTGGTGATCCGGACCTCGCGGTCGCCGATCACAATGGTCTCGTCGTTGCCCTTCATCGACGGCATGCGGGCCTCATGGCGTCAATCGTTTCATGGGAGAGCCGGGCTGTCGGCTCGACCACAGGCATCCTCTCTCGACATCTCGCCATACAGACCGGGCGGAACGCGGGAATCCATCGGTCGGAGAATCTTTCACGTCCTTCCAGGTCACGAGGGGCGGCCTTTCAATTTCGTCACCTCTGCGATAAAGACACTACGTGGAGGTACGCCCACGGCAACCCAGGCTTCCCGATGGGATCGACAATGACGGATACAGACGCATCCGCAGGCTCATGCGCGCTTCCGTGCTGAGGGCGTGGCGGGCGAGCAACGAGGTGATAGCGGGCGTCGATCCATGGGACGTGGTCGACGAGGCCTGGATCTCGATGGCGGAGCAGAACTTCGAGAGCAAGGGCGACTTCCTGCCCCACGCGCTCACGGTCGCTCGCAACAAGGCGATCGACCATCAGCGCCGGGCCGAAGCCCGCCGCAGGGACCACCGCTCGATCGAAGTGCCGGCCGTGCAAGAGGGGATCTCGGGTTCGGTCGGCGCCGACGTCGACTACTTCCGCAGCCAGGAACAGGTCGCTGCGGTCGCCCGCTTGGCGCTATGGGAGGAGGCGATCTACGAGCGCGGCGTACTGACGGAGCTACAGCGTCAGGTGTTCGTCGCGGTGCGTATCGACGGCAAGAGCCGGGCCGCGGTCGGGCGCGAGCTCGACCCACCGCTCAGCGGCCAGCGCGTCGGCCAGATAACGGCGGAGGCGTTCATCAAGCTGCAGAGATACGTGGAGCAGAACGAAGATAGTGCGCTCGGCGCAGGCCCGAAGGGAGGTGCGGCAGGTGGCGGATAGCGACAAGGTCCAGGAGGCGCTTGCCGCCTTCCTCGAGCAGCTCGAGATGGGTGGAGCCGAGCCCGACGTCTCGCACCTGACGGATGTCGAACGGCGCGAGCTGCAGGAGCTCATCGATGCGCTCGAGCTCACCGAGGGCGTCGCGTTCGGCCGGGGCCGCGAGGAGAGTTCGACCGTACTCGAGGCGGCGACCGAGGAAGGAAAGCGGTTGCTCGCCGATCTGCGCGGCTCGCTTCCGCCGGGCGTGCGACTGGAGGCGGACGAGAACCGGTTGATCGCCCACGTCGGCAGGCTCGCACTCGTCGATCGCTTCGTCGTCGGCACTTTCGGGGGGCGCGTGCGGGTGTGGCTCGTCGACATCGACGGGATCCAAGCGATCGAGGAAAGCGCAGACGCTCTAACCGACCTCGGCCGCGTGTTCCGGATGTTCCCCGACATGTCGGCGGTGGCGCTCGTAGGCCGCGACCTGTCGTGCGTGATCGTCGAGCCCGAGGACACCGCGCCCCAGATCCAAGTGCCGAGCGGGTCGTTCGTGTCGCGTCGCTTCAGGCGCGCGATCGAGCCCGCGGTCCAGGCACTGCCGGCTTTCCTCGACGAGCTGATCCCCTATTGGGACCCGATGCCGTCATTCGATCCCGAGTCCGGCGTGCGCATCGACATAGCGGAGGTGGCGAGCGACTTCGCCGGGGCCGCGATCGAAAGCCAACGCCGGATCGGCGAGCGGGCGCGCAGGGGGAACCCGAAGAAGGACGCGCTGGCTGCGTTCGGTGGTAAGGAATCAAAGGCCGTCGACGCACTCGTGAAGGGTCTCTTCGACGGGAGCATCGATCCCAACGACGTCGAGGGCCGGATCGAAAGGCTGGCCGAGCGATGATCCGCCGCCTCCAGCTGCGCAACTGGCGTGCATACGAGAGCCTCGACCTTGAGCTCGGTCCGGGCGCGACCTTCGTCGTCGCGTCGAACGGCATCGGCAAGACATCGCTGATCATGGGAGCCTGCTGGGGACTGTTCGGCGACGCGACCCCGGTCAACGCGGCGAGCGAAATCCGCGGCGACGCCGACTCCGCGACCGTGGCGATCGAGTTGCGGCTGCCGTCGGGAGTGGATGCGGCCATCACGCGCTCCGTTGATCGCAGGGGCAAGGTCGCGCTCGAGGCGAAGCTCCCGGATCGCACGATCACATCGCAGGGCGAGCTCGACGAGCTTCTGATAACGGAGTTCGGAGCCGACCCGCACGTGCTCGCGCAGTTGACCGTCATGATCCACGGCGGGGCGGTCGAGACGTTCCAAGGCGAGTTCGACCTCCAGGATCACCTCGCTGCGGTGTTCGGCGTGACGCCGCTGTTCGACGCGGCCCGCAACGCAAAAGGCGTCGCAGATCGCGCCGCGAGCGCACTTCGCAAGGCGAAGACAGTGCAACGCACCGAGAAGCGAGGACGAGACGAGCTGCTGGCGGAGCTCGAGTCGACTGTCGAGAGACTGGGCGAGACGAACAACGCGCGCGGGGCCAAGGTCGCAGCCATCGAGGAGACGTCCGAGACGATCCGGCTCGGTGAAGAGTGGGCGCGTTACCGCGCGGGGATTGCCGAGCGCACCGAGCAGTTACGGGCGCTCGCGCGGGAAGCGGCGGCGCTGCTGGCCGCCTCGCCCACGGCGCACGACGTCGTCGCGGCTCTGACCGATCGCGAGCAGCAGCTCGCCGCAGCGGTCGCAGCCTCGGAGCAAGAGGGGGCCGCGGCCCGAGGCAAGTCCGAGCTGATCCGAAGCGCGATCTCCGATCTCGAGGGCGCCCACGCGATCTGCCCGACCTGTCTTCGCCCGCTGTCCGAGCACGACGCAAAGCAGGCCGAAGCCGAGCACACGAAGCACCTCAAGGAGCTCGACGCCCAGATCGCCGCAGCCGACGAACGCGCGGGCGACGGGCGGAGTGCGCTTGCTTCGGTGCGCGAACTACTCGAACGGGCGCGCTCGCTGCCGATCCCACTCGAACCCGAGACCCAGATTGCCGAGGACGACCTCGTCGCGGCCCGCACGAGGCTCGAGTCCCAGAAGGTGGAGCTGCAGGAGGTCGACAAAGCCCTCGCGCTGCTCTCGACACAAGGTTCGCAGTTGCAGAGCGCTCTCGATACGGCGGACGAAGAGGAAGAACGCAGCCGCGAACTGGAGACGCTCTATCGACGGGAAGGGATCGCGCTGGCGACGCATGAGGCTCTCGTCGCAACCGGCAACGCCATCACCGAGCGCTTCATCGAGCCGTTAGCGAAAGAGGTGGAGGGTCGCTGGAAGTCGATGTTCGGGTCCGGCGGTTTGAACCTCTCCTCGGAGGGCCACATCACCAGGAAGCTCGGGGGCCGGACGCTCGAGTTCGGCTCGCTCTCAGGCGGCGAGAAGGTTTGGGCACTGCTGCTCACGCGTCTGCTGATCCTCGGCGCGTCGACGCGCTCTCCGTTCATCTGGCTCGACGAGCCGCTCGAGCATCTCGATCCGAAGCTGCGCAAGATCGTCGCGGGCACGCTTGCGAAGGCGTCGTCGGGGGCCGGGCTTCGCCAGGTGATCGTTACGACGTACGAGGCAGAGCTCGCGCGGCAGCTCATGGAAGACGTCCCCTCCGCCTCGCTTCTGTACGTGACTTCCGGCTAGAAGATTTCTTCGCGCTCGGCGCTTTCGATTTCGCAGCTCCCTCGAAGTACTCATCAAACGACCTGTTCGGAGGTGAACAAGTGATCGAGGGCACCGCACAGGCAGCTCCGGAATCACTCGAGCTCCAGCTCGAGCGTCGGCGTGGGGAACTTACGGCGTACTGCTACCGGATGTTGGGCTCGACCTTCGAGGCGGAGGACGCTGTGCAGGAGACGTTCATGCGCGCGTGGCGGGGCTTCGATTCCTTCGAGGGCCGGGCCGAGCTCAGCACGTGGCTCTACAAGATCGCGACGAACGTGTGTCTGGACGTCCTGAGGGGGATGGGGCGGAGAGCTCGCCCGATCGACCTCGGACCGGCGGGGACCGCCGACTCGCCGCTCGGCGAACGTCTGCCGGAGGCGACCTGGATCGAACCGATCCCCGATTCGCACATCACGCACGCCGGCGGCGACCCGGCTACGACGGTCGAGATGCGCGACTCGATCCGGCTCGCCTTCGTCGCCGCGCTGCAGCACCTCGCGCCGAAGCAGCGAGCGGTACTGATCCTGAGAGACGTGCTCAGGTGGAAGGCGCGCGAGGTCGCGGACCTCCTGGGCACGAGCGTCGCCGGTGTGAACAGCGCCCTTCAAAGGGCCCGCGCCACGCTCGCGAACGCGGAAGTCGACGCAGGGGGACCGCGGGAGCCGCTCGACGAGCGCACCGAGATGCTCCTCGCGCTCTACGTCGACGCGTTCGAGCGCTACGACATGGACGCTCTCACCTCGGTGCTGCATCGGGACGCGACCTGGACAATGCCGCCATACGAGCTGTGGCTCAACTCGCACGAAGACATCCGGAGGTGGTGCCTCGGGCGCGGGATCGGATGTCGGGGCTCCCAGCTCGCGCCGGTGCGGGCCAACGCCTCGCCGGCCTTCGCCCAGTACAAACCGGCCGCCGACGGCGGCTTCGACGCGTGGTCGCTGCAGGTGCTCGAGATCTCGGGCGGCAAAATCACCGGCATCTGTTTCTTCCTCGATGTCGAGTGGCTCTTTCCGCTGTTCGGTCTCCCGCCGCGTTAGCCGGCCGAGCCGCTCGTGATGCGACCTCGCCTCGTCAAGAGCGATGAGTTCGCGGCAGACGAGCGGTCCAAGTAAGCGATGGCGCATAGACGAGCAGTTCGGGTCCGCATACGGGTTTCACGACCCCGCCGAGCGAAGGGATTTCGAGAATGAGGACGATCCTTGGGATCTGGGCGCACCCCGACGACGAGGTGTTCGCGTCCGGGGGGTTCATGGCCGATGCGGTTCGGCGCGGGGACCGGGTTGTGTGCCTGCATCTGACGCGCGGCGAGGCCGGTCTTTACTACCGGCAGGTTTGGCCGGCGCGAGAGCTGGCGTCGGTTCGTTCCGCGGAGCTCGCGGCATCACTGGCGCGGCTGGGCGTCTCGGAGCAGCGGTTCCTCGATCTTCCCGACGGAGGTCTGTGTCTGGTGGCGTGGAAAGACCTGGTCGCTCGCCTCCACGACGAGCTCGTCGATGTCGATCCGGATGTGATCGTCACGTTCGGAAGCGACGGGTTCACCGGTCACCCAGATCATCAGGCCGTCTCGGCCTGGGTGTCGACGGCGGTGCG
>JBOGXA010000021.1:0-64023 GCA_050694175.1 Actinomycetota bacterium
GACCGGGACCGCGACCGCGACCGCGACCGGGGACGTGGGGGCGGGGGCGGGGGCCGCGGTCCGGCGCGTGAGCGAGCTCCCCGGCGTTTCGAGGGCAACGAGTGACCCTGCCGGTGGCGTTGATGATGTTCTGGCGAGGGAAAAACAAGCCAGGCAAGGCCGCAGGGAGCGTGCGTACCGGGACGGTACGTGCGCGACCGAGAACGCAGCATGGCGCAGCTTTTTCGCCGCCAGAACGCTGCGAATGTCGCCGGCAGGGTCACCAGTGAGGTTCGAGCGTACGGCGCTCGACTCGGGCGTCACGATCGTCACCGAGCGGATGGCGGAGGTGCGTTCGGTGTCGGTCGGCTTTTGGTTCGACGTCGGCTCGCGGGACGAACCCGACCCCCTTGCCGGCACCTCTCACTTCCTCGAGCACCTTCTCTTCAAGGGCACGCCGACGCGCAGCGCGAAGGACATCGCAGACGCGTTCGATGCTGTGGGCGGTGACGTCAACGCATTCACCGGCAAGGAGTACACGTGCTACTACGCGCGCGTCCTCGACGATGACCTGTCCATGGGGATGGACGTGCTGTCCGACATGGTGCGCAACTCGCTTCTGGAACCGGATGAGTTCGAGTCGGAACGAAAGGTGATCCTCGAAGAGATCGCGATGCACGAGGACGCCCCCGACGAACTCGTCCACGATCTGTTCTTCCGGTCGATGTGGAGCGGCCACCCACTCGGTCGGCCGGTGCTCGGCTACAACGAAACCATCGGTGCCGTGGCGCGCGACCAGGTCCAGTCCTACTGGCAGGATCGCTACTCAGGCCCAAACCTTGTCGTGGCCGCGGCCGGTAACGTCGACCACGCCGATCTCGTGGGGCGGGTGGCCGCGCTATTCGACTCGGGCATGGGGCACAAGACGCTCCGCTCTGGTCCTCCCCCCCAGCCGAGGCTCGGTGTCGACGTGCACAAGCGGCCCACAGAGCAGGCCCACATCGTGTTTGGCACTGAGGGCCTGCCGCGGGCAGACGAGGACCGGCACGCGCTCGCGGTCCTGGACACAGTTCTGGGTGGCGGGATGTCGTCGCGTCTCTTTCAGGAGATCCGCGAGAAGCGCGGCCTCGCGTACTCCGTCTATTCGTACCGGTCGCTGTTTGCTGATACCGGCTCGCTCGTCGTGTACGCGGGAACGACTCCGCAGAACGCCGAAACCGTGATCGACATCATCCGCGACGAGATCGCAGCGATCACCCACGAGGGGATCACCGAAGCCGAGCTGATGCGGGCCAAGGGTCACGTGAAGGGGTCTCTCGTGCTCTCCGGGGAAGATCCGGGCAGCAGGATGAACCGGCTCGGCCGCCAGCAACTCACGACCGGCGAGATCCTCTCGATCGACGAACTGATCGCCAAGTTCGACGCGCTGAACATGGACGACATCCGCAGGGTGGCCGAACGTGTGCTCGGCACCGGACGCTTCCGTGTGACCGTCGTCGGCCCCTTCGACGAGGACGCATTCGACCGCTACGCGGCATGATCAAGGTAGGGGTTGTCGGGAGCGCGGGTCGGATGGGATCCGAGACGTGCCGGGCCATCGAGGCGGACGACGAGCTCCTGCTCGTGGCGCAGATTGGCTCGGGCGACGACCTGAGTGAATTGACGGCTGCGGGTGCCGAGGTCGCCGTCGACTTCACGACGTCGGCCGTCGTCAAAGGAAATGTGTTGTGGTGTCTCGACAACGGAGTGAACGCCGTGGTGGGCACCACCGGGCTGGGCGCGGACGATCTGGACGAGATCGGGGCTGCGGCCGAAGCGGCCGGAACGGGCGTCGTGGTCGCGCCCAACTTCGCGCTGGGGGCCGTGCTGATGATGACCTTCGCCGCGCACGCGGCCAAGTACTACGACGCCGCCGAGATCATCGAGCGCCATCACGAAAAAAAGCTCGATGCGCCTTCGGGCACGGCTCTCAGGACCGCCGCGCTGATGAACGCGGCCCGCAGGAAGCCGGCTTCGATCGCGCGCGGTCACGAGTCACTCGCGGGTGCACGCGGCGGCGACGTGGACGGGGTGTTCATCCACTCGGTGCGCCTGCCGGGCTCGGTCGCGCACCAGGAGGTAGTCCTCGGTGGCGCGGGGGAGACGCTGACCATCCGGCACGACTCCCTCGACAGGTCGTCGTTCATGCCCGGGGTGATCCTGGCGATCAAGAGGGTCGACGATCTCGACGGCCTCGTCGTGGGGCTCGAGCACCTCCTCGATCTCTGAGCGTGCATCCATCCCTCCCCCCGAACTTGTCGCAGACAATCCAAAGGGTTGTTACTGGGTGCGACAAGGTCCCGGATCTCTAGATGCCGAGCCTGCTCCGTTCGGTCGTCGGCGCCGCGGTCGTTACGTTTGTTTTCGCGGCTTGTTTCGGAGCGACCTCCGAATCAGAGGCGGGGGCGCCCGATGTCGCGATCGACTTCCCTGCGACCTCGAGTCCGGGCTCGGTTCAGACGATGACGCTCACCGTCACGAACCCGGGCCCGGAGCCGATGAGCACGGTGCTCGTCACCTTTACGCGTGTTGGGATGGACATGCCGATCGTCGACGGTGCCTTGGGTGGCGACAACCCGGCGGTCGCATCCGTCGACCCCGAGCCACTGAGGGTCGACGAGGCCGCGGTCGTCTACCATTTCGACGGCCTCGCCGAAGAGGAGTCGGCGACAATCTCTTTCCGTTTGAGGGTTCCACAGGAGCGGGGCGTGGCGGCGAACTCAGTCCAGGTCTCCGACGGGGCAGCCCCCGACCACGTCCGAGGCGTGCGACTCGAGACGGAGGTGACTGGGTGAGCAAGTCGGTGGGGAGGGGAGGACCGGAGATGGCGGAGGGCAGCCGGTCTCTTCGAGGGCCGTTGGGTCGCGGGAGCCCCGATAGTGACGCGACGGCCTCCGCTCGCGACGAGTGTGGGTTCCGGCAGCTCAGCCGCGGATGGACGACAATGGATCTCGTGACGAGAAAACTGAGGTCGGGCGGGGGCCCGGCGCTGAGGAGGTGGGGTCGGTGACGACCGCTCGATTCGGAGAAGTGATCACGGCGATGGTGACGCCGTTTGCGGCGGACGGATCGCTGGATAGAGACGCCGCGACTGCTCTTGCCGCAAGGCTCGTGGAGCACGGCTCGGACGGCCTGGTGCTGGCCGGCACTACGGGCGAGTCACCCACTTTGTCCATCGACGAGAAGCTCGCGCTGTTCGAGGCCGTGGCGGGGGCCGTGGGCGACCGGGCGACGATCATCGCCGGCACAGGCACCTACGACACCAGGGAAACGATCGAGCTGACCGAGAAGGCAGGCGCACTGGGAGTCGACGCGTGTCTCGTCGTCACCCCCTACTACTCGAAGCCGCCGCAGAACGGGTTGCTCGCTCACTTCCGGGCGGTCGCAGAAGCGTCGAACGTTCCGATCATCGTCTACGACATCCCCGGGCGTACCGGCCGGCGTGTCGAACGGCCGACGATGATCGAGCTCGCGCAGCACGACCGCATCGTCGGCGTGAAGGACGCCGTTGGGGACGCATCGGAGACGGCGAAGTTGAGGAGCGAGCTGGACGCCGCCGGGTTCACCGATTTCGAGATCTACTCGGGCGACGACCCCTTGCTGCTGCCTCACCTGGCGGCCGGCGCGGTCGGCATCGTCTCGGTGTGCTCGCACATCGTCGGGTCTCAGATAAAGCAGATCTTCGCCGCGTTCAACGACGGGAAGATCGAGGAGGCACAGCGGATCTACTCCGAGCTGCTCCCTCTCATGACCACGATCATGACCGTGACTGCGAGTCCGATCCCCGTGAAGAGCGCGCTCAACTTGATGGGCGTCGACGTCGGCGAGCCCCGCCTTCCTCTGGTCCCGGCGACGTCCGATGAGCTCGCGGCGATCAGGAAGGCGCTGGAGCTCGCCCGGGTTCTGTGACCGCCGGGCGACAGGGCGCAACCAGAGTCGTCTTTCTGGGGGGAACGGGCGAGATCGGCCGCAACATGCTGGCGGTCGAATCGGCTGGTGCGATCCTGGCCATCGATTGCGGGCTGTCGTTCCCGACCGACGAGATGCTGGGAGTCGACCTCGTCCTTCCCGACTTCACCTATGTGACCGAGCGCGCGGAGGACTGCGTTGGAGTCGTGCTCACGCACGGACACGAGGATCACGTGGGCGCGCTCTCGTGGTTTCTGAAAGAGATCGACGTCCCCGTGTTCGGGACCGCGCTCACCCTGGGGATAGCCGCTCGCCGGCTGCGGGAGTGGGGAGTCGATGCAGAGTTCGTGGAGATCCAGGCGCCGGGCCGGCGCACCATCGGGCCGTTCGACTGCCACTTCATTGCGGTCGCCCACTCGATTCCGGATTGCATAGCGCTGGCGCTCGATACACCCGGCGGCCGAATCCTGTACACGAGCGACTTCAAACTCGACAAAACGCCGATCGACGGGCGCCGCACGGATCTCCAGAGCCTCGCCCGCCTCGGTGGTGAGGGCGTCGATCTCATGCTTGCCGACTCGACCAACGCCGAACGGCCCGGGCGCACACCTTCCGAACGAGTGGTCGGGGAGACCCTGACGCGGATCTTCGAGGCGGCGCGCCGCCGGATCGTCATCGCCTGCTTCGCGTCCAACCTCCACCGCATCCAGCAGGTCTGCGAGATAGCGGAGCGCTCCGGCCGGGTGGTCGCGTTCGTCGGGCGATCGATGGTCGAGAACGTCGAAGTCGGGAGGGAGCTGGGCCACCTCAAGGTCGCCGACGCCACGATCATCGACATGGACGACCTCGATGCGCACCCACCCGAGAAGACCGTGATCGCATGCACCGGCTCGCAGGGCGAGCCGCTGGCCGCCCTCTCGCTCATAGCCGCCGGCGAGCACAAGGCGGTGAAGATCGCGCCGGACGATACCGTGATCCTCTCCGCTAGCCCTATTCCCGGAAACGAGGCTGCGGTGCATCGCGTGCTCAACGGTCTCTACCGGGCGGGAGCCGACGTCTATCACTCGGAAACCTCGGCCGTGCACGTGTCCGGCCACGCCGCGGCCGACGAGCTCGCCGAGATGATCGCCACGGTCGCTCCCCGAAACTTCGTGCCGGTTCATGGTGAGCTCCGGCATCTGGCAACTCATGCGCGCATCGCCCAGGAGGCCGGGATGGCGCGAGACGCCATAACTCTCGTCGAGGACGGTGATGTCGTCGAGCTGTCGAACGGGGTGGTGCGCCTCGACGGCAAGGTCCAGGCCGGCATGGTCTTGGTCGATGGACTCGGCGTCGGGGATGTCGGGCCGGTCGTGTTGCGCGACCGGCGAGTGCTCGCCGGCGACGGGGTCCTCGTATGCGTCGTCACGATCGATGCTCAGACGGGCGAGATCCTGGCCGGGCCCGATCTCATCTCGCGCGGGTTCGTGTTCGAGGAGGAGTCGCGCGCGTTCCTCGACGACGCGGCCGACCGGGTCGCGGAAGCCCTCGAGTCGCTCGAAGCCGACGGGGTCACGGACTGGACGACGATCAAGAAGGCGTGCCGGCGCGCTCTGGGCGAGTTCGTGTGGACCAACACGCGGCGGCGGCCGATGATCCTGCCGATAATCATGGAGATCTGACCCCCGCGCCCGGGCCGACTGTCCCTCACGTCCCGTATAGCCCGCTCAGATGCTCACTCACGCGTGTGCCCCGCCGAATCCTGTTGTTCGTGTCAACTACTGTTAAAGTTGATCACCTCGCAGTAACCCGGCAGGGTTGATCACCTCGCAGTAACCCGGCAGGAAGGGGATCGGTGGCCACCCAGGCACGCCGTCGAAGTCCATCCCGTGGCCGCCGCCCGGCGCGCGGGCGTGCCCGGCCGCGCTCTGGATCGGCTCGCCGGCGGCCGCCGTCGCGGCGCGCGCGCAGTCGCCCGGGCCCCATCGCATCCGCCGCGCGCATGGGCTTCTCGGCGGCCCGCTGGAGCGTGGTCCAGGTCACCAACGCCCCGGCCGAGGCATGGGGACTACTCGTGGTTGCCGTCGGCGCCGTCGCCGCGCTGGGCACCTACTCGGGAGCTGCGGGCCCGGTGGGCCGCGGCATGGACTTCGTGGCCCGGCTCATTTTCGGAGACGTGGCCGTGCTCCTCCCGGCCCTCGCAATCGCGGCGGGCGGGCTTATCGTCATCGCTCGAACCCGCGCCCACGCGGCCCGGATCGTGACCGGAGCCCTCCTGTCGGGGGTCGCCGTCGCCGGGATGATTCACCTCGCCTCCGGCAACAAGCGGCTGTCTGCCCCGCTGGCCCGGCTGAGTGACCGCGGTGGGGTCATGGGCGCTCTCGCCGGCCGCCCCGCTTCGGACGTCGTCGGCGAGCTCGCGACGTGGGGATTGTTGCTGGCCCTGTGCGGAGTCGGCCTGATGGTCGTGACACGCACGCCGTTCAGCCGGCTCGTCGTGTGGGCGCGAACCGGAGCGGCGATCACATTCGACTTCGTTCGCGGCCTCGCGGCGCGCGTTGACGTTGACGACGAGGATGAGGAGGAGTCGGAGTACGACGACGACCCCGGCTACGAGGATGACGCCGACGTACCTGAGGGAGATCTCACCGCTCCGGCCGAAGGGCGCGACGAGCCCCGGGCCGTGCAGCCGAAGCAGTTGTCGATCGCCGTCGGCAACACCAGCGCGTACCGGCTACCGCCGCTCGAGCTCCTCGCACTCGGAGGAGAGCAACAGGTATCTACCCGGTCGATCGACGACACCACCCGCGTCCTCGAGGACACGCTCGGTCAGTTCAACGTCGACGCGTCGGTCACGGGATACACGGCAGGGCCCACCGTCACGCGCTTCGAGATCGAGCTGGGTGCCGGCGTCAAGGTCAACCGCGTGCTGTCGCTTTCAAACGAGATCAAGTACGCGCTGGCCTCCGGCGAGCTGCGCTTTCTCGCCCCCATCCCCGGGCGGTCGGCGATCGGGGTCGAGGTGCCCAACCGGACCCGGCGCCTGGTCACCCTCGGCGATGTGCTGAGATCGAAGCCGGCGCAGCGAGACCGTCATCCGATGGCCGTTGCGCTCGGGATGGACATCGAAGGGGATCCGGTGATGACCAACATCACCGAGATGCCGCATCTCCTCATCGCCGGCGCCACGAACTCGGGTAAGTCTTCGTGCATCAACTCGATGATCTCGTCCGTGCTCGCTCGGGCCCGGCCCGATCAGGTTCGCTTTATCCTCATCGACCCGAAGCGCGTGGAACTCACGCATTTCGCCGGCGTTCCGCATCTGCTGACTCCGGTCGTGACGATTCCCAAGAAGGCCGCGTCCGCGCTCGGCTGGGTCGTCAGGGAGATGGAGGTGCGCTACGAAACGCTTGCGCATCACGGAATGAGGAACATCGAGTTCTATAACGACGCGGTTGCTCGAAACGCCGTTGTGAAACGCACGGAGGAGGAGCCCGACCCGACGCCCCTTCCCTACATCCTCGTGGTAATCGACGAGTTGTCGGATCTGATGATGGTCGCGCCGCGCGATGTCGAGGCCGCCATTTGCCGTATCGCGCAGATGGCGCGAGCCGTCGGCATCCATCTCGTGATCGCCACTCAGCGGCCCTCGGTTGACGTCGTGACGGGTGTCATCAAAGCCAACGTTCCGTCGCGTCTGGCGTTCAGCGTCGCGTCGCAGCAGGACTCGCGCGTGATTCTCGACCAGGGTGGCGCCGACAAGCTGATCGGGCACGGCGACATGCTGTTCTTGCACGCGAACTCGTCCAAGCCGCGTCGCATCCAGGGAGCATGGGTTACCGAGAAGGAGATAGCCGGAGTCGTAGGACACTGCCGGCGACAGGGCGATCCGAATTATGTCGAAGGCGTCACCGTGGCCGACGCCATGCCCGGGGACGCAGGTGTTGCCGGGGACGACGACGAGCTTCTTGCGGAAGCACTCGAACTCGTGGTCCGGTCGGGCCTTGGGTCGACGTCCATGTTGCAACGCAAGCTGAAGGTCGGCTTCGCGCGCGCGGGGCGGCTCATGGATCTCATGGAGCAGCGAGGTGTGGTCGGTCCGTCTCAGGGCTCCAAACCCCGCGACGTGCTGATGACGCCGGACGAACTACCCCAAAACGAACCGGCGTGACGTCCGCGCGCCCACGCGACTCGGTTGCCGTGGGGACCGTCGCGATCAGAAATAGCGGAGCCAGCCCGTCCCTATAATGGCCGCTCAGCCCGGATATTTGTATACGAATCGACGAACGGAGCGAAGTGGCCGAGAGCCAGTCGATGGGCAGCTATCTGCGGGCCGCCCGGCGACGGCGCCGGGTCAGCATCGAGAGGGCGGCCGAAGACACCAAGATCAGGGCGGACTTCCTCATGCGCATGGAGTCCGACGAGTTCGACTTCCTCGCGGCCGCCTACGTGCGAGGGTTTCTGAGATCGTACGCGCGCTACTTGAGAGTGGATGCGGAGCCGTTGCTTGCGGAGTTCGACCGGCGTTTCGGCTTCCGCGCCGACACGGCCCAGATCATCGCTGCGCAGAGGCTCTCTCCGTCGCGGCGATCGCGCGGATACGCGCTCCGGCGGGGCCTGTCCAGCTGGCAGATGGCCGGTATGGTTGCGGCACTCATTCTTGTCACGCTTGCGATCATCGGACTGCGGACGCCGCAGGAGGACGAGGGCCGCGCGCGCGGCGATCGCGTTGCAGGAAACGAGACGAACGAAACGACTCCCTCCCCCGAGCCGAGCGAATCGCCGAGCCCCACTCCATCGCCGACGCCGAGCCCAACGCCCACCGATGAGGGAGTCATCGCATTCGATGAGGGCATCGAAGTTACGGTAGACGCTGTGAGAGGCGACTGTTGGGTGGACATCACCTCCGACGGAGAAAGGGTGTTCAGTCAGACAATGGTCCTCGGCACAACGGAAACGTTCTCCGCGGACGAGGAGATGACCCTGATCCTGGGCCTGCCGGAATCGGTCGACATGATTGTCAACGGCACGAACCTCGGACGTCCCGGCGGCAACGATCCCGTGACGATCAAGCTGCCCGACGACGTCGAGTCCCTCTAACTGAATGTCGCGCGTCGCGATAGTCACTCTCGGCTGCCCGAAAAACGCCGTGGATTCCGAGGGGCTGGGTGGACTGCTGCAGGACCACGGGCACGACGTGATCGACGAACCCGAGGCGGCCGAGGTCGTGCTTGTCAACACATGTGGCTTCATTGATCCCGCTCGCCGGGAGACGGTCCAGGAGGTCCTCGAGCTCGCCGAGCTGAAGGACGACGGGCTCAAGGGCCTTGTCATGACCGGGTGCCTAGTCGCCCGATCCGCGGCGGAGCTCGCCGACGCGATTCCCGAGGTCGACGCGCTGGTGGACTTCGCCGCCTATTCGCGCGTGGGGCAGATCGTGCAGCAGGTCGATGACGGAACCCTTACCGAGCGAATCCACGGTCAGCCCGGAACGCGCTTCGATCCCGCCTACTGGGACGCGACGATCGCGGGTGGGCCGCGCGTGCGCTTCGGGCGCGCGCCGTGGGCGTATCTGAAGATCGCGGAGGGTTGTGATCGCGGGTGTACGTTCTGCGCGATCCCTCTTATGCGCGGCAAGTTCCGGTCGCGGCCGGCGGATGTCATTGAATCCGAGGCCCGTCAGCTCCTTGCATCCGGTGTCTCCGAGCTCTCGCTGGTGAGTCAGGACTCCGTAATGTGGGGGCGCGACTCGGGCGACGGCGACTTTGCATCGTTGCTGCGGAGGCTCGAGCGCATCGAGGGAGTGCGCCGCATCCGGCTCATGTATCTCCATCCGCAGGGAGTGAGCAAGGAGCTCATCGATCTCATCGCATCGTCCGACGTGATCGTCTCGTACTTCGACCTGTCGATGCAGCACGTCGCGCCGCGAATGCTAAAGGGGATGGGGCGATGGGGCGGGAGGGACCGGTTCGACGCGATGGTGAGCCGGATCCGTTCGCTCGACCCGGTGGCCGGTATCCGCGCCACCTTCATCCTCGGTTTTCCCGGCGAGACCGACGCGGAGGCGGCCGACGTCGAGACGTTCGTAGCCGAGTCCGACCTCGACTGGATAGGTGTCTTTACCTATTCGCGCGAGGAGGGGACTCGTTCTCACAGCATGGAGGATCAGGTGCCCGAGGCCGTGGCGCGCGAGCGGGCCGAGCGCGTGTCGTCGGCCGCCGAGACCGCGATGGAGCGCAGGGCGCGCTCGCTGATCGGGCGAGGGTTCGAGGTGTTGGTCGAGCGATTCGACCTCGACGACGGAGTGTGGAGCGGGCGATCGCAGCGCGAGGCCCCCGAAGTCGACGGCGAGATCACCTTTGACGCGCCGGAGGGGACGAAGGTCGGCGACTACATCGACGTCCGCGTCACCGGGAACGTGGGGGCCGACCTGGTTGGCCGGGTGGGGGACTAGCCTCCAGGTCGTTTTCGAGAGCCACTCCTTCCGGCGGAACCACTGTCCAGCGGCCGGGGTATTTGCGATTAGAAGAGCTGATGCATCACAAGATCGCTGGGCTTTCCGCCGCTCTCATCCTCGCCGTAACGGCCGGATGCGATAACGCGCGCGAGAAGGAATCTCCGGCGCCCACGGTTCTTCGGGTCGTCTGCGACGACGAGGGCACAACTGCTGTAGCCACGCGAGTGCGAGCGATTCGGGATGGGGTCCACATCAGCTTCGACAACCGATCCGGGGCGCGGCAGTACTACATCCGCACCGCCTCGGATGAAGGGCAGAACCACGGCGGTGGTTTGAGAGGTCGGCTGACTGAAGTCAGGACGACGATGCCGCCGGGCGCTCTGTTGGTCGCATGTTTCCAGAGCGGAGACGAATACCCGTATGCCATCACGGACTTTGCCGAGGTGAGAGTCGTGGATCCGGATGGACTATGGACTCCGCCGAATCTGGATTGCGACCGCGAGGAAGAGGCCGGACGGTTCGTGGACGGCAAGGCTGTCGGGTACGCGCCGAAGGACGTCGAAGGAATGATCCGCGCACAAGTGCCCGGGATCGAGGCCGACGACGAGATCGTGAATCCCGGCTATCCCCAGACTGAATGGCACTCTGAGTTCAGGCTAGTCGTGCGCGCCGGAAAAGCCGTGGCAAGTGTCTCCGTTGCTAGGCAGGACAACAATTGGCAGGTGGACGTCCGTCGGTGCCCCGGCATCGAGATCGGTTGACCTGAGGGTCACGCCCCGCGACCCCTTGGGTACTTTCTCGCGCCAAATTAGTTCTTGACTATTCTTGACTATCGAACATATGTTCGCTATACTCAACGAGTCGCAAGTTCCGGGCCGCGGAAAGGTCTCTTCATGGAGCCATCCGGCAGGCCGCAGCACAGCAGCGCCGGCAACACCGACATCGTCGCCCGAATCGATCTCCTCCACGCCGGCATCTCCGCCGCGCAGCGGGAACTCTTTCGCAACGTCGTTGCCTTCGATAACTCCGGGCGGTGGCGACACGACGGCTGCAGGGACGTCGCCCAGTGGCTGTCCGGGCGCCTCGGCATCTCCACCTGGGCGGCCCAGCGGTGGGTGACCGCGGCCCACGCGCTCGAGCGGCTGCCCCTGATCTCCGACGCGCTCGAGACCGGGACGCTGAGCCTCGACAAGGTCGTCGAGCTCGCCCGCCTCGCGACCCCCGACACGGAACGCAAACTGATCCCGTGGGCGACACGGGTCTCGGCTGCGGCCATCCGCCGCCGCGCCGACCGGGCCGCGCGCATGTCGCTCGAAGAGGTGCGCGATGCCGAACGGTCCCGCTACCTGAGATGGTGGTACTTCGACGACGGCAAGCGCATGGGCCTCGAGGGCGAGTTCCCGGCCGCCGACGGGGCCGCCATCACACGAGCGCTCCGGCGCCTCGCCGATCGCCTTCCCGAGGTCGTGCGCGAGCAATGCCTGGACGACCTCGAGCCGTCCGACCACGACGTGGTCGAGACCCGCTGCGCCGATGCCCTGATCGCGCTCGCATCTCAATCCACCGGCGACGACTCAAACGGGGACCGGGCCACCGTCGTGGTCCTCACCGCGCTCGCGTCGGTCGACTCGGGCAATCGCTTCAGCGAGATCGACGGCGGGCCCGTGATCCACCCCGAGATCGCCCGCCGTCTGGCGTGCGACGCCCGCCTCCAGTTCGTTCTCACCGACCAGGCCGGCAACGCGGTGGGCATCGGCCGGACATCCCGCGCGGTCCCGCCATGGCTGATGCGGCAGCTGCGCTTTCGGGACCACGGCTGCACGTTTCCCGGCTGCGGGGCGCGCGCGTTCCTTAACGCCCACCACCTGAGGCACTGGGAGGACGGCGGCCCGACCGACCTCGACAACCTCGTGCTCGTGTGCCACTTCCACCACAAGCTGGTCCACGAGTTCGGATGGAAGGTCCGCCTCACGGGCTCGACCGCCGAGTGGCTGCGGCCGAGCGGTCACCGCTTCGCGCCGGGCCCGTACCTACCCCCACGATTACAACTCGATGTGCCGTCCGATCACCCACTTCCCGTGGAGGAACCCGAGCCGGTATTGGTCTGACCACCACGCGAGACCATGCCGTTGTCTGTGTAACCTGCTCGCGACATGGACGCGGAGATCATCGGGGTTGGCACCGAGCTATTGCTCGGGCAGATCGCCAACACCAACGCTCAAACCATCTCGCAGGCTCTCGCCCGCGCCGGGATAAACGTCTTCTTCCACACCGCCGTCGGCGACAACGCGGGTCGAATGGGTGAGGTGATCAGATCCGCGCAGACCAGATCGGACGCGGTGATCATCACGGGCGGACTCGGCCCGACTCCCGACGACATCACGCGTGAGGCCGTGGCGGGGGCGACGGGGCGCGGGCTGCAACGGGATCCGGAGCTCGCCGGCCAGATCCGCGCGATCTTCGAGCGGCTAGGGCGCGCGATGCCCGATGAGAACCTCAAGCAGGCGGACCTCCCCGAGGGCGCGGCCCCCATCGCCCCGCGCGGGACCGCGCCCGGCTTCCACCTCGAACACGACGGCTGCCTCATCATTGCGCTGCCGGGTGTGCCGTGGGAGATGAAGGCGATGCTTGCAGAGGACGTCATGCCGCTACTGGGCGCACGCGCCGGAGACGCAGTGATCTTTACGCGCGAGGTCCTTGTGATCGGTCTCGGCGAGTCCCACACGCACGAGCGGATAGCCGACATCGTTGCATCGCAGTCCAACCCAACCATCGCGTTTCTTGCCGGAGGAGGCCAGGTGCGTGTCCGGATTACGGCCAAGGCATCTTCGGATGCGGAGGCGCGCGGGCTGGTGGAGCCGGTCGAGAACGCGATCCGGGACCGTTTGGGCCGGTCGGCCGTGCCCGGGATGGGGGAGACCCTTGCCGAGGCGTTGGGGACGATGCTGCGCGACCGGGGCGCGACGGTTGCGGTTGCGGAATCTCTCACGGGCGGGCTGATCGGTGCCGAGCTCACCGCGGTCGGTGGCTCGAGCGACTTCTTTGCAGGCTCGGTGGCGTGCTACACGACCGAGTCCAAGCGCGACGTCGTGGGAGTCGACGAATCGATCCTGGCCGGGCCCGGCCCCGTCAGCGAGGCCGCCGCCGGCGCGCTCGCGGAGGGCGCGGCTCGACTATTCGGAGCGTCCCTGGGTCTGGCCGCGACCGGCGTGGCCGGACCGGCCGAACAGGACGGGGTTCCGGTGGGGACCATTTTCGTCGGGGCGACCTTCGGGGGCCGGACGGAGGTCCGACGCGTGCGCGGCTACGGCGATCGGGTCAACATCCGGGCCATCGCGTTGACAGCGGCGCTCGATCTCGGGCGCAGGCTCGTCGAGGAGGAGTAAGCGATCGCCACGGCATGGCTCCGCCGAGGGCGGAATTGGGATTCCCTTTGACGATCGCGGGAATTGTCGGGGTCGGCGTGCCGGAGGCACGCTGCGGGGGAGCAAGTGCTCCGGTAAGGAGGCCGCAGCGGAAAGACAACAAGAGTGACTGAGCCGAAGCGCGTCCGGTTATTCGTCGCCGCCCGGGTCCCGGAGCCTCAACTCCTCCTTCTCAAGCGGATGGCGGCCCCGCTGAAGGGTGCGATCGACGACGCCCGCTGGACTCCTCCCGAGAATCAGCACCTCACGCTGAAGTTCCTGGGATCGACTCCAGCCGATCTCCTGGAGCCGATCGGTGCCGCCGTCGACTCAGTGGCGGCCCACATCGCGCCGGATAAGGTGTCGCTGTCGGGTCTGGGGGCATTTCCCACCCCCCGGCGGGCCCGTGTCCTGTGGGCCGGAGTCGACGATCCGAGCGGGCTGCTGCCCCGCCTCGCCGAGGGCCTCGATACGGCGCTGGGACCCCTGGGGTTCGAGCCGGAGAAGCGGAAGTTCATGCCCCACCTCACGCTCGCCCGGCTGCGAACTCCGGCGCCCGTTGCGGAGGCGATGCAGGGCGTGCGGCTTGACGAGGCTTTTACCCCGTTCCTGGTCGGATCGATTGATCTGTTTTCGAGCAAACTCTCTCCGCACGGTGCAAGGTATGAAGTGTTGAACTACTTTGAGTTGCGGGGACCGAGAAGGAAGGAGTCGTCTGGATGAGGGTGGCAGCTTGCGCCATCGGCGCCGCCGCCTGCCTGCTCGGCTCCGTCGCGCCGGCGTGGGGGCACGGCCGCGAGGTGGTTACCGTCCCGAAACGGGACGCGGTCTTGCGGAAGAGTCCCGCACTGGTCACGGTGACCCTGTCCGAAGCGCCCACGAAGGATGCGGTCCTCAAGGTCACGGACGGTTGCAACAGGGAGCTTGTCGGTCACCTTGTGGTCTCCGGGGAGACGGTCGCGGTCCATCTCAAAAGAGGGCAGCCGGGGAAGTACCGGGCACGCTGGAGAGTGATCTCGACGGTCGACGGCCACCCGAGTGACGGCTCGTTCTCGTTCACGGTGAAGGGGGTACGCGACTGCTCGACGGACGACGAGGGGAACGGAAACGGCACGGACGAGCCCGACCCCGATGCAACGGCACCCGGAGGAGGTGCCGCCCCACCTCCCGCCGAGGACGGCGGCGATGATTCGGGCTTCCCGGTCGTTCCCGTCGGGCTCGGGGCCCTCGGTGTCATAGGAATCGCACTCGTAGCTCGCTTCGCAGGAAGCCGTTGACGGGACTTACTCCAAGCTTTCTCGCCCATGGGGTGGGGAGCGTCTATGAGTCGCCCATTCCCGTGGGCGCGTATCTCGCCGGTGCGGCCGGCACCGTGCTCGCCTCCTTCGGGATTCGGATCCTGTCGACGACTAGACCGGAGGCCGGGCGCCGTTACCAGGTCGCCGGTCGGAGAACGGCGCGGTGGCTGACGTACGTTTTGCGCGGTCTCGGGGTCGTCGGGCTCGCGCTGACCCTAGCGTCGGGGGTCATCGTCAGGGGAGAGGGCGGTCCTCTCGTTCCTCTGCTCTTCTGGGTCGGTCTGGTCGTGGGGGTCACCATTGCGAGCGCGCTCGTCGCCGGGACGTGGGCGGCGGTCGATCCGTGGGGAACGATCGAGAGCGGTTATCGCATCGACGAGCAACACGGGCGATCGCGTACCCCGCCGTGGTGGCTGGGCCCGGTGCTTCTATACGGGCTGTTCTGGTTCGAGCTCGTCTCGGAGTCGGGATTCGAGGACGTCGGCATCGTGTTCGTGCTGGTCCTTTACTCGGTGTTCGCCTTCGGACTGCGCTCGATGCTCGGAGAGCACTGGCGGACCACTGATCCGCTTTCGATCCTGTTCGGTTTTGCGGAGAGGACCGCACCATTCGAACTCGAGCACGATGGTATCTACGCGCGCAGCCCACTGACGTCGCTCGACCAGCCGCATCCGCTCCAAGCCGGCCTGACTGCGTCCGTCTTCGTCCTGCTTGCGTCGACCACCCTCGACAACGTGCGTGAGACCGTGGGCTGGTCGAGTTTTCTCACCGATATCGGCGTTGCAGACTTCTCGGCCACGATTGTCGACTCGCTCGCCTTGATCGTTTTCACCGGACTGTTTGCGGCGCCGTTCGTCGCGGCTATCGCGCTCGCGCGGGTGTGGCTCCCGAAGAGCCGTTCACTGGGAGAGACCGTTCGCCTATTCGCCTGGTCTTTGATCCCGATCGGCATTGCGTACCTGCTGGCACACAACGCTCCGCTGTTCATCTCCGGGATCCCGCAGGTAATTCGTGGCCTCGCCGACCCATTCGGCTTCGGCTGGAACCTATTGGGCGCGGGGGCCCTGTTCGAGGGTTATGTGCCGTCACCGCGCTTCGTTTGGTTCGTTGAGATCGGCATTATCGTGGGAGGTCATATCCTGGGGGTGCTCACCGCGCACCGGACGGCTCTGCGCGCGAGCGAGTCGCCGCAGCGGGCGGTCCGGAGTCAGTACCCGCTCATGGCGCTCATGACGATCTACACCGTGGCCACGCTGTGGTTGCTGTCGCAGCCGCTCGTGACCTGAGGAGGAAGCTCGTGTTGCTGGTACACGGTGCAACCACGACGGGCCTGAATGTCGAGATGTTGTTCCTCGCGACGGGACTGCTCGTGCTGGGCATCGTGCTGTTCGTACAGAAGTCCGTGAAGCCGGCGGTGCCGGTGATTCTCATCGTCGGCGCGTTCGCGGCGGGGGCAGGGGCGCTGGCGTTGAGCGACGATCATCGACACGCCGGCATCGGAGGGGCAATGGCGGGCGCCCCACCGGCCGGGCTGGACGTGTCGATCGCCGCCCCGCAAGACGGTGCAACGATCGCGTCGGGCGAGCGGGTGACGATAGAAGTGGAGGTGCGCGGTGGAGAGCTCGTTCAGGCGACGTCCTCGGACAACCCGAGCGCGGGCCACCTCCACATCTTCGTGGACGGGCGCCTCGAAACGATGATCAGCCGGTCGAGCACGACGGTGGAGCTCGAGTCGGGGAGCCACATGATCAGAGCTGAGTTCACGACGGCCGACCACCGCTCGTTCGATCCCTCCGTAACGGACACGGTTACCGTCACCGCCGAGTAATGCCGCTGGCTCTAACGCCCATCCGGACGTCCCGGCTCGTCCTCGAGCCGACCCGGTCGATCCATGCGGACGCGATGTGGCACGCGGTTCGTTCGTCGCTGGAGGAGCTCAAGCCGTGGATGGCGTGGGCGAACGATACCGATCACCCGAGCACGCGTGACTTCACGATCGCGGCCGAGCGGGCGTGGATGGCGGATACGAGCTGGTCGTTCACGATCTTCTTCGCCGGCGACGTCGCCGGCACGATCTCACTCGACGGGCACGACCGCATTCTGAAGAGTGCCAGGGTGGGCTACTGGGTGCGGTCGGATCTCGCGGGGCGCGGCCTCGTAAGCGAAGCGGTATCGGCAATCGTGGAATTCGCGTTCGAGGTCGTTGGTTTGCACCGGTTGGAGCTTCACGCGTCCCCCGCCAACGCCGCCAGCGTGCGCGTGGCAGAGAAGATCGGCTTCTCACGCCGAGGTCTGCTGCGCGACGGCAGCAGGGGGTCGGGGGGCTGGCACGATGTCCACGTCTTTGACCTGCTGGAGTCCGACCCTCGCAAACAACTTCACAGATAGGAGCCATAGATGACCGAGCCGATCGATCCGAACGCGGTGATTGGGCACGTTCACCTCAAGGTGTCGGACCTGCAGCGATCCGAGGCCTTCTATCGGGATGTCTTCGGCTTCGAGGTCCAGGCACGCTACGGCTCCGAGGCATCGTTTCTGTCCGCAGGCGGATACCACCATCATCTCGGATTGAACACGTGGCAGAGTAAGGGCGCCCCGCCGGCGCCGTTGCGCCATCCCGGACTGTTCCATTTCGCGATCCTGTTTCCGGACCGCCCGGCCCTCGCGCGCGCAGTGAAGCGCGTGCTCGACAGCGGGGTGCAGCTGGACGGAGCCTCGGATCACGGCGTCAGCGAGGCGATCTACCTGCACGACCCCGACAACAACGGCATCGAGATGTATCGCGATCGCCCTCGCGACGAGTGGCCGCGCGCGGCGGACGGATCCGTCGGGATGTCGACGATGCCGTTGGACCTCGAGGGGTTGCTCGCCGAGGCGACCTGACGGCCCTCGCCCCCAACATCGTTCTAAACCGCATTTGGTCCGCCTCGCGTACCAAACGGTCCATGAGAACGACTTTTTGTCGCGCGCATTCCCCCTACAGCAGGTGGCAGGCGGCGAAGTGGCCCGGCGCGAGTTCCCGGAGCTCCGGGATCTCGCTCCTGCAGCGCGGCTCGGTGGCCCCCGCGCGCCCGGACAGGACCTCAGGGCACCGGGGATGGAACCGGCATCCCGGCGGGATGCGGGCCGGGTCGGGCGGCTCGCCGGTGAGCACCTGCTGATCGGTCTTTCGTTCCCCGACCTCGGGTGAGACCGACAGGAGGGCGCGTGTATAGGGGTGGAGCGGCCTGGTGAGGACGTCTTCGACGGGACCCATCTCGACGATCTTTCCGAGATACATCACCGCGACGCGGTCGGCGAGCGCCCACGCAAACCCGAGGTCGTGGGTTATGAGCACGAGAGTCATGCCGAGCTCGTCTTTGAGATCGACGAGCAGCCGCAGGATCTCGCCGCGCAGCGACGCGTCGAGCATCGACACCGGCTCGTCGGCGACGAGAAGCTGGGGGCCCAGGATGATCGCCGACGCGATCACCACCCGCTGGCGCTGGCCGCCCGACAGCTCGTGGGGGTAGGAGAGGAAGAAGCGTTCCGGGGGCCGGAGCCCGGCGCGTTCGAGAGCGCGCGCAACCAATTCTTCCTCCCGCCCGGCCAGGCGGTGGATTCGGACCGGCTCCGCGGTCGACTCGTAGATGCTTTGCCGGGGGTTCAGCGACCCCATCGGGTCCTGGAAGATCATCTGGGCCCCCCGCCGGAAACGGCGCAGCTCGCCGGGGCTCAGGCGTGCCGGGTCCTCGCCGCCGACCTGGATGCTCCCCGCGGTCGGCGTCACGAGCCCCAACAGGGCGCGGCCCAGCGTCGTCTTACCCGAGCCGGACTCGCCGGCGATGCAGAACACCTCCCCGCGATCGATCTCGAGCGACACGCCGTCCACCGCCCTCACCTCTCGGTGCTCACCGCTGAACAGCCGCTCGCGGCCGAACCTCACCTCGACGTCTGTGACGGTCACGACCGGGTCCGTCATCGGACCTCCTGCTGAACGAGGTGACAGGCGGCGTCACGGCCGGGCCCGCACGGCAGCAGGCGGGGGTCGTCGTGATCGCAGGGCTCGAAGCGGTCCGGGCAGCGGGGATGGAACGCGCACCCCGGGGGCCGCGCCGCGGGGTCGGGGGGATGGCCGGGAAGGCCCACGGGGACGCCGCGCGACCCCGGGTCGCCCACAATCGGGAACGCACCGACGAGGCTGCGCGTGTAGGGGTGCAGCGGGTGCTTCAGCACATGCTCGGTCGCGCCCTGTTCGACGATGCGGCCCGCGTACATGATCGCGACGCGGTCGGAGATCTGGGCGAGCGCCGACAGATCGTGCGTGATGGTGACGAGGGCAAGGCCCATCTCCGCGCGCAGCCGCGCGAGGAGATTGAGGATCTGCGCTTGGATCATCACATCGAGCGCGGTGGTCGGCTCGTCGGCGATCACGAGGGGCGGATCGCACGCAAGCGCCATTGCGATCATCGCCCGCTGTCGCATACCTCCGGAGAACTCGTGTGGATAGTCCGCCGCGCGCGCTGCTGGTATCCCGACGTGTACGAGGAGCTCTTCGGCACGGCGGTTGGCCGCGGCCGGGCCGGTCTTCTGATGGAGCACGATTGCCTCGGTGATCTGCCGTCCCACCCGCCTGACCGGGTTCAGGGCGTTCATGGCCCCCTGGAAGACAACCGAGATCCCGGCCCATCGCATGGCCCGCAGCCGCCCCGGCCTGGCGCCGATCATCTCGTCGCCGGCGAAGATGATCGAGCCCTCGACGCGTGCGTTCCGCGGGAGCAGTCCGATCGCCGCCAGCGCGATCGTCGTCTTGCCGCAGCCCGACTCGCCGGCGAGTCCCACAGAGTCGCCGCGCCCGACGACGAGGTCGACGCCATCGACCGCGGGTGCGGCGACGCCCCGGATCTCGTAAAGGACCCTGAGGCCGTTTATGGACAGTAGGGGTCCACTCATCTTTCCCTCAACCTGGGGTCGAGCACCTCGTCGAGCGCGTAGCCGCACATCGTGAAGCCGAGGACCACCAGCACAATGCACAGCCCGGGTGGGACCAGGTACCACCACGCCCCCAGCGAGATGGCGCCCTCCTCGAATGCGAACTCGAGGATCGTGCCCCACGAGATCGACAGGGGATCGCCCAGACCAAGAAACGAGAGCGTCGTCTCGGTGAGGATGGCGACCGCGACGACCAGGATCGTGTTCGCAAAGATCAACGGGAACACGTTGGGAAGGATGTGCCGCGTTATCAGGTGCCAGTTGCCTGCGCCGAGGGCCCGGGCGCGCTCGACGTACTGGCGTTCCTTCAGGGTGAGCACCTGGGCGCGCACTATCCGCGCCGTGCCCGGCCACGTGGTTATCCCGATCACGAACGCAATGATCCACATCGGCCGGATTGATCGAAATAGGGGGTTCTCATCGAGAACCGACGCCAGCACGATCGCCAGCGGCAGGAACGGGATCACGAGGAACCAATCCGTGAGCCGCATCAAGACGACGTCGATCCAGCGGCCGAAGAAACCGGCGACGACACCCACGAGGGAGCCGAGAAGCATCGAGATGGCTGTGGCGAGGAACCCGACGAACAACGAGATCTGAGACCCCTGTATCACGAGGTCGAGCACCGACCGGCCCAGCTCGTCGGTCCCGAGCGGGAACTCCGATGAGGGGGCCTCCAGCGGTGTACCCGGTGAGTGCGTCGCCAGTAGTCGCTCGGCGGGGACAAGCACATCGGCAAACAGCGCCATGAGGATGAAGAACAGCAGGATTATCAGTCCCGTGAGCCCGAGGCCGTTCCTGCGGAACACTCGCGCCGCGCCCAGAAAGGAGCGCTTGCGCCGCTGCCATGCGATCGCCGTCCGGCCGGGCGCGCCCTCGACGCTCATGCCCGGCCCACCCGCGGATCGAGCACGCCGAGAAGGATGTCGGCGGCGAGGTTCGCAAAGATGACGGCGGCGGAGAACAGCAGGAACAGGCCCTGGAGAAGCGGGTAGTCGTTGGCTTTGATGGCGTCGTAGGTGAGCTGGCCCAATCCCGGCCACGAGAAAACGGTCTCGACGGTGATGGCGCCCGACACAATGAAGCCGATGTTTAGTGCCGCCAGCGTCACGACCGGCAGCAGCGCGTTCGGGACCACATGCTTGCGCAACACCAGAGCTTCACGCATGCCTTTGGCTCGCGCCGTGGTCACGAAATCCTCGTGCATCACCTCGATGACGCTTGAGCGCGTGATCAACGCATACTCGCCGAGCAGCGCCAGTATCAAGGTCAGCGCGGGCAGGAAGAGATGCTCGATCGTGTCGGTGAACTGGGTCCAAAATGGTGCATCCGACAGGCCGGGCGTTGACATGAACGCCGACGGGAAAGTGCCGAAGGTCACCGAGAACAACAAGACCAGCAGCATGCCCAGCCAGAACTCCGGCATCGCGTAGGTGACGAGCGCAAAGCCCAGCGACGACTTGTCGGCGAGCGTTCCCCGCCGCCACGCTCCCCAGATGCCGAGCATGACCCCGATGATCGTGGCTCCGATGGTGGCGATACCGAGGAGCAGAACGGTGGGCCACACCGCTTCGCCGATCACTTCGGTAACGGGGCGCGTGGCGAGATAGGAAACGCCGAGCTCTCCGCCCAGTGTGTCTCCGACGTAGTCGACGAACTGCGTCAACAGGGGCCGGTCGAGACCGAATTCCTGCTGCACGTCGGCGAGGACGCTCGGAGACGCGCGTGACAACCTCAGAAAGACGCGTGCCGGGTCGCCCGGCAGTACGCGGAACAGAAAGAAGTTGAGGACGAGGACAAACGCAAGCGTTCCGACTGCCTGCAGAACCTTCGCGGTGAGGTAGCGGCCCTTCAGGCGCGGTCCTCCTCGCTCCCGCGTCGCTCGAACAAGACGACGCCGGCGATCAAAGCGGCGACACCGCCGCCGACGGCGATCCACACGATGGGCGAGGTCCCGCCTCCGCCGTCACTTGCGGCCTCGTCTCCGACCGGTTTCAGGTTCAGGTAGGTCGAGTTCGACGAGTTGAAGGCGACCTGCCCGACGTCGATCGACGCGGGCGTCGGGGTCCAGCCGGTGAACCTGTCGGTGCGGTACGCCTCGAACTGATTGTCGTAGAAGAAGATAACGTAGGGATTGGCTTCGTAGGCGATGCGCTGCATCTCTTGGATCATCTCGACGCGCTGATCGATGTCGAGTTGTGTCTTTTGATCGAGGTACATCTGCGAGTAATCCTCGTCGCACCAGAAGGTGTCCGACCACCCCATGATCTGGTCGCACGAGAGCACGGACAGGATAAAGTCCGGATCCGGGTCCGAGCCCCACCCCCAGATGAACATGTCGAAGTCGGCCGCGTAGATGTCGTCGGTCAGCGTGTTGTCGCTCACGGCTTTGGTCTCGACCCCGATCCCGGCCTCCTCGAGCCACCCCTCAATGAACTGGGCCGACTTGGTCGTGTCCGCGCTCTCCGAGCGGCCGAACAGGCGCAGCTCGAGCTCCTCGCCGTCCTTGTCGACGGTCCCGTTTCCGTTCGTGTCCTCCCAACCGGCCTCGGACAGAAGCTCGCTTGCCCGGTCGAGATCGAAGCCGAATTTCTCTTCCTCGGACAGTTCGAGGTGGTACTTCGCGAGCACGGGTGGCACGACGGTCGAGCCGGGCACGCCCTCGCCCGCGAGGACCTTGTCGGTGAGCCCCTGCTCGTCGATGGCCCAGTTGATCGCCTCCCTGACGAGGGGATCGAGCAGGGCGGGGTGGCCGGTCGACGTCTCGGGGGCGCCGAAGTCATCGATGGCCTCCGGCGTCGGCTCGTAGAGGTTGAAGCCGAGCTCTGTGAAGCCGGGGTCGGGCGCCGAGACCGCGGTGATGTCCGGCTGGTTCTCGAGGCTCTTGAAGAGGTTCAGCGGTGGGCTGTAGATGTAGTCGACGTCACCCTGCTTGAGGGCCTGAACCATGGTGTCTGGGTTGTCGTAGAACTGCATGATGATCTCGTCTACGGCCGGCTCTTTCCCGAACCAGTGCGGGTTCCTCTCGAGCCGGACGAACTGACCGCGGCGCCACTCGACGGCCTGGAACGGGCCGGAGCCGACGACCGGGTCGTTGCGAAAGGATTTGGTTTCGTCGGCGGGGACGTCCTCCCAGATGTGCTTGGGGAGGATGTAGACGAACAGCGACAGCATCTGCACCGACGGCTCTTTCGTGGTCATCACGATGGTGTGCTCGTCGGGGCTCTCGATGGTTTCGATCTGCCTGAGGTAATCGATGTAGAGAGCCTGCTTCTCTTCGATGACGCGATCGAACGTGTACTCGACGTCCTCGGAGGTGACCGGCTCCCCGTCGCTCCAGCGCGCGTCGGGGTTCAGGTGATAGGTCCACGTGAGCCCGTCCTCGGACGTTTCCCATGACTCGGCAAGGGCGGGCGCCGGTCCGTAGTCCTCGTCGTCGAACTCGACGAGCTGGTTGTAATAGAGGTCGGCGAGCTCGTAGGAGGGGATTTCGACGATCTTGAAGGGATTGAGCGAGTCGATGTTGTTCGTGGTGCCCATGCGAAATATGAGCAGCTCGTCGCCGGCGCCGTCCGGCGACTGCGCGACCGCCGAGGGCAGTATCGCCGTTAGTCCGAGCAACATTGCGATTGCCACTGCCTTCTTCATGTCGATTCCTCCAGTGCCGGCTCGTCGATTGTCAAGGTTCGGTTGTCCGCGTTGAGTGTCGCCGTGACGCCGAGCGGCGTGGTGGCGAGATACTTCCCGTGCCCCATCGGAAGGCGGTAGATCGCGGGGACTCCCAGCGGTTCGATGTAGCGCTCGAGCACGTCTTCGATGGACAGGGTCTGGGGGAACTCGGGCTTGTCCTCGCTCCAGTCGCACTGCTCGAGGTCGCCGACCACAACGCCGATCACCTCGCTCAGCATCCCGGCTTGCGTCATCTGGTTGAGGAGCCCGTCCGCGTACCACGGCGCCAGCTCGTAGTCCTCGAAGAACAGGATCTTGCCGGCGAGGTTCACCTGCCATGGCGTCCCAATGCCCTGCCCGAGCAACCACAGGCATCCGCCGACGAGCTCCCCGGTCACTCGTCCCGGAGTGAGCACTCGCACGTAGTCGTCGTCGGGGTTCGTGGGCACGGGCCCGAGCGGCTCGGTGCTTGTGAGGGCGCGGAGCAAGTGCTCGCGGAGGAACTCTTTGCCGTCCTTGTCCCGGTCGTCGGCGTTCATGCTCATCAGCACTGGGCCGTAAAACGTGACGAGACCGGTCTTTTCCCTCATCCCGGTGTGCAGCGCGGTGATGTCGGAGTAACCGACGAAGGGTTTCGGATTGGCAGCGATGGTGTCGAAGTCGAGATGGGGGAGCAACTGTGCAGAGCCGTAGCCCCCGGTAAGACACTGGACGGCGTCGACGGCCGGATCGGCGAACAGCGCGTTGATGTCGTGGGCGCGCGTCTTCGGATCACCGGCCACGTACGCGTCGCGTTCGAACACGCCGTCTCCGAGCACCACTTCGTAGCCCCGGCGCTCCCACCACTCGACCCCTCTCAGGATCTCCGAGCGGTTGTGGTAGGGGCTGGCGGGAGCGGGTACGCCGATGGTGCCTCCCGGCGGCAACGGTCGTCCCTTAGTCGCCATGGTGATCCTTTCTCTTCGGGATCGGTTTGGCGGCGAGCTCTCGGACGAACTCCACTATCTCGGCCACCGCGGCATCGAACAACACCTTGCCCTTGGCCGCGGTCGCCTTCGTCGCGTCCCCCTGTACTCCAGTCTCGGAGAACGACGACCACCACGGCATCAGTTTCAGAGGACCGTCTGCCCAGTCCATGTACGCGTGCGCGCCCGCCGGATAGCCGCGTTCGTCGGCGGCTTTGGACATGTCCACCGCATCGGGCGCGACGTGGAGGTAAAGCGATGTCTCGAGCTCGCAGGCGTGCGCCATACCCCCACGCTCGGATTCGCGCGCGCCGGCAATGATGCGTGCGCTCTCCGAGCCCGAGAGGTAGAAGGCGGCTGCGACCAGCGACTCGGGATGCTCGACCATGGTGAGGCGCGCGGCCATCTCGACGAGGTTTTGGTTGGAACCGTGGCCGTTGACGAGCAGCACACGCGGAAAGCCGTGTGCGACCAGCGAGGTGGCGACGTCCGTGCAGTAGCGACAGAACGTCTCCCACCCGATCGTTATGGTCCCCGGGAAGTCCATGTGGTGTGGTGAGTAGCCGTGAACGATGGGCGGCAAGAGAACGGTGTCATCTCCCAATTGCTCCGCCGCGCCGCGGCATATCGCCTCCACCAGCGTGACGTCGGTATCGATGGGGAGATGAGGGCCGTGGTCTTCGAGGGTCCCGATGGGAACGACGGGTACGCGCTCCTCGCGCGCGGCGCGGGCGACCTCCGGCCACGTCAGACGCCCATACTCGAGCGGCCTACCCCACATCGACAGACTCCTGTTCATCGTTGAAGCGATGCAGGAACGCGATCGACTGGCGCATGTGATCGCGTAGCCCGTCCACCGTCGCATACTCGTCGGCGGAATGGGCGCGACCGGCCCGGCCGGCCCCCCCGATCGCAAAAGGCAGTCTGAGTGTCTGTTCGAACAGGTAATAGGGGGCCCACCATGGGGCACTCGGCCACACGCGAGCCCGCCCCCCCGGATCGAAATGGGACCCGATCATGGCGCGTGCGACGGGCGATCGAGCCGATGTCTTTGCCGGGGGGCACACCTCGACGGCTTCGACCTGGACCTCGGGGGCCGCGCCCGCGATCGCGTCGCGGATCGAGTCGGCCGCGGCGTCCGGATCGACGCCGTAGGCGAAGCGCACGTCGATGACCGCGCGTGCGTCGGCGGGAATGATGGTCTTGTCCTCGAACATCGTGCCCGAGTGGAGTCCGTTCAGGTTGACGGCGGGCTCGTAAACGAGGGCCCGGGCGACATCGTGGGGGCTCATGTTGTTCTTGTAGCGCGCTGCGCCGTGTTCGTGAAGGTGGACGGCGGGATCGAAGATCTCGGCGAGCGCGGCCAGAAGCTCCTGGTCCTCGGTCGATGGGGGCGGGGGAGCGAGGCCGGCGACGCGCGGCTCTTCGTCGTCGCCGACGAGCGCCGACAGCGCACGCACCAGCGACCACGCCGGCGATGAGATGGCAACCCCGACGCTCGAGTGCACCGGCCGTTCGGCCGGGCCTCCCCACTCGCCCCCCCTGCACGTCAGGTGCAGAGACAGGATGCCCTTGCACCCGAGGAACACGTCGGCGGTGCCGGTCGCGTCCGCGGTGAGATCGAGGTCGAAGGCCGCATCGGCGGCGAGCTCCGCGCGTCGGTCGTCGAGAACGGCTGGGAGATGGGGGCTGCCGAGCTCCTCCTCTCCGTCGACGATCATCACGACCGTCGCCGGGAGATCCCCAGTGGTCCGCGCAGACTTGATTGCCAGCAGGAACGCGGCGAGGCAGCCCTTGGAGTTCGCCGCCCCCCGGGCCACCACGCAGCACCCGATCCCGGGGAGGTCCCGGAGCGCCGCCTCGAACGGCGGCGACCCCCAATCGGGTTCGTCGACCGGCTGGACGTCGTACATCCCGTAGCGCAGAAGCGTCGGGCCGTCGCCGTCGAGTCGCCCGATGACGGCAGGGTGGCCCGCCGTGGCGACGATCTCGGCCGACCCCCCGGCGGCTTCGATGAGGGCGGCGGTCGCGGCCGCGCCCTCGGCGATGCCCTCGCCGGTGGCCGACACGCTCGGCTGCGCCAGATAGGCGCGCACGGCGGCGAGGTGGTCGTCGAAGTCGGTGTCTATTTGCTCCCAGGCCCGTTCGAGCGCGCCGCGGCCCGCCCCTGATGCCGACCCGAGTCCCCTTGCCACGGCCCGAGTCTGCGCCGCCCGCCGGGCCCGGGGAAGGCGCCGCTATGGATAATTCGGGTTCAGTCGCTGTGCACGGTGTACTAGGTCGGTCGGTACGCACCCCGGAGGCAGGGAAATCTAGCGTCTTTGGGGTAGCCGCCGAGCCAGAACCGGGCGTAGAATTCCACCCGAGTAACTACACGGGAGTTATTAGCGAGATTTCCGCCAAATCGAACGTATGTTCGGTAGGCTTTTGGTCGGACCTGTGGCGGGAGGCGCCGGTTGTGTCACACCCCCTCCCTAAGGTCTCGAGGTGACGGATACGACACCGGGCCCCCGCCCGGCGCACAGGGAGGAGACCTCGTGGCGAGCATCAGGGAGCAGAGCCGGACGACCGAGGGCCGGGACGCGTCGCTCGAGATGGCGATGGCCCAGATCGAAAAGCAGCACGGCAAGGGCTCGATCATGCGGCTGGGCGACGACACCACCCGTCTCGGCATCGAGGCGATCCCCACCGGCTCGCTCGCGCTCGACCTGGCCCTGGGGGTGGGGGGCCTGCCGCGGGGCCGGATCGTGGAGCTTTACGGTCCGGAAGGTTCCGGAAAGACGTCATTGAGCCTCCACGTCGTGGCCGAGGCCCAGAAAGCCGGAGGCGTCGTCGCGTTCATCGACGCCGAGCACGCGCTCGATCCGACGTATGCGAAGGCCCTCGGCGTCGACATCGACAACCTGCTGTGCTCGCAACCGGACACCGGCGAGCAAGCCCTCGAGATCACCGACACGCTGGTGCGATCGGGGGCGCTCGACGTGATCGTGATCGACTCGGTCGCCGCACTGGTGCCGCGCGCCGAGATCGAGGGCGAGATGGGCGACACGCAGGTCGGCTTGCAGGCGCGCTTGATGTCCCAGGCGATGCGCAAGCTGACCGGAAGCGTGAGCCGCACGAAGACGATCCTGATCTTCATCAACCAGATTCGAGAAAAAATTGGTGTCACGTGGGGCAGCAATGAGACTACCCCCGGGGGCCGGGCCCTCAAGTTCTACTCGTCGGTCCGGCTCGACGTCCGTCGTATCGACTCGCTCAAGAACGGTGCGGAGATCGTCGGGTCACGCGTGCGGGTGAAGGTCGTCAAGAACAAGTGCATCGCCGCGGGAACCCGAGTCTTCGACCCGACCACGGGGTTGACTCACCGAATCGAGGAGATCGTCGAGGGCGGCGTGGGCCATGCCGTCTGGGCCGCCGACAAAAAGGGCTGCCTCCATGTGCGGCCTATCTGCGATCGCATGTACCAAGGGGAACAGGATGTCATTCCGTTGGTGTTGCGTGGCGGCGCGACGCTGAAGGTCACTCCCGATCATCTGATTCTTACGGATCGGGGATGGCAGGAAGCGAGCTCCTTGGTGATCGGGGATCGCGTTGCCCGTCCGCGACGAGCCGGAACGTTTGGCCTTGCCGGACCGGTTCCCCCGGATCATGCTCGAATGCTGGGCTACCTGATCGGCGACGGCTACGTCGGTGGTAAGACGCCGATCGCGTTCATTAACACCAGCGAGCAGCTCCAGGAAGATGCCTCCCGGATCGCGGAGTCTCTTGGGTGCGAATCGCACCGCAAGCTAGGCCATGAGCTGTATACGAGCTTCTCTCACAGGCGTGGAGAGAAGAACGGTGTGCTCGAGCTGGCGCGGTGGGCTGGTATCTGGGGACACCTCGCACCGGAGAAGCGCATACCACCTGCTTTCTTCGACGCCGATGTGTCTGCCGATGTTGTCGCCAATCTGCTGTTTGGGATTTGGGAGTCCGACGGTTTCATTAGTCGCGAGCAATCAGGTGGCATCCGCCTGGGGTTCACGACGACCTCGGAGCAGCTTGCCTGGCAGATCCACTGGTTGCTACTCAGGTGGGGAATCACGTCGAGCATGATGAAGAAGAAACCGGGTGATCACCGAAGCTATATAGCCGGTCGTCCCGTAATCGGAAAGCTCCCCTGCTGGCAGGTCAGGGTCAGCGGCATCGACAACCTCGATCGTTTCGCACAGGCATTGCCGATGTGGGGGCCCAAGGGCCGCAAGCTGGTCAAGGAGCTCGGCGACGTGCGCAACAAGATACGTCGTGGCTCCCGAGCGGTGTATTTGCCGGCGTCGCTCACGGATCCGGTGTTGTCCTATCTCTGTAATCAAGGGGTCAGCGTGACGCTGGCCGCGAGCATTGTGGGGCTGCCCTCACATGCTAGGGGTGGCTGGAGAGCGGTACTCGGGGGCACGAGGCTCCGACGGGATCGCCTTGAGAAGCTTGCCGAAGGCCTTGACAGCGAGTTTCTGCGGGACGTTCTGGATGAAGAGGTGTATTACGACAGAATTTTGGCCATCGGCGAACGACAAAGAGCAGCCACCTACGACATCGAGGTTGAGGAGCTGCACAATCTGGTGGCCGATGACGTCGTCGTGCACAACTGCGCCGCCCCCTTCCGAAAAGCCGAATTCGATATTCAATATGGCACCGGCATCTCGAAAGAGGGAAGCCTGCTCGACGTTGCTCTTGAGCACGACATCGTGCGCAAGTCGGGAGCGTGGTTCATCTACGGCGACGACCAGCTCGGCCAGGGCCGCGAGAACGCCAAAATGTTTCTCGCTGAGAACCCCGACATCGCAACCGAGATAGAGCTCAAGATCAAGGAGAAGCTGGGGCTCCTCGGCACCGACGACAACGAAGTGGCGGAGGAGCCCGCGGAGAAATAGGGGGCCCGGGTTGGACGACGTCCTCGAGCGGTGGAGTGCAATTCTCGGCGACGAGGTCGATCCCGAGTACCGCGACGCCCTCGAGCTCGCGTGTTGTCTGCTGGCGCGCGGCCCCCGTACGGAACACCAGGTGCAGCAGAAGTTGGCGGCCGCGGGCATCGACGAGGATGCCGGCCAGAGGGCTCTCGCTCGCTTGCGATCGTTGTGCCTGGTGGACGATCTTGACTACGCCCGGCAGTGGATCGAGGAGCGCTCGAGGCGGATCGGACGCGGCGCCGAGGCCCTGATCGGCGAGCTGGGCGGCAAGGGCGTGGATCGGGACGTCGCCGAGCGGGCGATGGCGGAAATGGGGTTCGACGAGGTGGCGGTGGCCCGCGTGTGGGCGGCGCGGCTGGTGCCGAAGGTGATGGATCGACCGCTTCCCGAGCAGGGGCTGCGGCTGCGCCTCATGCTGCTGCGCCGGGGCTTCTCAGAGGAGGCTGCGACCGAGGGGGCCCGGGCGGCGCTCCCTCCCGAGGGCTGGGACTAGGGGAATCCGGAGCAAGCACCCGGGTCCTGCCCCCAGGAGCTGCTGGGTGGTGGCCCCCGATGCCCGCAGGGCTTACCATGGAAACCTGTAACTAACGAACTAAACCAGTCCCAAACGGCACGAATGAACAAGCGAGCAGCTTTCTTGGCGATCGAAGCGACTTCCGGGTCCCGAGGCCTCACGGGCCTCACCGGCTTACATCTGTATCAGCTCAGGAGGCTGAATACTCCGGTGCGGCTCGGATAGCCGCCCATTGCTCGCCGTTTTCGTGCTGGGCCCCGCCCGCAGCCGCACGCGCCGGGGTCCGGGACCGATTGAAAGGAGCGAGCGATGGAGATCGTCATTGGTCTCGTCATCGGTCTGCTCGCAGGCGTTGGTGTCGGCTACCTCGTTCGCAAAACGATGGCGGAAAGAGAAGTGGGTTCCGCCGAGTCGCGTGCGCGCACCCTCCTTCACGATGCCCAGAAGGAGGCCGAGGCAACCAAGCGAGAAGCTCTCGTCGAAGCCAAGGACGAGATCTTTCGCATGCGCAACGAGGCGGACGCCGAGATCAAGGCCCGGCGAGCCGAGATCGAAAAGCGCGAAGACCGGATCGCCCAGCGGGAGAGCGTGTTGGACTCGAGGGCCGATTCTCTCGACCGCAAGGAGCAGACGATCGAGGGACGCGAGTCCGAGCTATCCCAGGCGAGGGACGAGCTGGCCGGAACGCAGCAGCAAGTCCGTAGCGAGATCGAGCGCATCTCGGGAATGACTTCACAGGATGCCAAGCAGCTTCTCATCGACCAGATCGCCGAAGACGCGAAGCGGGACGCGATGGTCCTCGTGCGCGACATCGAGGCGCAGGCTCGGGAAGAGGCCGAGAAGCGAGCTCGCAAGCTCATCGCCATAGCGATGCAGAGGGTGGCCTCCGAGCTCACCACCGAGTCGACGGTGACGACGATGACGCTGCCAAACGAAGACATGAAGGGCCGGATCATCGGCCGGGAGGGCCGGAACATCCGCGCTTTCGAGGCGACCACCGGGACCAACCTGATCATCGACGACACCCCCGAGGCCGTCGTGCTGTCGTGCTTCGATCCGATCCGCCGCGAGATGGCGCGCCTGACCCTCGAAAAGCTGATCGGCGACGGCCGCATCCAGCCGGCTCGCATCGAGGACATCCATGAGAAGTCGAAAGCGGACATCGAACGCGAGATCCGCGAGGCAGGGGAGTGGGCGGTGCTGGAGACCCGCATCACCGACCTCCATCCCGAGCTGGTGCGAGTCCTCGGCCGCCTGAAGTTCCGCACCTCATACGGGCAGAACGTACTCAAGCACGTTGTCGAGGCGTCGCACATCGCAGGAATGCTCGCTGCCGAGCTTGGCACCGACGTCCAGCTGGCCATGCGGTGCACGCTCTTGCACGACATCGGCAAGGCGGTGACGCACGAGGTCGAGGGGTCGCACGCGATCATCGGGGCCGAGATAGCTCGGCGACTCAAGGAGTCGCCCGAGGTGTGCCACGCAATCGAAGCGCACCACGGAGAGGTGGAGCAGCGCACGATCGAGGCGGTCATCACTCAGACCGCCGACGCGATCTCCGGCGCCCGCCCGGGGGCCCGCCGCGAGACGATCGAGACCTACATCAAGCGTCTCGAGCGCCTCGAGCAGATCGCAATGGAGTTCGAAGGCGTCGACAAGGTCTACGCGATGCAGGCCGGCCGCGAGGTGCGCGTCATGGTGAAGCCGGACGCAATCGACGATCTCCAGGCCGAGGTCGTTGCCCGCGACATCGCCAAGAAGGTCGAAGAGGAGCTCCAGTACCCGGGCCAGATCCGCATCACGGTGATCCGCGAGCTGCGAGCATCCTCGTACGCGAAATAGATCGAGAACGGCCCCCGGCGATCGCCGGGGGCCGTTTGTCTCACGACTTGACGTAGAACCTCGAGCGGTTGCGACCGTACTGGAACCTGGTCTCGAGGTTGCCGGCGGTATCTCGCGATCGCGCCCACGCCTGGAAATGGCGGATGCCCGTCTTGCGCGTGGTCGGTTGCAGCCGTTGCTTGAGCGTGTAGAAGATGAGGCAGCGGTTGGGATCCGGGCACTGGTTCAAGGGCATCTTCAGCCACCGCTTCGCGCTGCACGCACCCGCCTTCCAGCGAGAACCGCCCCACCATTTGCACTTGCCGTTGCGGAACTTCTTCTGGAGCGCGAGCTGGACCTTCGCGCCGCACGTGTAGTCGAGGCCGGAGGCCTCGTCGCTTGGCGAGATGTGCACCTGCTTCGTGGCCACGTTCATGCGGCCGTAGCGCTTGCCGTGCTGGGGGATGTGGAACGCGGTGACGGGAGGAGTCGAATCGCCGGCAGGGCCGTCGTCGTCGAGGATGTCGACGGTTGTGGTCGTCGGCGCGACGAGGGCAGGCCCGGACGAATCCGAGAGGGTGGCGGTGAACCTCTCGGTTGGCTCGCCCTGGCAGTTGTCCAGAAGCGTCACCGGAACGCGCTTTACTCGCTGTCCTGAGAGGAACTGCACGGTCTGATCGACCGCCTCATAGTCGGATCCATCAATGGCTGTTCCATCGGCGGTAGTCAATCGGACCGTCGCTTCCGCAGAGACCGGCCCGCCCTGGCGAACAACCATGAGCTCGATCAGACGGCGGTTCTCGAACTGCGAGTAGCTCGCCGCCGCAAAGGAGAAGCGGTCGGGGCCGTCGTCGTCGACGATCGTGACCGTCGCCTCACGGGGGAAGGACAGAACCATCCCTGCCGCTCCCTTGGGATTGCTGAGCGTGAACGTGAAGGTCTCGGCACCCTCCTCGATGGTGTCCCCGCACAGCCGAATCGAAACGTCTGCCGTGTCGGTGGGCTGGAGCGTCCTTGTGCCCGAGGCCCGCGCGTAGTCGACTCCGGCGGCACACGCGGCCTCCTCGTTTGCACCCCCCGGCACCTCCGAGGTTGCGTAATCGACCTGGCCCGGCTCCGTGCCGTGCTGCTCGCGCTGGATGGTGACCCCGTCGTAGATGCCATCGAACTCGGGCACCGCGTAGCCGCTCGTGGCCGGCTTCAGGTTGGGAGCGAACGTGGCGAGATAGATGATGTCGTGGCCACGCCCGTCCGATTCGACCTTTGATACGTCTTTCGCCGCGCCGGTCGTCGGCGCCACCATGACGGCCGCCACCATCACGGCGGCAATCACGCTCCTTGCCATAACCATTGAACAACTCCCCCTCAGGATGATGTCGGCACGGGGTTCAAACCCCTCCTCGACTGGCAATGCCCAATGCTACGCTGATTTTCGTGGCAACGGCCAACCCCACCTATTACATCCGTACGTTCGGCTGCCAGATGAACGAACACGATTCCGAGCGCCTGGCGGGCATGCTCGAGGCCGAGGGCTACGGGGAGGTTGACCGTCCCGAAGACGCCGGCGTGGTCGTCTTCAACACCTGCTGCATCCGCGAGAACGCCGACCAGCGGCTTTACGGCAACCTCGGCCACATGAAGGCGCTCAAGGACACGAAAGACGACATGCGCATCGTGGTCGCCGGCTGCCTGGCCCAGAAGGACAAGGCCCTGATCCAGCAGAGGGCGCCGTACGTCGATGTCGTGCTCGGCACCCACAACCTCGCGAGCTTCCCCCGCCTTCTCAGGGAGTCGCGCACGGGCCCGGCGTTCGAGATCCTCGAACAGACCGAGGTCTTTCCCTCGGCGCTGCCCGCCCGGCGCAGCTCTCCGTGGCATGCGTGGGTGTCGATTTCGATCGGGTGCAACAACTCATGCACCTTCTGCATAGTCCCGGCCGTGCGGGGGGCTGAGGAGTCGCGCCGAACGGGCGACATCGTTTCCGAGGTCGACTCGCTCGTGGCAGACGGAGTGGTCGAGGTCACGCTTCTCGGCCAGAACGTCAACTCCTACGGTCGCGACCTCGACGGGACTCCGATGTTCGCGAAGCTCCTCCATGCGCTCGACGAGATCGAGGGCCTCGAGCGAGTTCGATTCACCAGCCCGCACCCGAAAGACTTCCGCGCCGATACGGTCGAGGCCATGGCGGAGTGCCGGACCGTGTGCGAGCACATCCACCTACCTTTGCAGTCCGGCTCGGATCGAGTTCTGAAACGAATGAAGCGCGCCTACTCGCGCCGCCGCTACCTCGAGAAGGTGGAGATGGTGCGCAGCGCGATCCCGGACGTCGCGATCTCGACCGACATCATTGTCGGGTTTCCCGGAGAGACCGAGGACGATTTCCAGCAGACGCTCGAAGTCGTCGCCGAGGCGCGCTACGACTCCTCTTACATGTTCCAGTACTCGCCGCGGCCGATGACCGCGGCCGCCGACTTCTCGGATCAGGTGCCCAAGGAAGTCGTGCAGGAGAGATTCGACCGCCTGGTCGAATTGCAACGGTCGCTGTCGTTCGAGGCGAACCGCAGGAGCATCGGGCGTACCGAGGAAGTGATCGTTGAGGGGTCTTCGAAGAAGGACGCGGGCAAGCTGACCGGCCGCACCCGCACCAACAAGCTCGTTCACTTCGCGTCCGACGGCTCGCACGAGGGCACTTTCCGGACGGTGCGCATAACCGGCGCCGGCGCCCATCATCTCGAGGGGGAGCCTCTCGGTGATGCGGTGCGGGAGCCGCGTCCCGCACTTACGCTTCCGCTTCTGTCCGCTGGGAGCGGCTGCTCGTCTTGCGCGTAGGAATCAGATGACGGCAGTAGCGGGAGGTGCGATCCTCCCGCACGCACCCCTCCTTGTGCCCGGTGTGGCCGGCGATGCTCTCGAACCGGAACTCCACCCGATCAGGTCCGCCGCACGCGCAATCGATTTCGATGGAGTCGACGCGATCGTCGTGCTTTCCCCCCACGGCGAGGCCTCCGGCGTCTATGCACAGAGCAAGGCCGACCTGTGCGCTTTTGGGGTGCCCGATTCTGCGATCGAATGGCGCACCGACGACGATCTGGTGCGGCGACTGGCGGCGGCGTGGGAGGTCGACGTCCTCGACGGGCCGGTCGATCACGGCGTCGCAGTGCCGGTCGCGCTGAGCAGACCGGCGGTGCCCGTGATCGGTGCCTGTCTGCCGGAAGGGACGGGAGTGAGCGAGTCGGCGATGCGATTCGCTCAGGCCCTGGGCCACTCGAGCGGCGAGGCGACGCTTGCGTTCGTGGCGAGCGTCAACACGTCGGCCGGTCTGACCCCCCGCGCTCCATTCACGGAGCTGCCCGGTGCGCGCGCAATCGAGGCGAGGCTGAGAACGGCGCTCGAGGACGATTCCGGCCGCGTGGACGGCGTGGTGACCGAGCTCGAGGCGGTCGGCCGATCGTGCGGCGCCGGCCCGCTTGCCGTCTTTGGTGCCCTCTTCTCGGGACGTGCTGCAACTGTTGCCGCGCACGAGTGGCCGGTCGGCGTCGGCTACATGGTCGCCACAGTGGGCACTTGAGAGCGGTGCCCGCGAAGGATCGCGTTGCGGCCCTCGTAGGTCCGACTGCGGTGGGAAAGACCGCCGTCGCCGCCGCCGTGGCTCGGGCCCTCGATGCCGAGATCGTGTCCATCGATTCCATGCAGGTCTATCGGGGGATGGACATCGGCACCGCAAAGCCTCCGCGCGCGCTTCTCGACGACGTCACTCATCATCTGGTCGACGTGTTTCCCCCCGAGCGGGCTGTGAGCGTTGCCGAGTTCCAGGGGCTCGCGCGCGCCGCGATCCGTGAGGTGACCGCGCGCGGTCGTCTCCCGCTGCTCGTCGGCGGCTCCGGGCTCTATTTCCGCGCGGTCGTGGACGACCTGTCGTTCCCACCACATGCTCCGGACATCCGCAGTTCCCTCGAGGCCGAGGCCGACAACGTGGGGGCCGAAGCCCTGCACGCCCGCTTGACGCAACTCGATCCGGAGGCGGCGTCGAAGATCGAGCCGGGAAATGCGCGCCGCACGATCCGAGCTCTCGAGGTCATCACGACGACCGGCCGCCGGTTCTCCGAGAACGCGACGGCATGGGAGCGTTACGAGAGCATCTACGAGCTTGCAGTGGCCGGGCTGAGACGGCCGCGCGCCGAGCTCTACGAACGCGTGGCCGACCGCGTCGATGCCATGCTCGCGGCGGGTCTCGTCGTGGAGGTGATGAGGTTGCGCGAATCGCTCGGCCCCAGCGCGCGCCAGGCCCTCGGGTACAAGCAGGTGCTCGAGATGCACGGAGCGCCTCTGCCCGAGATCCGAGACGAGATCGTCAAAGCCACCAAGCGCTTTGCCCGCCGCCAGGAGTCGTGGTTCGCGGCGGACCCCCGCATCGAATGGTTCGAGGCGGCCGCGCCGGTCGTCTCCCACGAGCTGATCGCCTATTACTCGCAGCCCGGGAAGTAGTGCCGACTCCCCACGGCTCCGCCGGGAGCGGCAATCGCGCCACGGCTCCGCCGAGGGGGGAATTGGGATTCACTCCCTGCGGCGGCGGGGCAGTTCTCTCGGTTACCGTAAGAACATGAGATTCGCCAAATATCAGGGCATAGGCAACGACTTCGTGATGCTGGCCGACCCCGACGACCGGATCGTGCTCACCCCCGAGCTGGTACGTGACCTGTGCGACCGCCGTTTCGGAATCGGCGGCGACGGGGTGATCCGGGTCGTGCCGGGCCGTGGGGGCGCAGACCTGTTCATGGACTACGTGAACTCCGACGGCTCGGTTGGAGAGATGTGCGGCAACGGGATCCGCTGCCTCGCGCTGTTTGCGCGGGAGGAAGGACTCACCGACAAGCAGAAGATCGAGGTCGCGACCCGGGCGGGTCTCAAGACCGTCGAGGTGCTCGAGAACGGCCGGGTGCGAGTCGACATGGGGCCCCCGATATTCGACCCGGCGGACATCCCCGTCGCGTGGGACGGGCGGGACGCGCTGCACGCCAAGATCGAGCTTGCCGACGAGGTAGTCGAGGTCGCCGCCCTGTCGATGGGCAACCCACATGCGGTCCTGTTCGTGGACGAGCCCGAGGCCGTGGCCGTATCCGTCGTCGGGCCGGTCATCGAGCGGCACTCGGCCTTCCCCAACGGGGCCAATGTCGAGTTCGTGCGTGTTGCATCGCCCACCCGCGTCGAGGTGCGGGTGTGGGAGCGGGGTGCGGGAGAGACGCTCGCGTGCGGAACGGGCGCGTGCGCGGCCGCCGTTGCAGCGCGTGCCCTGCGCGGTGCGGAACAGAAAGTGATTGTCGCGCTGCCCGGAGGGGAGCTCGAGGTCGAGTGGGCGGGATCGCTCGAGGAACGTGCCCCCGTGTTCATGACCGGGCCCGCAATGAAGAGCTTCGTTGGAGAGGTGGAAGAGACGGGATTTACGGGGCGGTGAGGGCGGCACGGCGCATCGACCGTCTCCCCCCTTATCTGTTCGCGGAGATCGATCGCAAAATCGCTCAGGCGCAGGCCCGGGGGGCCGATGTCATCTCGTTCGGGGTGGGTGATCCCGACCTTCCGACGCCGGCGCACATCGTCGATGCGCTCGTCGTCGCGGCGCGCGACGCGTCAACCCACCGGTACCCGGCTTACACGGGTATGCGCGAGTTCCGCACCGCGATCTCATCGTGGTACGAGCGGCGCTTCGGGGTGCCGCTCGATCCCGACGACCAGGTGCAGCCTCTCGTCGGTTCCAAAGAGGGCATCTTTCACCTGCCCGTCGCGTTTGTCGACCCGGGTGACGTTGCGCTCGTGCCCGACCCCGGCTACCCGGTCTATGAGACGGGGACGATCCTCGCCGGAGGCGAGCCTGTGCTCATGCCGCTAACGGCGGACAACGATTTCACGCCGGACTTCGATGCGATCCCGGCCGCAGTCGTGGAGCGCGCCCGCGTCATGTGGCTGAACTACCCGTCGAACCCAACTGCTGCGTGTGTCGAGCGGGACTTCTTTCAGCGCGCCGTGGACTTCTGTCGCGCGCACGACATCCTCCTCGCGCACGATGCCGCCTACACCGAGGTGACGTACGACGGTTACGTCGCTCCGAGTGTGCTCGAAGCCGACGGAGCAACGGAGTGTGCAGTCGAGTTCCATTCGCTGTCGAAGACCTACAACATGACCGGGTGGCGCATCGGCTGGGTAGCCGGTGCACCTCAGGCTATCGAGGCGATCAAGCGACTGAAGACGAACATCGACTCGGGCATCTTCGATGCGATCCAGCGGGCCGGCATCGCGGCGCTCGAGGGAACCCAGGAACCATTGCGCGCAACTGTCGAGCGCTACGAGCACCGGCGCGACTTGCTCTGCGATGCGTTGAAGTCGATGAACGTGATCGTCGAACCGCCGCGCGGCTCCATCTATCTGTGGGTGCCGGTGCCCCAAGGCCACACCTCCGAGTCGTTCACCGCGCATCTTCTCGACGAGGCTGCGATCGTGGCCGCCCCCGGCACGGGCTATGGCCCCTCCGGCGAAGGGTTCGTGCGCTTCTCTCTCACGCTTTCCGACGACCGTCTCGAGGAGGCCGTGGAGCGACTGAGGAGGGTCGTGACCTGACGCCCGGACCGCACGACAATCGCATGACGAGCCCCGAGCGCGAGCGAGCGATCCTGGTCGGGGCCGCCTTCGGACCGGCGCATTCGGATGAGGCGGAGTGGTCACTCGACGAACTCGAGGCGCTGGCAGATACCGCGGGGGCCGACTCGATCGACCGGTTGCTGCAGAGGCGCAAGACGCCGGACTCGGCGACCTATCTCGGGCGCGGGAAGGCGAAAGAGGTGGTCGAGATCGCGACCGCGCTCGATGCGGACATGGTGATCTTCGACGACGAGCTGACGCCCGCGCAGGGCCGCAACCTGGAGGAGATCGCCGGAGTTAACCCGCTGGCGGAACGCGGGCTGAAGATCATCGACCGCACGGGGCTGATCCTCGACATCTTCGCCCAGCATGCACGCTCGGCCGAAGGGAAGCTGCAGGTGGAACTCGCACAGCTCAACTACCGGCTCCCGCGGCTTCGAGGCTGGGGCGACGTGTTGTCGCGACTCGGGGGCGGCATCGGGACCCGGGGGCCGGGTGAGACCGCCCTCGAGTCGGAGCGCCGCGCGATCCTCAGGCGCATCGAGCGCGTGAAGAAAGACCTCGACGACCTCGAGCGGACGCGCCGGCTCAAGCGCAAACAGCGAACGCGCACGGGTATCCCGGTGGTCGCTCTAGTCGGCTACACGAACGCCGGCAAGTCAACGCTGCTGCGGTACCTGACCGACGCGCGCGTGCTCGTTCAGGACCAGCTCTTCTCCACGCTTGATCCCACGACGCGGCGGCTGAAGCTGCCCGGTGACGAGACGGTGCTTCTCAGCGACACGGTGGGTTTCGTGCATAAGTTGCCGCACCAACTCGTCGAAGCGTTTCGGTCGACCCTCGAGGAAGTTGGAGAGGCCACCATCCTGCTGCACGTCGTCGATGCGAGCCGTGACCCTGACCGTCAGATCGAAGCTGTGAACCGCGTGCTTGCGGAGATCGGCATCCGCGACAAGCCGACGGTTCTTGCGCTCAACAAGTCCGATCTCCTGTCCGACGTTGAGATGGATAAGATGCGCGGCCGTTTCCCTGAGGCCGCGGTGTGCTCGGCTCAGGAAGGTGCCGGCATCGACGAGCTATTCGGGGCACTGGAGCGCGAGCTGTCACGGTTGAAGGTGGAGGTGGCACTGGACGTGCCCTTCGAAAGGGGGGACGTCGTCGCTCGCGTTCACGAGCACGGCGAGGTCGTGAAGGAGACCTACTCGGAGGCGGGCACGCACCTGGTGGCGCGTATCCGGCGGGAGGAGATGGCCGACTTCCGGCCCTTCCTGGCTCGGGTTTGAGTCAAGTCCCTAAAGCCTGCGGAAGACCGCTACGACTTTTCCCATGACCTCGGTGCCCGACGGCGCCTCGAACGGGTGCAGGGTGGGGTTGGCCGGCTCCAGGACGATGGCCCCTCCGCGATGGCGGATGGTCTTGACCGTCGCCTCGGGGGCGTCGCCGTATTCGCTCGGCATCATCGCCGCCACGATCTCGCCGGTGTGCGCGGTCGGCTGCTGGCGCACGATGACGTAGTCGCCGTCGTGGATGCCGGCCTCGATCATCGAGTCGCCGTGGACTTCGAGCATGAACACGTTGCCGTCGCCCACGAGGTCGGCGGGCATCGGGTAGAGCTCCTCGACGTTTTCCTCGGCGAGAATCGGGGCGCCTGCGGCGATCCTTCCCAGCAGAGGTACGGACCGGGTCGCGGCCCGCTCGCGCGGCAGCTCGGTGTCGGGGTCGTAGAGCAGCTCGATGGCGCGAGGCTTCGTCGCGTCGACCCTGATGTAGCCCTTCTTCTGGAGGGCCTGGATGTGGGAGTGGACTGTAGAGCTCGAAGCCAGGCCGAGGGCCTCGCCGATCTCGCGTACCGAGGGCGGATAGCCGCGCTCCGCGACTGCCTCGGCGATGAACTGCAGCGTTTGACGCTGACGGTCGGTCAGTCCTTCCACCATGGCGGCGGGCCTCCTGGTATCGAACGAGTGTTCGTCACAGGGTAGCCGATTCGAGCCCCCGAATCAAGAACATGTGTTCGATCCACTCTCTTGCATGCGAACATTTGTTCGATTAATATAGCGAACAAACGTTCGGCGGGCCGAAACCTGTCGTAGGGCCCCCCTAGCGTCACGTCGATGGCTACCAGCAGATCTGGAGGCGGCTATGGCCCTTCGCATGGAGGAACTCGAGTTCCAAGGCGCCCGCGTCTACGCGTTTCCCACCGCGAGGGTTCGCGCCCGGGCGCGGGCGAGGGTCAGGCGGCGCCGGGCGGGGGGAGCGACTGTCGTGATCGCCGTGGTCGCTATGACGCTCATGGGCACAGGGACGGCGCCGGCGTCGAAGTCGTCGGCTCCTGGGGCGGTCGTGGTCCGGCCGGGCGAGACCCTGTGGGAGGTGGCCGATCGCTACGCGCCGGCCGATCTCGACCCCCGGGCCTACGTCGACGCCGTGGTCGAGCTGAACGATCTCGGGGGCCGGATGCCGGCCGCGGGCGAGCGGATCCGCCTCCCGAAATAGGACAGAAACTTTCCCGACTTCCCTTGACTCGGGGGCCTTTCAGGCGCGTAATTACAAGGTCGTGTTTACACCAGATGTTGGGTCGGGCGGGACGAAAACCACCACATCTGGTGTTGAATAGAGATAACGAGCTAAGGGGGTTTCGGCTGTGACGCAAGCGACCACAGGGGGCGTGAAATCGGAGGATGCAACCGGTGAACTGAAGATTCGCCGGTTCTTTACAACCGAGGGCGTGCATCCCTACGACGAGATCGAGTGGGAGCTGCGCGACGCCGTCATCCAGAACTTCCGCACCGGGAAGGTCGCATTCGAACAGCGAGGGGTCGAGGTCCCGCGCGCGTGGTCGCAGAACGCCACGAACATCGCCGCCCAGAAGTACTTCCGGGGCTCGCCCGGCACGCTCGAGCGCGAGCGGTCGGTCAAGCAGATGATCGACCGGGTCGTCAACCGCTACCACGAGGAGGGCCTCGAGCGCGGTTACTTCGACGCCGACGAGGGGGCCGCGTTCAAGGACGAGCTCACGCACCTGCTCGTGAATCAGAAGGCCGCGTTCAACTCGCCGGTGTGGTTCAACGTCGGCTGGCGCCCGAAGGGGGAAGAGCAGGTAAGCGCGTGCCAGCCGTACGACGCTCTGGTCAGCACCCCATCGGGTCTGATTCCGATCGGGAAACTCGTTGAAGAGGGAGCCGTCGGCAAGAAGGTCTACGACGCGGAGGGTGTGACCCGGATCGTGGCGGTAAAGGCCAACGGGGTAAAGGATGTCCTCCGAATCCATCTGAAGTCGGGCTACACGCTGGATGTGACGGCCGATCATCTTGTCTGGCGGCGGGACCGAAGCGGATGGGGCAAGTTCGTGCCTGCAGGAAACCTCAAGGTCGGCGAGGCCCTGGAGTGGCACAGACGCGAATCGTTTGGAGAATCCGAGATCGATCATCGGGAGATCGCGGAGGCCGCGCTCGCGGGCTGGCTGCAGTCTGACGGGTTCGTCGGCCAGTACCAGGGCACCAACAGGTCACTGACGATCGAGGCCATGACCGTCAATGACGACGAGCTCGCGTGGATCACCTCGGCTCTCGACAGTGTCCTCCCCGGCGTCCACCGGCTTGAGCGAAAGGTGATCACGAAGGACTTGACACTTGATTGCCGCCGGACGCGGCTTTACGGCAAGGTACTCGAAGGGTTTGTCGCTAAGTGGGGACTGCGGGCGCGAGGCGTTGATATGGAGGTCCCGGAGCAACTCTTCACCGCTCCGCTACCGGTGGTCGCTGCCTACCTGAGGAGCATCTTCCAGGCTGAGGGCTCTGTTTCAGTTCGAGAAAGATCGGCTCGAGTGAGCATGGACATGATCTCGGAGAAGCTCGTAAGGGGCATGCAGCAGCTCCTACTTCGTTTCGGCATCTTCTCCAGGGTGTTGTTCAGACCTGACCCTCGGCCGAACCGGAAGGGTTGCTGGAATCTGGGCATTCAGAATTTGGGTGATCGCCGGATGTTCGCGGACGAGATCGGCTTCGTGGGCAAGGTCAAGGCAGACAAGCTTGAGAAGAGCTTCGATATTCCCGGCAAGCCGGCACGCGAAAGCAAGTACGCAGAGATCGCGCGTGTCGAGCAACTTGGTCCTATGGAGGTCTACGACATCCAGACCGAGAGCGGCGAGTATCTCTCGCATAACCTGCGCGTCCACAATTGCTTCATCCTGTCGGTCGAGGACGAGATGCGCTCCATCCTCAACTGGTACGTCGAAGAGGGCCTGATCTTCAAGCACGGATCCGGTTCTGGCATCAATCTCTCATCGCTCCGGTCGTCACGGGAGCGGTTGCGTTCTGGGGGTACCGCTTCTGGTCCCGTGTCGTTTATGCGCGGGGCCGATGCGTCGGCCGGCACGATCAAATCGGGAGGCGCAACGCGGCGCGCGGCCAAAATGGTCGTGCTGAACGTCGACCATCCGGACATCAAGGACTTCATCTGGTGCAAGGCGCTGGAGGAGAAGAAGGCACTGGCGCTCCGCGAAGCCGGTTTCGACATGGACATCGATGGCTCGGACTCGCACTCAATCCAGTACCAGAACGCCAATAACTCGGTCCGCGTAACGGATGAGTTCATGCAGGCAGTCGTTGAGGATCGCGATTGGGAGCTCAAGGCCGTCACGACCGGCGAAACAATCGAGAGCGTCAAAGCGCGTGAGCTTATGCGTGAGATCGCCCAAGCCGCGTGGGAGTGTGCCGACCCCGGTGTGCAGTACGACACAACGATCAACGACTGGCACACGTGCCCGAACACGGGCCGAATCAATGCAAGTAACCCATGCAGCGAGTACCTACACGTAGATAACAGCGCGTGCAATCTGGCCAGCCTCAATCTGCTCAAGTTTCTCGGTGACGATGGCACGTTCGACGTCGAGGCGTTCCGACACGCTGTCGAGATCGTCTACCTTGCTCAGGAGATCTCGGTCGGCTTTGCCCATTACCCGACCGAGAGGATCCGCGAAAACTCCCTGCGGATGCGTCAGCTCGGCCAGGGTGTGGCAAACCTCGGCGCCCTTCTTATGGCTCTCGGCCTTCCTTATGATTCCGACGAAGGGCGCGCGGTCGCTGCCGGTATTCAAGCGATACAAACGGGTCATTGCTACGCGACGTCGGCACGAATCGCAAAGAGGGTCGGACCCTTCGATGAGTACGAGAAGAACCGCGAGCCAATGCTTCGTGTTATGGAGAAGCATCGCTCCGCGGCTTACGAGATGCCCGACGAGTTCGCCCCAAGGTATCTAATCGATGCAGCGCGCACCCAATGGGACGAAGCTGTTGCCCTTGGCAAGGAAAACGGGTATCGGAACGCCCAGAGTGTAGTTTCGGCGCCGACCGGCACCATTGGCCTTTTGCTCGATTGCGATACCACCGGTATCGAGCCCGATCTCGCCCTCAAGAAGTCCAAGAAGCTCGTCGGCGGCGGCACTATGTCGATCGTCAACCAGACTGTCCCGCGCGCTCTGCGCAAGCTCGGCTACGACGAGAGCCAGGTCCAGGACATCATCAAGTACATCGATGAGAACAGCCACGTGGTCGGTGCCCCGCATCTGCGGGAGGAGCACATCACCGTGTTCGACACCGCGATGGGCGATCGCTCGATCCACTACATGGGTCACATCAAGATGCTGTCGGCGATCCAGCCGTTCCTCAGCGGAACCGCATCGAAGACGGTGAATCTGCCCGAGGACGTGACGGTTGAGGACATCGAGCAGGCTTACATCGAGGGTTGGCGACTTGGGCTCAAGGCTCTGGCCGTGTACCGCGACAACTGCAAGGCCGCCCAGCCGCTGTCGATCTCCAAGAAGGAAGAGACGAAAACCGAAGTCGCGGCGCAGCCGGAGCCGATCCGCCGCCGCCTGCCGAAGAAGCGGCTCTCGAAGACGATCAAGTTCCGGGTCGCCGACACCGAGGGCTACATCACCGTTGGTGAGTTCGACGACGGCAGCGTCGGCGAGATCTTCCTCAAGGTCGCGAAGCAGGGCTCGACCCTGGCCGGGATCATGGATGCGTTCGCCATCTCGATCTCGATGGGCCTTCAATACGGCGTGCCGCTGGCTGCATACGTCAAGCAGTTCGTGAACACTCGCTTCGAGCCGTCGGGCATGACCGACGATCCCGACTTCCGCATCGCCACGTCGATCCTCGATTACGTGTTCCGCACGATGGCCCTCGAGTACCTCGAGCCCGGCGAGCGCCACGCGCTCGGCATCCGGACGTCGGGCGAGCGGCAGGAGGAGATCGAGGCCAAGCTCGCAGGCGAGGGCAACGGCGATACGAACGGCCACACGAACGGCGGCGGCGGAAGCGGAGTGGTCATCCTCGGTCCGGTTGCCGAGGCGCACGCCGGTTCGATGCCGTTCTGCGGAACCTGCGGGGTGCAGATGGAGCCGGCGGGGTCGTGCTTCGCATGCCCGTCGTGCGGTTCGACGAGTGGGTGTTCCTGAGCGGGGCGGCGAGCCGGGACCGTGAAGGTTCGTAAGTGCAGGGAGTGCGGGGCAGAGCTTCGACACGATGTCGACAACTGCCCGCTGTGTGGTGCGGTTGCCGCGGCCCGAGCCCCCCTACGGGCCGCGGCCCCCACCAGCGTCGACGACTACCAGAGGGACATCCGCAAGCTTCGAGAGAAGCTCAAGAAGCTCCGGGACGGGGGGGCCGAAGCGGTCTGAGCGCGCCGCCTACCATTGACCGATGCGCTGCCCCTATTGCGGAGACGAGGAGGACAAGGTCGTCGACTCGCGGCTTGCGGAAGACGGACGCGCGATCCGCCGTCGTCGCGAGTGTCTCGAGTGCTCTCGTCGATTTACGACCTTCGAGCGCGTTGAAGAGGTGCCGCTGGCGGTCGTCAAGCGTTCGGGGGCCGAGGAGGAATTCGATCGAGCCAAGATCGTCGAGGGCATCCGGCGGGCATGCAAGAACCGTCCTGTCACCGAGGAAGAGATCGACGCGCTGGCTGAGGCGGTAGAGGAGGCGGTGCGGACGGACGGACGCAGGCGGGTGGAGGCAGCCGACATCGGGCGGGTAGTGCTCGACCGCTTGCGGGCCCTCGACGACGTCGCATATCTGCGGTTCGCGTCCGTGTACAAGGGCTTCTCGGAGCTGACGGACTTCGAGCGTGAGCTGCTCGTGCTCCTCAAGAAGTCGGGCGAAGGAGAGGGTGAATGAGGCTCGAGATCAAACGACTGGATCCCGATCTGCCGCTGCCCGACTATGCGCGTCCCGGCGACGCCGGCCTCGACCTGATCGCGGCCGACGACATTTCTCTAGGGCCGGGCGAGCGTGCGGCCGTGCCGACGGGGATCGCAGTCGCGATTCCAGACGGCCACGCCGGTTTCGTGCATGCGCGCTCGGGCCGGGCCCTGCGCGAGGGGATCGCATTGGTGAACGCTCCGGGTCTCATCGACGCCGGCTATCGGGGAGAGATCAAGGTGATCGTCGTCAACCTCGATCGCACAGAGGTAGTTCACATCAAGCGCGGCGACAAGATCGCCCAACTCGTCATCCAACCCGTTGCGACCGTGAGGCTCGCACCCGTTGAGGAACTCCCGGCAACGGAACGCTCAGACGGCGGCTTCGGAAGCACCGGGACGTAACAGGCCATGCTCCGCTGGATCGGGATCCTGCTACTTGTCCTTGTCGTGCTCTTGGGCGTTGCGGATTTCGCCGCGCGCGCTTTCGCCGAGCGGCGAGTCGCGGACGCAATGCAACGCGAACTCGACCTTTCAGAGGAACCGAGCGTCGGCATCGCTGAGTTTCCGTTCATGGCCGCGGCGGCAGGTGGAAACTTCGACTCCGTGACCGTCGAGGCGACCGATGTTGCGCGCGGCGACTTGACGTTCGCGAGAACCACGCTGACGTTGAAGGACGTGGAGTTCTCCCTCGGGCAGCTGCTGTCGGGCGAGCACCGAAGGGTCTCGATCGGCTCGGGGCGCGGCACCGCGCGACTGTCGGCCGAGGACGTCAGCGCCGCGCTCGAGGGACAGGGCATCCCGGGCCAGGTTGAGTTCCGGAACGGAGCCGTGTTCGTGACCTCGCAGGATGTGGAGGGCGAGGTCGAGGGTCGGCTCGCGATTGATGACGGCAGGTTGACGGTGTTGCCGGTCGCGGCGTCGAGCTCCGACGGCGTTGAATTGCCCGAGTTCGGCGGCGACGTGACCTACGAGAAGGTCGAGGTGCGGGGGTCGACCGCCGTCCTGACCCTCACCATCGACTCGAGGACGATCGAGCTGTAGGCCGGGGCCAGGGTGGGGGAGCCGCTTATAATGGCCCCAATCTGCGGGCGTGGCTCAGTTGGTAGAGCATCACCTTGCCAAGGTGAGGGTCGCCAGTTCGAATCTGGTCGCCCGCTCCAGAAAAGGCCCTGGTCACAGGGCCTTTTCTTTTCTGAAGTCTGCTGATCCCAGGTTGATTTCTGGCCATCACTGGCCATCACTTGTCCATCACTGCTTCGTCACTCGAGCAAGGAGATGTGTGATGGCCGGTTCGATCCGTCAGCGGGGCCGCAACTCGTGGCAGATACGCGTCTATGCCGGAACTGACCCAGACACCGGCCAACGCCGGCAATTGACCAGAACGGTTCAAGGCAGCCGGACCCAGGCGCAACGGGAGCTTCGGTCCCTCGCCGCCTTCGCCAACGTCGGACCTTCGGCGGGGACGCGGACCACACTCGGGGAGCTGCTCGACCGCTGGTTCGCGGCCAACGAGGCTGGCTGGGCCACGACCACCGTGCGCAGCACGTGGTCGATCATCGATCGCCAGCTGAGGCCGAAACTCGGGCACATCCTCGTCCGACACCTCACCACGGTGGTAATCGATGAGTTCTATGCCTCGCTCCGCGTCGATGGCGCCATCGAAGGAGGGCCTCTAACCCCCGGCAGCGTCCGTCGCATCCACGGCGTGCTCCACCGCGCGCTTCAGCAGGCGATGCGGTGGGAGTGGATCTGGAGCAATCCGGCTGCGTCGGCATCCCCACCGAGGACGGAACCGGTCGAGATGCGGCCACCCACCCCAGCGCAGGTTGGTCAGCTGCTCGACCAGGTCAAGGCGCAGCACCCACTGCTGCATCTCTTCTTGATCCTGGCTGCAACTACCGGTGCCCGCCGAGGACAGCTCCTGGCTCTGAAGTGGGCGGACGTCGACTTCGAGCACGCGAGTTTGTCGTTCCAGCGTGCATGGGTCGAAGGTCCCCACGGACCGGTTCTCGCACCCACCAAGACGAGGCGCTCTCATCGAGTCGCGCTCGATGCCTACACTCAGCACCTACTCGAAGAACAGTGGGATCGGATCTCGGCTGTCGCCATCGGTGATCTCGGTGTTGCTTTCGTCTTCTCTCACGAACCCGTCGGTGAACGCCCATGGAATCCGAACTGGGTAACGAAGCAGTTCATCAGAAATCGGCGGGCAGCGGGGATCGAGCACTTCCGCCTGCACGACCTCCGGCACTTCATGGCAACCCAGATGCTCGGATCAGGTGTCGCGGTTCCCGTTGTTTCCGCTCGCCTCGCTCACGCGCGCGCGTCGACAACCCTGAACGTCTACGCGCATGCGATCCCGGGGGCTGATGTCGAGGCGGCCCAGCTCATCAGTGGGATTCTTATGAAACCTAGGTTGCGCCTAACGAGTGTTGCGAGTCCGCAACAGTCTTGAACCAGCGCATAGTCTCAAGTGAGCGCACGCCAAGTCGAAGAAGGTGTTGATCCGTCCGTCCGGAAGGGTTCGCCGGGCGATCGAATCGCACGTCTCGAGCTAGTTCCCGTGGTCTAGGTGGCGGCGCATCTTGAATTTGACACGCTGTAATGCGTTGTCGATCGATTTCAGGCTGCTTCCGAACACCTCTGCCATCTCCTCGTAGGAATGTCCTGCCATGTAGAGCCGCAGGACCTCGCGCTCGAGGTTCGTAAGCAGATCCAGGAGATCCGCCCGCAACCTCTCGACCGCATCGGCTGACGCTACGAGGTCGCCGATGTCGACGGACGGGTCGGCTACGACCCTGAGTGGCGGGTAACCGCGACCTCTCTCCGAAGATTCGTCCATCGCGTCTAGAGAGATCGCGTGGTCCAAGAATCTATGCTTTATGCGATTCGCATTCTTGATGGCGGTCGCGATCTGGCGGTCGATGCAGAGGGTCACGAAGGCCCTGAAGGGCGTGCCGACAGCTGGGTCGAAGTCCCTGAATGCCTTGAACAGACCGACCATCGCTTCTTGCGCGACATCCTCTTCGTCGCTACCGGGAAGATAATACGAGCGGCTAAGCCACCTGGCGAGGTCCCTGTAGCGCCGTAACAGGTCGACGAGGGCTGCGTCGTCGCCTGCCCGCGCCCGTGAGATCAGTTCTCCGTCGTCCTCCTGGACGAGAACAAGCTCGGGGTGGTGGCGCGATGACGGCGTCACGATGCGACCGCCGTCTCCATCGACCCGAACCTCCCGGTTGCTTCTCTCACCGCGTCCTCCAGGAGCGTCGTTCCCTCGAGACCCGGCAGCTCTGCGATCATTCGATCCATGGAACGCGCGACTTCTTGCCCCTCTCCGTCACCCATGAGGTAGGAGACCACGAAGTCGGTCTCGGCTTGCGGGCGCACGCCGGTGCCAACCGGTGCCCACAGATGTTCCATGGCCCATCGGACGACGCGCCGCGCCCGCGGGCTCGCCTGTAGCCGCAAACTCGCCTGGTTGCGATAGAACGCGTAGTGACGCCGCTCGTCCTTGATCACGCGCTCGAGCAGATCGATCATGACGGGATGGTCGGTCTTGACTATCAAACGGTGGTAGCCCGTTAGCGTCGAGAACTCGTTGACCGCGCCCCACGTCATGTGCAACGCAGGGAACTCCTTGACCGCGGCGGAGCCCAGAAGGGTCGCGAGGTGAGCCGCGTAACCCTTCGCACCGAGACGTCTCCTGATCCAGGTATTGCGCGCCAACTTGCTCGGATACGGGTCGTCCCACTTCGTGCGTTCCGAGTCCGGTTCCGTCGCGAAACCTGCTTCGCCCAAGAAGCGACTGAACGCTTCGCCGTGCCACAGTTCCTCGTAGACCCAGCACGACAAGAATGCAGTGATGTCCGGCTCGAACGCGGCCCTGGTGGCGAGCAGGTCGCGCAGGAAGATGACGGTATGGCTCTCGATATCCATCATGTAGGCGAGGCAGCGCGCCTCGGGGACCGTGACGGGATGTGACGAGATCTCCGCCCACGCGAGGTCGTCGAGGTCCACTTTCCTCGAGGCGCGTAGGTAGCGGTCGAGATCGAACCCGTTGTCGGATGTGCTCATCCGCTACTGAGCACCGGCTCGGTGCTGGGTTGTTCGGACCCGCCGTCGGGCTCGACAGTGATCGCGGCACCGTCGTATCCGGAGAGCTCAAGGTCTGACTCGACGATCACGACGGACTCCGAGACGTCGAAGGTGTCTGCCGGCGTCGGTTCCCCGTCTTGCATCAGCCACAGCTGGTAGTCGCGTCCGTTGGGTGCCTCGCCGAGGTCGAGAGCCACTAAGACGCTGCCGGTTGCGGTCGATGCGAGGACGGCTTCCGCGCCCCCCGGCCCGGTAAGTGTCAGCGCATCGGGATCGTGCACCAAGGCCGCCACCGCTTGTTGGTACTGACGCTGGCGTTGAACCGACCCGAGATAAGAGGTCGAAACCAACACGAGGAGCCCCACGAGAACCGCGGCTGCACCGACGGCCAACGGTCTGATCGCACGCCTGTGCCACGACGAACGGACGGGTCGGCTCTCGGTCTGAGCCCCCCTTATGTGGGCCAGCACCCGCTCGTCGAATCCCGGCGGTAATGCAACCGGCTCGACGGTCTCAGTTAGGGCCAGTGCCACTTGGGCGTAGGTCTCGGCTTCGGAGTAGCACTGCTCACAGCCAAGGATGTGGGCTCTGATCGCGGGGATCTCTTCCTCGGGCACCGCGCCGATGGCGTAAGCCGCGATCAACGACGAGACCTGGTCGTGGATCTCATTCATCGCCGGCATCCTGGGTCTCGTCCGCAAGGATCCTGCGCAGTTTCAAAAGGCCATCTCGCAGGCGAGTCTTCACGGTCCCCTCCGGGGCACGGAGCTCACTTGCGACCTCTCGATAGGTCCTCCCGCCGAAATACGCCAGCACGATGGCGTGGCGCTGCGGCTCGGGCAACTGGACCAAGGCGTCCATGACCTCCGAGCGAGTCTCGACATCCGACTCGAATCCGCGCGTCACCGGCTCCGCGGTGAATTCGTCGAGCAGCGCGTCCTTGGTCCGCCTGACGGACTGTTCCTTGCGGACGAGGTCGACGGCTTTGTTGCGTGCGATCGAGACTAGGAAGGTCTTAAGGCTCCCGCGCGTCGGGTCGAACGCGCCGGGGCGGCGCCACAGCGCGAGGAACACGTCCTGCGAGACCTCTTCGGCGAGCACCGGTTCGTTCACCACCCTTCGAGCCATACCGTTCACGACTCCTCCATAGAGCTTGATGACCTCGACGAGGGCTTCCTCATCGCGTGCCATGAGTCGATCAGCGAGTTGTTGGTCGGTCTCACCCAAGCCCTTCACTCCGATCGTCACACGTCTGGTTCGTATCCACCCGCCCGCCTGTATTGGTCAACGACGACACCGGTCCTTGCTACTCAATCCACTCTCTCCTCCGATAGTGGCGAGGCGCCAGGGATGGATCGAAGGCAGCGCCCGGTTGATGGCCGAGATGCAATATCCCGTGTGGCCCGCCCACACCTTCACGGTAACGACTTCGGGGATGTCGAGGCCCGCTCGGACCAACTCTCGACGGTCGAGCTTGAGGTAATGGCCGAGGTGCTCCCGGCCGTAGGAGCGAGCAAGCTCGTCTGCTTGCGTGAGGACCTCGCGGCTGACCTCTTCCTGCTCCTGGGTCGACCTGGCCACCTCGACGGGGGCCTCGCCGGCGGCCTCGCCGCAGGCGACCGAGAGCAACAGTGTGAGCATTAGTGGGGTGATCGTCTTCAGTCCCATATACCGGTGTTCGTTGCGAGTAAGGGTTTTGTCTTGGGTGACGCGGAGAAGAGGCGCCCGCATGGATCGCGAGCGCCTCTTTCCTGGCGAGGGGGGATCCCGCCGAGCTAGAACATGTCAGGGAACTGCGCCACGATCGCACCCGACAGAGCGGTCGCGATACCAGGCAGGTGACTCGCCGCGATCCGCAGCTTGTCGAACGCCTTGCCGTCACCGGCGATGACCGAGTCGATCGCCGCGATGGTCGAGGTCACATGCGGCTTGAGCGCATCCGCGACCGCGTCGGCCGGAAGACCACCCTCGGTCGCACCCTCGATGAAGGCTCCGAAGTCGTTGCGGTAACCGTCAAGCTTGTTCTTGGCCTCTTTGATACCGGCCTGGTCCCCGGATGCCTTGGCGAGCGTGTAGTCGACGAAGAACCCGATGTGGGCCCGCCACAGCGACAGGAACTGCTTGGCTCCTGCATCACCGTAGACCGAGCCGACGGCTTCGGAGAGCTGTACCGAGTTGACGTCGAGCGCACCGGCCGCAGCCTTGAAGGCGGCCGAGTCCGGGCCCTCGGTGACGCCCTGGACGACCGCGAGGCCGGCGAGGTACTCGTGGTCCTTCAACAGCGCAGTGAGGTCGCGCTGCAGCTGCGAGGCACCGCCGTCGGCTTCACCGTCGAAGCCCTGCTGCTCGGAGATCGCACCCGACAGAGCTGTCGCGATACCAGGCAGGTGACTCGCCGCGATCCGCAGCTTGTCGAACGCCTTGCCGTCACCGGCGATGACCGAGTCGATCGCCGCGATGGTCGAGGTCACATGCGGCGTGAGCGCATCCGCGACCGCGTCGGCCGGAAGACCACCCTCGGTCGCACCCTCGATGAAGGCTCCGAAGTCGTTGCGGTAACCGTCAAGCTTGTTCTTGGCCTCTTTGATACCGGCCTGGTCCCCGGATGCCTTGGCGAGCGTGTAGTCGACGAAGAACCCGATGTGGGCCCGCCACAGCGACAGGAACTGCTTGGCTCCTGCATCACCGTAGACCGAGCCGACGGCTTCGGAGAGCTGTACCGAGTTGACGTCGAGCGCACCGGCCGCAGCCTTGAAGGCGGCCGAGTCCGGGCCCTCGGTGACGCCCTGGACGACCGCGAGGCCGGCGAGGTACTCGTGGTCCGCCAGCAACCCGGTGAGGTCGCGAGTCAGTGTCGCCGCGGCGGTGTCGACGCTCGGCGCGTCGTCCTCGTCCATAGAGTCGGTCGTCTCTTCTGAGTCGGGCGCCTCGGTCTCATTGTCGCTGGTGCTCGCGGTATCTGGTGTGTCCGAGGTGCACGCGACCCCGACCAAAGCGAACGCCATGAGCGCCGCCATCAATCTCATCAACCATGTCTTTCGCAAAGTCTTCCTCCTCGAGTCTCTTCTGAAGCGGATCTCACTTCGAGAGGATGTTCGCAACGACGCGCCGCAGCGGATGGGACGAGATGGATATCGCGCTACTCGACGACGACCTCGGCGGTCATCGAGGGGTGTACCCGGCAGAAGTATGGATAGGTGCCGGTGTCCTCGAAGGTGAAACGAAACGACGTCGAATCATCCGGCAGATCGCCATCGAAGGTGCCGTCGGGTTCAGGCTCCGTTGCCTCGCTTACCCCGGGAACGCCGGCGTCGCCGGGACGGCCGGACGTGACCGTGTGACGTACGTCGTCATCCAGGTTCGTCCACACCACCTCGCTACCGGAGGCCACCCGAAGGGTTGCAGGCTTGTAGGCGATGTTGACCACATCGATCTCGACGGATGAGCCTGACGTGCGGTTCGTCGCCTCAGGAGACGAACACCCCGCGCCTATTACGGCCACGAGCGTGGCCGTGATCAGAATCCGAATACTCCGGGCGGGGGATCTCATGTCCCTAGTTCGCTCTCCGCTCGCAGATCGGATGGGGTGACCCCCATCCATCCGTCACTCCGAGCACGAATAGCCCATGAACACACTCGGACAAGGAGGCGAGACGATGGAAGAGAGTGGCGCGCCCAGATCCCCAGCGCAGACGTTCGCGCTGGTGTTTGGATCGGTATACGTACTCGTTGGGTTGCTGGGCTTCTTCGTCGCCGACGCAGTGACGGGCGGGTCGGCAAATGACAAACTCATCGTCTTTCCCGTCAACCACCTCCATAACGTGGTCCATCTCGCGATCGGAGGCGCGTGGCTGGTCGCCGCTCGCAGCTCCGGCATCGCCAGGTCGGTTAATGCCATCATCGGCTCGGTCTACTTGCTGGTGGCGCTCCTCGGCTTCACGGGGATCGACCTCATGCGCACCCTGCTCAACATCCAGGGATCGGGCGATGCCGACAATTTCCTTCACCTCGCGAGCGGGGCCTTGTCTCTTTACTTCGGAACGGCCGGCGCGAGGCCACAGGTCAAAGAGGCCCACGTTTAGCGTCCTCAGTGCATCCGCTTGACGATGGCGCGGAACGCTTTGTCGATCGGCGAGCTTGCACGGATCATGGACGTGTCGACCGCGACGATCAGGTCGTGGGAGGAGCGCTACGGCTGGCCCCGACCTCACCGTTCGTCGGGAGGACACCGGCGTTACAAGGAGAGCGACGTAACGCACTACAGGCGCGTAGCAAGGCTGAGACGAGATCTAGGGACCCGAGATGCGATCCTTCGAGCCGGAGGCTTGAATTGATCGGGCCCGATGGCGCCCCCGAAACCTCGGCAAATCCCACCTCGTGGAAGGGGCCCCAGGATCGGACCACGAAGCTTCTAGGAACATCTCGATAGGAAGGGAACCACGACCATGAGACGGATCGTCACCGGCTCGATACTAGTGGCGCTGCTCGGACTGCTCGTCGCGCCGGCGGGCATCGTCAGCGCAGCGGACGGGCCAAGAACCAAAGGCCCCCACTGCGGCGACAAATTCGTCCACGCAGATGAGTGCTCCTTCCGCTACCGCGGTGGTCAGCTATACGTCGGCGGCTCGATCAAGGGCCCCCCGAACTCCCCCAGCGGAGCGACGATCCGGTTGGAGACAAGACACCACGTTACCGGGGCCCGCTACGTTCTGATCTCATGCACCTACGCCGGCGGCGGGTGTTCGGCTGGAGGGACCTACGCAGAGATCGAAGAGCTCGCGCGGGGTCAGAAGCTGATCTGCACTGCGGAGGGCTTTGGGCGCGGCATCTACGAGTGCGGAAGCCTGGTCCGCTCCCGATAGACGGCAAGATTGAAGCCCAGAGAGATCCGGCGTGAAACTAAGCCCCAGGCTCTTGGTGAGGCTCGTTCGGGTCTAACGTCCAGGGTGCGTCACAGATGAGGTCCCCGGGCTTGAGCTCGCGGCCGGCGGTGATGTCCTCAGGAGCCGGGCGACGATCTTTTTTGGGCGCGTCGCAGAGTCTCGGTCACCGCCTTGAGTCCGTGATCCTGCTCGCCCGTCTCGAACGCCATCTTTGCAACCGCTAGGCCCTGAACGATCTCATCGTTGAGCTCGAGCACAAACGCACTTGTCCCCATTTGTGGAACGGCTCGGATAATCGCGAGTCAACTCGGCTCATCCGAGAGCGTGGACGGGCGCCCGGTCTCTGAGGTCGTCAGATGGGGGCTTTCGCAATGATCCTCGCTAGCTGTTGTCTCCAGAGGCACGACGTTCGTTCTTTAGCAGCTGGGCACGGAGCGCGTCGTTGACGGCCTTGCGTGTCTTAAATTCAGCAGCCACATCTGGATCGAGCACCACAACGTTTGAACCTTCGGCGAAGCGATCGGAGTACTTACCTCTCACGCCATCGCTGAAGTCATACTCCTCACGCATGTCGGGGTCTTGACCGTCAGTCTTCATAGGATCGCCTCTCATTCCTAGTAGCGATTCTAGCGCTGATGATTCGGATTCGTTCGCCTCGGTAGGTGTGGACCACCACAACGAGGCGCCCGGTGAACGAATGTCCCAGCAGAACGAAACGCTCCTCGTCCTCAGAATGGTCTGGGTCGGCGATGGTCAATGAAAGCGGATCTCCGAATGCTGTTGCCGCTTCATCGAACGGAACCCCGTGTTTCTCTAGATTCGAGTCGGCTTTGATGGGATCCCACTCGATTTCCATGGATGGAGCTTAGTGGCCGGCTGTTGGGTCGACCGGCGTTTCCGCTCCTATTCCGCTCCTGTAAGGGAGACAAAGCCTGCCTAACCCTGGTCACGCATGTGACTCGGAAAATGGGTCTGACCTGCAAGAACCTTAGGAGCCGCCGGTGCATCGAACATACGGTCCGGAACGAAATAACCTTGCCAAGGTGAGGGTCGCCGGTTCGAGTCCGGTCGCCCGCTCGAAATGGAAGTGGCTGATGGGGGCCCTTTTTCAAAGGCCTGACTTACGTTTCTGGACCTAGCGGGATACGCGTAGACCGCGAGCAGGCTGCGTAAATTCCATGTCTGCCCCGAGCAGCAAGCAGCGAAGGGCGCGAACCTCTTGACCGCTGGCGTGCGCAGGACGTCAAACCATGGGCAGGGCCCTATTGCGCGGTCCCTACTGCGTCACCTCTGATGTGATTGACGACAGCTTCTGTGTCCTTACTGCTCGCGCGTCGATTGGACGCCGTTTGCCGAGCTCTCCGTGCTTCATAAGGTAAGAGGAGACTCCTGTTGGTCATTTGGCGCGGATGACAGCTACCATCTTGCGTTGATCTCATGGATCTGGAAGAGTCACTCGCGTTCGGGCGGCTTCAGGCCGCACCCTCCCGCTGTCTCCACATGGCGATGCCCGCAGCTAGGGCGACGACTACGCCCATCATCTGAACCAAAGTTCCGGTAAAGATCCCTGCCTCGCCGACGTCGCTCAGTTGATCGACGAATGACTCGGATGCGACGAACGCGGAGATGGTTGCCCCCACCAACAAGAACACCGGAACGAAAACTGCTACGTAAGGCGCCCAGCGTCTGGGCCCGAAGGCTACGACACCCGCCCCTGCGAGCACGATGATCGGGCCGGGAGGCACGCTTGGGTAGAGGTCGGATCCAGCGACGATCTGAACCACGATTCCGGCTGCGGCCAAGACAAGCCCGACCACGTTCGTTTTCGCTGAGTTCGACAACACGTCGCTATGCTTCATTGTCATTCCTCCTTCTGGGCCGGCAGGGAAAACTCAGGCCGTCCCATCTCACGGACGCGGAACTGGACTCTCCGGCGGGGTTTCGTTCAATCCGCATCGAAAGACCTCCTAATGTCCCCGTTCCATTTTCTCGGGGACACTGGCCGCCGGGAATCACGCCTCGACTGCGGCGCGCGCGATGCGGGCTTCGCATAACGGGAATCGAGACCCCGGCGCCGAGCCAGCCACGCCAACGGCGCAACAGCCGCACGCATGGCAGCCGCGGGCACAAACGGAGCTTTGACCTCGGCTTCGAACTCGAGCATGAACAGCGCGAGGTCGAGGGGGTGGGGCATTCCGCTGGTCGTCGTGCGCCCTTCTTGGGCGAGGGAAACAGCGGTCTCGAACAGCTCCTCCATCCTCAGGGCCGGTCGCACCTCGACACGCACGTGGGCTGGTGTGTTGCCGACGTTCTCGAATCGGTGCACCGTCCCGGCCGGGACCACTACTGTGTCACCGGCGCCGGCAGTGATTGTCCTCAGCCCCTTCCGAAACTTCATCATTCCCCTCACGACCTCGAAGCGCTCCTCCTGCGCAGGGTGGACGTGGGCCCCCGGCACGTGGCCGTCGGGAGACAGCTCGAGGTCGATGGCGAGCAGCTCGCCGTCGGTGTCGGCCGACGTCCTCCGAAACGTGATCCGCTCGCCACTGATCGGGTTGTCGAGTATTTGTCCGCTGACCGCCATCGCTGTGCCTCCTTGTTCGAACGAATGTCTTGTCCTGAGACGCTAGGGATCGGTGAGCCCGAAGTCGTCGTCTCAGTGGAGACACTTCGGCTGCAGCAAAGGCGGTAGCTGCGAACGCTCCGCCTACTCCGCAGGGCGAGTCAGGTGGCCGGCTGCATCACCTGAGGCAGGGATCGACTCCTTCCTACTCCCGACGGCGTAGTCGAGGGAGTAAAGGGTGCACAAACTCGGTCGTCCAGATTTGCGCCGCCGCACGAAGCGAGGCAGAATCGTCGGGTCTGCTCGGGTTACCTCATCGGAGGGGGTGGGGGAAGTGCTAACGTCCCGGATCCGGTCTGGATTCGTCGCGCTCGTCTGGTTGCTCGTCGCGGCCCTGGCGCCACCGACGGCTGCGGTTGCAGGCGACGCGACACCACTGGCTCGTGCGCACGCACACAATGACTTCGAACACGAGCGGCCACTCTTCGACGCGCTCGACCACGGGTTTACGAGCGTCGAGGCAGACATATGGCTCGTCGACGGTGAATTGCTGGTCGCGCACGACCTCCCAGAGGTCCAGCCCGACAGGACGCTTGAGTCCCTATACCTGGCGCCGCTCCGTCGCATCGTCACTGAGAACCACGGCAGCGTATATCCGGGTTACGAGCATTACTTCACGCTGCTGATCGACATCAAGACCGAGGCTGTGTCTACGTACCGCGTGCTCCATCAGCAACTTCGCCGCTACCAGGTCATGCTGACGACGTTCGGGCCGCGGAGCGTGAAGGAGGGCGCGGTGACCGCGATCGTGTCGGGCAACCGCCCGCGCGAAGTGATGGAGAGCCAACGCATCCGGTACGCGGCTTACGACGGACGAATGTCCGACTTGGGGACAGGTGTGTCTGCGACGTTCATGCCGCTGATCAGCGACAACTGGACGACACAGTTCACGTGGATGGGCGAGGGCGATATGCCCGAGGACGAACGCCGCAGGCTGCGCGCGATCGTTGCGACCGCTCATGCCAACGGGCAGCGCGTTCGCTTCTGGGCGACTCCGGACGCCCCGGGCGCAGCCCGCGAGAACGTGTGGCACGAGCTTCTCGCCGCGGAGGTGGACTTCATCAACACCGACCACCTCGCCGACCTTCAGACGTTCCTGCTGACCAACGACCCGAACCCGTCGGAGCCGTATGTCAAGTGGACGGACACGATCGGCCGGTCGAGGATGCGCAAGGCTTCGTGAGGTAGAGGCAGTTCGAGAAGGCAGTTCGAGAAGGGGGGAAGTCATGACGATGCAGATGTCAAGACGACGGTTTCTGCGCAGCAGCGCCGCGGCTGCGAGCGGTCTCGTGATAGCGGGGCCTCTCACCGCGTTCGCACAACGGGCGGCCGCCGGCCTGTCCGTGGACGCCGAGGGCTACGGCCCACTCGTCGATATGGGTGACCTATCGCTTCCGCGCGACTTCAACTTCCGAATCATCTCCCGTTCCGGTGTGCCCATGACCGACGGCAATCCGACGCCGACCTCCTTCGACGGGATGGGGGCGTTCCCCGGGGCGCGCGGAACGACGGTACTCATCCGGAATCATGAGAATCGAAGGAGCACCGGCGATACCGGAGAGATAGACGTTATCGTTCCGCCGGACAAGCGCTACGACGCTCTGCCACAGTTCAACGGCGGCAACACAAAACTTGTCGTCGGAAACAACCGTCGGGTCACACAGGACTTCGCGGTGCTGGGCGGGACGACGACCAACTGCGCCGGCGGAAGCATGCCGTGGGGTAGCTGGATCACGTGCGAGGAAGTGTTCCAGGACGGCGACGAGGCGCACGGCTACATCTTCGAGATCGACTCGAGGGCGACAGGCCCGGTCGACCCGGTGCCGATCAAGCAGGCCGGACGCTTCGTCCACGAGGCCGTTGCGTGGATGGACGGGATTCTGTACGAGACCGAGGACCAGCGCGACGACTCCGCGCTTTACCGCTACATCCCCGACGGGGCTCCGACGCGGCCGGGCGACCTCGCCGCCTCAACCGGTAGGCTCCAGGCCCTCAAGGTCGTGGGCGTCTTCAACGCAACAATGGACGTGTGGCCGGTCGGCGAGCCGACACGCGTGGAGTGGGTCGACATCGAAGAGCCCGACCCGCCCACCAACACGGTCACGGACGAGGCCTTCGCCAAAGGTGCGGCCCGTTTCGACCGACAGGAGGGTATCTGGGTGGGCAACAACCGCGTCTACTTCGACTGCACCGAGGGCGGCGTCGACGACTGGGGCCAGATCTGGGAGCTGGAGCCCGGCACAGACACGCTGACCCTCCTGTACCAGTCGCCCGGCCCCAGCGAGCTGAAGAACCCCGACAACCTCACAGTGGCGCCGACCCGGGACCTGTTCCTCTGCGAGGACTCCGTCCCGCCTCAGTTCATCCGCGGACTGACGCCGGATGGGCGGATATACGACTTCGCCCGCGGCAACACGAACGAGACGGAGTTCGCCGGAGCGACGTTCTCGCCCGACGGCCACACGCTGTTCGTGAACCAGTTCGGCAACGGCGACCCCGCGGTGACGTACGCGATCTGGGGGCCGTGGCGGCGCCGGAGGGCCTAGCCTCCCTCGGGTCGCGCCGAAGTCCCGAGGCTCGTTGGGTTGCAGGACGCCGCATAGCGATGACTCGCGACAACGGAAGCGGGGCTTGGCGGTACCCACGTGATGGAGCACGCGCCACCGGAGTGAGGCCGGGCATCGTTCCCGGCCCCACTCCGAAACGCAGACTCTAGAAGCCGACGGCGACGGGAAGCGGGCGCGCCGAAACCCTCGCGCGATTCTTCCCTCTCAGCCCGAATGATTCGGTCCGAACGGCGACGGCGGTGTCGGGATTATCGCTGAACACGCCGTCGAGACCGGTCCCAAAGAACAGCGCGTACTCGGCGGGCGAATTTCCATACGCGCGCAGAAAGAAGGGACTCGCCGGATCGCCCTGGCGAAAGTCCTCCGGCAGGAACACGTTCTCGTTCCGGAACGTCCACGCGTGCACGATCAGCTTCGCCCGGTGGGCACGATCCACAAGGTCGGTCGGCTCCCGCAGCCGGTTGGAGGCATCGCGCGGCACGATCAGGTTCTTGTTCGTCCCGATGCCGTCGGCGTACGTCGCAATCTCTTCGAGGCCCTCGTCGGTGATCATGTCGGCGTAAGTGCGCGGGTCGCCGGATACCACGAAGTCGTACGGTTTACCGGTGTCGTTGATTAGTTGAACTAGCGCGACGTCGGTCATCTCATCGAGATCCTTGAGGTTGCTCACCTCGAACGATTGCACGAACACAGGATCCTTCAGCTTCGTGTACCCTTTCGCCTCGAGCGTGCGGACGAGCGGCTCCTCGAGCGACAGTCCGATGCTGTCGAAATAGGTGGGATGCTTGGTCTCCGGGTAGATTCCCACTCCCTCTTTCCTCGCGAGGTCGATCACCTCCTGGAGTGTTGGAATCTCGTACAGACCGTCGAACGCCGTGTTGTCAGGACGGACGTCCGGAATGCGTTCTTCGGCGCGCAGTGTCTTGAGTTCCGCGAGCGTGAAGTCTTCGGTGAACCAACCGGTCACGGAGACGCCGTCGATGACCTTGGTCGTCTGGCGGTCGGCGAACTCCGGATGGTCCTCGACTTCGGTTGTCGCCGAGATCTCATTCTCATGCCGGGCGACAAGAACGTGGTCCTTGGTGGCCACGAGGTCGGGTTCGATGTAGTCGGCGCCCATGGCGATGGCCAGTTCGTATGCAGCCAGGGTGTGTTCGGGACGATATCCGCTGGCACCCCTGTGGCCGATGACAATCGGCGCCTTCCTACCGATCTTTGCGTCGGCGGCACTTGTAGATGGCGGCGCTGCAGCCAGCGTGCTTGACGCTGCTACCAAGGACAGCAGGATCCAAAAGGAAAGGAACCTGGCCCTTGGGCATCTGAACGTGGTCGTCATAGCCCCTCCTTAGTTGTCGCGTCCTGGAAACCGGTTCTCAGCCGTGCTCGAGGAGGGCCGCGCGCAAGTCGTGACTCGCGCGTCGAACGACCCCCCATAAATCCACGGAATCTAGCCACCAGACAGTCGACCGCGCGTGCAATACACAGCGCAAGTCGTCCGATTACCCCGGGGTGCTGTTCCTTGCCATTAAATAGGGGGAGACCTATGAACGGAGAGTCGGGGCGTTGGCGTTACGGTCTCGTGGCCGTCATCGTTGCCGTCATCGTGATCCTTGTCGCATTCGTCTTCGCATCCCTCCGATATGACGCAGCTGACGACGTGTCCACCGCTCTCGCCGCCGTGACTGGAACGCTGGGCACGCTCCTCGGCGCATATCTCGGCGTCCAGACAGGAGCAGCAGGCAAGGAGAGCACCGAGGCAGCGCGTAAGCAGGGGCCCTGTTCCCGAGGGCCTCGACTTGTGTCTGAGACCGTGCTGGATTGCGCCAGGCCGCGAGCAGGCCGCGGAAATATCTGTGAAGTTCATCTCACTAGTCTCTCGCCGAACGAAAACGCCATGAGCTACCTCGTCAACAGTCTTGCCGTTTTCGAGCAACCACCACGATCATGAAAGCGTCAGGTGGGTAAGCGTGATTGAGGAGCCTTAAGGTGACGGCAGACGGAATCAGAAGTTCGAGATGGGCAGCCGCCACTTCCGCGATTCTGTTGTTCTCGGGCCTGCTCATGTCACCCGCGGTCGCGGCCCCCGGCGCTCTCGACCCCTCCTTTGGCGGCGATGGAAAGGCCAGGACTTCGTTCGGATCCGAGGCCGCACTGGCTTCGACGGTCCTGATCCGCCCCGAAGGCAAGATTGTGGCGGTGGGAGGGGCCGGGGACCTCAAGTTTGCGATCGCCCAGTACGAGCTCGACGGGACCCTTGACACAGGCTTCGGAGGCGACGGCAGGGCCACAGCAGGCTTCGGGGGGCGCGAGTGCACAGGGGAGGAAACAGATGCCGTCCTCGACGCGCTGGGCCGGGTCGTCGTGGCCGGGTCGACAGGTTGCCGTCACGGGAAGTTCGCCCTCGCTCGATTCATGCCGGACGGCACGCTCGACCACTCGTTCGGGGGTGATGGGAAGGTCGTCACCGCGTTCGGTCCGAGGTGCGTGAGCCGGGCCTTTGGCGTGGCCGTCCAAAGCGACGGAAAGATAGTGGCCGTGGGGGCCAGGGGATTTACCTGCCCCAACGTGAAGTTCGCCGTGGCTCGCTACGACGACGACGGGAGCTTGGACGTCTCGTTCGGGAGCGACGGCAGGATAACGGCCGACTTCACACCGCACTGGGACATCGCTTCTGACGTGGTCGTCGAGCAGGACGGCGGGATCCTGGCGGCCGGGACCGCCGCGATCGAGCGTAATCACGCCAGGCTCGCCCTGGCCCGCTTCTTGCCCGATGGGGCCCTGGACGTCTCGTTCGGTGGAGACGGCAAGGTCACCACGTTCTTCGGGCAGTGTCCGGCCAACGGCACGACGGTGGAAATGGACGCTGGCGGGAGGATCGTGGTGGGTGGATGGGCGGGGTGCTTTAGCAAGTTCGCCCTGGCGGGCTACAACAACGACGGAAGCCTTGACCGCTCGTTTGGGGTCGACGGCAAGGTGACGACCCGGTTTCCGGGAGCCCGCTGTTCGGACCAGATCGGCGACGTCTCCTTTCAAACCGACGGAAAGATCGTCGCGGCCGGTTACGCGGTATGCGCTGAGGACGCCACCGTGATGTTCGAGTTCGGCCTTGCCCGCTACCAGCGAGGCGGGGACCTCGACACGTCCTTCGGCGACGGCGGGACGGTGACCACGGGGTTCAGGGGAGCAGACGCACTGGCGCACGGAGTCGCCCTCCAGGACGACGGAAGTATTGTCGCCGCGGGACTGGCGGGTACCAGATTCGCTCTGGCCCGGTACCTCGCCGAGTAACCCTCCACCTAAGTGCCTAACTGATCGACATTGGGCCGCTGCATCGAGAGGATCGAGTTGTGTATATCTGGCGAGCGATCCTTTTCCTCCGCTTTGCTTGTGCCAGGCGAGGTGGTACACGACTTTGAGATCGTCGGTAATCGGTAAAGAGGGTGCGAATCGTCTGGCTGCGTCTGCTCCCTCTCGGTGTTCCCTCCGCCGCAGGTGGGGCGCGCCCTGCTTTCTCCAATATTTCTTGCTTGGATATTCCACCTAATCCTTGGCTTCGTGCTTTCGTATTGGTGCGGAACGAATGAATGTATGGGAGGTGCCAGAGAGGCGCGCGTACGTTCCGCCCGCGGATATCTCGGAACCAGGCGATGGTGCGGCCAAGCCTTCTGGGAATCCAGCTGCGGCTCCCATCCAAGGATCCTTCGAGCCCTCGATATGTCGGGCATCGTGGAGAGAGTCCCGTCAAATGGTGGGACTTTTCACACCGCCACCTCACCTGACTGGGCGATCGCTGCCAATAGCTCCTTGGGCGTTTTCACCTCCCTCTAGCTGCTCGTCGATGGGGCCATCGATTGGATGCTGAAGTAGCGACGATCCATCACCTGGCACTCGTTGGACCACCTCAAAACCACCCCGAACGCCACGCTCGAACAAGTCGCTGGCATGTGAAGTCTCACCACCCGTGTCCCATTCTGGCTCCGGTAGGTATGTCTCACAACCGCATCTTCCTCGGCTTGCCGTTGGGCTGAGCCAGCGCTCCGAACTCTTTCGATCGGTCGTGACGAGCACGA
>JBOGXA010000022.1:0-63976 GCA_050694175.1 Actinomycetota bacterium
ACCTCCAGTTTGCGGGAACTGCGCCGAAGCCGACCTCGGTCGAGTAACCATGCACGGTCTCGAGGAAACGAACCGCGCCGGGGGTATCGCCTGCGAGAACGAGTCCCAGAGCGGCGTTGTCGGCCTCATCGATCAACTCGTTGGCGAGCGGAGATGAATCGGCCAACAGCCACACCATCCCCGACCCGACCTCGTGCACGGTCATGAGCGGGTCGCCCAGTCCGGCGAGGACGACCTCGCCGTCGCCCCCGTCGGACCACTTACCCTCTCCTGCGGTCCACACCTCCGAGACGTCGCCGAGATCACCGACCGCGCGGGCGGTCTCCGGCCCTGGTATGGAGTGCGTGGGGGCGTCGTCCAGAATCGAGTCGATCCAGGATGCCGTCGCACCTCCTCCGGCAACCAGCGTCCCGCCGTCCGCGACGAAGCGATTCACGGTTTCCACCTCCTCAGGAGGGAGCTGAGCATCCATCACGAAGAGCGTCTCGCGGGGGCTGGGAGGTGCGTCGGCGAGATCGACTCGCTGGCGGTGCACTTCGTAGCCCGCTCGCTCGAGCAGCTGGGCATACGCCGCGAACCCCTCGGACGAGGTTGCGTAGGAGGACGAGGGAACTCCCCCCGTCGTCCCCAGGAAGGTCGAGATCACCCACCCGACGACGTTCAGACCCACCAGCAGCGCAACCGCCATGATCGCGAATCGCGTCGCCGGGCCGCGGCGCCACATCCTCCGAGCCGGGGCGACGACGTGCCCTCTGGTGCTCATGTCGACCTCGCGAGCACACGCTCCCACCCGGTTTTGCTCGTCGTCACGTCCGGGGCCTCCGGCCGGCGGCGCCCGTAGACGATCTCCTCGAAGATGCGGGCGACCTCGTCGAAATCTCGGCGCGCGAGCTTCGCCGCCACCTGGCCGGTCGTGATCGAGGGCCGCCAGTCGATGCGGCCTGCCTCATCCAGCCTCAGAAGGCCGGCGCGGAAGCGCAACCGAATGGCGCGCTCGAGGTGTCCGGCCCGCTCGGCCTCGTCGGCTTCGCGCTCGAGGGCACGTGGGTCGAGCGCTTCGGTCCTGCTCACCGGCGATGACTCGCCACCCGCTCGAGTCCGGCGCTTGATGACCGATCTCGCGACCACCACCGCGATCGCCACCACAACGAGGCCCAGAAACGCCCAGAGCGCGTTTTCACCTCCGGGAAAGACATCGACCACGGCGTCAAACGCCCGCCTCACCGTTTCTCCTATTGATTCGAACAGGCCGCGCAGTGGGCGCGGGGGACTCACCTCCCGAAAGCGCCTCTCCGAGAGGATGTCGCGCGCCTCCCCGCGGGCCCGATCCGCATCCCACGACCCGACATCTTGAGATGTGAGTAAGGCGGAGGCGGTCATTCCCGGTGCGGGGGCGGCGGGGGTGGCGGGGGCGGCGGCCTAAAGCCCGCCGATCCATCGCGCGCGCGAGCCGGCGTTCCACCGGCCTGAGCCTCCGGCGCCCCGCCGATCTGCCGGGCGAGAAGCTCGAGGTCGAACCCTTCCTTGCGCACCCTCAGGTCGAAGTAGGCAATCGCAACGACGGCGGCGAGTAGGGGCTGCGTAAGAACGCTGACGATGAAGGCCACAAGTTGGTTCCAAACAAGCACCCCCGTGAAACTCGTCAACCTCTCTCCGGGGTCGATCGTGATCAGCTCGTTGAACAGGACATCGAAGATGATCCCGACTACGAACGTCAGCAGGTAGGCAACAATGAGCACCGCCGCCGTGGGCCACCACCGCCCCTGTACCAGTCTCTGCGAGCGGCTGAGCGCCTTCGTGCCGCGGTAGCCTTCGGCCAGGAGAGCGGCGTGGCTGGCGAAGAAGGTGACCGCGACGAACAACGCGGCCCCGAGGATCGCCAGGACCGCGATCACAATTCCCAAGACGCCGAGCGCGCTGAAGATCACCGCCACGAGAGCGGAAGCAAATCCAAGCAGCACGAATATGAGGAAAAGCAAGATAAGGATCCACAACACCGAATGGAATCGTTTGAACGCGAAGGAAACCGATTCCCCGGCCCGCACCGGTCTTCCGACGTAGGCTTCGGCGACTCCCTTCAAACAGGCGGCCGTGGCCAGCCAGCCACCCATGAACTGGATGATCGTGACGGCGATGGACGCGCCCACAAATGCGTTCATGTCCGCCTGGCTGACGAACCCGCCCGGGTCCGGCGCAATCCCGACCAGGAGCAGCGTGCCCACCGCCATCACCGGAAGCAAGGCGATAGCCACGATCGCCATGAAGGTCAGCGCATTGCGGAGGTAGAGCTTGATGGAGACGTCGAGGATCTCGCCGATGCGAAGGGGTCGTAACTCGGGCGCCCGCATGGCCACAACATACCGGGGCGGGGACCCCGTTCGCCTCATTTCGACCCGGGGCTGGAGAATGTCACGATGCATGACGGCCCTCGTCCGACGCGGCCGACCAGAGACCAGATCGCCGCGGCCGAAGGAGCCCGTGTGCCCGACGTCATCGCCGAGAACCTCGACATCCTCTTTTGCGGCATCAACCCCGGGCTCTACTCGGGTGCCATCGGCCACCACTTCGCGCGCCCGGGTAATCGCTTCTGGAAAACACTGCACGCGGCCGGGTTCACCGATCGCGTTCTAGATCCGTTTGACGAGCACCTCCTGTTGGACTGCGGGCTCGGCATCACTAACTTCGTCAATCGCGCGACGGCCACCGCCGACTCCGTCGATCCCGACGAGTTGCGGAGTGGAGCGGGACGCCTGCGACGTAAGGTGCGCCGGTTCCGCCCTCGCTGGGTCGCCTTTCTCGGTCTGGGCGCCTACCGGATCGCGTTTGCGAGGCCGACCGCCGTCATCGGACGCCAGCCAGAACAGCTGGGCGACTCCGGCATTTGGCTCCTCCCGAACCCGAGCGGGCTAAACGCGCACTACCAGCTGCCCGACCTCGCCCGAGTCTTTGGTGAGCTCCGACGTGAATGTTCCACGGCCGCGGGATAATCGCCTCGGGGGCCGATGAAAGGAGCAAGGCATCACGCGAGTCGCCCTGTACCTGCAGGACAAGCACCCCATCCGCGACGGCATGCGCTATGCGCAGCGGGCCGAGCGCGCCGGCTTCGACGCGGTGTGGCAGGCCGAGTCGCGGCTTGTGCGCGAAGCGACGGTGCCGATGGCGGCGTTCGCGGCAACCACCTCGACGATCAAGGTCGGGTCCGGCGTCGTCAACACGTGGACGCGCAACGTCGGGCTGCTGGCGTCGACCTTCGTCACGCTGGATGACCTAGCCCCGGGCCGCGTGCTCCTCGGACTCGGGGCGTGGTGGGATCCTCTCGCCACCAAAGTGGGCATAACGCGTTATCGCCCCCTTCAATGCATGAGTGAGACGGTGGCCGCGTGTCGCGAGCTGTTCGCGCTCAAGGAGGTCAACTTCAACGGCGAGTTCGTCCACCTCGACGGCGTGAGGATCGACGTGGTCCACGGAGACACATCGCCGCGCGACATCCCGATCTACGTCGGGGCGACCGGACCGAGGATGCTCGAGCTTGCCGGCGAGATCGCCGACGGCGTCCTCCTCAACTACATGGTGTCGCCTTCCTACAACGACGACGCTATGGAGAGGATCGAGGTCGGAGCGAAGCGCGCCGGCCGCACCATCGACGAGGTAGACAGGCCTCAGCTCGTCGTGTGCTCACTCGACAGCGACCGGACGAAAGCATTGGATGCGGCCCGCATCCTGCTCACCCAGTACCTCGGCCAGCAGCCGCACATCATGAAGGCGTCGGGCGTTTCCGACGACCTCGTCCGGGAGATCAACGCGCACGTGGACTGGCCGGCGTCCCACGAGGAGATCGTCGCCGCGTCCCATCTGGTTCCCGACGAGATCGTGCAACTGGTGACCGCCTCGGGCACACCCGACGAATGCCGCGCCAAGGTCGCGGAGTACGTCGGTCACGGTGCCACGTGCCCCGTCCTGTATCCGCTGGGCGACGATGTCGACGCCATGATCGACGCGTTCGCGAAGGAGGGGGTTGGGGAGGGGTCATGACCGAGTACCTCGACGCCGCGGAGAGTTACCGCGACGACGTCACGTCGTTCCTGCGCGACATAGTCGCCATCCCCTCTCCATCCTGCGAGGAAGCCGGCGTCGCCCAGCGCGTGGTCGAGGAGATGACCGCGCTCGGTTACGAAGAGGCAGGGATCGACACGATGGGGAATGTGATCGGGCGGGTGGGCGACGGCGCCCTAAAGCTCCTTCTCGATGCCCACATGGACACGGTCGGGGTGGGAGATCCGGGAGCATGGCCCCACGATCCCTATAGCGGGAAGCTGGAGGATGGCGTTGTCTTCGGCCGCGGCGCCTCCGACAACAAAGGCGCCGTAGCCGCGCAGGTCTACGCCGGCCGGCTGCTGGCCGACCGAGGCCTCGACGACGCCGACGTCACCGTCTTCGTGGTTGGAACGGTGATGGAGGAGGACTGCGACGGGCTCGCGCTCGGTTACGTGTGCAGTGAATCGATAGGCGATGTCGACGCCGTCGTGCTCGGTGAGTGCACGAACCTCGACGTTTATCGCGGGCACCGCGGTCGAACGGAGATGAGCGTAACGACAACCGGAGTCTCCGCACATGCGAGCGCACCTGAACGCGGGCGCAATGCCGTCGCCACGATGGCGCCGATCATCACCGAGGTCACCGAACTCAACGATCGCCTGGCCGACGACGAGTTCCTCGGGAAGGGGACGGTGGCCGTCACCAAGGTCGAATGCGCCACGGCGTCGCTGAATGCGATCCCCGACCGATGCACCATCTACCTCGACCGCAGGCTCACGGCGGGAGAGACCCTTGAGTCGGCGCTCGACGAGGTTCGATCGCTCGCGTCGGCTCGCTCGGCCGCCATCGAGGTGCTGGAATACGCGGAGCCGTCGCACACGGGGTTCACCCTGCAGACCCAGAAGTACTTCCCGACATGGACGCTGAACGAAGAGCACGCCCTCGTGCGGGCCGGAGTGGCGGCGGGGCGCGAGGCATTGGGCACCACACCGTCCGTCGGCAAGTGGACGTTCTCCACCAACGGAGTATCGTCGGCCGGACGGCTTGGAATCCCGACGATCGGCTTCGGTCCGAGCGAGGAGCGATGGGCGCACACGGTCGACGACCAGTGCCCGGTCGACCATCTGGTGAGGTCGATCGCGTTCTATGCGGCGTTACCGGCCGCGCTCAGAGGTGAGGGGCTGACGAAGTGACCCAACACATTGAGATGACCGTCAACGGCGATCCGGTCACAGTCAATGCCGACTCTGACGAGACCCTGCTCGATGTTCTACGCGACCACCTCGGGTTGCTGTCGGCCAAGGACGCCTGCCAGCCGGAGGGCTACTGCGGGTGCTGCACGGTGCTCGTCGACGGCCGCGCCCGTGTGTCCTGCTCCGCAGCGGCGTCGACGTTCGCCGGCAAGTCGATCGTCACGCTCGAAGGACTCGATGATTCTGACCGGGAGGCATTTGCACTCGCTTTTGCGGCGACCGGTGCATCCCAGTGCGGATTCTGCTCGCCGGGCATCGTCGTGAAGGCGCGTCATCTGCTGTCCAAGAACCCGGAGCCGTCGCGCACCGACATCGCCAAGGCTCTGGCAGGAAACCTCTGCCGGTGCACGGGCTATGTCAAGGTGATCGATTCGGTCCAGCTTGCCGGGAGGCTCATCGCGGGAGAGCAGCCGCCGCACCTCGATTGGTCGGGCCGGATTGGGAGCCGGACTCCCAAGTACGAAGCTTTCGAGCTCGCGCTCGGAAAGAAACCGTTCATCAACGACATGACCGTCGAAGGCATGCTCCACGCAGCCCTCACGTTCTCCGAACACCCGCGCGCCGTCGTCGCGAGGATCGACACGGCCGCCGCCGAGGCGATCGAGGGCGTCGTCGCGGTGGTCCTCGCCGAGGACGTTCCCGGGGACCGTGAGGTGGGCGCGATCGTCGACGACTGGCCGGTGCTCGTCGGTCAGGGAGAGACCACGCGCTGCGTGGGCGACGTGCTCGCCGCGGTCGTCGCGACCAGCCGGCCCGCCGCGCGCCGGGGAGCCGCCGCGATCGAAGTCGAGTACGAGGTCCTCGAGCCCGTGACCGACCCCGAGGAGGCTCTTACCCCCGATGCGCCGGCGGTGCACGAGGGCGGCAACGTCCTCAAGAGCTACAAGATCGACCGCGGGGACGTCGACGGGGCTCTCGCTCGCTCTTCCCACACGGTGACCGAGACGTTCCAGACGCAGTTCATCGAGCACGCGTTCCTCGAGCCGGAATCGTCGCTCGCATATCCGGAAGACGACGGCATACGCGTGTTCTCGGGTGGCCAGGGGATCTGGGACGACCGACGGCAGATCGCGCGCATCCTCGGCGAGCCCGAGTCGAAGGTGCGAGTGACGCTCGTGTCCAACGGTGGCGCGTTCGGTGCCAAGGAGGATCTTGGTATCAACGGCCATGCGGCGCTGCTGGCGCGAACCACCGGCGCGCCCGTGAAGCTCACCCTGTCGCGCGACGAGTCGATACGCATGCATTCAAAGCGCCACCCACTCCGCATGACATATACGGTGGGCTGCGACGCCGACGGCACACTTACCGCGGTTAAGGCGCGCATCGTGGGCGACACCGGAGCGTACGCAAGCGTCGGCGACAAGGTGCTGCAGCGAGCGTGCGGACATTCGTGTAGCGCGTACGAGGTCCCCAATGTCTACGTCGAATCGCACGCGGTCTACACGAACAACCCGCCCTGCGGGGCCATGCGCGGGTTTGGCTCCAACCAGGCCAACTTCGCCATGGAGGGCTGCCTCGACCGGCTCGCGGAGAAGGTCGGCATCGACGGATGGGACATCCGGTGGCGCAACGCGCTCGAGTCCGGCAAGATGTTCGGCACCGGCCAGGTGCTGGGTGACGGCGTCGGTTTCAAGAAATGCCTCGCCGCCCTCAAGGACGTCTACAAGGGAGCGGTGCACGCAGGTATTGCGGGCGCGGTCAAGAACGTCGGGGTCGGCAACGGGCTGCCCGAGTACGGGCGTGCCTCGATCGAGGTCTTTGACGACGGCTCGATCCTTCTCCGACACTCGTGGACGGAGATGGGCCAGGGCGTGCACACCGTGTTGCAGCAGGTGGCTTGCGAAGAGCTCGCATCGGCCGGTCTGGAACTCAAGCACATCACCGTGATGGTCGACACAGAGCGCGAGTTCGCGACCGGCCAAACGACGGCGTCGCGCGGCACGTTCCTCGGCGGGCTGGCGGTCAAGAAGGCATGTGAGAGCTTGAAGGCCGAGCTCAACGGGAACAGGCTCGCAGATCTCGCGGGCAAGGAGTTCACCGGCGAGGTCGCGTTCAAGATCACGCAGCCGATGGACGCGAGCGACCTCTCGCGCTCACACATCTGCTTCGGCTGGGGCGCGCAGGTCGTGATCCTCGACGACTCCGGGGCCATCGCCAAGGTGGTCGCCGCCCACGACGTCGGCAAGGTCATGAACCGCAACCTGCTGGAAGGTCAGATCGAAGGCTCCGTCCACATGGGGCTGGGTCACTCGCTTACAGAAGAGTTCGTCGTCGAGGGCGGCTACATCAAAACCCCGACGCTGAAGTCGCAGGGAATCATCCCGGCCAAGGGCATGCCCGACGTCGAGTGCATATTCATAGAGGAGTCGCAACCCGAAGGGCCGTACGGCGCGAAGGGGGTCGGCGAGATCGGGTTGCTGCCGACCGCGAGTGCCGTGGCCGCTGCCTGCCACTCGTTCGACGGCGTGTGGCGCAATACCTTGCCGATGAAGGACACCGCGGCCGCCAAAAAGGCACACCCGCGCGCGGTCTCCAAGCACCGCGGCGCACGCGCCGGGCGCTGAAGTGTCTGCCGTAATAACCGGCGGGATCGCCGTCGATCCCGTGATGGGCACGGTGGAATCACGCGATATCGGGGTGAGCGGGGAGCGCATCGGGGGGCGTGAAGCGGGCACCGGCAGTGTGGACGCATCGGGCTGCATCGTGATGCCCGGCAACGTCTGCTCTCATCATCATCTGTATTCCGCTCTTGCGCGCGGCATGCCCGGCCCCGACATCCCGCCGCGCACCTTCCCCGAGATCCTCGAGCGCATCTGGTGGCGGCTCGATCGCGCTCTCGACCACGAGACCATCCGGCTGTCCGCGACGCTCGGCGCACTCGAGGCCGTCAAGGCCGGGACAACCTCGATCGTCGATCATCATGCTTCCCCGGAAGCCATAGAGGGATCACTTGACGACGTTGCGATCGGACTGCAGGAGGTGGGGGCGCGAGCCGTCGTCTGCTACGAAGTCACCGACCGGGGCGGGACCGATCGGGCCCGGGCCGGCATCGCGGAGAACGTGCGTTTCATTCGTTCCGATCGCTGGCCTCTCATCAGGGGGTTGATGGGCGCCCACGCTTCGTTCACCATCGGCGACGAAACGCTCTCTGCACTGGTCGGCGAAGCGCGCGACGCGGGCGCCGCCGTGCACATCCACCTTGCCGAAGACGACTGTGACGAACGCCACTCGCTCGAGGTGTACGGAGTTCGCACGGCCCACCGGCTGGCGGAAAAGGGAGCGCTCGAAGAAGGTGATCTCGTCGCGCACGGCGTCCATCTCGACGACTCCGAGATAGAGACGGTGCGGGTGTCGGGCGCATGGATCGCGCACAACCCCCGATCGAACATGAACAACGGAGTCGGCTACGCGCCGGTTGGGACAATGGGAGCGCGCGTGTGTCTGGGGACCGACGGTATCGACGGCGACCTCTTCGCCGAGGCGCGTTCGGCCTTCTTCAAGGCCCGGGAAACGTCTCCGGAAGCAGACCCTCGGTGGGTTCTCGACCGCGTTGGGGCCGGCGCCGCCCTCGTCGGGTCCGTGTTCGGTGAGCCGGCCATGGGCACGCTGGAGGCGGGGGCTCCCGCCGACCTCGTGATCCTGGAGTACGGTGCACCGACACCGCTCGAGGCCGCGAATCTGGCCGCACACTTCGTCTTCGGGATGGGCGCGTGGCACGTCCGCGATGTCATGATCGCCGGCACATGGGTCGTGCGCGATCGCGAGCACCTCGCAGTGGACGAGGCGGAGTTGCTAGCGCACTGCCGCGACGAGGCGCCGAGGCTGTGGGACCGCATGCAAAGATTGGATTAGCAGAGAGGAAGTGCACGTGGAGCGCGCCGACCTGACCGGCAAGGACTACATCTCGACGGCGGACTGGTCTACGGACGAGCTGGGCACCGCCCTCGACGTCGCCGCCGACCTCAAGGAGGCTTTTCGTTCGGAGCGCCCGCACCGTCTGCTCCCGGACAAGACCCTGTTCATGATCTTCTTGGACCTGTCTACGCGCACGCGCAACGCGTTCGAGGCGGGCATGACGCAACTCGGCGGCCATGCTCACTTCATCGATGCCAACACATCGCAGATCGCGCACGGAGAGAGCCCGCGCGACATGGGCATCATCCTCGCCTCCTACGGCCACGGCATCGCCATCCGGCACGACAAGGTGCCGGGCGAGGGCAACGCGTACATGCGCGAGGTCGCTCGACATGCCGATGTCCCGGTCATCAACCTTCAGTGCGACGAAGACCATCCGACCCAACAGCTCGCCGACCTCATGACGATCGACGAAGTGTTCAAGACGCGCGACCTCTCTGGGATGAAGGTGTGCGTCTCGTGGGCGTTCGCTCCGTCCTACGCGAAGCCGATGAGCGTGCCCCAGGGGCTAGCGCTTCTCCTCCCCCGTTTCGGCGCCGACCTCGTGATCGCCCGGCCCCCCGAGTTCGAGCTCATGCCTCACGTGATGGACAGGGCGCGCTCCCTCGCCCACGAAGGCGACGGAACGATCACCGAGGTCGACGACATAGACGGGGGCTTCGCGGGGGCCCAGGTCGTCTACCCCAAGTCGTGGGGGGCCGAGTATCTCTTCGGCCGGGAACAAGAGGCCCTGGCCTTGAACGCCCGCTACAGGGACTGGATCTGCGACGCGCGCCGCATGAAGCTCGCCGCCGACGACGCGATCTACATGCATTGCCTTCCCGCCGACCGCGGCCACGAGGTCGCCGACGACGTGATCGATGGGCCGCAATCGGTCGTCTTCCAGGAAGCCGAGAACCGTCTCCACACCGGTAAGGCGCTCATGGCACTGACGATGGGCGGCTACTAGGCCACTACGGCACCGCCACGAAATCGTCAAGGAAATCACGCGCGACCTGAGTATCGAGGCGATAGGTCACGTCGGTCGCCTTGCACACGGCGTCGCCCGTTACCGTCACGGAGACGATCAAATTCGAGTCGCCGAGGAAGTGTGGTCCTCCGGAGTCTCCGTAACACGTGCCGCCGTCGCCGGTCGCCTCGTTCATCGACAGCTTGAGCCAGCTCTTGGTCAACGAGTTGTAGGTCTGCGTGGCAAAACGGCGCTCCTCGTTCTCAAGGATCCCCTGCGGACCCTTCTTCCTCGACTCTCGGATAACGCCGTATCCCACCGCGGTGTATCGCTGATCGTCGATCGTCTTATCGGCCTTCATCTGGGAGAGCAGGTTGAGCGTCGGCAATCGAGCGGGAGTCGCATTGTGAGGTCGCTCCAGCAGTACGACGGCCAGATCCTTGGGATCGGACTGGTCGTGCCCGTATTCGGGATGGCTGAAGTAGGTGCCCGGGATCAGCGGCGAGTTCTCATCGAAGGTTGGATCGAATGTCACCCACACCTCGTCCGGGCCGATGTCGATCGACCTCAGGAATTCCGTGCAATGGGCCGCCGTCAGGAAGACGTCGTTTTCGACGATCAGGGTGCCCGAGCAAAGGAGGTCTTTCTGTCCCTCCTCCCGCCACTCCGCTACGAGCGCCCCCACGTATGGGTGACGGTTGCCGTCGAACTGCCCGTAGACGATGGCGCTCGCCGGCGCCGCGCCGAGCGCGGCCACGAATCCCGCCGCAATCAAGAATCCAATGGTTCGCTTCATGCCGACCCCCTTCGAAGTCGCCGATCCACCCCTTACATCGTCGCAGCAGTTCCCAGCTTAGGTCCAGAGCGGACTGGTGCGTATTCAGCCGCGATGGTGAAATGTCGATAACAAGGCGTGGGATCTAGGAGGGACCGTGCCGAAATCGTTGGCGCACTGCGGGCAGTGCGGGACGCCGCTCACGGAGTCGGATCTGAAGCAGGGATCCTGCTCGGAGTGCGGCTGGAGCCTGAAGGGCAAGAAAGGCCCGTAGCGAAACCGCGAGACCCGCGATGAGACTGCGCGCCGCGGTGGTCGCAGCCCTCCTGGTCGCGGCCGCCGCGGCGGCGATCCCCGGCCCGTCGGGCGCGTATCCCCTGTCCCGCGCTCCGAGATGCAAGATCTTTCCCACCGACAACCACTGGAACCTGCGCGTCGACGACCTCCCGGTCGTGGACAACTCCGATCAGATCGTTGCCTCGATCGGCGTCGACGAGGGCCTTCATCCGGATTTCGGCTCGGGGCGGTGGCGGGGAGCGCCGATAGGCATCCCGGTCACCGTAGTCGGCAGGTCGCAGAAGAAGCTGCCGGTGCGGTTCTCGTACGCGGATGAGTCCGATCGCGGCCCCTACCCCATTCCCCGCACCGCAAAGATCGAGGGAGGGCCGAACTCCGACGGGGATCGCCATGTGCTCGTCGTCGACAAGTCGCGCTGCAAGCTCTACGAGCTGTTCGCCGCCTACCCACGCAATGACGGCGCGCGGTGGGTCGCGGGATCGGGCGCCATCTGGAATCTCGATTCGAACCGCCTCCGCCCGGCGGGCTGGACGTCTGCGGATGCGGCAGGCCTGCCCATCCTCCCGGGTCTCGCGCGCTACGACGACGTGCGAAGGGGCAGAGTCAATCACGCGCTTCGCTTCACGGTTTCTCAAACGCGCCGCGCTTATATCTACCCCGCGCGCCACTACGCCTCCGATCTGACGGACCCGGACCTCCCGGCCATGGGCCAACGCCTGCGGCTGAAGGCCGACTTCGATATCTCCGGCTACCCGCGGACGGTGCGCATCATCCTGCGCGCGCTCAAGGAGTACGGGATGATCGTTGCCGACAACGGGTCGGACTGGTACATCACCGGATCGCCGAGCCGCTACTGGAACAACGACGCATTGCGCACGCTTCACACGGTCACGGGCGCCAACTTCGAGGTGGTCGACACCACGGCGCTGCCGCGGCCCTGACGTCCCGGCTTCCGAGTCCACCTCATCTGTTCGCGTTGGCATCCTCCTGCCACTTGAGATGTGGAAAGAAAGGTCGGGTCGCGCTCTCTAGTTAACCCTCGGCGGGGAGAGTCAGGACGAAGCACGAACCGCCCTCGGGTGAGGCCATCGCTACCAGCTCACCGCCGTGGGCGCGCGCGATCGCACGCGAGACCCACAACCCCAGTCCGGCCCCCGGCACCGAACGATCGATGCGCGCGAACCGCCCGAATACTTCTTCTCGGCGGCTCTCCGGGATCCCCGGCCCCCTGTCGAGGACGGACAGGCTAGCGTTGTCGTCGACGCGCTCAACCGTCACGCGAATGGGTGAGTTCGAGGGAGTGAACTTGGCTGCGTTGCCGATGAGATTGGTAAGCACCTGACGCAGCCGCACGGCATCGGCGGTCACCCGGACCTCGTCGACCACGAGGACACTCACGGGATGGGGGTGGGTCAGAGGCTCGAGTTCCCTGACCACCTGGGACGCGAATGCACCCAACTCCACAGATTCGGTGTTCAACTCCCGCGGGTCGCCGACGAACCCCTCTGCGTCCCGAAAGGACGCGATCAGCTGGTTCAGGCGTAGGACGCTGCGCTCGACCGCGTTCGCCATCTTCAGGAGGTTGTCGCGATCGAGATGATCCACCGCTCGTTTGAGGGTCGCCGCACAGCCGTGAACGATCGTGATCGGCGTCCGCACCTCGTGCACCAACAGCATGAGCTCCTCGGTTTTCGGATTCGACTCGTCGCCCCCCCGGGCGCGCTCCTCCCACCGAGCAACCTCCGTCGACAGGTTCTCCGCGTTACGCTCGATGACATCCGCAGAGATCAACAGCGTGGTGGAATCGCCCCGCGTGATCGCGGCGACCAGCCTGGGAGCGAACGACAGCAAGACCGAGGCCGGCGCTGCAAGGTGCGCGGAGAGCTCTAGCAGGGCATCGCCCCCCACCGGCTGCCGACTCGACTCATGTACGAAAATCTCGGGCGCATCCTCCATCAGCGGTAAGAGACATTAGATACCTCCTCTGATACGCGGAATTGGGGAAATCCCTATTTCCTGACCGGGCGTGCCTCCAGCGGTCATACAATCCCCTCATGATCGTGGGCCGGATCGCGGAACGGTCCCGCATCGAACAGCTCCTGGACGGAGCCCGAAAGGGGAAGAGCGGGTCCCTGTTGATTGCCGGCGACGCCGGCATCGGCAAGACCGCGCTCCTTCGCCACGCCCGCGACCACGCGCCGGGGTTCGTGGTCCTTACGGCGCGTGGCGTCCAGTCGGAATCGGAGATTGCGTTCTCCGGCCTGTCCGACGTTCTGCGACCCATGTTGGACGAGATAGACCGCATCGCCGAACCGCAGGCGGTCGCCCTGAAGGGGGCGCTTGCCCTCGCACCTCCGACGGCGGCAGATCCGTTCACGATCTACGCGGCGACGCTCAGCACCCTCGCCGCGGCCGCCGAGAAGGTGCCCCTGCTCGTGCTCGTGGACGACTTGCACTGGCTGGACTCGGAATCGGCCCGGGCCCTGTTGTTTGCCGCCAGACGGGTCGCGGTCGAAGGCATCGTCATGCTCTTCGCCGCCCGCGAGGGTGAGGCCCACGACCTCGATCTCTCGGGCCTCGAGGCGATGACGGTCGGTGGACTGGGTCCCGACGAATCGATGGAGCTGCTCGTTGCGTTCGTCTCGCACCCCATGTCGACGGAGGTGGCCGACCGGCTTGTTGCCAGCACGCGGGGCAACCCGCTCGCACTCCTCGAGATCCCGACGCTTCTGACCAAGGGTCAACTGGCTGGGAAACGAGATCTCGCCGATCCCCTTCCCGCCGGGCCCAGCATCGAGCAAGCCTTCGAACGGCGGATATCAGGCCTTCCCCGCGACGCCCGCAAGGCGCTGACGGTAGCTGCCGCCAGCGACTCGGAGTCGACGGCGACGATCACGTCGGCTCTGACCCGGCTCAGCCTGCCCGATTCCGCGCTCGAGCCCGCCGAGTCGAGTGGTCTCGTCACGAACGACGGTTCCACGCTCACCTTCCGCCATCCTCTGCTGAGGTCGAGCGCGTATCACAGAGCCAGCCCCATCGAACGGCGAGCCGCTCACGAAGCTCTTGCCGACGTACTGGCGGGGGCGGGGGCGGAGGCACGGAGCGCGTGGCATCGGGCGAGTGCCGCTGTGGGGGCCGACGAGAACGTCGCGTCGGGCCTCGAGAAGGCGGGGGCCGAGGCAGCCGGGCGCACCGGTCACGCCGCCGCCGCGCGTGCGTTCGAGCGCGCAGCCGCGCTGAGCACCGAACCGGAGAGGAAAGCCGCTCGTTTGTTGCAGGCGGCAAACTCAATGCAGCTCGCCGGCCGTCCGGACCGGGCGGTCGAGCTACTCGACGACGCGCTTGCGAGTACCTCCGATCCGCTCATGCGCGCCGACATCCAGACGGTCCGAGGACGAGTGGAGATCTGGCGGGGTGCGCCGATGAAGGCACACGCAATGCTCATCAAAGAGGCTAGCGAGGTCGAGTCCATCGACTCTAGCCGCGCCGCTCTGATGCTGGCCACAGCCACCACCCCATGCTTCATGGCAGCCGAGTTGACCCTGGCGCGCGACACGGCCGAGCGAGCACAGAGGATCGCGGAGGAAAGTGGCGGAATCCCGGCCGTGTTCGCGCACACTCTGCTGGCCGGCGCGAAGACTCTTCTCGGAGAAGGAGCCAGCGCACGTCCCCTTCTCGACGAAGCGCTCAACCTCATAGCGGAGAGCGAGATTGTCCTCCCTCTTCACGAGCTCGCCGGGTTGGTCGCCATCAACCTCGCGTGGCTGGAGGAGTACAACGAGGCACGGAAAGTGGTGAACCGTCTCATCGAGGAGGCGCGGCGGCTGAGCGCGCCGGCGATCTTGCCTTACGTTCTGTCTGTTAGCTCGGAGATCGACTTCAGAACCGGGCGATGGGCGGATGCCCACGCGGACGCAGTGGAGGCGCACCAGCTCGCGCTGGAGACCGGGCAGCAGAACGTCGGTTCATACACACTGGTCAACCTCGCGCGGATCGACGCGGCACAGGGTCACGACGCCGAGTGCAGGGCGCACGCCAAGGGGGCTCTCCAGATTGCGGCGCGGCTGGGAGTCGAATCGATCCCGGTCTACGCGTACGCCGCGCTCGGACTGCTCGAGCTGGGGCGCGGTAATCCCGAGGGCGCCATCCGTCAACTGGAACAGGTGGCCGCGCGGGCCGAGAGTCAGAGGCTTGGCGAACCCAACGCCGTTCAATGGGCTCCCGACCTGATCGAGGCATACGTCCGGGCGGGGCGCACCGACTCCGCCGAGCGCGCGCTTGGGAGACTCGAAGTGCAGGCGCAAGCGACCGAGCGCCGGTGGGCCCAAGCCGCCGTGCACCGCTGCCGCGGCCTCCTCGAGCCGGGGAACCACGCCGTCCACTTCGAGCGGGCGTTGGAGCTGCAGAGTGCGCGCGACGCCTCCTTCGAGCGGGCTCGCACGCGGCTCTGTTACGGGCAGCGGTTGGGAGCGGTCGGCCAAAAAGCAACGGCAGCGGACCGGCTCCAATCCGCGCTCGTGACCTTCGAGCGCCTGGGCGCATCTCCGTGGGCCGATCGCACCCGAGAGGCACTTGCGGACATCGGGGGCCGGGCCCGGAGACGAGTCGTCCCCATCGGCCAGCGACTCACGCACCAGGAACTTCAGATCGCCAGGCTGGTTGCCCAAGGCAGGACCAATAAGGAGACGGCCGCCGCTCTGTTCGTCAGTCCCAAGACTGTAGAAGCGCACCTCGGAAGCATCTACAGGAAGCTTGAGATCAGGTCCCGCACGGATTTGGCCCGCGTTATGACGGAGGAAGGGGCCTTGCTGGACGCGGACGAGCGAAGCGCGACGGTCGGAAGTTAGCCGAGCGGGTTAGCGGCGGGGTCCCGAGAGAATCGAGGCGGCCTTGCCGGCGAGACGTCCGAAGTGGGGGCGGCTGGGCTTGAGAGTGTCGTAGAGCGCTATCCCGACGGCGACGCCGACCAGCAGCAAGACGATGCGCGGGAAGTAGTGAACGACCATCTCCGTGAAGCTTGAAAAGGTGTATCCGTCCATCTTCCACTCCGACCTTTTTGGGGCTTGTATCCGAATATCGGCGCCGACCCACAGAGTCTCAATACGCATTGGGCGTAGATCCACCCACTATTTGTGCGTAGGCACGCGGATCCGTTGCCCCCTCCGTGCACAGCAGCAACACTCGATCAAAGGACGCACCCTCGAGCACTCCCCCCCCGGATTCCAGAAGCTCGCGCGCGCCGCCGAGGCCCGCTGCCCCGGTCTCGCCGGCCTCGATCCCCTCTCCGGCAAGGACGCGCATCGCTTCGCGCGCGCGGTCGTCCGACATCGCGACGAAAGTGTCGAAACCCGCCGAGACGAACGGCCACGCGACGCGCGACGGGGTGCCGCAGTTGAGGCCGGCCATGATCGACGTGTGGGGGCCGGGGACGGTGACGATCTCTCCCGCCTCGACCGAGGCAAGCACGCACGCCGCCGCCTCCGGCTCGGCTCCTGCAAGGAAAGGCGCTCGTTCGGCGCCGGGTCCCCGATAGTGACGGGCGGCCGCGGCCCCCAGGGCTCCCACTCCCAGAGGGATCATCACGAGGTCCGGGCCGGGGTCGCCGCGCTCGCCGAGCTCATCGTCGATCTCGAAGAAGATGGTCGAGTAGCCGTCGATCACCCAGCGCGGGACGTCCTCGTAACCGGGCCATGATGTGTCCGATATGACGAGGCAGTTGGCCGCGGCCTCCTCGGCGGAGCGCGCAACGACATCGTCGTAGGTGCCGTCGACGACCTCGCACGACGCCCCCTCACCCTCGATCGCCTCGATCCGCGCCGCGGCCGTCCCGGCCGGTACGAAGATGCGCCCGTCCAGCCGCAGCAGCTTCGCCATGCGGGCCACGGCACGACCGTGGTTCCCATCGGTTGCAGCCGCCAGTGCGAGAGGCCGGTACGGAGTCAGGGCGGTGGCGAGGTCGGCGATCGTCGACCATTCGGGAAGACCGCCGACGAGCCTGTCGAGCGCTCGGTAAACGGCCCACGAGGCCCCGAGGATCTTGAAGGATGGCAGGCCGATCCGCGCCGACTCGTCCTTGACCCAGACCCGCTCCACGCCGAGCCAGCGGGCGACGCCGGGGGCGTCGACCAGCGGAGTGCGCGCGTACTCGGGAAGTCGGGTATGGAAGGCCATCGGCGCGCGCGTCGGGGGGGCCCCGCCCGGCATCTCTTCGCGCATGGCGTTCGCGGTTACGCGGCTCACTCGACGAGTCCGCTCGGCCCCCGGGGCACGTATCTGCCCCACCCGGGTTCCCCCCGCGGCTCGCCGTCTTGTGCGACCAACCGCCCGCGCGACCAGACGTGGGACGGCCACCCCGTGACCGTGATGTGCTCGTAGGGCGAGTAGTCCACGTTCATGTGCAGTCGCTCCGGGACGAGGGGCCGTTCGGCGTGCACGTCGAACACGACGACGTCTGCATCCGCTCCCGCCACCAGAGCACCCTTCGACGGATAAAGACCGAACAGCTTGGCGGGAGCGGTGCAACAGTGATCCACCCATGCCTCAACCGACATCGAACCCGCGTCCACCTTCTGATAGATGAGCGCGAGGCGCGTCTCGATCCCCGGCATCCCACCGGGGATGTCGGTGAAGTCCCGCCATCCCCTGCCGGACAGCCCTCTCCTCCTGTCTGCGTCGGTGAACGGACAGTGATCCGTGGACACGACCTGAAGGTAACCCCGCTCCAGCCCTTCCCACAGTTCCTCGCCGTGGTGGCCGTCTCGCAGCGGGGGCGCGCACACGTAGTGCGCGGCTTTGTCGGGCGCGTCTTCGTAGCGTTCCGCCGCCAGATAGAGGTATTGAGGGCATGTTTCGGCGAAGAACGGCAGCCCCCGGTCTCGTGCCCACCGAACCTCCTCGAGTGCGTCGGCGCTCGACAGATGCACGACGTAACAGGGTGCGCTCGCGGCCTCGGCCATTCGGACGGCCCGCGCGACCGCGTCGGCCTCGGCTCGAGGGGGGCGAGCCCTCGCGTGCCAGCGCGGCTCCGTGTGTCCGTCAGCCAGCATCTGCCCGCGCAGACGTCCTATGGTGTCATCGTCCTCGCAGTGAAGGCATACGAGTGCGCCGCGCTCCCCCGCTGCTGCGAGCATCTCGAAGATGACATCATCCGGCACCATCAAGCGGTCGGGGTAGGTCATGTAGAGCTTGAAGCTCGTGATCCCGGCCTCGACCATCTCGTCGACGATGTCTCCGGCCGGCACCTTCAGCTCGGTGATCGACATGTGGAACCCGTAGTCGACCGCCGCCTTACCGTCCGCCTTGGCGTGCCAGGCCCCCAAACCCTGGGCAAGCGTTTCGCCGCGGTACGTCGTGGCGAAGTCGATAACCGTCGTCGTGCCGCCGCACGCCGCGGCGATCGTGCCCGAGGAGAAGTCGTCGGACGATCGCGTCGCGCCCACCTCCATGTCGAGGTGCGTGTGCACGTCGACCGCGCCCGGGATCACGTAGCGGCCCGCGGCGTCGACGATGGCCGCGCCGGGCTGCTCCCCCACCTGCCCGATCGCCGCAATGCGCTCGCCATCGATGAGCACATCACCCGAATGGACGCCGTCGGGGGCCACGACGCGTCCACCCTTGATGAGGATCCGATGCCGGCCGGTCATGGACGGAAGTTTCGCCGGTTGGGCCATCGTTTGGGAAATCGGGGACCTAAATGGCCCTCAGATTCCCACCCGTTGCGACCTCTCCAAGTGTGTTGCCGCCCGCTTCGGCCCCCCCGTACCATCGGTGGATGAAGGGTGACGGGGTGAAGCCCTCTCCGGGGGCCTGGAGCGCGACCCCCATCCTGGTCGTCGCGCTCGGAGGCAACGCCATCTCGCGCGCCGGGGACGAGCCGTCCGTCGGGGCGCAGTTCGAGCGGACCCGAGCCACGGCCGAGCTTTTGGTCCCCATCATCGAGTCGGGCCGCCACCGGCTCGTCATCACCCACGGCAACGGGCCCCAGGTGGGCAACATCCTCCTGCGCTCCGACCTCGCCACCGAGGCCGGCGTGCTCCCACCCCTTCCGATCGACTCGGCCGTCGCCGACACCCAGGGAGCGATGGGTTACATGCTCCAGCAGTGCCTATCGAACGCGCTGTGGGAGTCGGGCATCCGCATCCCCGTCGTTACGGTCGTGACCCAGGTGATCGTCGACGAAGACGATCCCGATTTCGCCGATCCCAGCAAGCCGATCGGCCGTTTCTACGACGAGGCCAAGGCCCGCGCTCTTCAGTCCGAGTACGGATGGACCATCAAGAAGGACAAATCATCGGGCAAGTGGCGCAGGGTTGTTCCGTCCCCCGACCCCAAAGAGATCGTCGAGGAGGACATCGTGCGCGAGCTCCTCGAGGAGGGGGTCATCGTGATCGCGTGTGGCGGCGGTGGGGTCCCGGTCGTCACCGGCGAAGGGGGGTCCTTGAAAGGGGTCGACGCGGTCATCGACAAGGACCTCGCGTCCGCCCTGCTCGCGGGAGCGATCGGAGCCGAGATATTTGCAATCGTCACGGAGGTCGACCGCGTCTACATCGATTTCAACGGCCCCAACGAGGCGGGACTCGACGACGTCGACATCGATGTCCTCCGGCGCTACCAGGCGGACGATCAGTTTCCCTCCGGATCGATGGGGCCGAAGGTGAAAGCCGCCATCGGCTACATCGAGCGCGGCGGAGGCCGGGCCATCATCACGTCGCCCGAGGCCCTCGAAGACGCCCTCGAGGGCAAGGCCGGGACCCATGTCGTGCGCGCCCTTCCCGCGACGGGAACGCAGGGGTAGCTGCGAATGGACGTCCTCCAGCCGACCACTCTCCACGAGGCGCTCGAGGCGAAGTCGAACGTGCCCGAGGCCCTTCCCCTCGCAGGGGGGACGGACCTCATGGTCGAGATCAACTTCGATCACCGGAGACCGGAGGCGATCCTCGATCTGACGCGCGTGCCGGAGCTGTCTGCGTGGGAGCAATCGAACGGCACGGTGAGGATGGGGGCCGGAGTGACCTACACCGAGCTGATCGACGCGCTCGCCGCCGAGCTTCCCGGCCTCGCGATTGCGTCGCGAACCATCGGCTCTCCCCAGATACGCAATCGCGCGACCGTCGGAGGAAACCTCGGCACGGCGTCCCCCGCGGGGGATGCGCTACCCGTTCTTCTGGCAACGGGCTCAGAGGTCGAGGTCGCATCGACGCGCGGCACGCGGCACCTCACGATGGCGGAATTCATAACCGGCCCGAAGAGAAACGCCTTAGAAGACGACGAGCTCATCGTCGCGGTTCACATCCCGAAAGCTCGCGGCCCACAACAATTCTCGAAGATCGGCACCCGCAACGCGATGGTCATCGCGGTCGCGTCCTTCTGCGTCGCGCTGGATGCTAGCAACCGCCGCGTCGGAACCGGCATCGGATCGGCGGGCCCGACACCGCTGAAAGCCGACACCGCCGAACGATTCATCGAAAGAGCTCTTGCCGATAACGACGCGTGGGAGAAGCGCACACGGTTGTCGGAGGCACAGCTCGCGAAGTTCGGCACCCTCGTTGCGGCCGCGTCGTCTCCGATCGACGACGTGCGCGGTCTCGCTTCGTATCGGAGTCACGCAGTGGCCGTCATGGCTCGCAGGACGCTGACGTGGGCCTGGTCCGAATACTGCGAGAATCGGTGATGCGAGTTCACCTCACCGTTAACGGCGGCGAGCACGACGTCGACGACGTCTGGCCCGGTGAGAGCCTGCTCTACGTCCTGCGGGAACGCATGGGCATGCCCGGGTCGAAGAACGCGTGCGAACAGGGCGAGTGCGGATCGTGCTCCGTCTACATGGACGGGGTGCTCGTGTGCGCGTGTCTCGTGCTCGCCGCTCAGGCCCACGGCCGGACGGTAATTACCGTCGAAGGTCTTCTCGCGGAGGAGGGTCTGCATCCGGTCCAGGAGGCGTTCCTCGAAACCGGCGCGGTGCAATGCGGGTTCTGCACGCCGGGGCTGATCGTCGCAACGCACGAGCTGCTGGGTCGCAATCCGGCGCCGACCGACGGCGAGATCCGTGAGGCGCTCGCCGGAAATCTGTGCCGCTGCACGGGCTACGAGAAGATCCTCGACGCGGTGCACCTGGCCGCAGCCAGGATGGGGACATGAACGAAGCGCCCATCGTCATCGACGGATGCGCGATCGCGACCATGGACCCCGACGGGCGCGAGTTCGCATCGGGGCGCATCGTCGTCGAATCGGGGCGCATAGCTGCGATCGGAGAGGGGTCGTCCACGCCCATCGGCGACGCGGACACGATCGACGGAAGGGGCCTGCTGGCCACGCCCGGCCTGATCAATTGTCACCACCATCTGTACCAGTGGTTGACGCGGGGACAAGCGCAGCAGGCGACGCTCTTCGAATGGCTGACCGCGCTCTACCCGAAGTGGGCCCACATCGACGAGGAGTCGGTCGCGGCGGCCGCACGCGCGGCCCTGGCCGCCCTTGCGCTGTCGGGCTGCACGACATCGACCGATCATCACTATCTCTTCCCGCAGGGTAGCGGGGACCTTCTTGCCGCCGAGATCGACGCGGCGCGCGAAGTCGGGCTCAGGTTCCACCCCTGCCGCGGATCAATGGATCTCGGCGCCTCCAGCGGGGGTCTGCCGCCCGACCACGTGGTCGAGGGCACGGATGCGATCCTGAGCGCGACAGCGGACGCTATCGACCGCTACCACGATCCATCCTCGGACTCGATGCTCCAGATCGCGGTCGCGCCGTGCTCTCCTTTCTCGGTCACCAAAGAGCTGATGGCGGAGTCGGCGGAACTCGCCCGCTCCAAGTCCGTGCGCCTGCACACCCACCTGGCCGAGACGACCGATGAGGACGATTTCTGCCGGGAGCAATACGGGATGAAGCCGGTCGACTTCCTCGACTCTCTTGGCTGGCTCGGAGAGGACGTGTGGCTGGCCCACTGCATCCATCTCAACGACGACGAGGTCGCCCGCTTGGGTACGAGCGGCACGGGCGTCGCGCACTGCCCCAGCTCGAACGCGCGGCTGGGCGCCGGAACCGCCCCGGTGGCCGACCTGCTGGCGGCCGGCGTGCCCGTCGGGCTGGGCGCGGACGGTGCGGCCTCCAACGAATCCGGCGAGCTGGCGGTCGAGATGCGGGCGGCGCTGCTCGCCGCTCGGACCAGGGGTGGGCCCGCGGCGCTGACGGCGCGCGATGCCTTAGCGCTGGCGACCACAAACGGGGCGCGCTGTCTGGGACGGGACGGAGCCATCGGATCCCTGGAGGCCGGGAAGCTAGCGGACATCGCCCTGTGGCGGATCGACGATCTCGCGCACGCCGGCATCACCGACCCCGTGGCGGCGCTTGTTCTCGGCCCACCACCGCGCGTGCACGTGCTTCTTGTTGCCGGCCGGCGAGTGGTTGCCGACGGCCGGCTCACGACCACCGACATCGAACGAGTAACCCGTGAGGTCGCGGCGGCCTGCAAGAAACTCGAGGAGCGCAGCCGGTGAAGGGCCAAACCACGACCAGGACCGGTCCGCTCGTAATCGATCCGGGGTCACGCGAGCACGTCAGAGGCGTCGTCGGCGACAGCGCTCCGCGCCCGGACGGTATCCCCAAAGTCAAGGGTGAGTTCGCGTACTCGTCGGATCTGTGGGCCGAGGGCATGCTGTGGGGTGCGACCGTCCGCAGCCCCCACGTGCGCGCTAGCCTCGGTGCAATCGATCCGAGCGACGCGCTGGCGGTGCCCGGAGTGCACGCGATTCTCACCCACGAGGACGTGCCCGGGCGCAAAACATGCGGTCTCGAGTTCACCGACCAGCCGGTGCTTGCGTGGGCCGACATCCGCTACCAGGGAGAGCCCGTGGCGCTTGTGGCCGCCGATCATCCCGAGACCGCCCGCCGCGCCGCCGAGCGTGTGCGCGTCGACTACGAACAACTCGAGCCACTCGTCGATCCGGAGTATGCGCTGAGCGACGACGCGCCGAGGCTTCACGACAACGGCAACGTCATCCGCCACGTGATGATCCGCCATGGCGAGGGAGATTTCGACGCGGACGTCGTCGTGCAGGGCGATTACCAGGTGGGCATGCAGGATCAGGCTTTCCTCGGGCCCGAGTCGGGCCTCGCGGTGCCCGATGGAGACGGCGGCGTCGATCTGTACGTCTCCACCCAGTGGCTGCACGTCGACCGTGACCAGGTGGCGGCAAGTCTCGGGCTGCCCGCCGAGAAGGTTCGGATCACACTGGCGGGAGTCGGAGGAGCGTTCGGCGCGCGCGAAGACCTCTCCATCCAGATCCATTGCTGCATGCTTGCCCTCGCGACGAACCGGCCGGTGAAGATGATGTACTCGCGGACGGAGTCGTTCGTCGGTCACGTGCACAGGCATCCCGCCAGGCTTCACTACGAGCACGGCGCCACCCGCGACGGCGAGCTCGTCTACGTGAGAGCCCGCATAGTGCTCGACGGCGGTGCCTATGCCTCGAGCTCGACTGCCGTCGCCGCCAACGCTGCGTGCTTCGCGTGCGGGCCGTACGACGTGCCGAACGCGGCCATCGACAGCTACGCCGTCTACACGAACAACCCGCCGTGCGGAGCGATGCGCGGCTTCGGTGCGGTTCAGGTCGCCTTCGTGTACGAGACCCAGATGGATCGGCTCGCCGCGGAGCTGGGCATTGACCCCGTCGAACTCCGCATCGCCAACGCGATGACCGAGGGTTCGCGGCTGCCGACGGGCCAGCAGGTCGGGAGCCCGGCCCCCGTCGCGGAGCTGCTCGAGAGGGTGCGTGCCGCGACGCTTCCCCCCGAACCACCGCACGATGTGACCGACCTGCGGGCACTCCCGGGGGGTGTGTCCAACACCACGCACGGCGAGGGCGTGAGGCGGGGGGTCGGCTTCGCCGTCGGGTTCAAGAACGTCTGCTACTCGGAGGGCTTCGACGACTACTCGACTGCGCGCGTGCGCCTGTCTGCGCCCGGCGGTGAACCGGTTGCGGAGATCCACACGGCGGCCGCGGAGGTGGGCCAGGGACTCAACACCGTGCAGGTGCAGATCGCTCGCACCGAGCTGGCCGTCGAGAACGTCGTGCTCCTGCCCGCGGACACAGCCGTGGGCTCGGCGGGCTCTTCGTCTGCGTCGCGGCAGACATACATGACCGGCGGGGCCGTCAGGCTCGCGTGTGAGGCGGTCAGAAAACGACTCTTAGCCATGGTTGCGGCCGGCCTCGGCGAGGATCCCGGTGACCTAACCCTCGATGGAGGAAAGGTGCACTCGGAGGCGCGCGGCGTGGTCGCCTCGATAGCAGATGTGCTGGGCGATGAAGTCATCGACGCGACGCGCGAGTTCCGCCATCGCAAGACACAACCCCTCGATCCCAAAACGGGTCGTGGCGATGCGCATGTCCAGTTCGCGTTCGCGGCGCACAGGGCCGTAGTCGACATCGACATCGAGCTCGGGCTCGTCAAGGTCGTCGAGCTGGCGACGGCCCAGGACGTCGGGAAGGCGATAAACCCGCAGGCGGTCGAGGGTCAGATCGAGGGCGGCTGCGCGCAGGGTCTGGGCCTGGCTCTGATGGAAGAGATCCAGGTCGCGGACGGAGCCATCCAGAACGCCTCCTTCACCGACTACCTCATCCCCACGATCCTGGATATGCCCCCCGTCCATACCGAGATCCTCGAGCTGGCCGATCCCAATGCGCCGTACGGCCTGCGCGGAGTCGGGGAGCCGCCGACCATCTCGTCGACGCCGGCCATCGTGAGCGCGCTGCGGGCGGCGTCGGGCAGACCGCTCACGCGCGTCCCGGTGCGTCCCCACGACCTCGTGGACGTTAGCGATGAGTGACCTAACCCGGCTGATCGCAGTCGCGCGCGGCGACGCCGCGCCGGACGTCGTCATCGAGGGGGGCTCTGTCTTCTCGGTGTTCACAAAGGAGTGGTTGGAGGCGGACGTCGGGATCGTGGACGGGTTCGTGGCGGGTCTGGGCTCGTTCGAGGGGGGCGAGCGAGTCGATGCCCGCGGCCTGTACGTCGTGCCGGGGTTCATCGACGCGCACGTTCACACCGAGTCCTCAAAGCTGATGGTCGACGAGTTCGCTCGGGCGGTGCTGCCGCACGGGACGACGGCCGTGGTGACGGATCCGCACGAGATCGCGAACGTGCTGGGCACCGACGGCGTGCACTGGCTTCTCGACGTGGCCGAGGGGCTGCCCCTCGACATCTACGTAATGGCGTCGTCGTGCGTTCCGGCCAGCAGATTCGAGTCCCCGCGGCGCCCGCTGTCCCCCGGCGACATGGAGTCCATCCTTCGGCGCAGCTTCGCGCTGGGGGTGGCCGAGATGATGAACTTCCCCGCGGTCATCGCCGGGGATGACTCCGAGATAGCGAAGCTCGCGGTGCGCGGCTCGTCCCACGTCGACGGTCACGCACCGGGCGTCACCGGCCGGGAACTCGACGCCTACATCGCCGCGGGGATCCGTTCCGACCACGAGGCGACGACCTACGAGGAAGCACTCGAGAAACGCCGCAAGGGGATGTGGGTGCTCATCCGTGAGGCATCGAACGCCCGCAACCTCGTCGACCTCCTCCCGCTCGTGAGGGACTTCGGCCCTGAGAACTGTGCCTTCTGCACGGACGACCGGGAGCCGGACATGCTGGTGCGAGAGGGCCACATCAACCAGATGTGCAGGACTGCGGTCGAGCACGGCATCGCGCCGGAGGACGCGCTGCTCATGGCGACCCTTCACCCCGCGCGCTATCACGGGCTCGAATATCACGGCGCGATAGCGCCCGGCTATCGTGCCGATATCTCGCTGCTGGGCGATCTGGTTCGCTTTGATCCACAGAAGGTGTTCAAGGACGGCCGTCTGGTCGTCGTCGACGGCGAGGTTCTTCCCTTCGAGCGACGCGAGGTCCCGATCTGGGTCCGGCGGTCGGTCCGCAGCGAGCCGGTGACCGAGGCCGACTTCGCAATCGAGAGCTCGGGCCGGCGTCTGCGCGTCATCGAGGTCGTCCCCGGCCAGATCCTGACGAAGGAGCGAGTCGAGAAACCGCTCGTCGTCGATGGTATGGCGGTCGCCGACCCGGATCGCGACCTCGCGAAGATCGCCGTCATCGAGCGACACCACGCAACGGGGCGGATGGGTAAGGGCTTCGTCAGCGGATTCGGGCTGAAGTCGGGCGCCTTTGCTTCCACAGTTGCCCACGACGCGCACAACATCGTCGTCGTGGGTATCTCGGACGCCGACATGGCGATGTGCGCGGCGCGCCTTACAGAGACCGGTGGCGGCATCGTCGCGGTCGAGGGCGAGGTGGTGCTCGGCGACTTGCCGCTCCCGGTCGCCGGTCTGCTGTCCGACGAGCCGGTCGAAGTCGTGGTCGAGCGCCTCGACGCGCTCCACGAGATACTGGGAAACCTCGGCGTGGAGATCGACGCGCCGTTCATGACGCTCAGCTTCCTTGCCCTGTCGGTGATCCCGGCCCTCAAGATCACCGACCACGGGCTCATCGACGTCGATCGGTTCGAAGTCGTGCCGCTGGAGGTCGACTAAGGCATCGAGTGGGAGATCGGGGGCAACATGTGCCCCGAGACTCCCAATCGATCGGGACGGCTAAGTCAGGAAGTCCCGGACGTAGAAGATCCCGAAGTAGACGACGAACGCGACGGCCGCAATCCACATCATCGGCGACACTTCCCGCGCCCGGCCGCGCGTCAATTTGATGAACGCATAGCTCACGAAGCCGGCTCCGATGCCGTTCGTTATCGAGTACGTAAACGGCATAAGCACGATCGTGAGGAACGCCGGAATTGCGAGCTCGAGATCGTCCCATGGGATGTGGCGGACGTTGGTCATCATCAAGAATCCCACGACGACCAGCGCGGGGGCGGTGGCCTGCGGAGGAATGATGGCCGCCAGCGGCGCGAACAGAATCGACAGCAGGAACAAGCCCCCGACGACGACGGCCGTGAGCCCCGTCCGGCCCCCTTCGGCGATCCCGGAGGCGCTCTCTATGTAGGTTGTGTTGGACGACGCCGAGAACGCGCCTCCAAGGGCGGCCGCTCCCGAGTCCACCACCAGCACCCTGTCGATGTCGGGCAGGCGACCCTCGGCGTCGAGCAACTTCGCTTCGCTTCCCAGTCCCACGACCGTGCCCATAGTGTCGAAGAAGTCCGACAACATCAGTGTGAACACCGCCAGGATCCCGGCGAGGATGCCCATCTGGGCGAAGAAGCCGAACGAGAAGTCACCTATCAACTCGAAGTTGTCGCCACCGGGGAACTCGGCGATCTTCTGGTATCTTGCGGCCTCGCCGAAGCCGCCGCCGTCCATGAACGCCTCGTTGACGATCACGGCAATGACTGTGGCCGCGAGGATCCCGATGAGCAGAGATCCCCTCACCCTGCGCGTGTACAAGAACAGGATCAGCAATAACCCGACTACGAACACAAGGATCGGCCAGCCCTGGAGCTCGTTGCCGACGCCGAGCTGCAGCGGGGGCGGGGGCAGGCCCGGGATCTCCGATGTGTCGAGGTTCGTGTCGTTGACGAACTTCGCGTCGACGAATCCGATAATGGCAATGAACAGGCCGATGCCGACCCCGATCGCTTGCTTTATGGCCATCGGCACGGCCTCCATCACGGCCTGACGGAACTTCGTGAGCACCAGGATGGTGATGATGATGCCTTCGAGGACGACGACCCCCATGGCCTCGGGCCATGTCAACTGATTTCCGCCGACGAGCTGAAAGGCGACGACCGCGTTGAGGCCCAGCCCCGCGGCAATCGCGAACGGATACCTCGCGTAGGCGCCCATGGCGATGCTGGCGATGCCGGCGGCCAGCGCGGTTACCGTCAGAACGGCCTCGGGGGGAAGCACCGTGCCGTCGCGGTCGGGCAGAGACAGGATGGATGGGTTCAGGAACAAGATGTAGGCCATGGTCATGAACGTCGTGAGCCCAGCCATAACTTCGATGCGTGGAGTCGAGCCGCGCTCGGTGATCCCGAAGTAACCGTCCAGGCCGCCCCTGCGGGCGGAAACCCCAGTTGCCACTGACCTCTCCCCCTTTGCCGGTCGAGACGCATCGCGTGCGTCCGATGGTTGCGGAGCCGGCGGCCGTGACCGCTCGTCCATTCATACCAAGACAAGCGACGCCGCGCCGGGATTATGCGCAGTCAATTTAGAAGTAGACCTCGGGTAGAGGAACCTTTCCACACCCCTTGTGCGTCATAGGAGGCGCCCGGACAATTACGGGCAGGGAACAGCGGCGGGCGTCGCCTGGGCGAAGCCCTTGGAAGCAGGAGGGTCCAATGAAGCGAAGGCGTTCGCGCCGGGCGGCGGTGACGCTGACCGCGTTGATCGCGGGCACATCCCTCGTCGGTGGAACACTCTCAGTACCACCCGCGGCCGGGGCCGAGCCCCCGGCGTGCCCCGAAGCAATGGCGGTCGACGACCTCGAGTCGGGCATGATGGGGACCGGTTACACGGTCTCGAGGGGAACGGAGCCGGAGCCGTTCTCAGCAGAGATTCTCGGCGTCTATCCCGACGCCATCCTTCCGGGCCGCGACCTCGTCATCGCGGAGGTGCACAGTCCGGCCATCGACAAGGTCGGAGGGGTCTGGTTCGGCATGTCCGGATCCCCCGTCTTCATCGACGACGGCGGCCAACAGAAGCTCGTCGGAGCGGTCGCGTGGGGTGCCAGCTTCGGCCCCTCCCACATCATCGGCCTCACCGCGGGCGAGGATATGGTTGACCTCCTCGATTACCCCAACGCGGCACCCGGTCGCGCCTCGAGTGCATCTTCGGGGCCCAAGCGCATCCAACTCACCCCCGCAATGAAGCGAGCGGTCGCCCGTTCGACCGGGGAACAACAGAGTGAGGTTGCCGATTCGTTCTCGGCCCTCAAGGTGCCGGCGAGCGTGTCCGGCATCGGAGGACGCCGCATGAAGCAGCTGCAGCAAAAGATGAACCGCCGCGGCCTCAACGTGCGTCTGTACTCGGGTGCGTCGGCATCGGCCGATGCGGTCGCGGATCCGTCCGAGCTCAAGCCGGGGAGCAACTTCGCCGCGGTGATCAGCTTTGGGGACATCACTTTTGCGGGAATCGGCACCACGACGTTCGTGTGCGATGGCTTCGCCGTGGCTTTTGGTCACCCCTTCAGCCACGACGGGGCAACGCAGCTTGGCGCCAACACGGCCACCGCCATCACGATCTGGGAAGACCCGGTCTTCAGTCCCTTCAAGCTGGCGACCGTCGCGGGCTCTGTCGGAACTGTTGATCAGGACCGTTTCGCGGGCATTCGCGCGGACTTCTGGGAAGCCCTCGACACGATCCCGATCACGTCTCGCACGTTCGCCGAGAACACCGGGCGAGTGGAGATCGGTCGCACCGACGTGGTCAATTCCGAGTGGGCGAGCTACCTGTCGCCCGAGCACGAGTTCCTGAACGTCATCAGCGCTATGGATCAGTTCAGTGAGGGCAGCGGCGAGATGCGCTGGACGATCACAGGCACCAGGGCCGACGGCAGCTCGTGGGAGCTCTCGCGAACCAACATGGCTTCGGATCAATGGTCGATCGCCTACGAGGTCCCCCACGAGCACTCCCACTTCATCTACTCCCTGGTCAACCAGGACCGCGAGGAGGTCGAGCTCACCTCGGTCGACTGGGAACAGGTAACGGTGCGCGAGGAGCAGCGCCATTACAGGATCGCGAAGGTGCTCGTGTCCACGAACGGGAGGCACTTCCGGAAGACACGGGAGATAAACGTTCGTCGCGGAACAACGATCTTCCTGAAAGCCGTGCTCAATCCGTTCGACGAGGGTCCGCAGAGAGTCGTGAACCTGACGGTGAGAGTCCCGAGCAACGCTCGCCGCAGCGGCGAGATCGAGGTGTTCGGCGGCCCCGGCCACCACATCGGGCTCGTCCGCGGGGCGGGCACGTTCGACGAACTCCTCGTCAAGATGGAGGCAGACCCGCCGCAGAACAACCTCGGCGCGAAGCTGGGCATCGGTCGGAAGGTGAGCGACGAGGACTCATCCCTCCTTGATCAGGTAGTCCGGGGCGGGAAATCGATATTCGTCCACGTCGAGGGGGCGCGCGGCGGCCGCGGCGGAGGCGAGGTCATCGAAAAAGGGTAGGACCAAGAATCGGTACGACAACTCAAGGCGCTCGGGGGTCCCTTCGGGGGCCCCCGATCGCGCCCGAACATCCGCCCACTGCGCCACTGGTGCCGAAACCGGCCCCGTATCCTGGGCGCCATGGCGACGATCACACTCATCCCCGGCGACGGCATCGGGCCCGAGGTAACCGAAGCCACCCGCCGAGTTGTGGACGCGCTCGGGGCCGGCATCGAGTGGGAGGTCCACGAGGCCGGGCTTGGGGCGCTCGAGACGCACGGAGACCCTCTGCCCCCCCATGTCCTCGACTCGATAAGGCGTAACCGCGTCGCCCTCAAAGGGCCGGTGACCACGCCCGTGGGGACCGGGTTCCGGTCGATAAACGTGGCGTTGCGCCAGGAGCTCGACCTGTTTGCCAGCGTGCGGCCGTGCCGCCTCTACCCGGGAGTCTCGTCGCGCCACTCAGGCGTCGACATCGTGGTCGTGCGCGAGAACACCGAGGACCTCTACGAGGGCATCGAGTTCGAAAAGGGCACGAAGGAATTGAACAAGCTGCGCGGTTATCTCAAGTACATGCACGGCTTCGCCATGGCGGCCGACGTGGGTGTGTCGGTGAAACCGATCTCGATCAGCGCCAGTCTCGCCATCGTCGAGTATGCCTTCGAGTACGCGCGCAAGCAGCGCCGGCGCAAAGTGACGCTCGGCCACAAGGCCAACATCATGAAGTTCTCGGACGGGGTCTGGCTGGAGACCGGCGAGCGGCTTGCCACCGGCTACCGCGACGTTGGCTTCGAGGCGATGCAGGTCGACGAGCTCGCGATGTGGCTCGTCTGGACCCCCGAGGAGATGGACGTGATCGTTCTTCCCAACCTGTACGGCGACATCATCTCGGACCTGTGTGCCGGTCTGGTCGGAGGGCTGGGGCTGGCACCGGGCATGAACCTCGGCAAGGATTATGCGGTGTTCGAGCCGACCCACGGCTCTGCCCCCGACATCGCCGGCCGGGGACTTGCTAACCCCATCGCGATGATCCTGTCGGCGGTCGCGATGCTGAACCACCTCGGTTTCGGCGAGGAGAGCCGGCGGGTGGAAGGGGCTGTCGGGCGCGTCCTTGCGTCGGGGATCAGGACTGCCGACCTTCGCCCCGAACTCGAGCCGGCGACCACGAACGAGGTCGCGGACGCGACCATCGACGCGCTCGGATAAGCCGTGGAGTCCATGAGTGGGAGTTTCGGGGCAATAGGTGCCCCCAAGCTCCCAACGGTTCGTCGAGATCAGTTCGTGCGGGGATCCCAGCGCGTCTTCGGCGCGATCGGGCCCAGCAGGATGCGGTCCTTGTAGCGCTGGATCGTCTCGATGAGGTGGGCCACGACGCCGTCGGTCAGCAGATGGGCCTTCAGCCCGAGCTCGACAAGCTTGGTGTGGGCCGCGTTGTAGTAGTGCTCCTCGGCCTCGATGCGCGGATCTTCCATCTTGTCGATGACGACGTTCATCCCCATACCCTCACCGACTCGTTGCACGCGCTCGGCAAGATCCTTCACCGAGAACTGTTCTGTGAACTGATTGAAGACGCGGAACTCTCCTTCGTCGGCCGGGTTGGTGACGGCGAGGTTGATGCACTGAATCGTGTCGATGATGTTCAGGAATCCGCGGGTCTGGCCACCCTTCCCGTAAACGGTGAGCGGATAGCCGACAACCGCCTGCACGCAGAATCGGTTGAGAGCGGTCCCCAGGACCTCGTCGTAGTCGAAGCGAGTGCACAGGCGTTCGTCGAGGTCTGTACCCTCCGTGCGGATCCCGTAGACGACCCCCTGGTTGAGGTCGGTCGCACGGAGGCCCCAGATGCGCGATGCGAAATGGATGTTGTGGGAATCGTGGACTTTGGAGAGGTGATAGAGAGAGCCGGGGAGCTTGGGATAGGGAAGGATGTCCTTGCGGCCCTTGTGCTCGATCTCGATGTAGCCCTCTTCGATGTCGATGTTGGGTGTGCCGTACTCCCCCATCGTCCCGAGCTTCACGAGATGGGCAGCCGGCGTGATGTCGCGCATCGCGAACAAGACGTTGAGGGTCCCTTCGACGTTGTTGCGCTGGGTCACGACCGCGTGCTTGCGCGAGATCATCGAGTATGGGGCGCTTGGCTGCTCACCGTGATGAACGATCGCGTCCGGTAGAAAGTCGGAGAAAACGTCGTCCACGAAGTACGGATCGGTCAAATCACCGGTGTAAGCGGCGATCTCCTTGCCGGTTACTTCCTTCCACGCAAAGATGCGTTCCTGAAGCGACTGAATGGGCGTTAGCGACGACGCCCCGAGCTCGATAGACATCAGACGTCGCAAGAAGTTGTCGACCACGGCGACGTCGTGGCCGTCGTCCGAGAAGTGCATAGCGGTGGGCCAACCCAGATATCCGTCCCCGCCGAGGATCAGGATTTTCACGCCCGGCATGATACATGCTTACGGGGGTGTTCTCGCGGGTCTGTGACGCAGGCGGGCAGCCCACCGGGCATGTAAGACTGAGGAGACCGTGACGGCCGAGATCACGACACGCATCACCGACGAGCGTCTGGACGTCGGGGCAGCCATAGCCCACGTTGCCGGGCCCGAGCTCGGCGGCATCGGCGTGTTCGTCGGTACGGTGCGTGACACGTCGTCCATCGGAGATCAGTCCGATAAGACCGTCGTGCGGCTGGACTACGAGGCGCACCCCTCGCTCGCCGAAGACGCACTCGCGCAGGTCGCCTTCGATGCAACTAAGAAGTGGGATATCCGGCGCGTATTGGCCATCCACCGGACCGGAGTGTGCGAGCTGGGAGAGCCCACCGTCGTCGTCGTGTGTGGTGCTCCCCACCGCAGCGACGCGCTGGAAGCGTGCCGGTGGATCATCGACTCGATCAAGCACACCGTGCCCATCTGGAAGCGAGAGGTGTACTCGGACGGGTCGGCGTGGGTCGGCGCCAACTCTCCCGACGGAGGCGCGCGCTGAGAGCCGTCGTTATCTCCAACGGCGATCTGAGGATCGTCGAACGAAGCGTTCCCGAGCCCGCCGCCGATCAGGTGCTGGTCGAGGTACGCGGAGCCGGCGTTAACCGCGCCGACCTGTTGCAGAGGCTGGGCCGGCACCCGGCGCCGCCGGGCTGGCCCGACGACGTCCCCGGGCTTGAGCTTGCCGGAGTCGTGGCCGCGGTGGGCGAAAGCGTCGGCTCGTTGCAGCCGGGAGATGCCGTTTTCGGAATCGTCGGCGGTGGCGCGCATGCGACCCACGCGCTGACGACTGAGTCTCTGTGTGTGCCGGTCTCGCGCGGTCTCGACCTCGTGGAAGCGGGCGGAGTTCCCGAGGTCTTCATCACCGCCCACGACGCCCTGATCACGCAAGCCGAGGTTCGTCCGGGAGAGCGCGTGCTGATCCACGGGGTCGGCAGCGGGGTGGGTACGGCTCTCGTGCAACTGGTACGCGCCATCGGTGCCCAGAGCGTGGGGACCGCTCGCACTCCCGAGAAACTCGACCGCGCCCGCGACCTCGGCCTCGACGACGCGGTCCTCGCCGGTCCCGATATGGCGGCCGCCATCGGTGAGGTCGATGCGGTCGTCGATCTCGTCGGCGGGGACTACATGGAGGTCGACGTGAAGGTGTGCCGGCCGCAGGGGCGGATCGTGCTCGTCGGCCTGCTGGCGGGGGCCGGGGCGCATCTTGACCTCGGCCGTATTCTCACGCGCCGTCTCGTCATCCGGGGGACGGTCCTGCGCAGCCGCCCCGAGTGGCAGAAGGCACAGGCGACCGCGGCCTTCGCCGCCCAGGTCGCGCCTCTCTTCGAGCGCAAGATCCTCAGGCCCGTGATCGACCGAGTCGTTCCCCTCGGCTCGGCGGCAGACGCGTACGATGCACTGGCATCCAACGAGGCGTTCGGAAAGCTGGTCCTGGCGCCAGAGGGGGTATGAGCATGGAGCTTGGCCTAGACGGAAAAGTGGCGTGGGTGCTGGGGGCATCCTCCGGTCTCGGCAGATCGTGTGCGCTGTCTCTGGCGCGCGAGCGCGCGCGCGTTGCCGTGTCGGCTCGCCGTGAGGACCAACTGAAGAACATAGCAGCCGAGATCGCAAACGACACTGGAGGCGAAAGCATCGCGGTCCCGTGCGATGTGACCGACGCCGGCGCAATCGCCGCGGCAGGACGGCGAGTGGCATCAGAACTCGGCGACGTCGACATCCTGATAGCCAATGCCGGAGGCCCCCCGCCCGGGACGTTTGCCGACATCGACGACGCCGCTCTGCACACGGCATTCGAGCTCACGACCGCGTCCGCATGGCGGCTTGCCAAGGCCGTCGTTCCGACGATGCAGGCCAGATCCGGGGGCGTCCTGATCTTTCTCACCTCCGGCTCGACCAAGGAAGTCATCCCCAACCTGCTGTTGTCCAACATGATGCGCGCCGCGGTGGTTGGCATGGCGAAGACGCTGTCGAAAGAACTGGCACCCGACGGGATACGAACCGTGTGCGTGGCTCCCGGGCGCATCGAGACCGACCGGCTGCAACAGCTCGACGGCGCCGCAGCCGAGCGCACCGGCCGAAGCATTGAGGAAGTGCGCCAGCAGATGCAGGGCCTGATCCCACTCGGCCGCTACGGACGGCCTCAGGAGTTCGGCGACGTCGTCACCTTCCTAGCGTCCGAGCGAGCTTCGTTCGTCAATGGAGTGACCGTGCTGGTGGACGGAGGGATGCTCAACGGCATCCTGTCCTGAGCTCGTCGCTCAGTCGAGGTATTCGTAGGCCGGGATCGTCAAGAACTCCTCGAAACCGTCCTCCAGGGCGACTCTCTCGAAGATGGCCTCGGCCTCCTTGAACCGACCGGAGGTGAAGGCCTCATCGCCGACAACCTCGGCGATCTTGTCCAGCTCCTCTTCCTCGATGCCCTGCACGAGCTCGCGATCGACCACTCTCCCGTCCTCGAGGGTCGCGCCCGCCCGGATCCACTGCCAGATCTGCGAGCGAGCAATCTCTGCGGTCGCGGCATCCTCCATCAGGTTGAACAGGGCCGCCGCGCCGACTCCCCGCAGCCACGACTCGACGTAGAGGATCGCAACGCTGACGTTGTTGCGCACTCCCGCCTCCGTCACCTTCGCTCCGGGGATTGAGAAGTCGAGGAGGTCCGGAGCGCCCACATCCACGTCGTTGCGCATTACGTCGAGCTGGTTGCGCCGGTCGCCGAGAGCCTCGTCGAAGATCTCCCTCGCCACCGGGACGAGGTCCGGGTGCGCGACCCATGTGCCGTCGCACCCATCGCCGGCTTCCCGCTCTTTGTCCTCTCGCACCTTGGCCAGGGCCACCGCAGTGACGTCGGGATCCTTGCGGCTCGGTATGAATGCGGCCATGCCCCCAATCGCGTGCGCCCCTCTCCTGTGACACGTCTTGATCAGGAGCTGCGTGTAAGCCCGCATGAACGGCACCGCCATTGTGATGTCGTTTCGATCGGGGAGCACGAACTCGGACCGTGCCCTGAAGCTCTTGATGATCGAGAAGATGTAGTCCCACCTCCCGGCATTGAGACCCGCGGCGTGGTCGCGCAGCTCGTACAGGATCTCGTCCATGCAGAAGGCCGCCAGGATCGTCTCGACCAGTACCGTCGCCTTGATCGTTCCTTTGTCGAGTCCCAGCCGGTCTTGCGCGTATATGAAGACGTCGTTCCAGAGCCGGGCTTCAAGGTGGGACTCGAGTTTGGGCAGATAAAGGTACGGGCCGGAACCGCTTTTCAGCAGTCGCTCGGCGCAGTTGAATACGAACATCCCGAAGTCGAACAGACTTCCCGAGATCGGCTCCCCGTCCACGACGACGTGGCGCTCGTCGAGGTGCCAGCCGCGCGGCCGTACCACGAGGGTGGCGATCTCGTCGGCAAGCTCGTAGCGTTTTCCCTCCGGGGATTCGAAATCGATCGTCCGCCCGATCGCGTCGACCAGATTGACGTGGCCGCTCACCATGTTGTCCCAGGTCGGTGCGTTCGCGTCCTCGAAATCGGCCATGAAGACCGACGCGCCCGAATTGAACGCGTTGATCATCATCTTGCGGTCGGTCGGACCTGTGATCTCCACCCGGCGATCGGCCAGGTCGTCCGGGACCGGCGCGGTCCTCCAGTCCCCATCGCGGACCGAGGCCGTCGCCGGATCGAAATCGGGTTGCTCGCCCGCGTTCAACCGCGCCTGACGGTGCTGCCGTTCCTCCAAAAGACGCCGGCGCTCGCCATCGAACTCACGATGCAGTCCGGACAGGAACTCGCGAGCCCCTTCGGTGAGGACTTCGGAATGACGTCCCTCGACTGGGGCGCTGATCTCAACGCCGTTCATGCGCGACCCCCTTGATCGACATCGCCACCAGTTCCACCGGGTGGTACACGGGCATCGGTTGTCCCGCCGCCCTGAGCTTGGCGGTGATCTGCAGAGTGCACCCGGGGTTTGCTGCCGCGATCGCCTGGGCCCCCGTAGCAATCAGGTTCGCCGCCTTCATCTTGCCGAGCTCGTCGGCTGCGTCCGGTTGCAGCAGGTTGTAGATGCCGGCGGACCCGCAACAGATCTCGGGGTTGCGCGGCTCGAGCACCTCGAGCTCTGGGATCGCCGCCAGTAACGCCCGCGGCTGTGCCGTGATCCCCTGGGCGTGCGCGAGGTGGCAAGCGTCGTGATAGGCGACCTTCATGGCAACGGGGTGACGCGGCGCGCGCTGGTCATCGTCGGCTAGCAACTCCGTGACGTCGCGAACCTTGGCCGAAAAGTCGGCCGCACGCTCCGACCAGCCCTTCTCGTCGCTCAACAGATGCACGTAGTCCTTCATAGCCGATCCGCAGCCCGCCGCGTTAACCGCGACCGCATCGAATCCCTCCAGCGACTCGATCGTCTGTTTCGCGAGCGCGATCGCGCTCGGCTCCTCGCCGGAGTGCATGGTGAGCGCGCCGCAGCAGCGCGGTGCCCGGGGCGCGTGTACCTCGTACCCTTCGGCAACGAGCACGTCGATAGTCGCGCGGTTGACATGGGAGAAGAGGACGCGCTGCACGCACCCCTGCAGGAGCGCAACGCGCCCTCGCGGTCGATCGCGCGGGCGCCGCACCCGGGGGGTTCGCGCCCACATGTCGGAGAGATGCGCATCGGGGGCAAGCTCGGCGAGCATGCGCAGGCGCTTCGGGAGACGCAGGCGATCCGCTCGCATAAGTCCTTGAGCAACCAGCGCGGGGACGAGCGCCCGAAGCCGGCCGGGGTGCGTGAAGATTCCGAATATCAAACGGCGCCACAGACGCTCGCTCCTCGACCTCGTGAAGTTCCGTTCGATCTGGGGCCGGGTCGCCTCGATCAGGCGGTCGTACTGGACCCCCGAAGGGCACGCCGTCACGCACGCCATGCAACCCAGGCAGCGATCGAAGTGCTCCACCATCGTTTGGGTCATGGACGTGCCGTCCTTGTGACCGTGGTTCATGAGGACGATGCGGCCGCGCGGCGAGTCCATCTCCTCGCCCCACAGGACGTAGGTCGGGCACGTCGGCAGGCAGAAACCGCAGTGGACGCAGTCTGCGATCAGCTCTTCATCGGGGGCCCGGTGCGGATCGAAGGCGCGTGTCGTCGCCATCAGATGCCCCCGACGAAGATGCCGCGGTTCAAGATGCCCTGCGGGTCGAATCGTTCCTTGACGCGTCTCATGAGCCGGAGGGAGCCAGGCTCGACCTCTCCCCACACGTCGACCTTTGCACGCACGGCTTCGGGGGCGTCGAGCACGGTGCACGCGTTCGGCACCAGGGCACGGCGCAGCTCTTCGATTGCGCCCACGAGATCGGAGTCTTCGCCGCCAAGCGCCACGAAGCTCGTACCCAGGGCCGCTCTCCCCGCGACCCGTCCTTCCAGTTTCTGTGCTTCGTTCAGGACGTTCGCCAACGCTGTGGCCGCCCCGGAGACGCGCACGACGGCACCCTCTCGCACGCGCTGCGCGTGGCGCTGTCGAGTCCACAGAGCGTCGTCGTCCTCGTCGACCGCAGTGTCCGCGCCGACTTCCTTGAGCGCGTCGCATGCCGCCGCCGCGCGTTCAGTGCACGCGGCTCCAGAGAAGCGCGCGAGCACCTCCCCCGTGCCGGAAATCCACCACACATCGAGGCAGTCCGCCTCCAGAGGAAGGTGGGATACCGCCAGGGCCGCTCTCTGCAGCACGTGCGTGTCGTCCGACATCGCGCGCGCAGTTGCGGTCGCCTGAGGACGCGGGTGAAGACGCAAGGCCACCCTTCCCACGAGTCCGAGCGTCCCAAACGATCCGCAGAACAGCTTCGCAAGGTCGTAGCCGGCAACGTTCTTGATGACGGTCCCGCCCGACTTCGCAATCGTCCCATCGGCAAGTACGAGCGTCGCACCCACGATGAGGTCGCGGATGGCCCCATAGCGATGACGAAGCGGCCCGGAATCGGCCGTCGCAACCATCCCACCGACCGTGGCATCGCCGCTCTCGTTGGGGGGATCGACCGCGAGCATCTGACGTTTCTCCGCGAGCGTCTCCTTCAACGCTTCGAGCCGCACTCCCGCATCGACGATGACCGTGAGGTCACCCGTGTTGTGCTCGACGATGCGGGCCAGCCCCGCTGTCGACACGTCGACCGACGAGTCGGGAACGGGGCTCCCCCACCCGAGCTTCGTGCGCCCTCCTGAAATGCGGATGATCTCGCCGCCGGCCGCGCACGCGGCGAGCAGTTCGGCCGCATCCTCGAGCGAGTCCGGCGCTTCCGACCGCAACGCTCAGAACCTCTCGGCGAGGCCGGCGACCTCGATCGGATGGCGGCGGTAGGGGCCGGGGACCTCCCCGCACATGCGAGGCGTGGGCATGACCTTTGTGGGATTGGCGAGCTGGTGCGGGTCGAAGCCGCAGCGCAGCTTCTGGAATGCGGCGAGGTCGTCGTCCGAGAACATCCACCCCATGTACCGCTTTTTGTCGATCCCGACGCCGTGCTCGCCCGTGATCGACCCGCCTGCATCGATGCATGCTCTGAGGATTAGCCCCGCAAGCTCTTCTGCGCGCTCGGCTTCCCCTTCGTGGCGCCCGTCGTAGCACACCAACGGATGGAGGTTTCCGTCGCCGGCATGGAACACGTTCGCAACCTCCAGCCCGAACTGTCGAGACAGCTCGTCGATCTTTTCCAGAACCTCAGGCAATCTGGTGCGAGGGATGACCCCGTCCTGAACGTAGTAGTTGGGCGCGACGCGCCCCATCGCCGCGAACGCGGCCTTGCGCGCCTTCCAGATGAGCTCCCGCTCCGCGGCATCTTGCGCAACGCGTATCTCGTTGCAGTGGTTGCGCTCGCAGATCGCAGCTACCTCCTCGAAGCGCGCATCACACTCGCTTGCGGAGCCGTCGAGCTCCACGATGAGCGCGGCCCCCGCCTCGAGCGGGAAGCCTGCATGCGTCGCCTCCTCGCACGCGCGGATCGCCAGGTGATCCATCATCTCGATGGCCCCCGGCACGATGCCCGCCGCAACGATGTCCGAAACCGTCCGGCCCGCTTTGTCGGTGGAGTCGTAGAACGCAACCAGAGTGCGCGCCGTCTCGGGGGCCGGAACCACGCGCAGGGAGATCTTGGTGGCAATCCCGAGGGTCCCCTCCGATCCGACAAATGCTCCCAGCAAGTCGTAGCCGGGCAGGTCGACCTCCACCCCTCCCAGCTGGACCACGTCGCCGTCGGCAAGCACCACCTCGAGGCCGGTCACGTAGTTCGTCGTGAACCCGTACTTGAAGCAGTGCGCGCCCCCGGAGTTCTCAGCGACGTTGCCGCCGATCGAACAGACGATCTGACTCGAAGGGTCGGGAGGGTAGAAGTGTGTGGGTGCGACCGCGGCGGTGATCTCGCTGTTCGTGACCCCCGGCTCCACCACGATGCGCTGGTTCTCGAGATCGATCTTGTGGATCTTCCTCATACGGCTGAGCGCGATCAGCACGCCCTCACGCAGCGGGAGCGCGCCGCCCGACAATCCGGTGCCCGATCCTCGCGCCACCCAGGGAACCCCGGCCTCGTAACAGGCGCGCACGATCTGCCGGACCTCCTCGGCGGTGTCGGGCAATACGACCGCCCCGGGGGTCACCTTGTATTGGAGGAGCCCGTCCGACTCGTAGGTCGCAAGCGCGTCAGGCTGGGTGATCAGACGATCGCCCCCCACGATCGCCTCGAGCTCGGCCCGCAGCGCCTCGACGCTCATGTCCATAGCATGCACCCCCCAGACCGCCGCCGTGGACGGCCCCGGCCGAGAGGGCGCAGGGTTACGAAATGTGTAACCGAGCGCCCTCTCGCCGAGGATCAGAAGACGACCAGCGGCTCTTCGAAGAAGGTGTTCGTGACGAAGTTGATGAAGAAGAACGCCGAGAAGATCGCGAACAGCACCAGTATCACGTAGATGATCGGCGACGGCCGAGCCGTCCGGGGAAGCTTGCTGTTGAGGTAAATCAGGACGATCGGGAAGATGATCCCTCCCAGGTTCGACATGTTCGCGGATGTCACCAGCAGGGTCGCCGGTATGGTCAGGTGGATCGTAATCGATATCACGATCATCAGAAAGATCATGTACGGGTAGTAGAGCTTCCTGGGGTCGCCGCCCTCGACCGCCGCCCGAAGCCTGGGGCTCACTCCGTGGACGGAGTCGACGAAGTTGCGCACGAGTGCCTCGAAGATCCCCATCTGCGTGCTGAACAGGATGAAGAAGCCGGCCAGCAGCGCGACGTAGAAGAGGAACGAGCCGTACTCGGATTGGAGCGCGCTGGCCGCGAACGTGATGATGTTCTCTTCGCTCGGCTGGCGGCCCGTATCGGTGGAGAGCTGCAGGACGAGCAGCGACGGCAACAGCATCCCCAAGAAGGCCCCGATCCCGAACACGCCCCACATGTCGATGCGGAGGAACCTCATCCACCGCTTCCAGATCGCGGCGTTCTTCTCGTCGTCGGGGAAAGTCACGCCGATGTCCAGCACGTCCTTCCTCGTTCCACGGAGGCCCGACAGAAAGCCGACGCGATGACCCATCCCGTATCCCTTGTCGCGGTAGTGGGTCATGATGAACCAGTTGAGCCCCGCGGCCATGGCCGTGAACCCCCACAGCGCTCCCAACAACGTTGCGTCGGTGCCTTCGGGAGGTAGCGCGGGTGTGACGAACCCCCTGAAAGCGTCCCCCCACAGGCTGAAGTCGACGAGGAAGAGGGCGAGGACGAGCAGGGTCGCGATGATGAAGGTCACGATCACCCAGTTCGAGAGTTCCAGTCCGCGCGAGATTTTCTTGGACAGCGCCGAGATCAGGAAGATCACGACCAGCAATCCGATCGCAAGCAGACGGGCGCGTTCGTCGGTCGACGAGACGACCTCGCCCTCGATAATGGTCAACAGGCTCTGCCCGGCTCCCGCAGCCCATCCGCCGAGGATGAACGCGAAGTAGAAGAGGAGGATCGACACCGGCACCCAGAACTTCCATCCGGGCGGCACGCGCGCGAACCCAAGGATCGGGGTCTCACCGGTGGCAACCACGTAGCGGGCGGATTCGACGTTGAAGAACACCTGGAATAGCAGCGACAGCATCACCACGAAGAAGAGCCCCTCGAACTGGCCCGCAGCTCCGATCGCGAGCGGTCCGAGGATCCACTCACCGCTGCCTATCGACACCCCGAGCGCGATCAGGCTCGGGCCGATGGCGAACTTGACCGTCTCCTTGAGACCCATCTTCTGGACGCCGAAGACCTCCTCCGGCGTCGGCAGATCGGCCATACTGAGGGGCGGCCTGCTCACGCCCAGCGGGTAGTCACCGATCTCCGCTGCGGACGCCCGTTCGGTGGCGTCGGTTACTCCCATAGCGATCCCCCCTTTGCCATGACACCCAACACCTACAATGAGCCCCAAGATTGTGGCACGCGTGAAGCCGGCGTGCTCGCGGCATGCGAACACAGGGGGTGAAGTGGGCGTGGGCGACCGGGCGGCTCTGGTCACCGGGGCGGCATCGGGCATCGGCCGTGCCATCGCCGAGCGTTTCGCCGAGGACGGCTGGCAGGTCCTTGCGGTCGATCGCGCGCCCGACCCAGGCGGCCCCGGCAGTGCTTTCGAGGCCGATCTCACGACCCGGGAGGGCAATCGCGCCGCCGTGGACGCAGCCCTGGAGCGATTCGGCCGCCTCGATGTGGTCGTGGCGAACGCGGGGTTCCAGCACGTGGCTCCCGTCGACCAGTTCCCCGAGGACAAGTGGGGTGCCCTGATCGCGCTTCTGTTGACGAGTCCGTTCCTGCTGGCCAAATACTCGTGGGGCGCGCTCAAACGGAGTGGCTCGGGCCGTTTCATCGCGGTGGCGTCGGCCCACGGGCTGGTCGCGTCCCCGTTCAAGGCCGCATACGTCGCCGGCAAGCATGGGGCCCTGGGGCTGGTGAAGGTGCTCGCCCTCGAGGGGGCGGAGCACGGGATCGCGGCAACCGCCGTGTGCCCCGCCTACGTGCGCACTCCGCTAGTCGAGGGTCAGATCTCGGCCCAGGCCGAGGCCCACGGCCTGACGGAGGACCGCGTCCTCACCGACGTGATCCTCGCCCCGCAGGCGATCAAGCGGCTGATCGAGCCCGCCGAGGTGGCCCAGGTCGTGTCCCAGCTCGCGGGACCGCAGGGCGAGCTGTTCACCGGGACCGCCGTGACCATGGACATGGGGTGGACGGCGCGCTGAGCGCGGTCACCGGTGCGCAGCGACGATCGCGGCGGCTGCCTCGGTGAGGTCCGGAGCCACGATCTCCGGCGCGTCGAAGATGTCGGGATAGTCTTCGGCCCCTCCGACGAAGGCCGTCCGCAGGCCCGCGCGGGCCGCCCCGGCGATGTCCCACGCGTGCCCGGCGACCATCCACACGTCGCCGTTCGAGACGTTCCTCGCCATCTCGTACACGCTCCGGTGCGGTTTTCCGACGCGGATCTCGTCGCACGACAGGATGTGCGCGACGTGGTCTCGTAAGCCGACACGGTCCAGGGCGCTCGCGGTGAACTCGGCGGATCCGTTCGTGAGCGTCACGATCTCGAACCCCGCTCCCGCCAGTCGCTCGAACGCCTCCGCGGCGCTCGGGGTGGCCTCCAGTTCGCTCATCGCGCCCATCACCTCCCCAAGCACTCCCTCTGACGGTTCGATGCCAACCTCCTTGAGGGCACGCGTGAGATCGGCTCTCAGCACCTGCGCCAGAGGCACGTAGTCGCCGGAGTGGGAGATCGCGAAGTAGTCGCGCAGCGAGGACGCGAACCACACCGCCAGCGTGTCGACGGGCGCGCCGACGGAAGCGAGTGCGGCGCGCGCTCGGTCGAGGCTCAGCAGAGTCCCGATCACGTCGAAGGCAACGGTGTCAGCCATCTTTCAGGCTTTCATAATGCTCCTGTGTGTCGACGTCGGCGAGGGGGGTGTCTCCGAGCGGCAGCTCGCGGACCCGGGCCCCGGCCACGCCGAGGACCGAGCGAAGGCCCTCGTCGCCGCGCGCCTCCTCGACGAGGGCGAACTCCGAGCGCTCGATCAACACAGGGTGGCCGGGCACGCCGCCGAAAGTCGCTCGCACGACCGGGGACTCACCCGCCCGCCATTCCGTGATGACGCGATCAATGAGCGCGGCCGTCATCTCCGGCTGGTCTCCCAGCACCACCACGACCGCCTCGCAATCATCGGGGGCGGCGGCGACCCCGGCCCCCAGCGACGAAGACTGTCCCTCCGAATAGTTCGGGTTGACGACGATCCGGGCCCGATCGGGCAGGCTGAGGGCGGCCCCTATGTCCGCCGCCTCGTGACCCAGGACGACGATCACATCGTCGAGGCGGGAGGCGGCGGCCGCGTCGACGACGTGCTGCAGGATCGGTACCCCGTGGAGGTCCAGGAGTTGCTTGGGGCGGCCCAGGCGAGACGACGTTCCCGCTGCAAGGACGACCCCTGCAATCACCGTCGGGAGAACAGACGTTTGAAGAACGCGGTGATGCGCGCTCCGAGCGCGCTCAGGCCGAGGCGTACCCCGCTGATCGGCGGACCCTGGGCACGTACAGGTGCGGCCGACGGCGCCGCGCTCGCCCCCGTCGTCGCAGTCGCCGGTTCGTTCTCGGCGGCGCCAATGTTCGCTTTCAGGCAGTCGGCGAACTGTCTGGTCAGCTTCTTGGTGACTTCTTCGAGCATCCCCCGCCCGAACTGCGCGGCCTGGCCCTGGATGTTGAGATCCTGAACGATCGCGACCTTTGTGACCCCGTCACCCGGCTGCAATGTCGATGTGACCGTCGCGTTGGCCGAGCCCTTGCCGCGCTGCTCCATCCCCTTTGCCTTCAGGACGACCGTTCGAGCCGAGTCGTCGACCTCGTCCATGGCCACCTGCCCCGCCCACGACATCGAGACCGGCCCCAGCTTGATGTTCACCTTGCCCTTGAAGTGGCGGTCGTCGATCTTGTCGGTCAGCTCCGCGCCGGGCATGCACACGACAACGCGCTCGACGTCCAACATGTAGGTCCACACCCGCTCGATGGGTGCCGGAACCTCGAATGAGTTTTCCAGCTTCACGAGCTCGCTCGCGCGCGCTCAGGCTTGTGGATCGGCCCTCCGCGCTGCCTCAAGAAGCCGCCTGCGCGTCCCCGACTCACGGCGAGGATCTCTCCCACGATCGCCGCGGCGATCTCTTCGGGTCCCTCGGCGCCGACGTCGAGGCCCGCGGGGCCATGCACCCGCTCGAGCCGTTCATCCGTCGGATTGATCCCGTCGGTCGCGAGGTCACCGAGGAGGCGCTCTAGACGCGCGCTCGGTCCCAGCATGCCGACGTATGCCGCTTCTGAGTCGAGCATCGATCTCAGGTAGTCGCGGTCGCGCAAGTAGTTGTGGCTCATGACCACCACGAAAGTGCGATCGTTCACCTCTGCCGTGTCCGCCGCGTCCGCCGGAGGGCCGGCGATGAACGAGCGCGCGCCCGGGAACCGCGGTTTGTTCAGCATCGACTTCCTGTCGTCGAAAACGTCGACGTTCCATCCGAGCGATGCCGCCAGCTTCACGAGAGGCACCGCATCGTGCCCGGCTCCGCACACCACCAATCGAAGGGGCGGCTGTATCGCCTCGATGAAGATGCGCAGTTCGCCGTTGGCCGGTGTCAGCTCGCGTATCTCCGTAATGCCGGTCGACAACGACCGGCGCGCGATCTCCGTGACCTGCGCTAGCGCCTCCTCGTCGGCCAGGCGCCCCCTCACCTCACCGCCTTCGACCAGCACGCGGTCACCCGGTTCGACGCCGGCTAGCGAGGACTCGAGCACCGTTGCCACCGCCACCGGCCGTTGCTGTTCGATCGCGTTGCGAAGGGCGCCGGCTATTTCGACCGCTTTTTCCGCCGGCTCGATGAACACCTCGATCGCTCCATTGCAGCCGAGCCCCCATCCCCACACGACCTCGTCGTCGGCGGTGAGGTCGTAAAGGGCAGTTCGGGCCCGCCCGTCCTTCATCACCGACAGGCCGACGTCGGCGACCTCCCCCTCGAGGCACCCCCCCGACAGATTGCCGACCATCGTCCCATCACTCGACATGACGAGGCGGGCCCCGGGACGCCGGTAGGTCGACCCACGCACGTCCACGATGGTAGCCAGGGCCATGCTCTCCCCCCGATTCTCGAGGGCGCCTATCGCATCGAGGATCTCGCCGACTTCGCTCATGTTCGCTCCCTGGGTGGAGTCTTCTCCCTTGGCAGACTTCGGTACTAATCTTAGAGTTGTCGGGGTGTAACCGAAAGAATGATCGGTGCCCAAGGGGTGGGGACCTCGTTGAGACCGGCCGAGTGACTAGGATCACGTCGTACCGTCTCAGCGCGCGCTCTCCTTCCCCCTGCGCAGCCGAAGGGAGGAGGACGCATTGAGAGCGATCACCGTAACGGTGAACGGGATCAAGCACGAGGTGGAGGTGGAGCCTCGAACGCTTCTCGTCTACTTCCTTCGCGAGGCGCTCGGGCTCACGGGGACGAATGTCGGCTGCGACACCTCCTCGTGCGGCGCGTGCACGGTCCTGCTGGACGGCGAGTCGGTCAAGACCTGCACGCTTCTCGCCGTTCAAGCCGATGGGCGCAAGGTCACGACAATCGAAGGGCTCGCCCGCGATGGGGAGCTGCACCCGATGCAGAAGGCTTTTCATGACGAGCACGGTCTGCAGTGCGGGTACTGCACGCCCGGGATGATCATGGCGGCGATCGGGCTCACTCAGAACAACGGCGACCTCAGCGACGAGGACATCCGCCACGGTCTCGAAGGCAACCTCTGCCGGTGCACCGGCTATCACAACATCGTCAAGGCCGTTAAGGCCGGGGCGAAGGGTTAGGGGGCGGCCATGACACAGGTCACAGAGAGACCCGAGAAGTACGTTGGCGGAGGCGTTCCGCGCAAGGAAGATCCCGAACTGTTAACGGGACAGGCCACCTATATCGACGATATGACGATCCCCGGGATGCTGTGGGCCTATGTCGTGCGCAGCCCGATGGCCCATGCGCGCATCAACTCGGTCGACCTGAGCCGCGCAACGGAGATGCCCGGAGTCGTCGCCGCCTTCAGCGGTGCCGACCTCGCCGGCGACTGGGCCGACTCGATGCCGTGCGCGTGGCCGGTAACCGAGGACATCAAGATGCCCAAGCACTGGCCCGTCGCGCAGGACAAGGCGTGTTTTGCAGGCGACCCGGTTGCCGTGGTCGTCGCCGACAGCCGGGAGCGCGCGAAGGACGCGGCGGAGGCCGTTGAGGTCGACTACGACATGCTCGACGTCGCTTTGGACCTCGAAGAGGCTGCCGCCGACTCGACGGTTATCCACGACGATCTCGGCACCAACGTCTGTTACAAGTGGACGCTGGCCAACGGCGATGTCGACAAGATCTTCAGCGACGCCCCCGTCGTCGTCAAGGAGCGCTATCGCCATCCCCGGCTGATCCCCAACGCAATAGAGCCACGCGGCGTCCTGGCACAGCCCTCACCCGCGCGCGAGGAATTCACCGTGTACAGCGCGACGCAGATCCCCCACATCGCCAAAGTGCTCTTCTCGCTCGTTCTCGGCATCCCCGAGGGCAAGATGCGCGTCGTGGCTCCGGAGGTTGGAGGAGGCTTCGGCTCCAAGCTGAACATCTATGCCGAGGAGCTGATCTGCCTCGCCATGGCGCGCAGGCTTGGCCGGCCCATCAAATGGATCGAGGAGCGCTCGGAGGGATACCTCGCGACCATCCACGGCCGCGACCTGATCCAGGACATGGAGATCGCAGCCACCGAGGAGGGGAAGGTCCTCGGAGTGCGCGCCAAACTGCTGGCGAACATGGGCTCGTACCTGCAGCTCGTCACCCCGGGAATCCCACTCCTCGGTGCGTTCCTGTACCACGGCGTCTACAACGCCGACGCCTACTCGTTCGATTGCACGGGAGTGTTCACGAACACGACGCCGACCGACGCGTATCGGGGGGCCGGACGTCCGGAGGCGACGTATGCGATCGAGCGAATCATGGACACGCTCGCTCGCAGGGTCGGGAAGGATCCGGCGGAGCTGCGCAGGATGAACTTCATTCCCCCATTCAATGAGGCCACTGAGGTGATCTCGGGCCTACAGTTCGACTCCGGCAACTACGAGGGCACGCTTGACAAAGCGCTCGATCTGGCCGATTACACGGGGTTCCGCAAGCTGCAACAGGAGCGGCGCGACACGAACGACACGATGCAGATCGGCATCGGTTTGTCCACCTACATCGAGATGTGCGGGCTGGCTCCATCGCAGGTGCTGGCCTCGTTGCGCTACGGCGCCGGCGGGTGGGATGCGGCCACGATCCGGTGCCATCCCACGGGGAAAGTGACGGTGATCACCGGGACCTCGCCCCACGGGCAGGGTCACGTGACGTCGTGGTCGCAGATCATCGCCGACGAGCTCGGAGTCGCGATCGAGGACGTCGACGTCCTCCACGGAGACACGGCGATATCGCCGCTTGGGATGGACACCTACGGCAGCCGCAGTCTTTCAGTCGGCGGAGTCGCCCTGCATTACGCGGCCCAGAAGATCATCGACAAGGCCACGAAGATCGCCGCGCACGAGCTCGAGGTCGCAGAAGAAGACGTCGAGTTCACCGACGGGAAGCTCCAGGTCAAGGGAGCTCCCGACAAGGCCAAGACGATCCCCGAGATCGCGTTCTCGGCGTGGACGGCGCACAACCTCCCCGAGGGGGTCGAGCCGACACTCGAGGCAACCCACGTCTTCGACCCACCCAACTTCACGTTCCCGTCAGGCGCGCACATCTGCGTCGTCGAGGTCGACACGGAGACCGGCGCGACCGACATCCTCAAATACGTGGCGGTGGACGACTGCGGAACGGTGATTAACCCGATCATCGTCGAGGGCCAGGTCCACGGCGGGGTCGCCCAGGGGATCGCCGAAGCGATGTACGAAGAGGCCGTATACGACGACTCTGGCAACCTGCTGACGTCGTCGATGGCGAACTATCGCATTCCGTCCGCGGCGGAGCTGCCCGAGTTCACGACCGACAACACGGTCACGCCGTCGACCACGAATCCGCTGGGCGTAAAGGGGATCGGAGAGGCGGGCACGATCGCGGCTCCCCCGGCAGTGGTCAATGCAGTCATCGACGCGCTGGGGCCGTTGGGCGTCACCGAGATCCAGAAACCGGTCTCTCCGGAACGGATATGGCAGGCGATCAAGGATGCCGGGGGCGGCGGCGCCAGAGCCGGCGGTCGCGAGCAGCCGGGGGCCGGGGCAGGCCTCGGTTCGGCTGCTCCTTCTGGAGGGGAGGACGGACGATGATTCCCGCCTCGTTCGAATACGACGTCGCGTCGTCGGCGGATGACGCTCTCCAGATGCTGGCGAGCAGCTCCGACGCGAAGCTGCTCGCCGGTGGGCACTCGCTGCTGCCGCTGATGAAGCTGCGGCTCGCCCGGCCGTCGATGCTTGTCGACATCGGGCGCATCTCCGACCTCTCCTACGTGCGCGACGGCGGCGATCACATCGCCGTCGGCGCGCTGACGCGTCACGAGGATGTGCACTTCGACTCGACGCTTAAGGAGCACTGCCCGATCCTGTCGTACACGGCCGGGCAGATCGGCGATCCACAGGTCCGTCACTGCGGCACGATCGGTGGCTCGGTCGCTCATGGTGATCCCGCCTCAGACATCCCAACCGTTCTGTGCGCGCTCGAGGCGTCGGTCGTCGTGCGAGGGTCGAACGGCGAGCGTACGGTCGGGGCGACCGACTTCTTCAAGGGATTCTTCGAGGTCGACCTGTCTTCTCAGGAGATGATCACCGAAGTCCGGGTTCCCAAGACGGGGGGCGCCGGGTGGTCGTACCAGAAGTTCCACCACCGGGCCCAGGATTGGGCCGTCGTCGGGGTCGCCGCAGTGGCGAACAACGGTGGCGCGCGCGTAGCGCTCACGACGATGGGTGAGACTCCGGTGCGGGCACGGGGCGTCGAAGAGGCGCTTGGGTCGGGTTCGTCCGCGGCCGACGCCGCCGCGCGCGCGGCCGAGGGAACTTCTCCTCCGAGTGATCCCTTCGGTTCCGCCGAGTACCGGCGCGAGCTTGCGGTGGTGCTGACCCGCCGGGCTCTGGAGGAGGCGTTGTCTCGCTAACCAACGGGTATGGGAGGCTGCCGTGATGGGCAGCCTCCCGTTCGCCTCGGTCGAACAACTCGAGGCGGCGTTGCGCGCCCATGCCTATCTCCCCGATCGGGGACTCTCGACCGCGATCTACCTTGCGTTGTCCCTGGACAAGCCGCTTCTGCTCGAGGGCGAGGCAGGCGTCGGCAAGACCGAGGTCGCCAAGGTCCTGGCCGAGCTGTTGGGCCGGGCTCTCATACGGCTGCAGTGCTACGAGGGCATTGACGCGAGCCAGGCGCTGTACGAATGGGACTACTCGCGCCAGCTGATCGCGGTGCGCGCGGCGCAGAGCGAAGGCATCCGCACCGCCGATCTCTTCGGTGAGGAGTTCCTCGTCGAGCGGCCGCTCCTCGCGGCCCTACGGGCGGGAGAGGGGGCCGTGCTTCTCATCGACGAGCTCGATCGCGGCGACGACGAGTTCGAGGCGTTCCTCCTCGAAGTGCTGTCCGAGTACGCGGTGACCGTTCCCGAGATCGGACGCGTTGCCGCCCACCGACCTCCGGCCGTCGTGATCACGTCGAACCGCACGCGCGAGCTCCACGACGCGCTCAAGCGCCGGTGCCTCTATCACTGGATCAATCATCCCTCGCTAGAGCGGGAGGTCGACATCGTGAGGACGCGCGCGCCTCACGTTCCCGAGGCCCTGGCCCGCGATGTCGCCGGCGCGGTCGAGCGACTGCGTGCCATGGACGTCGTGAAGCGGCCGGGCGTGGCGGAGACCATCGACTGGGCCAACGCTCTCGCGTTCTTGGGAACGGAGTCGCTCGACGGCGAGACGGTAGCGGCCACTCTCGGCGCCGTCGTCAAGGATCACGAGGACCAGGAGCTCGTGCTGTCGCACCTCGACGAGCTCTTGGAACGCGACTGAGCTCTCCTCCGAGTTCAGAGCAGACGCTGGTGCGCTTCGGGCGGTTGCTGCGGGCACGGGGGCTTCCGGTCGGCACCGGGCGCATCCTCACCTTCTGCCGGGCCGCCGCCGAACTCTCGCCCCTGGACCGAGAGCGGCTGTACTGGGCGGGCCGGGCGACGTTGATCTCCCGGCCCGAACACATCGACGACTTCGACCGCTCCTTCACCGAGACGTTCGGGCGCGGCCGCCTCGACGAGACCCTCGAAAAGCTATTCGAGTTCGTCGACAAGACAAGGGTCCCCGAAATCGACGTCGAGGGGGAGCAGGCCGGCTCGCCCCCCACGTGGGAGCTGGCCGGCGACGGCGACATCGCCGACGAGGACACCGAGGTCTCCATGATCGCCGGCAGAGCGGACGTTCTACGCGCTCGCTCATTCGAAGAGCTGAGCGAGAGCGAGCGTGTGCGGGTGTTTGCCCTTATCCGCCGGCTCGCGGTGGGGATGCCGGTGCGTCGGGCCCGCCGTCTCCTCCCGTCCCCCAAGGGGGGCCGCTTCGACCTGCGCCGCACGCTCCGGCACAGCCTTCGCACCCACGGCGAGCCGTTCCGGCGCGCCTACCGCGACCGTGGCCACCGCCCCCGACCCCTTGTGCTGATCCTCGACGTTTCCGGCTCGATGTCGCCGTACGCACGCGCTCTCATGCAGTTCGGCTTTGCGGCATTGAACGCGGGTCGCCGCGTGGAGGTGTTCTGCTTCGGCACCCGGCTCACGCGCGTAACGCGCTCATTGATGTCCAAAGATCCCGACGCCGCAATGGCGGCGGTGTCCGAGAAAGTCGCCGACTGGTCTGGAGGGACTCGTATCGGGGAGTCGCTGCGCACACTGTTGGATCGCTACGGAACGACGGTCTTTCTGCGCGGTGCCGTAACGGTGATCTGCTCGGACGGACTGGACCGCGGCGAGCCGGAGGTGCTGGAGGCCCAGATGCTCCGGCTGGCGCGGTTGTCCCATCGCATCGTGTGGGTCAACCCGCTGAAAGGGGACCCACGCTACGAGCCGCTCGCCCGCGGCATGGCGGCCGCGCTCCCCCATGTCGACGTGTTTCTCGCGGGCCACAACCTCACGAGCCTCGAGGCTCTCGCCCGGTCTGTGAGCCGCTGACGCGCGGCGAGCGTGAGTTTCGTGTCACCTACGCGCGCCTAACTCACACTCGACGCGAGCTACTCCATCGACTCGGCGATGCGGAGCGCCTGCGACTTCGATAGCGCCGATTCGAGCCTGATCGTCACACCGTCGTGCTCCCACAGCAACGTGTTGCCGGCGAGCCGCGGCTCGTCGCGCCCGATCGACCCGTCGTCGCGGAACTCGATCGTGTGGGGGCCCCGGACCCAGAAACCGGGGTCCGAGCCCACTGCGACCTCTTCGATCGTGTTGGTGTCCTGCAGGAGCTTCTTGTAGTACGCATCCTCGAGCGACACCTGGTACTCCATCACCAGCAGGCCTACCGATTCGTTCGGCGTCGCCGGCAGACCGAGGCGGGGCGCATAGACGAGCGACACCTGACCCTCCCCGATCGTGGGGTCGAAGAACACACCGTCGGGGGCGTCGAGGTCGTCCACGGTCGGCACCAGGACGTCGAAGGCGACACTCTCTTGTGCGTCATCGAGCGTGACCTTCTCGCCGAGATCGAGCTTCGATCCCACCCCTTCCGGCAACTTCTTCGTGAACTCGACACGGACTCCGTCGAGGCCGAGGAAATCGGCAACAGCGACGCGCGCCGATTCGGATGCGATAAGCACCGAGCAGAGGATCACGACCGTGATGGTGACGGCGAACGCAGGCCGTGCGAGGAGCGGCCGGAACCGCTCCCACAACGACGGAGCGGCCGCCGGACCGGCAGCGAGGCGAACCCGAACGCGTGTCGCGAGCTGTGGCTCGGGCGGCCACTCGATGTGCGCCGCGACGTCTCGCAGCATCCGCTCGAGGTCGGCTTCGTAAACGGCCATGTCAGTCGCTTCCTCCGATCGTTGCAACCACTCCTTGCTCGGCCAGCACCACGCGCATCCGGGCCATGGCGCGCGACAGCCGCGACTTCACGGTCCCCTTCGCACACCCGAGGGCCGCCGCGGTCTCGGCCTCGGACAGCTCCAGGAAATAGCGGCACGCGATGACTTCCCGGTCCGCCTCCCGGAGCAAGTTGAGCGCATCGATAAGAGCGCGGTGCCGTTCGCCTTCCAGCGCGACCGCCTCGGGGGACGGGGCCGCGTCCCCCGAGGGGTGCTCCTCGGCGGCGCGCAGTGCTAGCCCGGCGCGCCGGCCTGCGGACCGGCGGCGATTCCGTGCCTCGTTGGCGACTATCTTGAGCAGCCACGGCCGGAACGCTGCGCCGTGCTTGAAGCGGTTGAGAGCGTAGTACGCCTTCACGAACGCCTCCTGCGCCGCATCCTCGGCCTCGGCGGACTCGCCGGTGATGAGGTAAGCGACCCGGGTGGCGAGGCCCTGGTAGCTGTGCACGAGTTGCTCGTAGGCATCGGCGTCGCCCCGTCTCGCTCTTTCGACTAGCTCTTGGTCGTCCAGTGGTCGGCCCTCCACGGACTGATCATCGCCCCTAGATACACCGTGGGTCGCGATCGAGTTCCGAGGCGGAGCGGGCACAATGTCGTTTTAATGCGCGCTCGCGTTCGCATAGCGCGCTCAATGTCACTCAAAACGAGTCTTGGCGCGGGGGGGCTACAGCTTACGGATGGCCACGAGCGACGGCTTCGGCTTGCCCGGCCGTCCGGTCCCGGCCGTGCGGTTGCCGTCCGGCCACCACGACGTGTACGTCGACTGCTCCCCCGGCACTCCGCCCCTGTTCGGGGTCTCCTCGCCCGGGTGCTGCACATTTATGAACAGCGTGTTCTCGGCGTCGTTGAACGTGGGCCCGGTGAGTTCGGCCTCGACGGGCGCGTTCGCGAACCGGAACGCCGTATGGGCACTCGGCCCGTCGAGCGGCACGAATAAAATCGCGTTGTTCCCGTGCCATTCAAACGGGGGCCGATTCAGGCGGCTGGTAGACACGTCGGTCACGACCCACAGTTCATCGGGCGACGAGAAGCCGAGGTTGTCCGGATTGGAGAAGCCGGCGTCCTGGCCGCCCTCGAGCAGGTCGACCCACGAGAACGTGAGTCCATCGGGATCGGCCGTGTCCTCGCGCAAGAGCCTCACGATCCCGTACGCCGTCGGGTCGGTGGGGCGACCCCGAGCGCTGGTGAGCGAGATGAGCACGTCGGTCGGCCGGTCGGGGAGGACCTCGCCGTCCTCTGCGCGCGGCACCCGGAATTGAGTCAGGTCCCCGCCGGAGGTCGGCACGATGTTGGCCTCGACCCATTTCGTGGTAAACGTCAACGCATCCGGATCGTTCATGTCTAGGGCGTGCCACCGGCCGGTCCCCGAATCCACCTCCGGGTTGTTGGCCGTCGGGAACCACTGCGCGACGTATAGCTGTCCCTCGGACAACAGACGCATGCCGTCTCGGGGGCCCATCCCCCGCCGGTACTTTCCCGTCGACACGAACTTGAAGAACATCCCATCCGCGGCGGGAGCGTCGTCGCCCGTGTAACAGACGACGCGGCCGTCGGCCGCGATCCGCATCCCGACGTTCTCGTGGTGGATGCGCCCGAGCGCAGTGTGCTTCACCGCCTGGCCCGAATAGGGGTCGATCTCCGCGACATAGCCGTAGTACGGCAGCTCGGTGGCAGGCTGCCCGTCGACGTTTCGGCCCGGCTCGCCGACATAGTAGTTGACCTCTTCTGGTGTCGATCCGTCGTCACGGATCCATCCCAGGGCAAAGGGCATCTGCCGATCGAGCCCGTAGCTCTGATAGTTCTCCTCGCACCTGAGCACCGTGCCCCACGGCGTGTGGCCGCCGGAGCAGTTGGCAAGGGTCCCGAGGACGCCTTCGGACGGCAGGACGCCCGTGGCCGGCCCGTCGTAGGGGATCACGGGACCGTCGCCGTAGAAGCGGCGCGAGAAGTGTGAGTTGCGCTTGACGCGCCAGCGGCCGTCGTTGCCCGTGCGCTTCAGGTGCAGGATCGACGCGCCCACTTCCTTCTTTTCCGCCTCCATGATCGAGCGATACGGTTCCGAGCGCGGGTCCCACGACGGGTCCTGTGCTGCCAGCCAGTCGCTGGTGAAGAACGGGATGACGTACTCGTGACTGACGAAGAGCAATCCCTCTTCTGGGTGAGACCTAAAGGGGAACCACGTCGAGTAGTCGCAGTTGTATCCAAAGGTGAGTCCGCGGCCGAACTCCTCTCCCCAGCTGATCAATACGTCGTGGGCGTATCCATCGGGGACCTGCAGTTCGTCGGCAGAGCTGGGTCCCAGCGCGCGGAACTCGTCGAAGCGACCGCGCGGTGGACGTCTCTTCGCGAACGCGGTACTCGGGAACGATCCGGCCGCCCACGTTGCCGCTCCCGCGGCCGCGATGTTACGGATCAGAACCGGCGTGACAGCGGCCTGGCAAAAACTTCGTCGAAGTAGTCCCTCATCCTTCCCCCTGAAGTGCCGGCGACGGACCCTATGCATCCTAGTGGGTTACAAATGACTTATGGCAAACCCCTCGGCGGTCGTGACCGTCAGCGACGGTGTGGCGAGCGGCCGTCGAAAGGACGACTCCGGAGACCTCGCGTCGCGCATGCTCGACGATGCCGGCCTGGGGCCGGTGGCCCGCCATGTCGTCGGCGACGAGCGCGACCGGATCGCGGAGCTCTTGAGGCGCTTGGTCGACACCGGGGTTCGCCTGATCGTGACCACGGGGGGGACCGGGCTCGGGCCACGCGATGTGACTCCCGAGGCGACCAGAGCCATCGTCGAGCGCGACGCCCCGGGGCTCGCCGAGTTGATGCGCGCCGAGGGGCTGAAGAAAACCCCTCACGCGGCGTTGTCGCGCGGCATCGCCGGAGCCGCTCGAGAAACGCTCATCCTCAACCTTCCCGGCAGCCCCAAAGCCGTCCTGGAGGGCCTCGCCTCGGTCGTTCCGGTACTGTCGCACGCGCTCGACCTGCTTGCCGGCGACACCGAGCATCGCTGACTGCGCAACGGCTCGCGCATAGCGCGATCCTGTGCGTATTCGGCCCGATTAGCCGACGGAGATGCGCTCCGGGTGCGAATAGATGTTGCATGAGCCGTTTCGCACGAAGCCGGCGACGGTCATGCCCGCATGCTTCGCCGTCTCGACCGCGAGGTTGGACGGCGCCGACACGGCCACGACGACGGGGATCCCGGCGACGGCCGCTTTCTGAACGATCTCGAAGCTCACCCGTCCGGACACGACGAGCACCGCATCGCTCAACGGAACGTCGTCGGCCAGCACGGCACGGCCGATCAGCTTGTCGACCGCGTTGTGCCGGCCGACATCCTCGCGCGCGCCCAGCAATTCGCCCGCAGCATCGAAGAGTCCCGCGGCATGCAGGCCTCCGGTCGCCTCGAAGATGCGCTGGGCTCTGCGGAGCCTGTTGGGGAGATCGACGATCGTGCGTGAATCGACGACGGGGCCCGGCCCGAGTGGGTCGCACACCATCTCCACCTGGTCGAGACTCGCCTTCCCACACACCCCGCAGCTCGACGTCGCATAGAAGTTGCGTTTGAGCACGTCCCCATCGAAGCGACGTCGTAATCGCACCGTTACGACGTTTAAGGCCTGCAGCTCGTCGAGATCGTCGCAGTAGCTCACCGACTTGATGTCGCCCGGAGCCACGAGTCCCTCGGTGAACAGGAACCCGGCGGCGAGCTCGAAGTCGTGCCCGGGCGTGCGCATGGTCACCGCCACACTCACCGGTCGCTCGCCGGGCCCGGCGGCGCGAATCTCCATCGGTTCCTCACCGACCAGCCGGTCGGACCTCGTGCGGGCGCGCCCCCCCGCCACGGAGACAACCTGTGCAGGCGTTACGTTTCTGCGCGAGTCGGATGCAAGGGCCATCGCCCCATTATCTGTCGTGGCGTAGGCTCACCCGACACGGGTAATGATCCGGAAAAGGCGTTCCCTAGGGGGTGGAGCATGGCCGATCAAGAGGTCGAACGGGCGATAGAGGCGCTGCTCGAGGAGCGGAGGACGTTCGAGCCGCCGGCCGGCTTCGCCGAAGGGGCCAACGTCAACGACGCGTCGATCTACGAGCGCGCTGCCAAAGATCCCGATGCCTACTGGGCCGAGCAGGCCGAGCGCCTCCACTGGTTCGAGCCCTTCAATCGGGTCCTCGAATGGGAGCCCCCCCACCACAAATGGTTCCTCGGGGGCCGGCTGAACGCGGCCTACAACTGCCTGGATCGTCATCTCGCAGACAACTCCGAGCGCGTGGCCTATCACTGGATCGGTGAGCCGGGTGAGAAACGCACGATCACCTACGGCGAGCTTCACGCCGAGGTGTCTCGCTTCGCCAACGCGCTCAAGTCATTGGGAGTGAAGAAAGGTGACGTCGTATGCATCTACCTACCGATGATCATCGAGCTCCCGGCGGCGATGCTTGCATGTGCCCGCATCGGAGCGGCGCATTCGGTTGTCTTCGGTGGCTTCTCGGCTGAATCGCTGCGTGACCGCATCAACGACTCGAAGTGCAAGGTACTGATCACGGCGGACGGGAGCTACCGGCGGGGGCAGATCGTCCCGCTTAAGCAAAGCGCGGACGAGGCGGTTGAAGGAACGCCGTCTATCGAGAAGGTCGTCGTCATCAGACGTACGAACGAGGACGTCCCGTGGAACGACGGGCGCGACGTCGAGTTCGAGGAACTGCTCGAGTCGGTTGACGCCGAATGCGAATGCGAGGTCATGGACGCGGAGGACATGCTCTACGTCCTATACACATCGGGAACGACAGGCAAGCCCAAGGGGATCGTCCACACAACCGGTGGCTATCTGACCGGCGTCTCCTCGACGCACTACAACATCTTCGACATCAAGGCCGAGACTGACGTCTACTGGTGCGCGGCCGACATCGGATGGGTGACCGGGCACAGCTACATCGTCTATGGGCCGCTCTCGAACGGCACGACATCGATTCTCTACGAGGGCGCGCCCGACTGGCCCGAGAAGGACCGGTGGTGGCAGATCGTCGAGGAGTACGGCGTCACGATCCTGTACACCGCTCCCACTGCGATTCGGACCTTCATGAAGTGGGGCACGGACTATCCGGGAAAGCACGACCTGTCGTCGTTGCGGTTACTCGGGACGGTCGGCGAGCCGATCAATCCCGAGGCGTGGATCTGGTACCAGGAGTTCATCGGCGGTGGCAAGACCCCGGTAGTCGACACTTGGTGGCAGACCGAGACAGGTCAGATCATGATCACTCCCCTGCCGGGCATCACCACCCTAAAGCCGGGATCGGCCACCAAGCCCTATCCGGGTGTGGTCGCGGACGTCGTCGACGAGTCGGGGAACTCGGTCGGGAAGGGCGGGGGCGGCTATCTCGTCCTCAAGCGACCGACTCCCGCGATGTTCCGCACCATCCTGAACGACGACGCGCGCTACCGCGAGACATATTTCGCCAAATACGGAGACGAGATCTACTTCCCCGGCGACGGCGCCAAACTCGACGACGACGGCTACTTTTGGCTGCTCGGCCGGGTCGACGACGTGATGAACATCGCCGGCCACCGCATCTCGACCTACGAGGTGGAGTCCGCGCTCGTCGACCACCAAGCGGTCGCCGAGGCCGCTGTGGTCGGGCGCCAGGATCCCAAGGAGGGCGAGACAATCGTCGCGTTCGTGACACCGAAGGCGAGCAACAAGGGCGACGAGAAACTGATGGGCGATCTCCGCGAGCACGTCGCCAAGGTGATCGGCAAGATCGCCCGGCCGCAGTCGATCGTGTTCACGGACGACCTCCCGAAGACGCGGTCGGGGAAGATCATGCGCCGCCTCCTAAAAGACGTCGCCGAGGGCCGCGATCTCGGGGACGTCACGACGCTGCAGAACGCTCCGATCCTCGACGAGATCAAAGAGAAGGCGGAGTCGCTCAAGTCCAAAGATGAGTGAACGCGTCGAGTGGGAGTCTCGCGCTCTATATATGCGCGCCAAACTCAGACTCGACGTTGTTCGATCTGGGCGAGAAGCGATTTCGTGAACGCCTCGAGATCGTCGGGTTTGCGGGACGTGATGATGTTGCCGTCCTCAACAACTTCCTGATCGACCCAGTTGGCGCCGGCGTTCACCAGGTCGGTCTTGATCGAGGGCCACGATGTCACGGTCTTGCCCCGGATGACGTCGGCTTCGGCCAGCATCCATCCGGCATGGCAGATTGCCGCCACCGGCTTGTCTGCGCCGGCGATCGACTTCGTGAGCGCAACCATGCCCTCGTCGAGCCGAATCTTGTCGGGTGAGTAGCCGCCGGGGATCACGAGGGCGTCGAACCCGTCGGCGGAGACGTCACCGATGGCCACGTCCGTGGTCAGCGTGTCCTTCCCCTTCTTGCCCTCTATCTTCTTACCCGCCTCGAGCCCTACGACTACGGCCTCGTGCCCGGCCTCTTGCACCCGGTCGTATGGGACCCTGAATTCGGAGTCCTCGTACATCTCGTCCACTATGAACGCGACCTTGGCCATGCAAAACACCTCCTCGAATCAGACTGCACGGCTATGGTCCGGGTCCGGCGATGCCTACCCGCCAGACTCAGAAATACTTACCCGGGATGAACGCTGCGAACACGATGGAATTCCCGGTGCCCCTGCCCGTCGTCAAGAAGGGCGAGCACTGGGTAGCCCGCGCGGGTCCCCGGGAGCTCCGCCTGTCCAACCTGACCAAGGTGTTCTGGCCAGATCAGGGGTACACGAAGGGAGACCTGCTCGCCTACTACTTCAACATCTCTACCTTGATGCTGCCTCATCTCGTCGACCGGCCGCTAACGATGAAACGGATGCCGAACGGGATAGCCGGCGACTTCTTCTACGAGAAGAACGCTCCGATCCACACCCCGTCATGGATGCCCACGGTCCCCGTGCTCGCCGAAGGAGAGACGAAGACCATCAACTACCTAACGGTCACTGACGTCGCGCACGTGCTGTGGATCGCGAACCTCGGCTGCATCGAGTTCCATCCATTGCACGCGCGCGGCTCGGCGCAGCGACATCCCAACTACGCATTCTTCGATCTCGACCCTTTCGAGCCTGCCGGATACGACGAGGTAAAACACGTTGCGGGATTGATCAAGGTGGTGCTCGATCGTCTCGGACTCGATTGCTATCCGAAGACCTCGGGGGCCACCGGGATGCAGATCATGGTCCCGCTCGACGGCGGTCACGACTACGACGAGGTGCGCGGCTTCGTCGGAGCGGTGTCGGATCTCGTGCACGCAGCCGACAAGGACACGACCACGCTGGAATGGGAGATCCCCAAACGCACCGGCAAGGTGTTTCTCGACGTGAACATGAACCGGGAGGGAGCCAATATAGCGGCGGCATACTCGGTTCGCCCCGAGCCCGGCGCCACAGTGTCGGCGCCCTTCGAGTGGGACGAGCTCGACGAGGTCGACCCGCGCGAGTTCACTATGGAGACGATGTTCGAACGCGTGGCTGCGGTTGGGGACCCGTTCCTGCCGGTAGCGGAGGGGCCGGGGCAGTCGCTCACCGAAGCAATAACGGCCCTCGACGCGCAGCCGCGGAAAGCGAGGAAGATCACAAGATGAGTCTCCGCGTCGGAACCTCGGGCTGGGCATACAAGGAGTGGCGTCCGGAGTTCTATCCGCCCGACCTTGCCCAGAGCCGCTTTCTCGAGCACTACGGGCGAGTTCTGAGTGCGTGTGAGATCAACGCGACCTTCTACCGGCTCCATAAGGATTCGACGCTGGTGCGATGGGCGGAGGCCACGCCCCCGACATTTCGTTTCGCGCTGAAGGCTCATCGAAGGCTCACTCACAGCCGGTCGATGGCGCTCGACTCGGAATCGCGATCGTTCCTGGACACGTTCTTGAAGTCCGCTTTGACGCTCGGTGAGCGGCTGGGGGCGGTGCTGTTCCAGTTTCCTCCCCACCGCCGGCGCGACGACGCTGCGCTCAAGTCGTTGTTGGAGGCACTACCTCCGGGCACCCCGTACGCGTTCGAGTTCCGTCACGAGTCGTGGATCGACCCCGCGGTGGCCGACTCGCTGGCAGGGGCCGGCGCAACTGTGTGCGTGTCCGACACCGACGGCAACGTCCCCGATGCTCTGCCGCCGGGCCCGATCGGCTATGTGCGGCTGCGAGTCGAACGCTACGACGAGGAATCTCGGGCCAAGTGGTTTCGGCTCCTGCGCGCGGAGGCGGCCTCCCGGCACGTCTACGCATTCGCGAAACACGAGGGCATCCCTGCCCACGATTCGTTCGGCGGAATCGGGCTGGCCGCGTGGATGGTTCGGGAGCACGCGACCGGCGGGGGCGCGTCATGACCCCCTCCAAGGAGCGCGACTACGCAGCCAAGAGGGCCTTTGACGACACGCCAGAGCCGCCCCCGCAGACGCCGGGCAACGTCGACCCAACCTCCGTCCCGGCGGGGAAGTCGTTCGTGATCCAGCAGCACCACGCCCGCAGGCTCCATTTCGATCTTCGGCTCGAGATGTTCAACGGCGAGATCCCGGTGCTCGTGTCCTGGGCGGTTCCGCGTAACCTTCCGACACAGAAGGGCAAGCCGCACCTTGCGGTCCACGTCGAGGATCATCCAATTGAATACGCGACGTTCGCGGGAACGATCCCCGATGGCCAGTACGGGGCCGGCGAAGTGCGCATCTTCGACACCGGCACATACGAGATGCTGGAGCAGGAATCAGAGAAGCTGACCTTCCGGTTGCACGGGAACAGGTTGAAGGGTGTCTACCACCTGATCCGGCCCCGCAACCAGGACAAACCAAACGACTGGCTGGTCTTCTTGCGGGCCGACGAACGGGGGCCCCGCGACGAGATCCCGACTCTCGATCCCATGTTCGCAACCCTCGCGTCCGATCCCTTCGATTCGGACGAGTGGATCTACGAGGTCAAGTGGGACGGCGTGCGCGCGCTCGCGGTCTGCGCCGACGAGACCCTCCTGCTGTCACGGAACAAGCGCGACATCACGGCGACCTATCCCGAATTCGAACGGCTGCATGAGCGAACTGTTGCCCTCGACTCCGTCCTCGACGGTGAGATCGTTGCCATGGCCGACGGGCGGCCGTCGTTCGAGCGCCTGCAGGCGCGCATGAACCTGCAAAACCCGCGCGACATCCAGCGCATGATGAAGCAGGTACCGGTGGTCTACATCGCATTCGATCTGCTTTATCTCGACGGGATGTCGCTGATGGACAGGCCGGTCGAAGAACGCAAGAGGCTGCTCTCCGAGATCGTCATCCCGGCCCCCAACGTCCTCGTGTCCGACTACGTCGATACAGAGGGCACAGCCCTGTTCGAAGCGGCGCGGTCTCAGGGCCTCGAGGGCATCGTCGCCAAGCGCATGGGATCCCCGTACCGGCCGGGGCGCAGAACTCGCGAGTGGATCAAGGTCAAGACCGTCTACGACGGCGACGTGGTCGTGGGGGGATGGTCGCGCGGCGAGGGCTCCCGGTCGGCTTCGTTCGGCGCATTGCTCGTGGGGGCCTACACCGACGAGGGCCTGCGCCTCCTCGGGGCAGTTGGCACCGGGTTCTCCGAGCGCGCGCTGGGCGAGATGCTCCCGAAGCTGCGCGCAGTCGAGTCGCGGGAGTGCCCGTTCGAGGGTGGGGAGGAGGCGGTTCGCGCGGGTCGATTCGGCAAGCCGATCATCGAGCCGCACTGGGCCGAACCAGTCCTCGTTGCTCGCATCGAGTACCGCGAGGTCACGAGCGGCGGTCGGTTGCGCGCGCCGTCATTCAAGGCTCTTCGGGGTGACAAGGATGCCGGCGATTGCCTCTTCGAAGACCTGCCGGGGGCTGCGGGTGCGTGACGCGGTGAAACGCGCCATCGGACGCGCCTACTCGCTCGTGGCGGACAATCTCTACGAGCCGGTCGTCGTCAGGGGCGCCTTCCGCCTGTTCGGTGGCGACCTGAACGTTCTCGTCGTGGAACAGGGTCGCCGTGCCGCGCGAGCCGCAGACGGCGGCCCGATCCTCGACCTGCCCGTCGGCACCGGCTACTTCACGATGGCAATGAGCAGAGCCTCGTCGAGCCTTGTCGTCGGCGCCGACATCGCGTGGGGAATGGTGCGGCACACTGCGCGCGAGGCGCGGGCGGCCGGAGCCGACAGCCTGGTCGCGGTGCAGGCGGATGCGCACCATCTCCCGTTTGGCAGCGAGTCGTTTGCCGCGGTGGTGTGCTCGAACGGATTGCAGGTGATGCCGGGGCTCGACAGGAACGTCGCGGAGCTGGCGCGGGTTCTTGTGCCCGGAGCATCGCTGTTCATCTCTATCGTGTCGGTTCCGCTCAGCAGCGTGCTTCCCGAGTCCTCACGTGAACATCTGCCCGTGCTGCTGCGATCGGGCCGAGACGTGGCCACCGCGATCGAGGCCGGCGGTCTGCGAGTGATCTCCGTCGAGCGGTCGCGCTTCGCATGGCTGATCGAAGCACGGAAGACCTAGTCACCCACGACGAGCGAATGGCCGTGGGAGGCCCACGCGTCGAGGCCGCCCTCGAGGTTGTTCGCGTCGTAGCCGTGCGCGGCGAGGAAGTCCGCAACCAGTGCGCTGCGCTGGCCCACCTGACAGACGACGACTATGGGCGTGCCCCTGTCGAGCTCCTCGAACCGGCTGTGGATGTCGCCCATGGGTATGTGGATCGAGCCGGCGATGTGACCCGCGTCCCATTCGCATTGCTCGCGCACATCGACGTAACGGATCTCCGAACCCCTGCCGGCGGCGGTAGCGACGTCCATGACGTCAAGCATCCACTCTTTCGTCGCCACTCGCAGACGTGTCGCGCCTTGGTTTGGGCTGGATCGTCGAAAAGCTCCCACATCGACCGCGCCGGTGGCCGGCGGAACCAGATCTCCACCGGCCACTCTTGGACACGGACCACTTAATCGAGCCGGTCCTCAACCCCTGGTTCTCTTGCGGATCCGTACCTGGATCCTTCGGCGTGTGGGGGTCATCGGGACCAACCAGTCACCGACGACGGTTTGTTTGGGACACAGGCCCCTGGAGATGACGGATGCCGTAGTCGGCCCCGGCCTCGGGGGCACGCTCGACGGTGGCTCCGCCCTGGAGATGACGGATGCCGTAGTCGGCCCCGGCCTCGGGGGCACGCTCGACG
>JBOGXA010000023.1:0-63255 GCA_050694175.1 Actinomycetota bacterium
TCGGGTGGTGGAATTCATGGGACACAGGTGCCGGAGCCACTGTCGCCCAGGAACCGGAGCCGGGGTCGGCTAGTGGGACAGAGGTGCCGGAGCCAATGTGGGACAGAGGTACCGGACTTTCACACACCCCTTTTGTTCGGTTCGGTGCCCCCGGCAGGATTCGAACCTGCGACACCCGGTTTAGGAATCCGCTATCGGCCCTTCTGACAAGCAACGGGCCCGTCCTGATCTTTACGTTTTCGCAGGTCGGTGCCGATATACTGAGTGTGGATCCGATGAGTCAGAATGGATCGGGAGACAAAGTGGCGCGGCAAGAGCGCGGCAAAACCCCTCTCAGAGAGTGCCCCCGCTGTGGTGACGTATTCGTTTTCTGCCACTGCCTCGAGGATCTCTTCGACAAGCTCCGTGATCTGCGCCGACAGGGACTCGACGAGCAACCGTTCGACCCACTCGAGCTCCAAGAACCCCTCTTGAGCCCGCGATCCTCGTAGCGATTTCCAACTTCCCCGCTCGCCGACATCGCTCCCAGGTGCCCCTCGGTGACTCAGACACCCGGCCCCCGCACCGAATCGCTCTGTGACCTCTCCTGCGGCCGGAAACGTGAATCTGCTCCGGGTGTCGCTGACCCCCAATCCTGAGAGAATCCATTGAGTGGAAGGGCTCTCGGACGAGCAGGTCGTTGAACTGATCCCCGCGTTAGCCGAGGCGGCACGAGCCAATGAATCGACGCCCGATCGGTTCGTGGCTCCCCGAACAGGCATCGTTGAAGAGGCCGCCGCACGCCGTCACCAGTTTGTTCTTGGTCGAAGAGGGGTGGGGAAGACGTCACTTCTCTTGCAAGTGCAAAGGGAGCTTGCCGAGAAGGAGACCGGCATTGTCGTCTTCATTCGATCTCGAGACCTACCGCGGAGTTCCGTACCCCGATGTGCTGATCCAACTCTTGATGGAGTTCTTCACAGCGCTCGAGAGTGCCATTCTCGTTCGATCTAAACGTCATCCGATTCGGCGGCTTCGTCTTCGAAGATCTCGTCACCGACTAGGCGAGTTGCGTGAGGATTTTCGAGAGCTACTCACCGCGCCACAGGCCGCCGAGCACACTGTGCGAAGCCTGGAACAGAAGGCTAAAAAGTGGCACCTCGGAGCGGGGGCCGGCTTTCGCATCGCACGGGGGCCGGCTACGAGCGAAGCACATGCAAGCGCTAGTAAGGAAGGCCGAGCCCTAGAGGATCAATCCGCGGAAGCGAAGTTCACTTTCACGAAAATGGACGCCCTGTTTTCCTCAGCTCCCCTGATACGGGCCGTGCTCTCCGAGACGATGGACCGTTTGCCGGACGCGTCGGGCTACGTGGTTTTGGACGATTACTACCACGTCGCTCAAGACGATCAGCCGGAAGTGGTCGGTTATCTCCACCAGTTGGTCAAAAACCTCCCTATCATCCTGAAGATCTTGCGGGGTCCGGCATCGACTCAATCCGTTCGTCGAGGGCGATCCACCAACAGGCCTACAGATCGACCAAGATGCGGATGCGATCCGACTCGACCTTCGACTGGAACATTTTCAGGGCGCTCAAGCCTTCCTTGAGAAGGTACTGCAGGGAATCTGTGATCCATTTGGTATCGATGTCGAGCGTTTGATCACATCGGGAGGGCGGACTCGACTCGTTCTGGGTTCCGGCTGCGTTGCTCGCGACTATCTGAATCTCACTCGCATGGCTTTGCGACGCGCCAACGAACGGGCTCCTGGGTAGGCCGCGCGCACAACCGCATCACTGCGGAGGACGTGAACGAGGCATCGGCAGACCTGTCAATCACCAAGCAAGAGGATCTTCGAGTTGATTCGGGGTCGCTCATTTCTGCCTGGATCTGAACGGCACGAACGTCTTTTCGGTCGAGGGCACAGCTCTAAGCGAAGAGGATTGGGGCAAGGAGATAGCAACTCTCGCCGATCTGCGCCTGCTGCATGAAATAGGCAACACTTCCATACAAAGCAGCGAACGCGCTTATCGAGGCAAGCGTTTCGTTGCATTCACGCTCGACCTCAGCAACTGGACGGGTACGCGATCCGAGAAGATCGAACAGATCGAGTTTTGGACTCCTAAGGGAAAGCAGGATCTTCCGACGGATATTCGGCTAGCTCAGCGAATGAGGAAATCAACTGATCGCACTGCGAGAGCGCGAGCTGTGGTGATCGCGACGCTTCTGGTGATCCTCGCGGGCGCTTGTGAGGAAAGCGGCGGATCTGGATCCGTGGGCGAGAATGAAGAGGAGATGTCGCGATCCGATCTCGGCGGAGATTGGCCTCTCACTGTTGAGGAGGGCGTCGTTAGCTGCGAGGGGGCCGGGGAGGTGTACTTCACCGCGGAAGGCACGAAATATGCCGTGAACGGCCTTGCTCAAGGCGCCAGCAATGGGCCAGACATTGACGCTATCTGGGCGGACGACCCGGGCGGAGGCGGTCTAAAGATCAACATCGGCCCCATCATCGATCGAGGGCTCGAGCTCTGCTGAGTCGCGTTTGATCGTGGCGGATACGGAGACGGATCAGACTCGGGGGGATGCGCTCGAGAGGTTCGAGCGGCTCGCGGCGTGGCCGATGCTCATCCTTTCGATCGCGATCTTGCCGCTACTGATAATCCCTCTTGTCGCGGATCTCTCGCCCGGCACAGAGGCCACCTTCATTGCGCTTGACTGGATCATCTGGGCGGTCTTTGCGGTCGAGTACGGAATCCGCCTTTACCTGGCGCCGCAGAAGGGCACGTTTTTTCGACGAAACCTGATCGATCTCGTCGTTGTCGTGATCCCGTTTTTGCGCCCGCTGCGTGTGGTGCGGTCAGCTCGAGCGCTTCGACTCTTGCGAGCCGCGCGCGCCGGCGCGTTCATGATTCGAGGGCTGGACGCTTTACGTGACGTCCTCACGCGACACAAGCTCAACTACGCGCTCGCGGTCGCCGTCGTGGTCGTTGTGGCCGGCGCTCTCCTCGTGGAGTCGTTCGAACGTGACGCGCCGGAAGGAAACATCGAATCGATTCCGGACGCTCTCTGGTGGGCGATCACAACGGTCACGACCGTCGGGTATGGCGACAGGTTTCCGACGACTGCGGCCGGCAGAGGTGTCGGCGTGGTGCTCATGATCGTCGGGATCGCACTCTTCGGGATGCTCGCAGGATCGCTCGCATCGTTCTTTGTCGAGAAGAGGGAAGAGACGGGAGCTAGATCCTCAGCTCAGTGCGATTTCAGAACGGCTCGAAAGGATTGAGAGACTCCTCGAGGAGAGGGCGGAGTGAACCTCTGTGACGCCGGCCAAACCGGTGATCCCGATGATCAAGCGTGAGACATGATTTGTCGGCCTCTTGCGCTTCAAGATCACCCAAACATCCTAGTCGGCCTCGAGTCCTGGTAGCCGAGGCGTTCTTGCCCCTTTGCTTTCCTCGTTCTGGGCACGAGTTTGCCGCCGAGAGCCGCTGCCGCGATTCAACGACTCAACGCGCTCGGGGTTGTAAATCAAATAGACCCTGCGGAGATCCGACCCGTGCCTTTGCCCGCCGCGCGGCGTCCTATTCGGCGACCGACCCGGCCCTTCTTGATGGCGTTCACGTCGCCCATGAGACGGCCGATGTAATACAGCCACCCCCGCAGAGATCGAGCCATCAGCAGAGCTTATCGCCGGGGCCCAACTGCAACTTGCCCTCGGGCTCAAGAACCGTCGCCAGCGATCACCCCGGATAAGAACCGCCGCCAAGTGGCGCCACCTGTCTGAGGCGCGTTGTCAGTGTCGAGAAACGAAATTGCGCCTAATCACTCGGCGAGGGCCGTGCGCCGGGCCAGGGGCCGAGCCTGCCGCGCTTTGACCGCCTCGCGGTACTCGAGCCATCTGGCATCCTGCTCGAGCGGAGTCGGGATCCACGGTTCCGCGGGCCCGCTGACGATCCACAGGAGCCTCTCGAGGCTGTCGGCCGGCCACGGCGGATCCCCGCCCTTGTGGAAATTCGGCCACACCGCGTCGAAGTTTTTGAACTCGAGAAAGATGTTGCTCTCGTCGCGCTGCGACCGAATGCCGAGCAGTATTAGCGAGAACCGCGCGCTCCGGATCGCGCCGTAGCGCGCGCTCTGTGCCACGAGAACCCCGTACGCGTCTCGGATCTCCTCGCTCACGAGCCCGGCCGCAATGACGTCTCGACTCGGCAATACGCCGCGCAACGCCGCCGATGCTCCGCGCGCCTGCCCGATCGTGTCGTCGAGCGCGGTGGCGAGGGCCGCGATCACCTTGTCGCCGAACCACTGCACCTGCGCGCTGACCTCCTCGGCCGCCATTTCCTGAACGCGCACGAGGGCCCGGATGGCGACGTCGCGCGCCGCGGCCTGCTGCGTGAGCCGGGTTGCGCGCTTGAGGAGATCGCCGGCCGGCACAGCTCCACCCTCACGCACGAGCTCGAGCGTCACATCGACCATCGCCGCCTCGGGATCCGCGTTGCCGTCGGTTCGGAGCTTGTGCAAAGCCTCCTCGACGCGCGCGTGCTCGTCGCGCACCTTGAGGATCTGCGCCGGCAGCTCGTAGTGACCGGCATCGTGGCCGATAAGGATCGGGCGCGTCCGTGCATCGATCGTCATTTGTCGCCCTCCTGCTGTGAACGATTGTCGGGGCCCTGATCTCCGAAGAGACGCAGCTTGCGCACGTCCTCGCGCCGGCGAGCGGCTCCCGATCGGATGAGATCGTTCATGGTCGGCGGCTCTGCCGGCGGATCGTTGCCGCCTGCCTGCGAGTGCTCTGTCGATGCGTTTTCCACTGCTGCCTCCTCTGTCACGCTGGCAAGAATTCGACGTCGTTCTCGTCGTCGCCGTCCTCATCGACGCGCGATCGCGCGGCGCTCTCCTCGGCCCGCCGGCGCGCCTGATCGCGGATCCGTCGGTTCATTGCGTCGGCCTTTTCGTTTGCCTCGCCGATGCTGATTCCGAGGCGGGCGCGCGCCAGTGGCGTGAGCCCGAGCTCCCCCTCCATCGAGAGGAGCTGCTTCTCAATGGCGATTAGCCGGTCGATCGCTGGATTCGATCGGACCTGGCCCGCCGATCCACTCACGAAGAGCTCAAACGACGCGTCACCGTGCTCGTCCTCCGGAAACAGCGCGGCGAGGATCCGGGCGTGCAAATCGGCCAGCCGGAAATAGCGCGTGACGACGCCCAACTTGTCGCTCTCCCGGACGATGACCGAGACGTCGCTCTTCCAGTAGGCGCGCCACTGCTTGCGCGTCGCCGGCAGGATCCCTCGAGGTGCGGTCGGCACCTTGCGCACCGGCTCGACCGATTTCGGGTTGCCGGCCGGTGCCGGCACGAGCTCGATCGCGGGCTTGTGGTGGCCGTGACGCCGGCCCTCCGCTTTTCGGGTGCGGCCGGCCTTAGCCACGAGAGCTCCCAGGCGGGAAAAAAAACGCGTTGGGAAAATCCCAGGAGTTTCGGGCGGCCCCGAAGGAGACTACCCCGGGGTTTCGCCGTGAGCGGCGGTCTTGCTTGAGGCCCCCCCACCCCTTGCGACCGTGCTGCATCACTCCGCCTCTCCGGGCAGTGGCAGGCCCTCTTGGCGCAGCATCTCCTCTTCTCCGGGCAGCAGCCCGGTCGTTGCGAGCGACATGAACTCGTAGAGGTGCACCTCGGCCGCGTCTGCATCGCTGCGCTCGAGATCCTCGAGAACGATGGTCATGTCGGTGTTGAAACCCCGCAGCGCCGCGGCGTCATCGGCAAACGAGGGCTCACGCTCGGCGAGGTACTCGAGCCGCTCGTCCTCGGCAGCGAGCTGGATCTTGATTGTGTCGAGATCAACCGACTCGCCGCGCCTCACGCGACCGATCGCCTCCACGATGACCAGGGCCGCCGGCGTCGTCACCACTGCACCGTGACTTCCTCGACGAGATCCAGCCCGACCGAGTCGGCGCCTCGCTTCGGCTCGAAGCGCAACCGCACCATCGAGAGCTGTTTCTGCGCGAGCCTCTCGCACACACGCACGACGACCCGCGCTTGATCGAAGACCACCTGCTCGAACTTGGCCGGATCAAGTGGCTCGAGCTCGGCCGAAGAGCTCCACCTCACCTCGACGTCGCCGGGCTTGCCGTTCTCAACGCTGATCACGATCTCGGCCGGCAGTCGCCCCGAGCCGTGGAACAGTAGCTTTCCGAGAGCTCGGATGGTGCCTCGAAAACCGAGTGCCGCGGCCTCGAGGAGAAATCCGGTATCGAGCGTCTGCGTGCTCATCGCACCTCCTGGTTTGTCGTTCCGACACTGTCAAGCAAACGCGCCGCCCTTCTCATCAACGGCGGCAGCGCTACGCTCAATCCCCGTTCCTCGAGCAAGTCGGCGGACGCGCGCAGCGCCATCGCGATAAGAGCGCCATCCGACAATCGGGCGAAGTCGGGATCATCAAACGGCTTGTTCCACACCCGGCTCCTGCCGTCGTTCGCCGCGAAGCGCGGCATCGCCTTCACCTCGGCCCCCATCGAGGGGAGGGCCCGGGGGCCGCGGCCGCGCGTGAGGGCTTCGTGCCGCGGCCCCCGGGCTGGTGCCGAAGGGGCGGATTTGCGTGGGCACGCGGTCCGGCGCTCATGTGGAGCGCTCCTCGACGATCTCAGCGTTGAAAGCGCTGCGGACGAGCTCGACCGGATCCTCGTCATCCTCGGCACCCGCGTCGGATCTCGAGGCCGGTCCCTCGTCCTCTTCGCTCTCTGTACCGCCCCCCTGAAAAAAGCCGGTACCCGGTACGTCCCTGGTCAGAGGGGGTGTTTCGGTACCGAGTACCGACGTACCGTCTTTTTCCGCGATGGAAGGCAAGTAGCGTTCAAACACCGGCTCGAGCTCCTTTCGCACGTAACCGCGCTGTTTCTCTCCGTCGATCTTGAATTGGGTGGGCGAGATCCCGTAGGGCTTGAGCAGGCGCGCGAGCCGCGCTGCCGGGCCCTGTAGCTGGCGCGCGGTTAATGACGGCTCCCACCACTCGGCCCACGGCCCCTCGTCGTTCGCCACGAGACTCTCGAGCACGTCTGCCGTCGTCATGCGATCGACGCCTGCTCGATCAAATGCTGTCTTGATGTGTGACAGCAGCAGCACGCCGTAAGACTGCTCGCCGCTCTTCGCCGCGTCACTCGAGAGCCCGACCGCGGCAGCGCGCGCTCGGGTCGGCCAGTCGCCGCCTACGCAGTCGGCGATCGCGAGGAGCGGTTCCCACCCGTCTGCTGCGCGATCGTCAAGCTCCGAAGGGATCGTCGGCCGTGCCTCTCGCAGCTCATCGACACGCGTTTCGGCCCATGCCGCGAGCGACTCACTCAACGGACGCGCCTGCTCGGTCGCCTCCCGCCGGCGAAACCGCTCGACGTGCTCTCCTGCCCGCCGGCGCAGGAGCTCAATGCGAATCGAGCGATCGGCGATCGTGTCGGGCAGGGCGCCGATGCCGGCCAGGGCTTTGCAGCAGAAAACATCGAACTCCTCGATTCCCTTGCCCGCTTCGATACAGCGCGGCACCCGACTCCCGCGCCGATGGCCCGCATTGAGCACCGCGCGCAGCCCCTCGAATTGCGGTGCGCGTCGAGTGAAGACAGTGTCGACCTCGTCGAGCAAGACAGTGGGCGTGTCGCGTTCGATCTTGCGATAGAGCACCGATTCCGAAGGCTCGACGGCGCGCCACGGCCGCCGGACGAGCAAGCTCAGCACGTCGAGGAGCCGACTCTTGCCGGATCGCTTTTCGGCGGAGCTCACATGCAGGTAGGCCGTCTCATCCGCGGCATCGAGCGCGTGAGTGTGCGCCACCCACAGAGCGACAGCATCCGACTGTGGCTCGCTCGAAAATCGCACAAAGCGGCGGGCGAAGGTTGCCACCCGGTCGAGGAGCTCGGCCGCGTTTTCTGGGGGCCGCGCTCCGAAACTCGTCTCTTCGCTCAGCACGCGCCGGAGATCGGCCTCGAGGAATTGGAGATCGCGTAGCTCGACGCCATTGTGTGCAGCCTTCGTCAACGTCTGCGCGACCCCAAGCAGCTCGCGCCGGCGCGATCGGTCCTGCACGATCTCGACATAGGAAAACGCCGCGCTCGCCGTCGGATACGCGCCGATGAGAGTCAAGAGATAGTGCTTGCCTCCCACCTTGTCGAGCTCGCCCTTGCGCTCGAGGTGACTCGCGACCGTCACGACGTCGGCCGGCTGTCGCTGGTCGAAGAGATCGACCATCGCTCCGAAGATGAGCCGGTTACGGGGATCGAAGAAATCCTCCGGCTGCAATCTCTCCACGATTCCGGCGAGCACGCTCGGCGTGTCCATCGCGGCGCCGAGCAGTGCCTCCTCGGCCCCCGAATCGTGCGGCGGAATGTCGGAGGTGACGCTGTTTCCGCCACTACGATTCTTGCCGGACCTCGTTTTCGACCTGGCCGGCCCCCTGCCATTAGGGCCGGCTTTGTCGTTTCTAGGCACCGCTGAGGGCCTCCTCGGCAGCGGGCGCGGTCACCGCTTCCTCGGCTTCACGCTCGAGGTGCCGCAGCAGCGCGGCCCGCGGGACTCGGATCTGTCTGCCGATTCGGATCGAGGGGATCTTCCCGGACCGGATGAGCGAGTAGGTCGAGTCCCGACCGATTCGCATTAGAGCCGCCACCTCTCGCGGCTTTAACAGCTCCTCTGACTCTTGCACTCCAATGCCTCCTCTCGGCCATCGGGATCAGAATGGTTGAATCAGAATGCCGCAGACTCAGTTGGTAGTCAAGCATTGCATTTGCGATGGTTGATCGAATAGGCTGAGTCAGTGACCGATCAGGACTACCCAGAACTACAAAGCGTCATTGCCCACAATCTGAGGCGCCTACGGGATGAGAGGGGCGATTCACAAGCCCATTTCGCCGCCCGGATCCTTGGGTTGGACTGGACGCAAAGCACCGTGGCCCAGATCGAGCGAGGCTACCGACCGGTCAACGTCGACGAGCTCCTGCTCTTGCCTTTGCTCCTCGAGTGTGAGCTCTGGGAGCTCCTCGACCACGATGGCCCCTGGATCCGCGTCGGCAAGCACGGTCGCGTCGAGCCCAAAGCGTTGAAATCGATCGTCACCGGCAAGCGGCCCAAGCCCAGTCCCTCCGCTCGGGAAGTCGCCGAACGGTTCAGCCGCGAGAGTGCCGAGCACGAGCTCAAGCAGCGAGCGGGCCCTCTCCTGCGTCGAGTCGCTGCTGTGATCGTCGACAAAGCCTCGCACCCGGACAACGCCATAGATAGGGCAGCCCCGCATTACACCGCGCATCACCAGTCGCGACGAGAGCCGGAGGGAAACGCTGCGCGCGCGCTCGGCTTGGATCCGCTCGAGGTAGTCGAGCTCTCTTATCGCCTGTGGGGGCAGGGGCTCACCGAAGAGCGTGACGAGATCGCGGCCGCACAAGCTCAGCGAAGAGACGTGGATCCCGCCCGACGACTCGGTTGGGTGACGCGTGAACTTATCGACCAGCTCGAGACAGAGCTCGACCGAAAGAGGAGGAGACGGTGAGGGGATACAAACGCCGGCGATCGGATCAAAGTTGGACGCTCGAGGTGTACCTCGGGCGCGACCCCGTCACCGGCAAGAAACGCAAGCTCACGAAATCGATCCGGCCGACGGGATCGCTACGAGCTCAGGAGAAGGCAGCCGACGCGGCGCTCGCTCAAATGATCCACGAGGTAGAGACGGGCTCTTCACTCGAGCCGTCGAAACTCACGGTTGCCGGCTACCTCGATCGCTGGCTCGAGGTGACGAGGCCGCGCGTCAAGCCGCGCACACACGATCGATATGCCGAGCTCCTGCGCGTCCACGTCACGCCCGTGATCGGCCACATCGCTCTCGCCAAGCTGCGGCCTCTGCACGTCGAGAAGGTGCACGCGCGCGTGTTCGAGAGGGGCCGATCGGCACAGACCGTCCTCCACGTCCACCGCGTCCTGTCCTCCGCTCTCAAACAGGCCGTCCGCTGGCAGCTCGTCGGTCGCAACGTCGCCGAGGCAGTCGCCCCTCCCCGGCCCCCAAAACGCGAGATCGAAGCCCTCGAGCCGGAGCACGTATCGCGTCTCATGGATGCGATCGCCGGCACCGACCTCGAGCTCCCGGTCGTCCTCGCTCTCGGCACGGGGATGCGTCGTGGCGAGATCCTCGGCCTGCGCTGGCACGACGTCGATCTCGATCGAGGCACCGCGCGCGTCAGTCAAACGCTGCAATCGGATCTCACCTTCTCGACGCCCAAGTCGCACCGCTCACGGCGCGCGCTCGGCCTCCCCGGATTCGTCGTCGAGGCTCTGAGGGCCCAGAGAAAGACCCAGGCCGAGAGGCGCCTGCTCTGTGGATCCGCGTGGCAGGACACCGATCTCGTCGTCGATCGAGGCGACGGGGGCCCGATCACGCCGGCTGTCCTCTCCAAGCGATTCGGTGCAGTCGCTCGCGCTGCGTGCTTGTCGATTGGCTTTCATGGTTTGCGGCACGGCCACGCCTCACTCCTGATTGCCTCGGGGGTCCACCTAAAGATCGCGTCCGAGCGACTCGGCCACGCGAGCATCCAGATCACCGCCGATCTTTACAGCCACGTCGCGCCGGCCCTCGATCGTCAGGCAGCGGAGACGCTCGACGCCCTCCTCACGCCGGCCTTTTCCGAAGTAGCGCGGCAAGAGCGCGGCAAAGCGGCTCCATAGTCGCGACCGGGATCGGAGACGCCGGACCATAAGAGCAGGTCAGAGCTGTCCTTTCGTCCGTGCCCCCGGCAGGATTCGAACCTGCGACACCCGGTTTAGGAAACCGGTGCTCTATCCCCTGAGCTACGAGGGCGGTACTCGTAGAGCGGCGAAATGCCTTCACCCGGCCCTATCAGGTCAAGTCTAGTCAGCGATTGCTTGGCCCGGTCGCCGCTTCCGGTCCCAGTTCGCCGCGAAACACCGTCGGGTAGCGTCGGGGGCATGAGCAGATACCGGCCGGTTCCCGCCCCCGAGCGTACGTTTGAGCCCAAGGAAGCACGCGCGGCTTCGCGTCGATTTCTGGAAGTCATGTCGTCTCGTCGCAGCATCCGCGATTACTCGACCGAGCCCTTCGATATGGAGTTGGTCGACAACGCCCTTGCCGTCGCCAACTCGGCCCCCTCCGGGGCAAACATTCAGCCGTGGAGTTTTGTTGTCGTCACCGATCCTGCGGTCAAGAAAGAGATCCGCGCTGGCGCAGAGGCCGAAGAAAGGGAGTTCTATTCGTCCAAAGCCTCGAGGCAATGGCTATCCGCTCTCGAGCCCCTCGGCACCGATTGGCGAAAGCCTCATCTCGAGGACGCGCCCGTCGTGATCGTAGTGTTCGAAGTTCACAAGTCCACGGTCGCGCCGCAGCCCTATTACCTGAAGGAGTCGGTCGGTATCGCGGTCGGGTTCCTTCTGGCGGCGCTCCATCAGGCGGGACTCGCCACGCTGACTCATACTCCGAGCCCAATGCGGTTCCTGAACGAGATCCTCGGCCGGCCTCCGTACGAACGACCTTTTGTCGTCATTCCCGTGGGAATGGCGGCGCCCGATGCGATCGTGCCCGACATCTCCAAGAAGACCGTGAACGAGGTTTCAACCTGGATCCCTCCTAGGGAGAGATAAACCACGGTTCCACCTCCACCCCGAGACCATCAGCGATCCTGTTGACGTATGCGTAGTAAGAAGTGACTTCGGCAATTGCCAGTATGTCGCCCTCCTCGAAGCCGACGTCCCTTAATCGCTCGACGTCGTCCCGCTCCATACGGCTGGGGCTGAGCGTCAGCTTCTCTGCATACTCGAGCATTGCAAGCCGTCTTTCATCCAGCCCGGCGCCCCGGAAGTCTTCCGCTATCCGTTCGACCAAGGCACCATCTCTAAGCAGCCGGCGACCGCGCCCGTGGTGGATCACTCAGTAATGGCAATTGTTCAAGCGGCTTACGACGAGCGCAATCATCTCCCGCTCGGCTTTGCGCAACCCGGGGGTCGACGACATCACCGCCTGATAGAGAGCGAAATGACCGGCGAGCCCCGAAGAGTGAAGCGAATGAATACGGAGAATCTCGTCCACCCGCCCCGTCTCGGGATCGATCATTTGATCGTAGAGCTCTTTCAGCTCAGATCCTGCAGCCTCCTCGTCAATAATCCGGATCCAGGCCATCCACTCCTCCATGGTCTCGTCGCCTTGCTCTGGCCGAATGTAGTCGGCGAGTACACATGCGGTGTCCCGCTGACTGCGAAGATGGCCATGAGACCCGGCCATTCCAAGGAGGGCTGGCATGCAGATCGCGATGATTGGACTCGGCAGGATGGGAGCCAATATGACGCGGCGCCTGCTGCGCGGAGGCCATGAGGTCGTCGCTTACGCACGCGATGCTCAAGCGGTCGACGTCGCCGCGTCAGAAGGGGCGACCGGGGCCGGCTCTCTGGAGGATGCCGTGACCACCCTGAACGCCCCCCGGGTCGTGTGGCTCATGATCCCCGCGGGAGATCCGACGGAGGAAACGGTTGCGCGTCTGGGGGATCTGCTCGAGCCCGGCGACGTCGTTGTCGATGGTGGCAACTCCCGTTACACCGATACCGTGCGGCGCGCGCAAATGCTCGCAACGAAGGACATTGGATTTGTAGATGCGGGCACGTCCGGCGGGATCTGGGGGCTCGACAACGGCTACTGCCTCATGGTGGGGGCCGACCGCGACGCTTTCGAACGCATCGAGCCTGCGCTTGTGACGCTCGCGCCAGAGGGTGGTTACGCGCATGTCGGGCCCCCCGGCGCAGGCCACTTCACCAAGATGGTGCACAACGGCATCGAGTACGCGCTGATGGAGGCCTACGGAGAGGGATTCGAACTCTTAAAGGCGAGTGACTACGATCTCGACGTTGCACAGATCGCAGAGCTGTGGCGGCACGCGAGTGTCGTGCGTTCGTGGCTACTTGATCTCGCCGCGAGCGCACTCGCCCGCGATCCCGAGCTCAAGGAGGTCTCCGACTGGGTTGAGGACTCCGGCGAGGGCCGGTGGACGGTTCAGACCGCCCTCGACAGTGCGGTGCCGGCCCCCGTCATCGCGCTGTCGCTGTTCCGCCGCTTTGCATCCCGCCAGGACGAGTCGTTCTCGAACAAGCTCTTGGCGGCGCTCCGAAAGGAGTTTGGCGGCCACGCGCCGCACGAAAAGGAGTGAGGCGACTCTCCTCTAGGAAGTGCGAAGTGCTACGGCGATCGCGACTCCCGCGTCGTGCGAGATCGATACTTCGACCGCAGTTTTGACATCGTCGCTTCGAACGTGCGCGGTCGGTGCTCCATTTGCGTCGCGTTCGATCTCGATCCGGCGGGCCCACGCATTGAGTGGGCCAAGATCCAGCGCTTTGATCACCGCCTCCTTGGCCGCGAGGGTGCCGGCGAAATGGATCACCGGGTCGACGGCGCGCTCGCAGTAGGCGCGTTCGGCGTTGGTGAAGAGCCTCTCGGTGAGCCGCGGCGAGTCGGCAAGCATCCGGCGAAGCCGCTCAACGCCGACGACATCGACCCCAATCATCGTTCCAGCCGAGTGTGCATCAGATCACGTATAGCCCACGCAGTTGCACAGTCGACCAAGCGGGACAAGATGCGACGGGCGAGCGGCCCTCAGCCACTCGCCCGTTCGCATGCCCCCCAATCCCGGCTCCTGCGATCAGACCTTTCGAAAAGCCAAGCATGCGTTCTGCCCCCCGAACCCGAACGAGTTCGACAGGGCCAGATCCACCTCTTGCTGCCGTGGACCTTCAGAAACATAATCCAGGTCGCACTCGTCGTCGACATCGTCGAGGTTGATCGTCCCGGGGATGGCGCCCCTCGTGATGGCGAGCGCGCACACTGCGGCCTCAACCGCGCCGGCCGCCCCCAGTAGATGGCCGGTCTGAGACTTCGTCGACGACACCGGAACCCTCTTGGCCTCTACTCCGAGCGCGGCCTTGATGGCCACCGTCTCGACTCTGTCGTTGTAGGGCGTGCCGGTGCCGTGGGCATTGACGTAGTCCACATCCTCAGGCGTGACCCCAGCATCCTCGAGGGCCAGGCGCATGGCGAGCGCCGCTCCCGCGCCCTGGGGATCCGGCTGTGTGACGTGGTACGCGTCGGCGGACGCACCGTAGCCGGCCACCTCGCACAGAATCGGAGCGCCCCGGGCCTCGGCCCCTTCGCGACGCTCCAGCACGAGCACCCCGGCCCCCTCACCGAACACGAAGCCATCTCGCCCCTTGTCGAAGGGCCGGCTGGCTCGTTCGGGTTCGTCGTTGCGGCGTGACAAGGCGCCCATCCGGGCAAACGCGGCCACCGACAACGGTGTCAGCGCGGCCTCGGTGCCGCCGGCGATCATGACGTCGACCCGTCCCTCGCGCAGATAGCGGAAGGCCTCTCCGATGGCGTGCGCTCCGGTGGCACACGCCGACGACGGTGCGAAGTTCGGGCCGTGAAGGCCGTACTTCATCGCGATCGCTCCGGCTGCGGCGTTTGGCATGAGCTTCGGGACCATGAAAGGACTCACCCGACGCGGTCCGCTCTTCTCGAGGATGGAATGGCTCTGCTCGATCGTGGACAGCCCACCGATCCCCGATCCGACGATCACCCCGACCCGATCTGAGGTTGCGGGTGGCTCATCCCACCCGAGGTCGTTCCACGCCAGCGACGCCGCGGCCACGGCCATCTGCGTGAACCGATCCGTGCGCCCTACTTCGCGGGGATCCATGTGTTCCGTGGGGTCGAAATCGTCGACCTCGCAGGCAATCTGGACCGGTAAGTTCGACGCGTCGAAAAGAGTAAGCGGCCCGGCCCCAGACCGGCCCGACATAAGACCGTCCCAGAACACCTCCGTGCCGGTGCCGATCGGAGTTACGACACCGATTCCAGTAACGACGACACTCATGTAGATACAGCGGCCTTCTGCTCGATGAGGTCGATCGCGTCGTTGACCGTCTGCACGTCCTCGAGCTCCTCGTCGGGGATCTCGATGTCAAATCGATCCTCCAGCCCGACGGTCATCTCGACGGTGTCGAGCGAGTCCAGGCCCAGGTCCTTCTGCAGATCCGCCTGGGGTGTGACCTTCTCGGCGTCGACCCCGCGGCCGACCAGATGCTCTTTGAGAGCGTCGAAAATCTCCTCACGTTGTGCAGCCATCACAAGCTCCTTTCCATTGCCGACTGCCTAAGCAGTCATTCCTCCATCGATAACAAACACACTTCCCGTTATGTACTCGGCGTCGTCGGAGCACAGATACGCGGCCAGACGGCCCACTTCCTCGGGCGTTCCTGCCCTCCCGGCCGGCACCTCGCTGGTGAGCGCATCCCATTGCCTCTCCTTCAACGAGGTGGTCAGGTCGGTCTCGATCAGACCCGGGGCGATCGCATTGACGGTGATCCCTTTCGAGGCGATCTCGCGCGCGAGCGTCTTCGTGAGACCGATGACCCCGGCCTTGGCCGCGGCGTAATTGGCCTGTCCCGGGCTCCCGTGCAGCCCGGCCACGGATGCGATGTTGACGATGCGTCCCGATCTCGCCTTGAGCATCGGTCGTAGGGCTCGTCGGCAGCATGCGAACGTGCCGTAGAGGTTAGTGCGCAGGACGCGCTCCCATGCGTCGTCCTTCATTGCAAGCGCGAGCCCGTCGGCGCGCACTCCGGCGTTGTTAACCAGAGCGGCAATCTGCCCCAGCGAACTCTCGACTTCGTTGAAGAGAGCATCCACGGCCCCGGCGTCGCCCACATCTGCCTGCACGCACACTCCGCCCGATCCTGCCTCCTCCACCAGCCGCAACGTCTCCTTCGCCTCATCCGCGCTGGACGAGTAGTTGATCCCGACGTCGAAACCCCGCTGCGCCAGGGCGACGGCAACGGCCCTGCCGATACCGCGCGACGCTCCCGTCACTAGGGCCACTCGATCAGTCATGGACGGCCTTACCCGTGAGGACGAGATCGACGTTGTCGTTGGATCCGGTACCCCACCGCACGACTCCGGCCCCCCATGTGAAGCCGGCGCCGAACGCCGTCAGAACGACGCGGTCGCCCTCCTTGAGTCGTCCGTTTGCCAGCGCATCGGCAAGGGCCAAAGGTATCGAGGCGCCCGAGGTGTTGCCGACGCGCGCAATGTTGGTCATTAGCTTCTCCGTGGGGAAACCGAGGCGTTCACCGACGGCTCGCAGAATCCGGGCATTTGCCTGATGCGCGACCAGCAGGTCGACGTCGGACGCGGCGATCCCCGCCGTCAGGAGGATCGCTCGAACCGAGGCGGTCATTCCCTCTACTGCGCGCTTGTAGACCTCGCGGCCCTCCATGTGGATCACACCCGTCTCGGGCGGAACATACAGGAGTTCGGGCTGCGACCCCTCGGCGTGAAGAAGGAAGGGTCCGACGCGGGATTCACCTTCGATGCGCTGCATAACTGCTGCGCCGGCCCCGTCACCGAACAGAACGCTGCTCTTGGGGTCGCTGTAGTCGGTGATCCGAGACAGGACATCGGCACCGCACACAAGAACACGCTTGGCCGTGCCGGCATCGATGAGCGCACTCGCCTGCGTCAGGCCATACAGAAAGCCAGAGCACGCTGCGTTCAGATCGAAGGCCGCGACACCGACGGCACCCAGCTCTGCCCCCACCAACGCCGCGGTTGAGGGCAGCAGGTAATCAGGCGTGCAGGTAGCGACGATCACATAGTCGAGATCGGATGCCTCGACCGACGCAGCCTTCAGCGCCAGACGGCCGGCGTCGGTCGCGAGAGTTGCCGTCGTCTGATCGTCGCCAGCGATTCGGCGCTCGCTGATTCCGGTGCGACCAAAGATCCACTCCTCGGTGACATCGAGCCGGGCGGCTAGCTCGGCATTGTCGAGAACCTTCTCGGGCAGCGCCGCGCCCAGACCCGCAATCGCGGAACTCATTACCTACGAACTCCAGATCCAGAAGAGCGCCTCGCCGGCACGCACCGGCTGTCCCTCGAGCGCCAGCATTCCCATCATCCAGCCCCGGAACGGTGACCGGACGGGGACTCGCGACCCGCCGCTCACGATCTCCGCTAGCACCTGGTCGGGCTCGACCCACTCTCCTTCGGATGTGAACACCTCCGGCGGAAGTGGTGAGAAGCGTCCTCCGCAGGGAGCCACGACGAGGCGCTCCGAGATCGTCGTGGCTTCTGGTGCGGCGAATGCCTCTGCGACGGCAGTATCAGGCACGGGCGGCCTCCTTTGACTTGATGAGATGGTCGAACGTTTTTTGGGCGAGCCCCGCGGCGACCCGGCCGGGGCCGAGATCGATGTAGTCGCGGGCGCCCTGCTCCCATAGCCACTCGATCGACTCCCTGAAGTGCACCGGATCGGTCATCTGCTGGACCAACAGGGCGCGGATCTCGTGCGGGGAGCCGTGGGGCCGCGCGGTGACGTTGGACATGACCGGTACTCGGGGTTCCTTGATGTCGATCGTGTCGAGCACCTCTTTGAGCGCGGGAGCGGCCGGAGCCATCGAGATCGTGTGGAAGGGCCCCGCGACGTCGAGCAACACGGCCCGGCCCCCTGCAGCCCGCACGAGTTGCGCGGCCGTTGCCAACCCCGCCTCACTCCCCGACAGAACGACCTGGCCGGGGGCATTGTTGTTCGCGATCGCCACCTGCGCTTCGGTCGCGATCCGGACTGCGTCGTCCCACTCGAGGCCCAAAACGGCTGCCATGCCGCCTGGGTGCCGCCGAGCTGCTTCCTGCATGGCCTCGCCGCGGACGGCCACGGCGCGCAATCCATCTTCGAAAGTCATCGCATCTGCGGCGACCAGTGCCGCGTACTCACCGAGACTGTGACCCGCAAAGCAGTCACAGCTTCCGTTTCTGTCGCGCTCGTCGCTCCACGCGATGAGCCCGGCCGTGAAGATCGCCGGCTGCGCCAGCGACGTTGGGAGCGTGGCCGAGGGCCGGCGTGCTGCAATCGCCGTTTTCCTTCTGACGTCGTAGCCGAGAACCTCGTTCGCGGTCGACAGAAGCGGGTCGCGGTCGGGCAAGGCCTTGTCGACGATGCGGGCCGGAATGCCCTGACCCGGGAAAAGCCCAATCCTCACTGCGACCTCCTCTTGCTGCGATTGCTCCGGCGGTTCAACCCGTACCAAAGAGCGCCCGCCGTCCCCACCACGCCCGCGACTGCGCCCGGCACGATCCAGCGCAGATGTGACACGCCGCCCGCCTCCGACGGAATCGGAATAACGGGCATGTCCTTCAGGGCAAGAAGCAACTCGGCAGTAAAACCCTCACGCGGCGAGGCTGAATTCACCGTCTCGTCGATGAGTGCGCCGATGACGTCTTTGGCACTAGACCTCATTGCAGATCCCTTTCCTCGAGTGCGCGCCGCAAGCGGTGGCGCGCACGGTGCAGGAGAATACGGACGGCCCCCCGTGTCCGCTTGGTTGCGAGAGCGATCTCTTCTATGGATAGATCCTCCGCATAGTGAAGAGTTATTACCTCTTGCTGAGCCGCCGGCAGATCGGCGACCTCCTCCCACATGACGTTTCGCTCTTCGGTTGCGATGGCATGCGACACGGGAGTGGGCCCCGGGTCGGCCTTCTCCGGAAGCTCCTCGACGGTTACCGCTCGTCCGCGCCGTGACCTCCATGTCGAAAGCACGTTGTGCGCAATTCGGAAAAGCCACGATTTGTAGGAACCATCTGCGCGAAAGGAGCCGGCGGACGACAGAGCATTGAAGAACACCTGCGCAGTCAAATCTTCGGCCGTCGCTTCGTCGGGAGTCTGCGATCGCATGAACCGATACATTCCGACTATGTAGCGCCTGTACAGCTCCTCGAATGAGGAGAAGTCCGTCGCGGCGCGCTCAGCCAACTGCTCATCGGACGCGTCCGAAACGATGTGCGTTCCGGCGGTCAGAACTTGCATGGGCGCGCGCAAACCTCCTCTTGGACACGAATGGGCTTCTACTCCCAACCAGACTCATGGTGTACCGCATGCGTTACCGAAAAATGCCCGGTTTTCCAATAAAAACTGAACTCTTAGAACGCGCGGTCGGAGAAACAACGATGTTTTCCGAATGGGCGGTCAAGCGGCGCCCGCATTTCTCCGAACCGCGAGTCAAGTAACCCTCCGGGCCTTCCGCCTGAGATGCCGTGAGAACATCGACTGATGCAGCCCACAATCGCCCCCCACCGGGTCGACGAGCCCACCGACGACACGGCCGTCGAGCCCGATCGCCCGTGGCTCGTGATTGTTTGGAACGACCCCGTCAACCTGATGTCCTACGTCACGTGGGTCTTCCAGAAATTGTTCGGTTACTCGCGACCCCACGCGACAAAGCTGATGCTGGATGTTCACCACAAGGGGCGGGCGGTCGTCTCCAGCGGGCCGCAGGAAAAGGCGGAGCTGGATTGCTTCCGTCTCCACGCTCATGGCCTGTGGGCGACGGTGTCCAGGAGCGACTGACGTGGCGGAGGTGTCCTCGGTGCGCGGCGGGGTGCGTCTGCGACTGGCCGACTACGAGGTGGAGCTGCTGGACGGTCTCGCCGACGAAATGCGCATCCTGCTGGAGGCAGATGTGCCGTCAATCGATCCGGTGAAGGCACGACTCTTCCCTCGCGCCTACGAGGACCCGGAAGAGCAAGCCGCCTACGAGCGTCTGACCGGAAACGATCTCCTGACTACCAAGTCGAGTGCGCTGCGCCAGGTCAAGGTCTCACTTGACGAGGCGCGGGGTGGGGTGGTCCTTACCGACGATGCGCTCGACGCGTGGCTGACCTTTCTCACCGACATACGACTCGCCATCGGAACACGATTGAACGTGAACGAAGAGGTGATGGCGGCCGCGCCGGATCCCGACGATCCGGATGCACCGGCGCTCTCTGCCCTGCACTGGCTGGGAATGATCCAGGAGTTGATCCTCGAAGAGCTCGGAGGGACCGCGTGAAGCTACAACCCGGAATGCCGGCTCCGCAGTTCGAGTTGCCGGACGCCGAGGGCCGATCGTGGCGACTGGATGATCTACGCGGGCAGAAGGTGGTTCTCTACTTCTATCCCATCGACGATACTCCCGGCTGTACGACCGAAGCGTGCGACTTCCGCGACACGCGCGACAACTTTGCCGGTGCCGGCTATCAGGTTCTGGGGGTCAGTCCCCAGGATGCCGATTCGCACAGAAGTTTTTCATCCAAGTACAGCCTGAATTTCCCGTTGCTGATCGATGAAGGCATGCGTGTGGCCACCGCATACGGAACGATCGCTAACGACGCAAGGGAGTACGAGGGCACACCGATCGAGGTCACCCGATCGACCTTCGTCATCGACGAGAACGGTCACATCGAATCTGCCGAGTACGGAGTGCGCGCCAAGGGCCACGTATCACGTCTCAGGGAGCAGCTGGGTATCTAAAGACTCTTGCGGAGATAGGCAAGGTCGTCGGCGATCCCCGGCCACGGCGTTTCACAGACGACTGCCGGTGCCTTGCACGCCCGCACCATGTCCACTATCTGGTCGGCGTCCATCTGGCCGTCGGCAAAGTTCGCGTGGCGATCCGCGCCGGACCCGGGCGCGTCACGCGAATCGTTCGCGTGCACCAGGTCGATCTCTCCAACCGCGGCCAGCACTCGATCGACTACGTCCGACAGATCTTCACCCGCTGCGTGTGCATGACACGTGTCGAAACAGAAACCGACGTCGCAATCTCCGAGCGCTTCCCACAGCCGGGCAAGCGCGTCGATGAACCTGGCCATGGCGTTGGTACCGCCGGCAGTGTTTTCGATCAGGATCGGAACCGGGCTCTCGATCTCCTCGAACACCTTGCGCCACCGCATGAAGCCGCGGTTGATCCCATCCTCAGCGTGGCCCGCATGGACGATCAGACCCGCGGCCTCTATCTCCTCGGCGCGCTCGACCGTGTTGGCAAGGATCTTGCGCGACGGGATCCGGATGCGATTGTTTGGCGACGCGACGTTTATCAGGTAGGGGGCGTGGACGTAGATGGGCAGCGGGGAGGCCCTCAACCGATCCGCATCGGGTCGGGGTGGTGGTTTCTTCCACGACTGCGGAGGGCCCACGAACAATTGAATGCAGTCGGCTCCCACCTCCGCGGCGGCGTCCAGCGGATCGTCATCGTGCACGTGTGCCCCGATCAGCATCGCCCAGACCCTAGTTGACGGTTCCGGTCCTTGCCTCGATGTGCTGCATAGAAGATGATTCCCCTCCAATGAAGCTTCTCCGAGACGTCGCCATCCGGCACCTCGTGACCGTTTCCCCGCAAAGCTCTCTTCGACGGGTCTCTAAGGTCATGACCGATCGCGGAGTGGGCGCGGCAGTCGTGATCCACAACGAGAGCGTTGCGGGAATCATCACCGAGCGCGACATCCTGCACGCGATTGCAGCCGGCAAGGACGTGGACGAGATCGTCGTCGAAAGCGAGATGACTGCTCAAGTCGTGAGTGGTGCCCCGGGCTGGGACCTGCTTCGGGCGGTAAAGACGATGACCGAAGGGGGCTTCCGGCACCTCCTCGTCATGGAGATGGATGATCCGGTGGGCATCGTTTCCCTGCGCGATTTGATGGACGCGATGGCCGAGGTCATCGAGCAGGGCTCCGACCCGAGCTAGAGGCCAGGCGTTTCAGCGCGCTCTCCTGGAGCCTCTGAAGCCGGCGCCGTAGAAAGAAGGAAAGCACCCGGCCCAACGGCCCCCCCGGCAGATCGCAGAAGAGCCTGTGCGTCAGCTCTGAGCCCCCCCTCGACTCCTTGACCTCATAGCGGATTCTCATACGGACGCCGACTATCACGTCCTGCTCGAAGTGATCGTCGCCGGCTTCGATTGTTGTGCTGTGGCCGTCGACGTGGAACCCGAGCATGTGAGCCCGGCCTCGGGCGACGTCTCCGGCGCGCAGGGGGCTTGGGCCGTCGGCCGACACGATCTCGGATTGCCAGCCGGGCCACGAGGACGGGTCTAGCAACAAGACCATCAGCGAGTCCGGCTCCGCTGTGGCCGGCATCGAGCGAACACTGGACAGCGAATTGTCTGTCTTCATCGATTCAGTCTAGTGATCCCATCGCGACCGAACCGTTAACCTCCGAGCGTGCCATCGCCACGTCTCGCCATCGCCGCCGGGAACAAGCTGGGCGCTGAAGCTGCGGCCAATGTGGCGCGGGCGGGAGGCAACGCGGTGGACGCATGCCTCGCTTCCGCAATCATGGCGTGGGTCGCCGAGCCATCACTTGCGTCTCTGGGAGGCTCAGGTTTCATCGCCATCTGCGCGCCCGACGGCACTCATGAGGTCATCGACGGCAACGCAGCCATGCCGTACACGAGCCCCGAGTACTCGGGGCAGGGGCTGGAGCGCGTCTACTTTCCCGACTACTCGGACGGGATGTGGACGGGCATCGGTCCCGGATCGATCGCCATTCCGGGAGTCCTGGAGGGCGTCCACGCGGCGTGGACGCGTCACGGGCGAATCGAATGGGAGGCTCTATTCGAAGACGCAATCCGCGCGGCGCGGGAGGGTATCCCGTTCGCGCTGACATCCGCCTACTACATCTCGACGACGTGGGACCAGTTGTGGTCGCGCTACTCGTCGGCCCGAGCTCTCTTCGAGCACGACGGTGCGATCCTGAAAGCCGGCGACAGGCTTGTGCAGTCGGATCTCGCCGACTCACTCGAGACGATCGCCCGAGAGGGACCGGATGTCTTCTACGGCGGGGATATCGGCGCCCAGATCGTCTCCGAGATCGCCGGCGAGGGAGGGTTCCTCCGTCTCGACGACCTCCGCGCCTATCGGGCCGAGATCCGACGGCCGATCGCTACCCACGCATTCGGGTGGAACGTCGAGTCCAATCCGCCGCCGGCCGTGGGAGGGGCTGTGCTCACCCACATGCTGGCCCTCATGGAAGGGGCCGATCTCGGCGATCCGGTGCAGAGGCTAAAGACCATCGTTGCAAGTCAGCGCGCTGCGACCGGATATCGCAAACGGCACTACAACGAACCGGAGGACATCGCCGGCGCTCTCGACGCCGAGCTCGCCCGTCTTCAACGAGGACTGCAGTCGCCGTCCACGACGCACACTTCCGCGGCCGACGCGGACGGCTTCGTGTGCGCGTTCACCGAATCAGCGGGTTACAGCTCCGGGCTGATCGCCGCCGGGGTCCTCTTGAACAACACGCTCGGCGAGGAGGAGCTCAACCCTCTCGGAATTCACAGGTTGTCGCCCGGGTCTCGATGTCACTCCAATATGGCGCCAACGATCGTCACCGGGCCCCATCGAGTGGTCGGCCTGGGCTCGCCCGGCGCCGACCGCATCGTGGGGGCGATCGCGCAGACGCTCGTACGGCTTGCCGTCGACGACGACTCACTGGCGGATGCCATCGCCGCTCCACGCGCCCACCTCGACCAAAGGCAACAGGGAGAGACACTGTGTTACGAGCCCGGCCTTCCGGGCGATCGCCTCGACTATCTTCAGCGACCTTACGAGGAACTGCACATGTACTTCGGCGGCGTGCAGGGGGCGTCGGTGGACGAGACCGGAGCGGTCGATGCAGCCCACGACCCGCGCCGCTCGGGTGCCAGCGCCCTTGTCTGACCGGGGCACTTAAGCTACTCGTCCTACGACCATCCTGTCCCAGGAAGGAGAGCGGGCACCATGGCACGACTGTTTTCCATCCGGCCGGTGCTGACCATCAAGGGCCGGCAGTTCAAAGGGCTCAGGGGGTTCGCGGGAAAACCGACGCATCCGCCGTTGACCGACTTCCCCGTCACCTGCTACGTGCTTCTCGCGGTCTTCGACCTCATCTCGTTCGTGTCTGAAGACGGGAGCAAAGCCGCCCGCGACTTCTTCACCGCCGGCACGTTCGTTCTGGTTGCCGGCCTGATCGTGTCGGTGCCCACGGCGCTGACGGGGTTCTGGGACTGGCTCAAGTCGACGGCCTCGCACACCCAGGCATGGCGCACCGCCAACTGGCACATGGCGGTGATGCTCACCGTCACGCTCCTCGTCGTGATCGATCTCGTCGTCCGGGCCGGCGACGAGACGACAGCAGCCGGGCTCGCGATCTTCTCAATCATCATCGGAGGACTGGTCTCGTTCGGTGCCGCCTACGGCGGTGCGCTCGTCTACGACTATGGGTTCAACGTCGAGACGTCGGGCGATCACCCCGTGTGGCACGAGTCCGAGACCGACGTGTACCCGGGCCAGAAAGATCAATGATGGGATTCGGCACCCCGACTGGTCCCGTCGTGTTGCATGACGACAGTGTGGGACCTGTCGACGGGGCCCGGGTCAGACCGCGAAGCGGATGTGCACGACGTCGCCCTCGGCGACCTCGTAGTCCTTTCCCTCGACCCGCAGGAGCCCCTTAGACTTCGCAGCGTCCCACGAGCCCGTCGCGACCAGGTCGTCGTAGGAGACGATCTCGGCCCTGATGAATCCCCGCTCCATATCCGAGTGGATCACCCCCGCGGCTTCCGGGGCCCTGGCGCCGCGCCGCACTTCCCACGCCCTCGTTTCGTCGTCTCCGGTCGTCAGGAACGTGATGAGGTCGAGGGCTCGGTAGCAGGCGGCGATCACCCGGTTGAGCCCCAGCTCGACGACGCCAAACTCGCCGAGCAGCTCCGCGGCCTCGGCGTCGTCGACCCCGGTCACTTCCGCCTCGAGGGCCGCACTGATCGGAATCGCCGACTGAAGCTGCGACTCCGACGCACCTTCGGCCACATTCGCGACGAGGATCCAGGGTTTGAGGGTGAGCGGCCCGTATCCCCTCAGCACCTTCGTATCGGGCGTGTCGAACTCACCGTCGCGCAGGAGTTGCTCCGACTCCAGCATGCCGTGGGCTCTCTCCAGGACATCGACTTCGGTGCGCGCCCGAACCTCGCCGCGAGCCTTCTTGCGGGCCTTGGTCAGTCCCGAATCGATATTCGCCAGGTCGGCAAGGACGAGCTCGGCTCGAAGAGCGGCGAGTTCGGACGTCGGGTTGGCGTCGCCGCCGAACTCGCGCACGACGAGGCAAAGGGCGTCTACCGCTCGGAACTCGGCAATGCCCTGCGCGGTCAACCCTCCCGGAACGTCGACGAATCGAACTTTGGCGGGGACGATCTTCCTCGATGACTCGATCTCGGCCAGCACCTCGAGTCGCTCGTCGGGGACTTCTACGACCGCCTGGTTGGAACGGCCGCCGGCGGATCCGGCGCGCGTGAGCGCCGTGAACAGAGTCGATTTTCCCGAGTACGGCATCCCGACGATGCCCACGTCCTTCATGGGCGAGAGGGTAGCTTCTAGAGCCATGGAGACCGGGCTTGATGGTCGCGGTGTGCTGGTGACCGGTGGCGCCGGCGGGATCGGGAGCGCCATCGTGCGTGCATTTGCGCGCGAGGGAGCGACCACTGCAATCCACTACCACACCAACAAAGAGCGCGCCGATGCTCTTGCGGCCGAGGTCGGAGGCGTCGCGTTGGGCGCGGACCTGACCGTTGAAGAAGAAGCCGACCGGCTCGTTCCTGCCGCCGCCGAAGGGCTCGGACGTCTGGATGTTCTGGTTGCTAACGCCGGTCGGTGGCCCGTACACGACGTACCGATGTGGGAAATGGACCTGGAGCGCTGGCGGTCGACTCTCGCCGTCAATCTCGACGGCGTGTTTCTGTCGTGCCGAGCGTTCCTCCGCCACGTCGCCCAGACCGGAACCGGAAACATCGTCATCATCGGTTCGACTGCCGGTCTCTTCGGAGAGGCCGGGCACGCGGATTACGCCGCGGCCAAATCCGCAGTCGTCGGTGGACTGGCCCTCAGCCTCAAGAATGAGATCGTGCGCGCAGCGCCCTCCGGGCGAGTCAACGTCGTCTGCCCGGGGTGGACCCAGACCGACATGACCCGTGACGTGCTGGCCGACGAGACGATGGTCCCGCGCCTCACCCGCACAATGGCCCTCCAGAAGCTGGGCCGGGCAACCGACGTCGCCGCCGCCGTCGTGGCACTCGCGTCGGATCGCGTGTCGGGCCACGTGACCGGACAGGTAATAACGGTGGCCGGGGGTATGGAGGGCCGGGTCGTCCACGAGCTGTGAGCCCGACCCCTTGCGACGTTTTGTTGGACCTTTTGGGGCGCACGCCGGACAAAATGCCTTTTGGGTCGCGGTGGTCAGAGGATGCGCGCCCCCAGGGCGCTTGCTATCAGTTCGACCGCCAGCTCGCCGGTCATGTTGGCGTGGTCGAGGATCGGGTTCACTTCGACGACCTCGAGCGAGGTCACAATCGATGATTCGGCGACGATCTCCATCGCAAGGTGCGCCTCGCGGTACGAGAGCCCACCGCGAACCGGCGTGCCGACACCCGGAGCGATCTCCGGGTCGCACACGTCGACGTCGAGCGAGAGATGGACGAAGTTGTCCCCCGTTATCACGTCCACCGCATCGTGCACGACATCTGCGATCCCCCGCCGGTCGATCTCGGACATCGTGAAGGCGGCTATCCCGCGCTCGTTAACGAACTCTTTCTCTCCGCCGTCGAGGTCACGAATGCCGACGAGAGCGACCCGGGTGGCGTCGGCCCACGGCGGCGCTGCGAAGCCGTCCAGCGAGAAGCCACACGCTCCGAGCGCGGCCGCGAGAGGCATCCCGTGCACGTTTCCCGATGGAGACGTCTCGGGCCGGTTGAGGTCGCCATGAGCGTCAACCCAGAGAACTCCTCCGGGACCGAAGACCGAACTCATACCGGCGAGCGTCCCCATCGCAATGGAGTGGTCGCCCCCCAAAACCAGTGGAGTTCGGTCGGCAGTCGCAGCCTCCGCCACCCGACGGGCGATCTGGGCGCAGGTGCCGAGGATCTCGGGAAGATAGCGGGCGTGCTCATCCTCCATCCCCGCGATCTCGGGCAGCTCGGCGACGACGTTGCCCTCGTCCTCCACCTCGACACCCAGTTTCTCGAGGCGCTCGGCCAGTCCCGAGTAGCGGATCGCGCTGGGCCCCATGTCCACGCCTCTTCGGGCCTGACCGAGGTCGAGGGGAGCACCCACGATGCACACTCGCTTTGCGTCGGGCATGCAACGATGGTGACATGTCGCCACGGGGACGTGCGACCGCGGTCATCTCAGGGGGGTCGGCGGGAATCGGTGCCGCAACCGCCATCAGGCTCGCGGCCGAGGGGTTCGACGTCGTCGTAGGGGCGCGCCGTATCGAGCGGGTCGAGGAGATCGCGAGGGTGACCGGCGGCCGGGCCCTCGAGCTCGACGTCACCGATCCGGGCTCCGTCGATCGCTTTGCGTCCGAACTCGACGATTGCTCGCTGCTCGTTAACAACGCGGGGCTCGCAATCGGCACCGATTCGATCGCCGAGCTCACCGATGAACGCGCACGGATCATGTGGGAGACGAACGTCTTGGGGCTGTTGCGAATGACGCGGACGCTGCTGCCCTTGCTCGAGCAAGCAGATACGGGGCACATCATCAACGTGGGCTCGATAGCGGGCTTCGAGGTCTACCCCGGCGGTGCCGGCTACACGGCCTCGAAGCACGCAGTGCGCGCGATCACTCGCACGCTGCGACTCGAGCTTCTGGGCAAACCGATTCGCATCACGGAGGTGGCTCCGGGTCTGGTCGAGACCGAATTCTCGGTCGTTCGGTTCGAGGGTGATACCGATAAGGCGAAAACACCGTACGAGGGAATGACGCCGTTGACCGCAGATGACATCGCAGACTGCATCGCGTGGGCGGCGACGCGGCCCCCGCACGTGAACATCGACGAGATCGTCGTGCGACCGGTCGCGCAGGCGGCTGCCACTCTTGTGGCACGCAAAGACGACGCGTCGCGATAGGTTTCGTCCATCGCACGCGAAGAAAACCGCCCAATGATCGTTCGCCGCCTCGCCGCCGCCGTCATAATGGCCGCCGGGCTCGGACTGATCGCGTGTGACGACGACAATCAGGCCGCGGACGACGAGTCGAATGGCGTAGGGCCATTCACTAAGGAAGAGTTCGTTCAGCGCGCGGATGAGGTCTGCGAAGAGACCGAGCACAGGATCCAAGCACTCGAACCTCCTGCGAACACGAACGACCTCGACGACTACGCCAACGCGATCGGAGAGATAAGCGACGAAGGAATCACCGAACTGCGTTCTCTGAAACCGCCCCCCGGCGACGGGCCGTTGATCAAAGACCTGATAGGCAACATCGAGAGCTCGGTGGACCTTCTTCCCGACTACGCCCGCGCGGTGCAGTCACAGGACGGACGGCTGCTCAGGCAGGTCGAAGCGAAACTGCAGCAGATAGCGGACCAGTCCGTCCGGCTCGCCCGCGAATACGGCTTCGAGCAATGCGGGGGTGACGAGGGAGCCCCCGCAGAGTAGGAGCGGAAGCTAGCCCGTTCCGACCCCCCTCTCGTCCCGCTCCGGATCCGATTCTCCTTCCGGCGGCGGCCTCTTCGGAAAGGTTGCGACCCCCTTCCTTCCCTCAGGAGGCGGGACCCGGAAGGACAGGAAAACCGTGATCGCCAGCACGACGACGATGAACGACAGGGACAACGGGATTGGGATCTCGATGTGGAACGCCTCCAGAAGCATCTTGGCTCCCACGAACCCGAGAATGATCGCAAGCCCGTAGCGCAAGAGGTGGAAACGTTCGATGCTGCCGGCGAGGAGGAAATAGAGCGCTCGTAGGCCCAGGATCGCGAACACGTTCGACGTGAGAACGATGAACGGGTCGGTCGTGATCCCCAGGATCGCGGGGATGGAATCAACGGCGAAGATGATGTCCGTGACCTCGATGAAGATCAGAGCGATGAAGAGCGGAGTGGCAAGTCGGCGTCCGTTCTCGACGGTGAACAGGTTCTGACCGTCGTATCTCGTCGTCGATGCGAGCCTCTTGCGCGCGAACCTCAAAACCGGGTTCTGTTCCGGATGCACCTCCTCCGACCCGATCGCCAGCCGGACCGCCGTGAGAATCAGAAATGCTCCGAAGACGTACACGATCCACTCGAACGTGTTGATGAGACTCACCCCGGCGGCGATGAAGATGCCGCGGAATATCAACGCACCGAGAATCCCGAAGAAGAGGACCTGGTGCTGGTACATGAAAGGGACCTGGAAGTAGCTGAAGATGAGAACGAAGACGAACATGTTGTCCACCGACAACGAGTACTCGACCAGGTAACCCGCAAAGTACTCTTGAGCCGTCGTCCCCCCCTCGAGGATCAACAAGCCGATCCCGAACACGATTGCGAGCGACACCCAGACGGCCACCCATGCCGCGGATTCCTTGAAGGAGGGCTCGTGCTCCTCTGTGTGGAACATCTTGAGATCCACGAGCAACATCGCGATCACGAACGCGATGAACCCTGCGTAAACGAACCACGGAACGTCTGTCAACGCCGGCCGGTCTCCAATAGTAGGTTGAGCGGCCGCAGCCGCCCCGTCCACAAAGCACCCATGAGGATAGTCGGACCCCAGGTCTTGCGAACTTGACCGCTAGTCACCCGGCCGGCGACCGGTCCGAGCGGCCGGAATCGACCGCAGCAGGCATCGCACTTGCCGTGGGCGCGGCGGCGACCTTCGGCACTCTGGCGATCTTCGCGAAGCTGGGGTACCGGCAAGGCGCAGATCCGCTGCCCCTACTGGCGGGTCGTTTCGCCATCGCCTCCGCCCTACTGGTGCTGTGGCAGGCCGGCACACGCCGTCCGCTACTCCACAACCCGAGACTCGCCGTCAGACTGACGCTCCTCGGCGGGCTCTATGGGTTGGAGGCATCGTTGTTCTTCCTTGCGCTCGATAACGCCTCCGCCGCGGTCGTTTCTCTAATCTTCTACAGCTATCCAATGTGGACCAACCTCATCGGACTGGCGACGGGAATCGAGCGATGGCACACACCCGTCGCCGCTGCGCTTGGTCTGAGCACGATTGGCGTCGCATCCATCTTTACGGTCGAGGACATCGGCCTCGCCGGTCCCCTGCTGGCTCTCGCGGCCGCCGTCTCCGTAGCCGTATACTTCATCCTGGCTCAGCTCATCCTGCGCGACGCCGACACCTACGAGACGACGACCTGGACGACCATCGGAGCTGCAGTGGTCACCTGTGTCGCGGCCGTGATCGGAGGAGGCGCGCTGCCCTCGGCCGCGCTCCCTCACGCGGCGGCGCTCGCATTCGCGTCGGCGATATCGTTCCTGCTCGTCTACGCAGCGATTGCGCGCATCGGCTCGGCTCGGACGGCGGTTGCCAACACGATGGAGCCCGTCACAACCGTGGTCCTCGCCGCGATGGTCCTGGGCGAGGCAATCACGCTGCGAATGGGGATCGGTGCCCTACTTGTGGTCGGAGCATTGCCGATTCTCGCTTCGGCGGGCCCCCGGCCGGTGCACGAGCCTCCGGCCTAAGTACCTCTCTCGAGAATCGATTCGATCTCCTCGAGGTCCTTGCTCTCGAGAGGACCGAACCGGCGCCGGCGTTCTCGGCAACATGTTGGGGGGATCGCGATCCCGCGATCGCGCCGGTCACACCACGCTGGTGGACGACCCACGCAAGAGCGAGCTGGGCGAGCGTCACGTCCAGGCGGTCGGCGATGGGACGGAGAGCATCAACGATCTCGAGATTGGCCTCGAGCTTTCCCGACGCGAAGAAGCGACCGTAGTAGCCCATGCCGTGCCCCCCACCACGCCAGGGCGGGATCGAAGCCGCTGCCCGCGGGTCGGGGCGCGAGCTTGGTGAACACCAGGGCGTCGTCACGGCCCTTGATCGCCTGCCCGACGAGCTCCTCGGAACGCCCGCCGCCGTAGACCTCGGCAGTGTCGATCCAGTTCATGCCGGAATCGAGCGCCGTTTGCATTGCGCGGACCGTCTGTTCATCCGGAGGGTTCGGCCCCCACGCCATGCCCCCCGCTTCCCAGGCACCGAAACCGATCACCGAGATCTCCGGGCCCTGGGTTCCCAATCTTCTCGTGTCGATCTTCACTTCCTTTCCACAACTGGAGCGATCATCTGAGTTTGCCGTGGTCCCATGACGACAACGACTGAAGAGGTAGCAGGATTCCGACGCGCTTGCGCGCTTGTCGCTCGATTTCCAGAGCGGGTCCTGCGTCGAAGGAAATGCCCGTCCGGGGTTTCGTGTAGCGCTCGTATAGGGCGTGCCCGATTGCGATGACTTCGTCGTACCGGCTGGTAAGGGTCGCTCGGGCCTTGATCAAGACTCCCCGGAGCTCCTCGTACTGCTCTCCGGCTTCGACCACGGCGGCGCACCGCGCGTCGCGCGCCAGATTGACCGCTTTCTGGCTCTTCGCGTATGTCCACATCCGAAGAGTGTCGTCGACACACACGTACCACATGCCCGCAGCATGAGGCCATCCACCAGGCCCGAGCGTCGTGAGCACGGCAACCCTCGAGACCTCGAGGAACTGATTCACTTCGTCCCTAGTCATCGAGACGTCGAGGCGCGGGCTCACGGGAATCAGAGTAGCGAGGATAGGCTTCGGTCATGGCGAAACTGGGCCTTGTCCTCGGCGGTGGCGGGTTGGTCGGCATGGCCTATCACGCGGGCGTGCTCAAGGCACTCCACGATCGCGGCATGGACCTAACGCGCGCCGACATCCTGGTCGGCACCAGTGCCGGAGCGATCATGGCGGCTTACCTCGCCATCGGCTGGACCCCGCAAGACTTCTACGACTACGCATATGGGCGCCATCCGGACTCGACCGCCGATCCCGACGAGCAACGAGACGAGGTGGCGCGCATCTTCACGCCGCTCTGGACCTCGAGCGGCGAGCGCGTCAGACGAAGCATCGGATCTCTGTTCGCAGTCGCATCGTCGCGGGGCTACTGGGAGCGGCTCGCGCATGGGCGCGTCCCCCTGGGCCCCCTCCGGCGCGCCTTTCCCGCCGGGATGTACTCAACCGACGAGTCGCAAGAGAGGTTGCGTAAGGACCTGCCGTCGGCGTGGCCCCGCGCCGGTATCTATCTGTGCGCGGCCGACCTCTATTCTGGAAAGAGAGTGGCCTTCGGAACCCCCGGGTCTCCGCCCGCCCCGTTCCACGACGCCGTACTTGCGTCGATTGCGATCCCCGGCGTCTTTCCGTCGATCCGGATCGGAGATCGCCACTACGTCGATGGCGGCGTCTACAGCGCGACATCACTCGACCTTGCCGCCGAGGCTGGATGCGACGCGATCCTGTGTGTCGCTCCCCTCGGTTATCGGAGAGATGTCGAGCTGTCGCTTCGAGAGATCCGCAAGCTGCCTCCGGTCCTCTTGCGCGCGGGATTCGCCCGCGCGTTGCGGCGCGAGGTCGTTGCCGCCCGAGCGCGCGGTATCGAGGTGTTCGTCATCCGTCCCTATCTCAGCGAACTCGGCATCCATGGGACCAATTCGATGCGGCACCACGATCGCACGTCGGTTGTCGAAGAAGCCATGCGAGGCACTAAGCGATTACTCGACGACCGGGCCGACGAGCCCGCGCTGCAAGCCTTTCTCGACGCAGTCCCCAGAGAAGCCGCCCGGTGAACCCACTGGCCGGGCTGAAGCCGGTTCTCGAGCTCGCCGATCCCCGAACGCTGTCCCGCCTCTACCGCGCGGGCACTCTCGCGCCGCTCACCCCCCTGGCGGTGGGCCTGTCGCTTCCGTGGCTGGTTGGACGCGGACAGTCTCTCGGCGTCGTGAGCCAGATGAACTCGGTGGTGATCGGTGCAAGGACTGCGATCCACGATCGCCACGGCGCGCTGACATGGCGTGAACTGGACGCCAACGCCAACAGAGCAGCACAGGCGATGCGGCGCCTCGGACTGTCAGGAGGAGACCGCGTCGCTTTGCTCCTTCGCAACGGTCGCGAGTTCGCCGAGGTGTTGTTGGGGGCCCAGAAGACCGGAATTGTCGTCTGCCCGCTTAACACCTGGGCGGTGTCGAAAGAGCTGAAGGCGACGCTCGAGAGCTCGGGCTGTCGAGCGCTCGTTTACGACGTGGCCCACTCCAAGCAGCTTGCAGGATGTGACCTGGAAGGTGCACTTCTCATCGCGACCGGGACGGCGGGCGATCCACTCGAGGGTTCGATCGCCTACGACGACTTCCTTGGAGCGGGCTTCGATCTGCCGCCCTTTCCGTTCACGCTCCGTGGCAGCAGCCCCAAGGTCGTCATCCAAACGTCGGGAACGACCGGCACGCCGAAAGGTGCACAGCGAGACGCGTCGGCGGCCGGGCTCCGATCACTTGCGAATCTGATCGGCGTTGTCCCCTACCACCGCAACGACATCATCCTGTGCCCGGCTCCTCTTTTTCATTCCTTCGGGCTCGCAACGTTTACGTTCGCGACGGCACTTGGTGCCACGCTGGTGTTGCCGGAAAGGTTCGATCCCGAAGGGTCTCTCGAGCTGATAGAGCGCCACCGCGCAACGGCCGCCTCGTTTGTGCCGGTCATGATCGCGCGCATCCTCGACCTCGAAGACAACGTGGTGACCGCCTACGACATCTCAGCCCTGCGCATCGTGCTCGCCAGCGGATCCTCGATGTCTCCGGAGCTTCGCTCGGAAGCAATGGAGCTGTTCGGTGACGTCCTTTACGACCTATACGGTTCGACGGAGGCCGGATGGGTTGCCATCGCGCGTCCCGAAGACATCATCGCGAGGCCCAAGTCTGTCGGCCTGCCCGTCCCCGGCATCGAGGTCGCAATCTTCTCGGCCGAGGGCGATCGGCTGGGCTCGGGAGAGTCGGGCGAGATCTTCGTTCGAAGCAACGTGTCCTTCGAGGGATACTCATCCGGCGACTCCAAAGAGGAGCGCGAGGGATTCATGTCGATCGGGGACGCCGGCTACCGCGATGACGAAGGTTTTCTGTTCATCGAAGGGCGCGCCGACGACATGGTCGTTGTCGGCGGCGAGAACGTGTACCCGATCGAGATCGAGGAGGTGATCGAGTCGATACCCGGGGTCAGGGAAGCCGCAGTCGTGGGCATCGACGACCCCGCGTACGGGCAGGTGCTCGCGGCGTTCGTAGCAGGGTCGGCAACGGCCGACGCGATCGACCGAAGATGTCGCGATGAGCTGGCGTCCTTCAAGATCCCGCGCCGGATCGAGATCGTCGACGAGCTGCCGCGGACGAGCACGGGGAAGGTCTTGAAGCGAGAGCTGACCGACGCCGACAAGGCGGGTCACTAATGCCCTCGTTCAACTACGACGGCCACAGGATCTCCTACGAACAAAAGGGCCGCAGAGAAGGCGCGGCGGAGCGGCCGGTCGTGCTCATCCACGGCCTTCTCTTCTCCCGCAAGCACCATTACGGCCTGGCCGCCGTCCTCGCCGAGCGGGGCAACCGCGTGATCCTTGTCGACCTGCTCGGCCACGGAGAGAGCGACAGGCCCGCGCACTCGCGCTTCTATTCGATGGAGATCTTTGCGCGCCAGGTGATCGCGCTTCTCGATCACCTCGGTATCCAGGAAGCGGTGGTGGGAGGGACTTCGCTGGGCGCGAACGTGGCCCTGGAGGCGGTCAACCATGCTCCCGAGCGCGTGCGCGGCCTAATCACCGAGATGCCGGTCCTCGAACGCGCCGCGCCCGCGGCGGGCATCCTCTTCCTGCCGCTGACGCTCGCCTTTGCGGAAGGATCGGCGCTTCTGCAGCGAGTCGCCAACTTCTTCAAGCGTATTCCGCGGGGCGCCGGCCTCTACCCGGACGTCCTCCTCGATCTCCTCTCGCAGGATCCCGTTCCGAATGCGGCGATCCTTCACGGGCTGCTCGTCGGGCGCGCCGCTCCGCATCCGTCCGATCGCGAGAAGAACGACAAGCCGGCACTGATTATCGGGCACACGCGCGACCTGCTGCATCCGTTGAGCGACGCGGAGGCCCTCCACCGTGAGCTGCGCAACTCCCAGTTCGTGCAGGCGACGTCTTTCTTCGAGCTGCGGTTTGCGCCCAACCGACTCTCCGATCGGATCGCCGACTTCCTCGACGGCGTTTGGGCGGCGTGAGTTTTCGAGTAGAGGCATTTGGCTCCGCCGAGTGGCCGGGGCGGGCGGCGGCGGTCATCGGCCCGGTACTCCCAGCCGGCGGCGCGGTGGTTCTCACCGGAGGTGATGCGGCCGCCTCCCTCTACCCCGAACTTGCGGTCTACGAACACGACTGGTCGCACACCGACGTTCTGTTCTCGGACGAGCGCGTCGTTCCGCCGGATGATCCGGCGAGTAACTACAGGATGGCGCGCGAGCTGTTGCTGTCGGTGCGCCCCCCACGCCACGTTCATCGCGTACGCGGCGAGGATCGTCCACACGATGCTGCGGACGAGTACTCACGAGCGATCGAACACATCATGGAACGCGGCCCGGATGTGATGCTGCTGGGTTTGGGCCCGGATGCCCACATCGCTTCGCTCTTTCCCCTGTCGCCCGTATTCGACGACGGGGGAGACTGGTCGCAGGCGGTGACGCGGCCAGACGGCCTGCACGGAGTGACCCTGACGCCGCGCGCCCTCCTACGGGCCGCAAAGGTGGTTCTGATCGTTGCGGGGGCCGCGAAAGCCGACGCGGTCCGGCGGGCCGTACGCGGGACCGAAGGGCCTCGCACCTGTCCCGTTCGCATCCTTGCCGATCATCCCGACGCGACCCTGCTTGTAGACGAAGCCGCCGCCGCAGAGCTCTAGTTTCTTTCCTGATCCGACATCCTCACGAGATGTAGAACCCGGAAAGTTCGATCGGTCCCCGATATTTACGGGTCGGAAACCGCCACGAAACACCCCCGAAACACCGCTTCTCTATTTGTTGTCTGCAGGTTCAGGACACGAGAAGGGACGTGCGGATGAATACCGGCGACACCGCCTTTGTGATGGTCGCGTCGGCCCTCGTCATGTTCATGACACCGGGCCTGGCGCTGTTCTACGGCGGCATGGTTCGAACGAAGAACGTGCTGGGCACGATCATGCAGAGCATCTTCGCTCTTGGGATCGTGTCCATCCTGTGGGTGGTCGTCGGCTACTCGCTCGCATTTGGTCCCGATCACGCGGGGATCATCGGTGGCCTGGACTGGGCCGGCTTCTCGGGTGTAGGTCAGGAGCCCAACGCCGATCTTGCGGCAACCATCCCCCATATTGCATTCGCGCTGTTCCAGATGATGTTCGCCGTGATCACTCCAGCCCTTATCACCGGAGCTTTCGCCGAACGCATGAAGTTCTCGGGATACGTCGTGTTCACAGCGCTCTGGCTCCTCGTCGTCTACGCACCGATCGCGCACTGGGTATGGGCCCCGGGCGGCTGGATCCGCGAGCTCGGTGCCCTCGATTTCGCGGGCGGTACAGTCGTCCACATCAACGCCGGAGTGGCGGCGCTCGCCGCCGCCCTCATCGTTGGGAAGCGCAGGGGCTTCGGTAGCAACGCATTCGTGCCGCACAACCTCACGATGACCGTGCTCGGTACCGGGATTCTGTGGTTCGGGTGGTTTGGCTTCAACGCCGGAAGCGCGCTCGCCGCCAACGGGCTCGCCGCATCGGCCTTTCTCGCCACCAACCTGGGGGCGGCGGCCGGCGCCTGCGGATGGGCCCTCATGGACACAGCCAAAGAACGCAAGTCGACGACCCTCGGCGTCGCGTCGGGCGCGGTGGCGGGGCTGGTGGCCATCACGCCTGCGTCCGGCTTTGTCGGACCCATGGCGGCAATCGCCATCGGGTTCGCGGCCGGAATCGTGTGCGCGTGGGCCGTTGGGCTGAAGTTCCGCCTCGGATACGACGACTCTCTCGACGTCGTCGGTGTCCACATGATCGGAGGGATCGCCGGGGCTCTCCTGACGGGAATCTTCGCCGATACCGCCATCAACGCCGCCGGAGCGGACGGGTTGCTTGCGGGCGGCGGACTGTCGCTGCTGGGAAAACAACTGGTCGCCGTCGTCGCAACACTAGGGTTCTCTGGAGTCGCCAGCATCGCTCTCCTGAAGCTCGTAGACGCGACGATCGGTCTGCGAGTCACCGAGGACGACGAAGTCGCCGGACTGGACATCACACAGCACTCCGAAGCCGGGTACGCGTTCGGCGAAGGCGGCACGGTGGCCATCCCTCCACCCGAGCGGGCCTACTCCCCTGCGGCGGTGCGCGTCCCGCAGGGAGGTGAAGCCTGATGAAGGTGGTGGTCGCAGTCGTCAAGCCGTTCAAGCTCGAAGAGGTGAAGGAAGCTCTCGAAGACATCGGCGTGCGCGGAATGACGGTGACGGATGCCCGCGGCTTTGGCCGGCAGAAGGGACACACCGAGATCTACCGAGGCGCCGAGTACCAGGTGGACTTCACGCCGAAAACGAGAATCGAGGTCGTCGTCGACGACGATCAGGTCGACGAGATCACGAAAGCCATCGCAGCAGCAGCGCGTACGGATTCCATCGGAGACGGCAAGGTGTGGGTAGTCCCCGCGGAGCAGGTCATCCGCATCCGCACAGGTGAACGGGGCCCGGACGCTCTCTGAGATTCGGGCTCCACGCCCGGTTCGCATCGAGAACGGTGCCGCCGCGGCCAGGGCGCGGTCGGCCGCCGTCGACGGCTGCCTCATCAACCTGATCGACGAGCAACTGGGCCCCCGCATCGCGGTCGCGGCGGTCGGCGGTTACGGCCGGGGCGAACTGTCACCGCATTCGGACATCGACGTGCTTTTCCTCGTCCCGAGGGGAGCCACGCCTCCGCCGGCCTCGTTTCGTGGGGTTCTGTATCCGCTGTGGGACGCCGGATGGCAGGTCGGTCACGCGACGAGGTCACCCAAAGAGACGATCGCGCACGCGCGGGAAGATCTTCACTTCGCGACGGCCCTGCTGTCGGCCCGGTTCATCGCAGGCGACGAGCAACTTTGGGCCGACCTCGACGAGCGCCGCAAGGCGTGGCTGCACCGGGAGCCTCGTCGGCTGGTCAGACGCATACTGGATTCGACGGCCACTCGACACCGCGCCCAGGAGCGCGCCGGCTGGGCTCTTGCACCCGATCTGAAGGATGGCATCGGCGGGCTCCGTGACCTTCACACCGTTACCTGGATCGAAGCCGCAACTGGGGCCACCGCGGACAAGGCACTCTTGACGGACGCCGGGGATTGCCTGTTGGCCGTGAGGGAAGCGCTACACGCCGAGTTGAAGCGACCGGGTGACACCCTTCGCATCGATTTGCAGCCCGCGGTCGCACAGCGACTCGGATATACGAACACGGACGCCGACTCCGTGATGTCGACCGTGCACTCGAGCGCTCGAATCATCGAACACCGCGCCGGGCTCGTCCTTCAAGCCGTCACCAAGAAAGTCGTTGGAGGACCTCGCCGATCCGGGGCCGTGATGGCTCTTCGGGCGGGTATCTCTCTCGCCGACAACAGGTTGGTAGTGGACCGGCAGAGCCCAAACGACGCCCTTTCAACGGTGCTCGACCTTGTTGCATCGGTGGCCGACACGGGCAAGCCGATCGAGCCCAGATGGCTTCAGTGGGCCGAGGCGACTGTCTCCTCTGCAACTCCACGGCAATGGACGGACGCACAGAGGGTGGCATTCTTCGAGGTACTGGCGGGCGAGCATGCCGCTGCGGCTCTCGAACTGCTCGACCACGTTGGCGCGTGGCCGTCCTTGATGCCGGAATGGTTGCACGTGCGCGGGCGCGCGCAACACGATCCCTATCATCGCTACACGGTCGACGGTCACTCATTCGTTACGGTCGCGGAACTGAACAAGGTTCTGCAGGAGGATCGCGCGCTGCATAGCGCGCTCGACGGCGACTCTCTCGCGGAACTGAGGTTGGCTGCATTGCTGCACGACATCGGTAAGGGATCGGGTAACGATCATTCCGTTGCTGGGGAGCAATTGGCGACGGCGGTATGCCGGCGAATCGGCATCGACGAACCGGCTGCAGAGACGGTGGCGTTCCTTGTTCGCCGACATCTCTTGCTTCCCGACACGGCAACTCGACGCGATCTCGACGACGGCGCCGTCATCTCCGACGTCGCCGATTGCGCCGGCACAGCACGACGTCTTCACTTCCTCTACGCGCTCGCGGCAGCAGACGGACGCGCGACCGGCCCGGGGGCATGGACCGAGTGGAAGGCCGCGCTGGTTTCCGAGCTGTACAGGAAGGCTCTCGTCGCCCTCGAGACTGGCCGGGTGCCCGCGCGCACGGATGCGACCATTCGGGCGCGTGAGATCGAGTCATTCGAACCCTTGCTTGCAGGCCGCGTCGAGCCAATCCTGTCCACGCTGCCGCCCTCCTACCTCGATTCGATCGGGGTGCCCGAGATGGCCGATGAGATAAGACTCATGCTCACACCGCCCGATCCCGGCGAGGTGCGCATGCGAGTCGAGGCGGGCGCGCCCGATGAACCATCCCTGCTGACACTGTGCACACTCGATCGGCCGGGCATCCTCGCCAAGGCAGCCGGCGTGCTCGCGTTCAATCGCATCCGAGTCCTGCGCGCACAGGCCTACTCGACGTCGAGGGGGGTTGCGATTGAGCGCTTCGTGGTCATGCCCCCGATCCACGCCCACTGGGATGGTCTCGGTCAGCAGATCGAGGCGTGTCTGGCCGGCCGCGCGGCCCTTGACCCGCTGCTGGCGGGAAAAGTGCGCGATTACCATCCGGGAGCGCCGATGACGTGCGACGTGCGCGTGCTCGAGGACGCGTCCCCGCATTCGAGCGTCATCGAGGTGCGAACGAAAGATGCCCTCGGGATCCTGTACGCGGTTGCTGCCGGCATCACCGATCTCGATCTCGATATCCACGTCGCCAAGATCGACACGATGGGCGAACGGGTGGTGGACGTTTTCTACGTTCGGACCGCATGGGGGTCAAAGCTCGATGAGGCTCAAGCGGCGGCTCTCGAACAATCGATCCGTCACCGAATCGAACTTCTTTTTGGATCGGAGCCCCGTTAGGCAACCACGTCGTTTCTAAACCGCCTTTTAGTCGGTTCGCGCACCAAAAGGCGGTTTAGAACGGCTTTTCTGGCCCCCTGCACCCTCTCCACTGCGCCGCGATCGACGAGTACGGGTACGCGCTCATCTCAACGAGCAAGCAGGCATCACGGGTCCGCGTCGAGTGGCGTTCGTCCCGGCCCGCCCGCGCAGGCGGGGGCCGGCAGGTTGCGGACTGCCCGTCTCGAACCATCACGCGCTGAGCGGGCGGCTCGAAGTGGGTATTGCCCTGATCTAGGCCGGTTCGCGGCTATCGATTGGACCGGGCAACCAAGCTGAGCTGCCCTTTTGTCCGTTACCTGCGGGCCCCTGGCATCACCTTCGTCCTCGTGGTAGGAACTCCCGCCGAGCGGGTTTAGGGGCCCCTCGTTGGGGTTAGAAGTTCTCCCTGCTCGATCTGGTGGCGCCGGGCGCGGGCCTAAAGCGGCGTCGCCGAAAAGCCGATCCCAGAACCATAGGGAACTAGCCGGTCGAAGGGATGGGATGAGTCATGCGAACTAAAAGGGGTGTAGTCACGCTTGCCGCCTCCGCTCTCGTCGTCTCCGGCCTCGGTGGGGCCTCTCAGGTTGCCGCCGGGGAGTGCTGGACCTACAAGGCGCCCGAGAAGAGGATGGCGCGGACTATCAACCGGGCGCGCACCAGCCGGGGTCACGCCAGGCTGACACTCGACCGCCACCTGTCGCGCGTCGCCCGAGCTCACACAAAAGCCATGATCAACCGGCGGTCGCTCTTCCATACGGCCGATCTCGGCCGCAAAGTCACCCGGTGGAGCAGCCTCGGCGAGAACGTTGGTTACGGCGCATCGGTGCGGAGCCTCCACCGCGCATTCATGAGGTCGCCGGGTCACCGGAACAACGTCCTCGGGCGCTTCCGGCACGTGGGGATTGCTACCGGTAAGGCGGGCGGCCGAATGTGGATCACCGTCATCTTCGAGCACCGGAGAAATCCCGGCACCCGCCTCTCGATGCCCCGCTGCTGACGCCGCGACACTCTCATTGGTGGCCGATGCCACTCCCACAGGAGTGTTATAAGCAGTAGCTATGTTCGACCCTGACGGCCCGGCTGAATTCGTCACTTTGTCGGGGTGGCCTGCGTGAGCAGGCAATCGCCCGAACCAGATGTCACGCTGAAGATTCCCCGCCCGCTGTACGAGCGCCTGAAGCGTGTGATTGCCGATTCGGGATTCCACTCGGTGACCGAGTTTGCCGTCTACGTCCTTCGCGACCTTGCGTCCCACCACGAGGGCGGCCGCCCGGAGATCACCCCACCGCGACGCGATCTCGAGGCCGGTTCCCAGGTGGACGCGCTGTCACCGGCCGAGATCGAAGCCATACGCAAGCGGCTCGAATCACTCGGCTACCTCTGATCTGCCGGTGACCAACCCGATCCTTACACTATGCTTCGCTCAGCACTGTGCGGTCCTTGAAACGGAGCGGACCGATAAGTCCAAAAGGGGGGAGGAAGCATGAGACGCAGCGCCCTGTGGAGGCTGCTCATCCTGCTGGTGGTCGTTGGAATAGTCGGCCTCGCGTGTGAACGCGACGCCGACGACGGTAATGGGGGGGCCGGCGACGATCAGGCGGTGGCCCAGCCGGAAGACGAGGACGGCACGCTCCTCGACGAGATCAACGAGCGCGGCACGCTCAGATGTGGGGTCAACAACACCGTGCCGGGTTTCGGCTTCGACCCGGGTAGTGGTGAGATCGACGGCTTCGACATCGACTTCTGCCGGGCGTTCGCGGCCGCGATCTTCAACACGGACCAAGTCGACGATCAAGTCGAGCTCGTACCGATCGACGCGGACAACCGATTCATCGCGCTGCAGGACGGCCAGTACGACGTGCTCGTCCGCAACACGACCTGGACGACGAGCCGCGACGGTGGAGAAGGTGTCGCGTTCATGCACCCCAACTTCTACGACGGCCAGGCGATGATGGTGCGCGCTGGGGAGTTCGATGCCATCGACGAGATGGACGGCACCAACGTCTGCGTTACCACGGGAACGACGACAGAGCTCAACCTCGCCGACTACTTCGGAGAACGAAACCTCCAGTACAAGGCGGTTGCATTCGAAGACAACACCCAGCTCCAGAGGGCTTTCCTCGCAGGTCGGTGCGATGCGTGGACCTCGGATCGCTCGCAGCTCGCGGGGGTCCGCAGCGCATGGCCCAACGACGAGGGCGGTCCCGAGTCGCTCGAGCTCCTCGAAGAGGTCATGTCCAAGGAACCGCTTGCTCCAGGAACCCTCGACACCGAACTCGAGCTGCACGACTCACTGAACGCGGTCGTGAACGGATTGATCCTCGCCGAGGAGCTCGGAGTGGACAGCGGCAACGTCGAACAGCAGGCCGAGAACGCCGACAACGGACAGATTGCGGCCCTGCTGGGGGCCCCCGTCGAAGACCCCGAGACGGGAGAGTCGGCGCCCATCTCCAGCGGGCTCGGCATTGACGACGACGCGATGATCAACGTCCTCAAGGCCGTGGGCAACTACGGCGAGATCTTTGATCGTCACATTGGGCCCGACAGCCCCTTGGGGCTCGAGCGCGGGATCAACGCTCTGTGGACCGACGGAGGTATTCAGTACGCGATCCCGTTCCGGTAGACCGACTCCATAACTTGTGCGGGGCCCGGCTGCAGCCGGGCCCCGCATCCCAACCGGAATGAGCGAAGTCGCGATCCCGGCACCACCCCGGTCCCCCCTGTGGCGGAACGTGCGCTTCCTGCGCATCGTGGGCCAAGTCGTCTTCGTCGTCCTGATCGTCTTCGTGTTGCGCGAGATGTACCTGAACGCGGCGTTCAACCTCGGCGAGCGGGGCCGGGAACTATCGTTGGATTACTTAGACAACCGCGCCGGATTTGGGATCAAAGAAAGCATTCTCAACTACGGCGCCAACCAGCCCTTCTATCGCGCGTTCATGGTTGCCGCCACCAACGCCATGCTCGTTGCGGCGTTGGGGATCGTCCTCGCGACCATCCTCGGGTTGTTCGTCGGGATCGCGCGGCTGACACCCAACTGGCTGGTCAGTCGCATCGCTCAGGTCTACGTGGAAGTGCTCCGCAACACCCCGCTTCTAGTCCAGGTTATCTTCTGGTGGGCGGCCGTCATCCTGTCCATCCCGCGGATCGAGAACAGCATCTCGGTGGGCTCGATCATCTTCATCTCCAACCGTGGCACCGCGATTCCGGCCCTCCGGGGCGGTAACGATTTCGGGCTCTGGTCCCTCTTCGTGTTGGCCGGACTGGCTGCCGCTGTGGCCGGATGGCGATGGAGGACGCGCATCCACGAACAAACCGGGCGTCCTCACTATCGCGTACTAACCGCGCTGGGCATTGTGATCCTGCTTGCGGGAACCGGCTATTTCGTCCTGGGCGACGCGTTTCACATCGAGTTCCCCGAGCTAGGACGCTTTAACTATGCCGGCGGTCTGCAGATGAGCCCCGAGTTCGCCGGCATTCTCATTGCCCTCGTCGTGTACACATCGACGTTTATCGGCGAGATCGTGCGCGGCAGCATTCTTGCGGTTTCCAAAGGGCAGAAGGAGGCGGCACAAGCGCTCGGGCTGCGCGCCGCTCAACAGACGCGCCTCGTGGTCCTGCCCCAGGCCCTGAGAATTGCCATTCCGCCGATCACGAACCAATACCTCAATCTCTGGAAGAACACCAGCCTCGCGTTCGCGATCGGCTATCCCGAGATCATCAACATCTCGACCACCATGATCAACCAGGCCGGTCACGAGCTCGAGACCTTCTCCCTCGTCGTTCTCACGTACCTGGTGACGAGCTTGCTCATCTCGGCAGTCATGAACTTCTTCAATCGGTTCGTGGCGCTGAGGGGGAGTGCCTGATGGCCGGGCGAATGGGCGGCCTCGGCGAGGACGTCGATCTGCTCCGTTTCCAGGAGGAAGCCCAGGTTATCGAGGGCGCACCCGTGGCCCCGCCCCAGTCCCCGGGAGAGTGGGCAAAGGCAAACCTCTTTTCTTCGCCCCTCAACTCAGCCGTCACCGTAGTCGTCGGTGCATTCGTTCTGTTCGTCGTCTTCCAACTTCTGAACTTCGTGTTTGTCGACGCCCAGTGGAGGGTCGTGCAAGTCAGCATGAAGGGCTACATGTTGGGCGGTTTCCCGATCGAGGAGGCGTGGCGTGTGTGGCTGTGTGCCTATCTCGTCGCCGCTCTGGCCGGCCTATCGGCGGGCACGACGGGAGTCAGGTTCCGGTGGACGCCGACCCGGCTCATCGCGGCCGTCATCGCCGCCGCGGTCGCGCTGGTTGTGATCGGCTACACGACCCAGACATGGCTTCCCCGTCTGCTCACGGCGGGCGCGCTCGCGACCGTGGTCGTCGGAGTGCTCTTAGGCCGTCTGTTCGAAACGAGGTTGCGAAGGCCGCTGATCGTCGCCTGGATCCTGGTGTTCCCGGCGATCATCGTCATCGTCCGAGCCTTCGACGGTGTGCCGCCGTCACAGTGGGAAGGGTTCTTCTTCAACATCATCGCCGCAACCGTCGGCATTGCGGCATCGTTTCCCATCGGGATCCTGCTCGCCCTCGGACGCCGCGGCAACCTTCCCGCCGTTCGCGCCGTTTGTGTGATCTTCATTGAGATCTTCAGGGGTGTCCCCCTGGTGGCCTGGCTCATTTTCGCCAAGTTCGTCGTCGACCTGCTGCTGCCACCTCAGTTTGAGGTGCCGGACATCATCAAAGCCTTCATCGCGATGACCATGTTCAGCGCCGCGTACGTCGGAGAGATCGTTCGGGGAGGACTTCAGGGTGTCCAGGACGGGCAATACGAAGCCGCGCGTGCGTTGGGCCTCTCGCCCACGAAGATGATAGCGCTGGTGATCTTGCCACAGGCTCTCCGATCGACGATCCCGGCGATGATCAGTCACTTCATCAGCCTCTTCAAGGACACATCGCTGTTCATAGCGATCGAGGTCACCGACCTGCTGGCCGCGACCCGGAGGTCGGCGAACGCTCTCGAGTTCCTGGGGCAGGACACCGAGACCCTGCTGTTCGCCGCGCTCTTGTTCTGGGCGGTCGCATTCTCGATGTCGCGCTGGAGCCAGCGACTTGAACTTCGACTAGGAGTGGGGGAACGTTAGGAAAATGGCCGAACAGCAGCAGCAACCAAGCGACGGAGCGATGATCCTGGCCGAGGACGTCAAGAAGTGGTTCGGCCGTTTCCAGGCCCTCAAGGGCATCTCGATGAAACTCAAAAAGGCGGAGACCGTCGTCATCGTCGGCCCGTCGGGGTCGGGCAAGTCGACCTTCATTCGCACCATCAACCGGCTCGAGCGCCACGATGCCGGGCGCATCATCGTCGACGGCACGGAGCTCACCGACGACATCCGGAACATCGCCCAGGTCCGAAGTGAGATCGGGATGGTGTTCCAATCGTTCAATCTCTTCCCCCATCTCACGATCATGCAGAACATCACCCTTGCGCCTCGAAACGTTCACCGGTGGCCCAAGAAGAAGGCAGAGCAAAAGGCGATGCAGCTCCTGGAGCGAGTGGGGATTCCGGAGCAGGCGCACAAGTACCCGGCCCAGCTCTCTGGGGGACAGCAGCAGCGCGTTGCGATAGCGCGTGCGCTCGCAATGGAGCCGAAGATCATGCTCTTCGACGAACCCACATCGGCGCTGGATCCTGAGATGATCAAGGAGGTCCTCGACGTGATGGAGGAGCTCGCGGGATCGGGCATGACGATGATCGTGGTCACCCACGAGATCGGGTTCGCCCGTCACGCCGCCGACCGCGTCGTTCTCTTCGACGACGGCCTCCTGGTGGAGGAGGGCCCTCCCGACACGTTCTTCGATCAGCCCGAGCACGAGCGCACCAAGCGCTTCCTGGCGCAGATCCTGTAGCGGGGGTCTCGGTCCCCGAGAGCCTCGGTCGCGAAAACGATGGGCGTCCGGGGTCGGCCGGGCCCCCTCGTCCAAGGGCCCTACCTGAAAACCAAGAGGCCCCTCGTCCAAGGCCCTACCTGAAACCAAAAGGGCCTCGTCTAAGGCCCCACCGAAACCAAAAGATGGAAGGGCAGCAGCAATAGGCCTAGACAAACCGCACCACTTCCGACACCCTGTCAGTCGTGAGCGAAGACAATCTGGGGGGCGAGGACATCTCATCGAAGACGGTCCTGATCGTCGACGACGACGAAGAGGTTCGCCATGTATTGCGCATCCTGTGTGAAACGGAGGGCCTGAAGGTTATCGGGGAGGCCTCCAACGGCGTCGAGGCCGTGCCGCTCGCCCTCAACCACCAGCCCGATTTCGTGATCCTCGACTACATGCTGCCCCGGCTCGACGGCGAGGGGGCCGCCGAGATCCTCCGCACGATCACCCCCACGAGCAAGATCGTCGCCTTCTCCGCCATCCTCGACCGTCAGCCACCCTGGGCCGACGCGTATCTGAACAAGGACCGCATCACCGAGTTGATGCCGCTGCTTCGCACCTTCATCCGCTGAGCGCCCGCTCCCCGAAACCGGCCGATGTTTGGGTCTAAGACTTCGATTTTCCCCTACTTTTCCCCCAAACCTCGATTGCCCGGTGACCCGGGAGAGCGACCGACGCACGCCAAGAACGAGCTCTTGTCACGTTTCAGTTTCTCGTCGGTGGCGTGAAGGACCAGGCAACCTCTGCTGGTCAACTCGTTGCGGCGGGCGAGATCCTTCTCCCACTCCCTCCTTCTCAGATGATGCGCACGGGAGTCGACTTCAATGATCAGATTGGCATGGGCATAGGCGAGATCGACTCGCGCCACGAATCCGTTGGCGTCGCGGACGACCTTTTGCCGCTCCGGAGGTGGAAATCCATGTGCCCTTAGTAGCTGAATGGTCTTCGTCTCGAGTGCGCTCTCGGTCGGAGCCGTTCGGGCGGGACGTAACTCGAGCAGCTCACGCAGGACCGCAGCGCCTTTTCGGCCCTGCGTTCCAACCCCCAAAAGGATGCGGCTCAGGCGCGCCTCGCTCGTAAGGCGCCGTCGCAACGCACACTCCAGAGCCTGCTCGACAAGATCAGTTGAAGCGACATTTCCAACGTCTACAAGCGTTCGATGGACCGTTGTCACAACCAGACCTTGGAGGCGGACCAGGGACGAATTCGGCAATTTAGCGGCCCGGTGGACGACGACGCCAGACCTGCTCCGGAGATCGCGGCATGTGGTGATTTCCACTTGCCCGGGCTCGAAGCCATCCAGCTCCCACAAGGCAGCCGCAGCTCGATGCGAAATCGCGGACCCGGCTCCGCCCCAAGCATTAGCGGCCGGCAGCCGTGCTCGCCACGTGTCCGGGGCGCTCGCGATCATGAAAACCCCGGGCAGGCGCGCGTTCCATACTCCCGAGGTAATCCGACGCTGAATCGCAGACCGAGACAGCCCAAGCTCTTGCGCTTGGGTTCGCGTTATCACACCCAGCTGGCGAGCAATGAGACGGCTGACGCGATCTTCACGCCGACGTTTGGTGCTTGAGCTCCGCATAGCGAGCATTCAGCCCCACACATCGGATGATTGGCAGTGGCGGACGCCACAGCGGGCCGGCTATCGGTAGTTCGTGAACTGCAGCGGGATTCCGAAGTCCCGCTCTTTGAGCTCGGCGATTACGTCCTGCAGCGTGTCCTTGGACTTGGCCGATACCCGGACCTGATCGCCCTGCACTGAGGCCTGGGCCTTGACCTTCAGGTCCTTGACGGTTTTTACGATCTCCTTCGCTTTGTCCGTCGAGATGCCCTGGTTGAGCCCGATCTCCTGGCGGGAGGTACCCCCCGCTGCATCCTGGATGGGACCCTTGTTCAGAGCCTTTAGCGCCACCTTGCGCCGCACCAGCTTCTCTTCGAGGACCTTCACGCAGTCCTTCACCTTCTGTTCGGTGTTTGATCGCACGGTCATACTGGCCGCCGCGCCCTCGGCGTTGAGGTCGATGCCCGATCCGGTGTTCTTGAAGTCGTACCGCTGGGCTATCTCACGCTTCGCTTGATCCACGGCGTTGCGCACTTCTTGCATATCGACTTCGGAGACGACGTCGAAAGAGCTTTCCTTTGCCATGGGCGAGAGGGTAACTGATGCCGATCAGGAGAGAGCGATGCCCAGCAAGTCTTCGAGCTCGGCAATCGTCGCTGCAGGAGTGCGATGCAGCACGGTCGTCATTCCCAACTCACCGGCCGCGGCGAGATGGCCGGGGTGATCGTCCACGAAGACGGACCGGGGGCCGGGCACTCCGACACGTTCCAAAGCAAGCTCGAAGATCGCCGGATCGGGCTTGCGGAGACCCACCTCTCCCGAGATGAGAACGGTGTCGAACAGCGCGTCGATGCGGGGGCGCGGGTAAAGCCGCGTTCCCCACGAGTTGGAGAGCAGGGCCGTCTTGAGGCCGGCGGTCCGCGCGGCCCCCACCACGGTCAGCATCTCCTCTTCGAGCTCGAGGCCGGAGAAGATCCGGTCGACCAACCCCTCCGGATCGACGTCTCGACCGGTTTGCTCTTTGATCCGTGCCGCGAACGCCCGGGCGAAATCATCCTCGGGAATCCTCCCGGTCTCGAAACCGACGACGAGGTCGTCGTCTCCTCCCGAGTAGACGCCGAGCGCGACGCGGACAAAGTCCTGCAGCTCTATCCCGGCGTCGGACGCGAACCTCACCATCGCGTCCTGCAGCGGTGTTGTAAGCACCCCTCCGAAGTCGACGATGAGGGCGTCGAAAGGGCGGGGGGTCATGCCTTCTTGATGAGTTCGACGGCGCGCCGGGCGAGGGCGGGAACGCCTTGTTCCATCCGGGCAAAGAAGGGATCGTCGGTCACGCCGGACAGGTGGCGGGCATACGATCCTTCGAGAAGTATCGCCAACTTCCAGGTCGCCAGCACTCGATACCAGTCGAGGGAGGCCACGTCTCTGCCCGTCATGTCGACGTAGCGAGACACGAGCTCATCTCTACCGGGGAAGCTCCCCGCCGCAGTCACGGAATGGAGATCCGACAACACGTCCGCTTCGGCGTCGCCCGGTTCGCGCCAGAACGAGATCATCCAGCCGAGATCCGCCAGCGGATCGCCCAGCGTCGACATCTCCCAGTCCACGATCGCCACCAGGTGGGCCGGCGCCGCGGGAGCGAACATGACGTTGTCGAGCTTGTAATCGCCGTGGACGATTGTCGCGGACGACGAGTCGGGAAGATTCTCGCCAAGCCATTCGCCCACGCGCTCCAGCTCCGGCAATGGGCGCGTCAAGGGCAGGGTCATGTCGAGCTGTCCCGACCACCGCCGCAACTGGCGCTCGAGATAGCCGTGGGGTTTCCCGAACGAAGCCAGACCGCAACGCTGATAGTCGACCCCGTGCAAGTCGACGAGCGAGTCGATCAGTTCATGGCCGATCCGAGCGCGCTCGGATTCCGTGAAGTAGTCGGGCAGCTCGTTTCGAATGACGACGCCCTCCACGCGCTCCATCAAATAGAAGGGGGCTCCGATGACGCTCTCCTCTTCGCACAGGAGAACCGTCGCGGGAACGCGCACACCCGTACCTTCGAGCGCAGACAACACCCGGTGCTCACGCGCCACATCATGAGCCGAAGGCAGAAATGCGCCGAGCGGCGGACGTCGAAGAACGAGCTCCCGACCGGCCCACGTGACGAAGAAGGTCTCGTTCGAGTGCCCGGCCCGATGCCTCTCGATCTCGAGGCCGCGGCCGGGCAGATGCTCCGACAGATAGTCGGCCAGAGCGTCTTCGTCCACGAGAGGGGGGAGTGTTGAACTCAAGTCAGGTCCCCGGTGACACCCTTCGTTCCATCACCGGCCGCGGCAGCTTTGAGGATGTTCCTCGCGATGACCATGCGATGTACTTCGGACGCGCCGTCGTATATGCGAGCCGCGCGCGCGTCGCGGTAGTAGCGCTCGAGCGGGAAATCGCCCGAATACCCCCACGATCCGTGCACTTGGAGGGCGCGGTCAACGATCCGTCCCAGCGCCTCCGAGATGAAGACCTTCGCCATCGCCACCTCTTGTCGGTAGTCTCTCCCCTTCTCGATGAGATAGGCGGCGTGGAGAACCATCAGACGGCTTGCATAGAGCTCGATTGCGGAATCGGCGAGCCAATTCTGAACCGTCTGCCGGCGCGCGAGAGGCTCGCCGAACGTCTCCCGTTCAAGTGCGCGCTCCGCGGCCAGGTCCAGGGCCCGTTGTGCTACTCCGATCCATCGCATTGCGTGAGCGAGGCGTGCGGGCCCAAGCCTGACCTGGGCCAGCACCAGTCCCTGGCCCCGCCCTCCGAGGAGCGCGTCGTCAGGGACCCGGCAATCCTCGAGGAGAACCTCGCAGTGGCCGCCGGGGGACCGCGCGCCCATCACCGGGACGTCACGCACCACGTTCCAGCCTGGATTGTCGGAGTCCACCAGGAAGAGCGAATGGGCGCGGCGGGGGTCGGCATCCGGCTCGGACAAGGCGACTACGATTGCGAAGCGAGCCCCCATTGCTCCGGTGATGAACCACTTCGCCCCGTTCAGCACCCACCCGTCGCCGTCCCGCTCCGCCCTCGCCCGCAAGGCTGTGGGGTCGGACCCTCCCTCAGGCTCCGTCATTGCGAAGCAGGAACGGGCCCGGCCCTCGGCGAGAGGCCGAAGGTATTCTTCGAGCTGCGCGGGCGTTCCCGCGTGCAGCAGCAGGTGCATGTTGCCCTCGTCGGGGGCCATGGCGTTGAGCGCCAGGGATGCCAGCCCGGAGACTCCACATTCCTGCGAAACGATCGCCATCCCCAGTGCACCCAGGCCAAGACCGCCCCACTCGGCGGGAAGGTGAGGATTGAACAACCCCTCGGCCCGAGCGCGGTCGCGGAGCTTCGCCACCACCTCATCGAATGCGGGACCCTCGAGCTCCTCGTCGACCTCATGCTCGGCGGGGAGCACGACCTCGTCCACGAACGTTCGCACGCGCCGCTGAAGATCTTTGATCTCGTCGGGCAGATCGAAATCGATCACGCTTCTCCCTTTACCACAATGCCGTGGGGCGACCCGTCGGCCATCCGCTCGGTCACTCGCCTGCGAGGCAGACGATATAACCGGACGCGCTTACAATCCGGCCAGCGATCGAGCCCATTCGATGCGGGGAGGCATTTGTGGCCGACGGTGTGCGAGCCTACGTACTGGTGCAGACGGCGGTGCATGCGAGTCACGTGGCGAAAGAGATAAGGGCCCTGGACGGTGTCGAATCGGCCGACGACGTGTCCGGCCCCTACGACGTGATCGTCAGGGTCGGCGCATCCGATATGGATTCGCTGGGAAGACTGGTTGTCTCGAAGATCCAGGGGGTCGACGGAATCACTCGAACGTTGACCTGTCCGGTCGTGGAGCTCTGACGACCCTACGCATGGTGGTCGCCGGCCGACCGGATCGTGGGCATGAGGCCGTCGTTCATCGAGCCACTACGCAAGCCACCTAGGTCGAGAGTCACGTACCTGAACCCAAGCTCCACGAGCGCCGCCGCGATCTGATCGTGGGCGGCCGCGGCCCGTTCGACCTCGTTCGGTGGAACCTCTATGCGGGCGAGGTCCCCGTGGTCGCGCACACGAAGGTCGCCGAATCCCATAGACAGAAGGAAATCCTCCGCCCTGTCGATCCGCCTGAGCCTCTGCGCGGTGACCGGGATCCCATAGGCGATGCGCGATGAGAGGCACGGCGCGGCGGGCTTGCCGGCGGTCGGCAGTCCGAGAGACTCCGACAACGTTCGGATATCGCTTTTGGTAAGCCCGACTTCAACCATCGGCGCACGCACCCCCCTCTCGACCGCCGCCCGGTTGCCCGGACGATAGTCGTCGAGGTCGTCGATGTTCGTACCGACCGCAATCTGGGCACCTCTATCGGATGCGATCGGCGCGAGAACATCGAACAGCTCAACCTTGCACCAGTAGCAACGATCGCGGTCGTTTCTCTTGTAGTCCTCGCGCTCTAGCTCGCACGTACGAACGATTCGATGATTCCACCCTCGCCGGCGCGCCAGTTCCTTCGCCGCCCTCAGCTCTCGACCGGCGAGAGAGGGCGACACCGCCGTGACCGCAAGACAGCCCGGCCCCAAAGCCGCGTGCCCTGCCGTGGCAAGAAGAGCCGAGTCGACGCCACCCGAGTACGCAACGACGACCGAACCCATCGCGGTCAAAGTCTCGATCAGCGCGGTGTATTTGGGAGCCGCCACTACGGCTCCGCTGGGAGTTGTACGAGCGCCGCCGTCGGCGAACGAACGATTATCGCCTCCGGCGACGGTCCCAGTTCCGCTATCCATTGCCGACATCTTCGCAGGGAACCCACTACCGTAGGTCACGATGTCTTTATCGCTCCAAGCCGTCGTCGAACCTTTCGAAGAGTTCGTAAGAGACCCGGCTCTCACGGTCGCCTGCGTGCTGCTCATCGTGGTATCGGTCGCATGGGTCGTCGTCGCACACAGGATCTCTCGTAACCTCCGCGAGGCCGATCGGGCGACGGGGCCGGCGCCCGGAGCCAAGGGTGCCCGCAGGGTGTGGAAAGAACCGCCCGGTTGAAGTTTCCCCCGAGCTGGTGGCCGTTTTCCCCCACTCGGGTAGAGGCGTCGGCCGACTTGCAGCGAATAGTCGGGAAGCGGAGCGGACGCCGGAGGCCGGCTGCCCCCCTTTCCCGCCGGCCTCCGGCACCGCAAAGCTCCGTCATCTTAGTGAACGAGGGGCACCCGGCCAAGGGGGATCGGCCGGCAGGCGGTTACCGCTATCCGGAAGTGGCGCCCGTGGTGACGGTGGGACTCGGGGTCGCGCCGGGGCGGGGCTCGACCACGGCATCCCCGTTCGGTGCGAAGTCGAGGCACACCCGGCGACAGCTATCGCCGGTGAACACCGTCTCGGCGTACCAGCGGTAGAAAACCCGGGCCGAATCGAATTTCATGCTGCTGAGGGGAACCTTGATCGAGATGCTCTTGGGTCCCGCCCGCCACTCACTCAAGGACCTCACGTGGCGATCGCTCTTGAACTGCCGATCGCGGTAGAGGTTCGCTACGACGTTGCCACCGGTCGAGCGCGCGAGCGCGTAGTAGTCACCTCGTTCTCCGTTGCGCACATCGAAGAAGACCAGAATGAACCCGCGCTCGAAGATCTCGCGATTTGTCCACCTACCGCGCATCCCCACCTTGAACGTGGGCCACCTGCCTCCGGTCATCGTGACGCGTCGGATGTCGAGTAGGCCGCGCACGTCATTTCCGTCTCTCACGACGACATGATTCGCGCCGGCAACCAGCGGCACGATGATGGCGACTGCCACAACCGTCAAGGCAAGCGCGATGCGGGCACGCATCGAGCCATCCTAATGTCGCAGGTCGCCGAGGTTAGGGGTTTCACGGAGAAGGTAGCCTGACGCGGCCATGAGGAGATGCTTGTAACCGATGGACGGGTGGTGGGGTGCTTCCTACCTCGTCCTGTGGTTGTTGGTGCTCGCCCTGGCCGTTGTCGTCGTCGCCCTGGCCCGCCAGATCGGCACCCTCCACATGCGTCTGGGCCCCCGCGGAGCGCTCGAGATCGACGACGAGGGACCGCCGCTTGGCGAAGCCCCCCAACCCATCGAGACAGTCGATACACGCGGTGAAGCAGTCACTATCGGGGGACCGGGCGACGGGCAGCTGGTGATGTTCGTCTCGCCCTCGTGTCGCATGTGCCGCGAGGTGCTGCCGGGTCTGGCGGTCACGGCCGCGGGGGCCGGGCTTGTCCCCTACGTCGTAACCGACGATGAGGAAGCGCCGGGCTCGCCGGATCTCGATCCGCAACGGCTCAAGGCAGTGGTGGTCGCCGACCCCCGGGTCCCCAAAAACTACGCGATCCCGGGTACTCCGTATATCGTCGTCATCGACTCCGTGGGGATCGTGCGGGCGAAAGGAACGGTCAACAACCTCGAACAACTGGAGGGCCTGGTGGACACCGCGTCGCGGCGCACGAACAGCTATCAGGGGCACACGGAGGCCGGCGAATGATCGAGGAGCGTCTCGAGGAAGCTTCCGTCGGCCTCGCCCGACGAACTTCTCGCCGTTCGTTCCTGGGCCGGCTGGGAACCGGATTCGTTGCTCTGGTCGGCGGTCCGCTCGTTGCGGTTGCGTTGCGACCGGATCGCGCCGAGGCCTATCATCTGTGTGGCCACATCTTCACCACGGGTTCGTGCCCGCATCCCTACCATCCGAAGACGCGAATCGACAGCTACGGTTACCCCATTCATCCGAAGCACGGATACCCGGTCGACGACCGCGGCCGAATCTACGTCTCACGCGAACAGAAGCGCAGCAAGACATGCCAGGACATCACGGCCAACAAATACCCGCACTCCCGGCCGACTCGCATCGACGGAGGGTGGAGCCGCTGTTGCGGTGGGCGCGTTCGTCGTATCGTGGACTGCTGCTCGTACTCACGCACGCGCATTAACGGTGACGCGAGCCTGACCGGCTACTGCTACAACGGCAGGCGCGTGTTCTGCATCATGTATCGCGATACGAACATCAAGTGCTGAGTGATCAACTCATTGTTGCGCTCGTGGCGGCATCCGTCGTCGCCGGTTTGTCGACGCTCTTCTCGCCCTGAGGACTCTCGATGGTCGAGGCCATCGTTCCCGTCGTGCACGGGTCTAGCCGCCTCCGATATGCGCTGGCCGTTGTCCTCCACGTGCTGGGAGCCACAATCTCGGCCGCGACAGTCGGCGCGTTGCTCGGGGCGATCGGCGCGCTCGGCGCCGCGCCGTGGGGGTCGGTGGGGCCCATCGCGGTGGGCGCGGTCGCGCTCCTCTACGCGGCACGCGAGGGATTCGGGGTTCCGATCCCCATCCCCGATGCTCGCCGCCAGGTGCCGGAGTGGTGGCGCAGCTTCTACTCTCCGCCGGTGGCGTCGTTCCTCTACGGACTGGGCCTCGGGCCCGGCTACTTCACCTTTCTCACCTTCGGCACCTATGTCGCGGTGAGCGTCGGGGCGTTGGTCTCGGGGAACCCGGTGGTTGCGGCGGCGGTGTGTGCCCCCTTCGGGTTGGCGCGCGGTCTTTCGGTCCTCGTCTCGGCGGGTGCTCACAGTGGGGAGGACGCCGGAAGGGTCATCGACCGGCTCGAGTCGCTCGCGGGGTCGCGCCTTCCCCGGGTCGCCAACAGCGCCGCTCTGGCGGGCGTGGCCGGGATCGCGCTACTCGCGCCATAGGCCGCCCCGACTTGCGCCCGGGCCGCGTCGCCGCTATCTTTAGCACTCATAGGACTTGAGTGCTAACGATTCAGATCCCCTGTCCAAGGAGGTAGCAGATGACCAAGATCCTCAGCTTCGAAGAGGAGGCACGGCGGGCCCTGGAGCGCGGCATGAACCAGCTGGCGGACGCCGTAAAGGTGACCCTCGGCCCCAAGGGTCGCAACGTCGTCCTCGAGAAGAAGTGGGGCGCCCCCACGATCACCAACGACGGCGTCTCGATTGCCAAGGAGATCGAGCTCGAGGACCCCTACGAGAACGTGGGGGCCGAGCTGGTCAAGGAGGTCGCCAAGAAGACGGACGACGTCGCCGGCGACGGAACGACCACGGCCACCGTCCTCGCTCAAGCGATGGTCCGCGAAGGCCTGCGCAACGTGGCGGCCGGTGCCAACCCGATCGCGCTGAAGAGGGGCATCGAGAAGGCAGTCGACGCGGCCGTCGAGGCCATCAAGCAGACGTCGCGCGACGTCGAGGGCCGCGGCCAGATCTCTCAGGTCGCAGCGATCTCCGCCAACAACGACCCCGAGATCGGCGAGACCATTGCCGAGGCCATGGACAAGGTCGGTAAGGACGGGGTCATCACTGTCGAGGAGTCCAACACATTCGGGCTCGAGCTCGAGCTGGTCGAGGGAATGCGTTTCGACAAGGGCTACATCTCGCCCTACTTCGTCACCGATGCCGAGCGCATGGAGGCAGTGCTGGATGAGCCATACGTGCTCATCGCCAACCAAAAGATCTCGGCGGTCAAGGACCTCCTGCCGGTGCTCGAGAAAGTGATACAGGCGGGTAAATCCCTGCTGATCGTCGCCGAAGACGTCGAAGGTGAGGCGCTCGCCACCATCGTCGTCAACAAGATCCGCGGCACCTTCAAGGCCGCAGGGGTCAAGGCCCCCGGCTTCGGCGACCGGCGCAAGGCCATGCTCGGCGACATCGGTGTGCTTACCGGCGGCCAGGTCATCTCCGAGGAGGTCGGCCTCAAGCTCGAGTCGGTCGGGCTCGACATGCTCGGTAAGGCGCGCAAGGTCGTGATCACCAAGGACGACACCACCATTGTCGAGGGCGGCGGTTCGGCCGACGACATCACCGGCCGGATCAACCAGATCAAAGCCGAGATCGACCGGTCGGACTCCGACTACGACAAGGAGAAGCTGCAGGAGCGGCTCGCGAAGCTGTCGGGTGGGGTCGGCGTCATCAAGGTGGGCGCCGCCACGGAGGTCGAGCTCAAGGAGAAGAAGCACCGCATCGAGGACGCCGTCCAAACGACGAAGGCGGCGGTCGAGGAGGGCATCGTTGCGGGTGGCGGTGTGACGCTTTTGGCCGCGCAGGAGTCCCTCGAGAAGCTCGAGGTGCCCGCCGATGAACAAACCGGCGTGTGGATCGTCAAGCGGTCGCTCGAGGAGCCGCTGAAGATCATCGCCCGCAATGCCGGGCTCGAAGGCGGCGTGGTTGTCGAGAAGGTGCGCACACTGGGGCCGGGTGAGGGTCTCAACGCGGCGACCGGTGAGTACGGCGACCTCTTCAAGGACGGTGTCATCGACGCTGCCAAGGTCACCCGCTCGGCGCTGCAGAACGCGGCATCGATTGCGGCGCTGTTCCTCACGACCGAGGCGATCATCACCGACAAGCCCGAGAAGGAGAAGGCCCCGGCCATGCCGGGTGGCGGAGACATGGACTTCTAGTCCAGCCACCACAAGTTGCAAGAGGCCCCCGGGATCCGGGGGCCTCTTTCGTGCGTTCCGCCGAGTGGTCCCTGAGTGGCGCATTACGCAACTGTGCGCCCAGTCGCTTGGAAAATCAGCCGTATGTGTGATCCGGGCCACTGCGGCGCGACGCCACGGGCCCTTGAGTTATCGGACAAATGGGAGGTCAGTCGACCACCCGCGCCGACCGGTTGTGTGCCAATACGGCGCGCCATCAGTTCGGGCTCGTCACTCGTCGGCAAGCACACGCGGCCGGTCTCGATGACTCCGCCATTCACCGCCGCGTTAGAACGATGGACTGATCGACGAGTTGGTGATCGTGGGCGAGCTGCCGCCGTGGCACCAAGTTCCTCCGCAGTCTGCTCGTCGAGCGTTCACCCGGCCGGGCCCAACCGATAGCAAACTCGAGCTGCTCGCCCTCCGACTTCTCCGGGCTGCCGGGTTGCCGCGACCCATAACTCAGTTCCCCGTCGAGCTTCCAGGTGGAATGGTCAAAATCGATCTCGCGTACCCGGCCATCAAGCTGGGGATCGAGCTCGACGGCTACGCATGGCATCACAACAGAGCCACATTCGACGGCGATCGGAGGCGTGACGTCGAGCTGAGCGTCCTGGGATGGCTCGTGCTCCGCTTCTCATGGTCGACTCTCAAGGCCCAGCCCGAGCTTATGATCCGCTCCGTTCGCCATCACCTGGAGACCCGGACGATCGGATGACCTTGCGCCGAGTGGTCCGTGAGTGGCGCATGACGCAAGCTGGGGACCACTCACCCGGGCCCAGGGCAAAAGAGAAGGCCCCCAGGACGGATTGGGGGCCTGTCTCGAAACCTCTGATGGACGCTGACGGAGGGGGTTTGTCCCTCAGAAGCTGATATCTATGATCGGCTGGCCCCCGTAAATTGTGAATAAGAAGAACGGTTCAATTTCCGATGGTACGCACGGGTTATTTGTCCTGTTTCGGAGCGGCGAGTAACTAGTCCGGCAAGAACAATCGGGCCTCGACGACCCCTAGCGCGTCTCTTTGTGAGCCCGGTGACCGCTGCACCACCGGCAGTACTTCTTGAGCTCGATCCGGTCGCGGTCGTTATGCCGGTTCTTCGTCGTGATGTAGTTGCGATGCTTGCATTCAGTGCACTCAAGCGTCACATGGACGCGCCGGTCGCTCGCCACGGCTCACACCTCTTTCGGGGATTGTTCGAAGCCGGGCCAGTATAGCGAAGAGGCCCGTGGGATCCTCAGACGGTGGCGCTGGATGGCCGGCCGTGCGCCGACAACCGCCCGCGGAGGGCTGCCCGCTTTGGGCCCCAGTCCATGCGGGGGGGCGGTGCGAAGGCCTCGATAGGGTCGCCATTGATGTCGACATCCTCCTCGAGAGCGGCCCACACGCCTCGGGCGCGCTTGGTCAGCGCTTCCTCGGAGGGGATGTCGTCGGTAGCGGCTGAGGAGGGAACTGCCGCAAGAGCCTGCGGAGCAGTAGCGGCGGGGGGCGGCGCCGGCGCAACGCCTGCGGTCGCCTCCTGGGCGGGGACCACCCCACTTACCTCGAGGCGGGCGGCCTCGAAGACCTGATCGATCTCGGCCCTCAGCGACTCAATCGAGCCGTCGATGGGATCAAGCTTGAGGCGGTGGCCGAGGGCGCAGTAGCCACCCCGATCGTCGACTTCCGTGGCACATCTCGAGCAGTAACGAGTCATACGAGGGAATTCGGCACATCCGGCCCCAAGGTTGAGCGCGGACGGGCCCGGCCTGGTAGTCCTGAGTGGACGACTCTCGAACCGGGAGTTTCGCGATGAGCTTCAGGCTATTTACCAGAGGAAATAGGCCCGAAACAGGATTCCGATCGCCCCGATCCCTCCCTTGGGGACAGATCGCGTGACACAGTCCCTGCGGGCCAATGCCGGGGCAACGAAGAGGAGCGGGCGGGTCGCCGCCCGCTCCTCCGGTCGCGGTGACAGTTAGAATGTGCAGTTACCTGGATTCGGCTCATCGATCCGTGGCGCCGCACCTCTCGGCACGAGCCTGGTCACGAGCAGGACGAGCTCTTCGCTGCCCTCGTTGCGCACGATGTGCACCATTCCGCCCGGGTCGACGTAGGTGGTCCCCGCCGGGTACACCTCCGGCGTGCAGTCGGGGTCGTCGCCGTGGTAGAAGGTCGAGGTCCCGGACTTTACGATCACGAGGCTGGGGCCGGGATGGCTGTGCCAGCCGAAGTGGCCGCCCGGCGCGACCCTGTTCTCTGTGACGGAGAGGTCCGAGAGCCCCCTCGTCTTCATTTTGAGGGCCCAGCGGACGGACTTCACCTTGACGTCGATCGGCTCGAGCGGTCCCTGCGCGAGCACTGTACTGGTCACCCCTGAGCCGGGCGTCGCCAGCACGGTACCGCCATAGACGCCGACGCCGAGCAACACGGCCAAGAAGACCAGCTTGGCGATGATCCCTCTGGCTCTACTTGTAGCTGTCAGCATTTCTGAATCTCCTCTTTCTCATGTGGATGGGTAACCGGTAGTGGGTCACTCAAACTGAACCCACCACCGGTGACCTGTTCGTGGGGACAGGGGCGACCTCAACTCAGAGCGTGGGGACGTCCTCGCCGCAGCCCGGCGATCAGCCCAGCAACACCACCAGCCGCCACGGCGATGCTGACCATCCACCACCCGATCGCGATCTCCGTGCCGTCCGAAGAGGCCGGCCGGATGTCCGTGCTGTCCGAAGGTGCCGGAGCTGCGGCGTCGGCCTGAGCCTGCCACCGAGCGGAGTCGGCAGCTCGGCCTCGCGCGAGCGGGTCGTCCTGATCGATCGTCAGCGATCCCTGGTCGGTCGTGACCTGGTTGTCGCTGCACAGCTGCGGTTCCATCCTCAACAGGCGCGGGTCCAGCGAGCACCCCGCCTTTTCGGTGCGGGCGCCGGCCTGACCGCCACCATCTTTTAGCGGATACGCCCACGCTGCCGATGGAACGGCAACAACCAGCAGGGCGGCCGCAATTACAACCCTCAGCAACTTCTTACGCTTTCCCATCTTGCTCACCTCCACCTCGAGCCAACGGACTCCCTCATGCTGAAGTGAAGAGCCGTTCCGCGAAATGCGCGACGAGGGAGGTTAGGGGGGCTTGGAGGGTGACATTTATGTCCCCTGATGACTACTTGTGGAGGTGTTCGGATCGGCGGAGGCTGTCACCAAAGGGCGGGGAAGAAAGGGCATCGCGGTGAGTTGTATTTCCCGGCTTGCGGTGACGGCGCTGGTGGCAAGCGTTTCCCTGGCTGCGTGCTCAAGCGGCGAAGATGCAGGGCTGGCAGAAGGGGGACGGCTCGCGGTTGCACGGCGACAAGATGTTCCGGTCGGTGGCACCTTGATGGTGGGAGCCCTTAAGGAGGCTTGGTCGGGCCTCGATCCGCAGCAGGAGTACAGCAATGAGGGATGGGCGCTCCTCAGGTGTTGTCTGCTCCGGACGCTGCTCTCTTACAACAACCTGCCCATCGACGAGGGTGGCGCCGACACACTTCCCGACCTTGCCGTTTCGCCACCCTCGGTGTCACGAGACGGCCTCACGTGGACCTTTCGGCTGAGACGGGGAGTCCACTACGCGCCTCCCCTGGAAGAAGTCGAGATACAGGCGCAAGATTTCGTTCGGGCGCTGGAGCGAGAGGCGACGAACCCGGGTGCGCAGTACGCCTTCTACTACTCCATCATCGAGGGCTTTGACCGGTTCTCGGCCGGCCAGGCGGACTCAATCTCTGGGCTAGAAGCTCGCGACGATCACACATTGGTGGTCCACGTGACCGAGCCCGTCGGCCACGTGGCAAATCTATTCACATTGCCCGCCACCGCCCCCATACCGCCGAATCCGCACGCTCCCGGCGCGCAGTTGGGTGTCGCACAAGGACACGATGACGGTTACGGGAGGTATTTGGTGGCGTCGGGGCCGTACATGATCGACGGATCGGAGGACCTCGATTTCTCGGCGCCGCCCGACGAGCAAGAACCCGTGGCCGGTTACAAACCCGGGCGAGAGCTCGTCCTCGTACGCAACCCGTCATGGAAGCGCGAGTCCGATCTTTTGCGGCCCGCATATGTGGACCGCGTCGAAATGAACATCGGTAGAGAACCCCGCGAATACCTTGCCGCGGTGAACGCGGGGCAGCTCGATGTCGTCTGGGATGTTTCTCATCCGGAACGCCGGGTGCGCTCCTTCGAGTCCGACCCCGACCTTGAGGACCGCGTTCTGAATCTGCCCTCCAACGGCGTCTGGTATGTGCCACTGAACTTGGCGGAACCCCCCTTCGACGACATCCACGTGCGCAGGGCTCTCAACTACGCATTCAACAAGACGCGAGTCGTGCGCGCAGCCGCGCCCACGGCTTTCGCCATTGGCCATGTTGGATCGGATTTCCTCGAGGGCAACCTGTTGCTGGGCTACGACCCGTTCCGGACCCCCGGGGGAAGGGGTGATCTGAGTCGGGCGAGAGCCGAGATGAGCCGGTCGCGCTACGACGCCGACGGCGACGGCGTTTGTGACCATCCCGCCTGTACCGAGGTGGACACGCCGACCTTGCGCCCGACCATCGACATACCGCCGCAGACGGCCAGGTGGGTGCGGCGCGATTTCCGGCGAGTTGGGGTCGAGCTGAAGCTCAGACCAATCAAAAGCGTCGACACCTACTTCGACCGCCTGGGAGATGCGAGAAGAAGGAATCCGCTTGGCATCGCAGCGGGATTCGTATCGGATTTCCCCAACGGCGCGGGCTACTTTCCCGCCCTCTTTGCGGGCGAGGTCGCGGGGACGGGGTCGTGCTGCAACTGGAGTCTGGTCGGCGCAACGCCCGAGCAGCTGCGGACATGGGGTTACTCGGTCACGAAGGTGCCCAACGTAGAAGCGAAGCTAAACGAGTGCGCCCCGCTGGTTGGCGACCCGCAGACACGCTGCTGGGCGGAACTTGACATGATGGTAATGGAGAAGATAGTTCCGTGGGTTCCTATGTTCACCAAACAGCGCAATCGAATTGTCTCTGAGCGGGTTGTGAACTACTCAATCGATTCGCTGGTGATCTGGCCCGCTCTCGATCACTTCGCTCTCCAGGACGAGTGAGGCTCACGCACGATGCGTCAGCCGGGTCACCGGGTGTTTACCGTGACCCAGACGTCTAGCTCGTCCACCGCGACCCCTTCAGGACTGTTGCCGACCGAAATCGTAGCGACGACGCGACCTCTGTCGGGGTCGATGCGCGACACATCCCCACTGAGGTAATTCGCAACCCACACGGCGCCGCCACCCGCCGCAATCCCCGCAGGGTTGGTGCCCACCGGTATGGCGGCTGCACTTCCCGATTCCGGATCAACGCGAGTCACGGAGTCATCCGGAATGCTTGCCGTCCACACCGCCCCCTCTCCCACCGTCACGGCACTGGGAATCGCGCGCAGCCCGATGTTTTCGATGCGATGCGTCTTCGGATCGATTCGCAACAGATCCTGATTCGAGCTATCGGATATCCACACCGCCCCCATGCCGACGGCCACATCCTCGGGTTTCCCGGGGAGACGGACCGTGTCGACGACATCGAGAGAGGTTGGGTCTATCTCAATCAAGGTCTCGTCGACCACGTTTGTCACCCAGACAGAGCTCTCACCGAGAGCGAGGTCCCGCGACCCCACCGTAAGAGCGATCGTGGATGCGATGGAGTTTGTGCGTGGATCGATGCTGACGACCGTTCCTTCGAATTCGTTTGCAATCCAGACCCCCTCTGCATCGGCCGCTATGTCCGTCGGCGTTCCTCCCGACGAGATCACTCTTACTACTTGGCCGCTGCCGGGATCGACACGCGATATCGTCTTGTCGTCCAGGTTGGTTACCCACAGGTCCCCCGCGCCGAACACCACGCGAGTCGGCTCTATACCTACCAACACGGCTTCCACGATCTCGTCGTTGCGCGCGTCTATGCGAGCTACGGAATTGAGGGGCGGCAGCGCGAGGCGCTCGCTGCGCCACGGCGAGGTCGCCAGTAAGACGCCGACGATCACGGCTGCTACGACTGCCCCCGCCAACAGAAGCGTGCGGCGGGTGGGGCTGATCTGTCCTTTCCGTGGACGTGGCGGCGCTGCAATCGAAGGAACGGAGGAGAGAGATTCCTCGCTCGGGATTTGCTCGACCGGTGCCGGCTGCGATTCGAGGCGGGTACGAAGCCGTTCGAGAAGTTCGCCGGCCGAGCCGGGGCGCCGCTGAGGGTCTACAGATAGCGCTCGACCCAGCGATCGCTCGACGATCTTGAGCCGATCCTCCGGAACGTCTTCCCACACGGGACGGTGGCCTTGGGGCGGAGCCCCGGTCAGCAACGCGTAGGCGGTGGCGGCGAGGCTGAAGATGTCGGCCGCAGGAGTGGGCTCCTCTCCAGCAGCCAGTTCCGGCGCGACGTAACCGCTCGTTCCGAGGCCGGTCGCGGCTCGACCCGAGCTTGCGATGCCGAGGTCGACGAGCAGCACTCGGCCACGTCCCGTGAGAATAAGGTTGGCGGGTTTTACGTCCTGATGGACGACGGGTGGCTCCTGCGCATGCAGGTGATCGAGGGCCTCCGCAACCGGTGAGAGGTATGCGAGCACCGTCGTGTA
>JBOGXA010000024.1:0-59613 GCA_050694175.1 Actinomycetota bacterium
CCCCTGAGGAACCGCCGAAGCGGGAGCTCGGGCTGCTCAGAAAAGATCGCTCTCCGGAGCATGCTTCAACCTGCCCGAACGGACTTGTTGACAGGACGTACGGTTACTAGGAGAGCAGCGACGGGAGCGACGACCAGAAGTGGCCTCGCCGCACGGGAGTGACCCCCGCCGCCTCGGCCGCCGTGCCCAGCTCGGCGTCGACGTGCGAGTAGTAGCCCAGCACCCGGTTCGGCAGCGTCCCCGCGGCCCGGGCCGCCTCGATCTCCCGCAGGACCGGCTCCCGCCCGTCATCGAGGTCGACGATGAGGGTGTCGGGTGACCCCGACTCCAGGGCCGGAACAAGGCCGCCGAACGAAACGAAATCCACCTCGGCGCCCGCCGGCCCCGCCGCGGAGCGGATGCGCTCGTGCGCCATCAGGTCCCCGCCGACGACCAGTACCTTGCGACCCACTACCCCTCTAACCGACCGTCGGGTATCCGGCAGTGTTCCACGCGCCCATTCCTCCGGGGACGTTGATGACGTTGCGCCGTCCATTGGACTGGAGCAGGCTTGCCGCCACCGACGAACGGATGCCGCTCCCGCAGATGACCGCGAGAGGTCGATCACCCATCACCTCGTCGATCCGTTGCGGAAGCCGCGCTCCGGTGATGAAGGTCGCTCCGTCGATGTGACCTGCCGCCCATTCGGCCGGCTGACGCACGTCGAGAACGTCGATCTCGCCCGCGTCGAGTCGCTCGCGCAGCTCGTGCACACCCATGAGCGGGAGGATCACCATGGCCCGCCCCGACGACCTCCACGCCTGCATCCCCCCGGCAAGCCAGCCGATGGGAGCCTCGTATCCGATCCGCAATAGGTGCCAGACGACCTCCATGAGGTCCTCCGGGCCGTCAAGCACGAGCAGGACGGCCGCGTCACCCGGAAGCACCGTACCCGCCCACGTGGGAAACGATGTCGTCAAACCGACATTGACCGCTCCGGGGATGTGCGCTCCGGCAAACGCTTCGGGCGACCGCACGTCGAGCACGATCACACTGTCGGTACGAGCGTCCTCGAAGTCGCTCGGACGAAGGGCGGGAGGTTCGCGCAAGATGCCGAGCGGTGTGGGACCGGCCATGTTCTGCGACCTCATCCTGCGCCAGTAAGGGGGCACGGCCGGAAGGTTGTCGAGCCGTATGCATTCGTCGACGAACTCCTCCGAGGACGAAACGCGCGCCAGGATGACGTTGGTCTTCCGCTCGTAGCCAACTGTCGTCGACAAGCGGCTGCCGATGTTACCCCCGCACAGGGACCCCGAAACGTGTGTGGGGAACACCTCGACGTGATCATCGAGCCGCCACAAGATCTTCTCCTGGATCGTGTGGCAGAAGGTGACCGCCGCCTCTTTCGCCTCGTCCTCACCTCCCAGCAGATCGGGGCGAGCGAGATCGCCGACGAGCAACGCTCCGCCCGAGAGCAGCAACGTTGGCTCTCGTCCCGACGACCGGTCGTACACGAGCAGGCTTATGTGCTCCGGAGTGTGGCCCGGGGTGTGAAGGACCTCGAAGCCAACGTCACCGATCTCTATGACCTCCCCGTCCTTGACGGGCTGGTGCGGGTAGCCGAGATCCGCGTCAACGTAGCCCATCAACTCGATGTCTCCTCGTTGCGTGAGCTCCATCACCCCACTCAGGTAGTCGTTGTGCCCGTGTGTGTCGATTGCGTGCACGATGCGCAGACCGTGAGCGCGCGCGGTTTCGAAATAGACATCGACGTCGCGGCGGGGGTCGAGAACGAGTGCCTTACCGGTCGCCTCGTCGCCCACAAGATACGAAGCATGTCCCAGGCCCTCGAGATAGAACTGTTCGAAGAACATCCGTCTAGGTTACCCGTGGAGTGGCCGCGCCACGGGGCTCATGGGTGGGGGCTTTCGAGCAGCTCGATGTTCTTCTTCTCGGAGGGATCGGGCTCGGTCCCGAACCACTCGTCGAGCATTTCGCCCGCCGTCGCCGGAGTCGTCGATCTCAGGCTCATCACCAGAACGTTGGCATCGTTCCACTTGCGGGCTCCGGCGGCGGTGTGAGAGTCGGTACACAATGCGGCCCGCACGCCGGGCACCTTGTTCGCCGCGATCGACGAACCCGTGCCCGTCCAGCAGAAGAGGACGCCGGTATCCACATCGTTTGATGCCACAAGGCGGCCGAGCGCCCGCCCGACTTCCGCCCATTGCATGTCCTCGCCGGCAGGAGGTCCGACCTCCACAACGGAATGCCCGCGGCGCTGCAGGTCGGCCACCACTGCGTCAGTTAGCGGCGATCTCTCGTCCGAACCGAGGGCAACCCTCATCGGTCTGCGTACTGCTCGCGGATGGCCAGCACCTCGTCCATCGAATCGAGAAAGAGATCTAGTAGCTTGGCATCGAAGTGCGCTCCGCGGCCCTCCCTCATGATGTCTATGGCCTGGCCCAGGGGAAATGCCTTCTTGTAGACGCGATCCGAAGACAAGGCATCGAAGACATCCGCGATTGCCGCGATGCGACCCTCGAGTGGGATCTCCTCGCTGGAGATGCCCAGCGGGTAGCCCGAACCGTCGACGTGTTCGTGGTGGGTCCACGCTATTTCCGCGGCGAGGCGCAACAGCTCCGATTGCGACCCCGCGAGAATCCGGTACCCGATCTCGGCATGCTGCTCCATAATCGTGCGTTCCTCGGACGTGAGGGGGCCCGGCTTCAGCAGAATCTGATCGGGAATCCCGATCTTGCCGACGTCGTGCATCAAGCTCGCAACCCGGAGCAGCTCACAGCGCTCCGAGTCCTCACCGGCCTTCCGAGCAAGGAGCCCGCAGTACCGGCTCATCCGCTGGATGTGCTGCGCGGTTTCGTCGTCGCGGAACTCGGCGGCAATGGACAAGCGTTGGATGGTCTCCTCGCGCGACACGCGGAGATTCTTCTCAGCTTTCTCGAGGCGCGCAATCGCCTCCCATAGCTCGGCAGTGCGGTCCCGAACCATCTGTTCGAGACGCAGACGGTGAGCCCGGTTCTCGATCTCGAGCGACCGGCGTCGAAGCGCGTTCATGACGTTGATGAGGATTTCGTTTGGCTCGAATGGTTTGATGATGTAGCCATACGCGCCGATCTCCAATGCCGAGTTCGCGAGCTCCGCATCGTCCATCCCCGTCACCATGACGGTCGCGATGTCCTCGAAGCCGGCCCCTATCTGCGTGATCAGGTCGAGGCCCGAGGTACCGGGCATGTCCATGTCGGTGAGCACGAGAACGAAGTCCTTCTCCTTGAGGAGGCGCATTGCCTCATCGCCATCACTCGCGGTCTCGGTTTCATAACCGTTGCGCTGCAGCAGGCGCGCTATGACGCGCCGGATCGGCTCTTCATCGTCCACAACGAGAACCCGGGGCGAACCCGTGGGTTCGAGCTGCGCCTCGGGCGGATCGGGAACCTTTTCGGCCCTGGTCATGCGGCGATTATCGGCCATCGCGGCTAATCGGGTGCCGAGGGCTCGGACACAGCCGATTCATCGTCCATCGCCACTTCCAGCGCGGTCGCAGGACCGCGCGGAAGGAGACCCCGCTGAGCCATGCGGCCGGCCAGCGCTATCGTGCGCATGTCGCCGCGGGCGGCCGCCCAGGCACCCTGTGCGCACAGGCGAGCGCAGGCGTACGTATTGGCAACACCCATCGCGAGGGTTCGCGCGAACAGCCTTCCGGCCTCGGATCTGCCGGACAATTGCTGCTCCTTCTCCGCAAGCAGTTCGAGAGCACGTCTCACTTCGACGGTGTGGACGGCCGCCTCGAGGATCCTGTCCGCCTCCTCGAGCGCCCGCGTCGCGTCCTGGATCAATGCTCTCAAGGCGTCGGCCGAGGCCACCGCTCGCAAGAAGTCGAGGGCGAGGACGTTCGTGGTGCCCTCCCAGATCGGCAAAACGTGCGTGTTGCGGACCAGCGCAGGGATCGTCGAATCCTCGCAATACGCCACTCCGCCCACGCTCTCCATCGCCTCCGTGACCCCCGCGATGGCCCACTTGGCGGTGGCCAACTTCGCGACCGGAACCAGTCCTCGGAAAAGAGCAGCTTCGTCGTCCGTGATCGTCCCGTGCTCCGCCCGGCCCAGCAGCTCCGCGCAGCGCAGAGACAGCTGCAGAGCGGCCGCGTAGTCGACCGCGAGGTCGACGAGGATCGAGCGATGGATGTCGTGCTCGCTCAACGGCCTTCCCCCCACTTCACGCACTCGCGCGTAGGCGCGCGCCCACGCGAGGCCGCGCGCAAGCGCGCCGGCGGAACCGATCGCGTTGTGGACTCGAGTGATGTTGAGCATCGTCGACATGCGCCTGACGCCCCCGCCCTCTGTGGGATCTCCGACCGGATGGGCGATCGCGCCGTTCAGTTCCAATTCCGCCGTGGGGAGTGCGCGGGTTCCGAGTTTGTCCTTGAGCCTTCGAATCAGAATCGAATTGGGAGTATCGCCGTCGTCGACCCTGCGGTGCACCCTGAATAGCGCGAGCGAAGACGACCCCGACCCGGCGTCCTCGGGCCGAGCGAGGACGAGTGCGACGTCGGCGTCGACCGCACTCGTGAACCATTTTGTCCCGTACAGCCTCCACACTCCGTCTTCACCCCGGCGCGCAACCGTCCCCGTCTTCGACAAATCGGATCCACCGGCCGTCTCGGTCATCCACTGACCGCTTGTCCACGCCCTGTCGAAATCACGGGTCGTAAGTCGCCCGACGACCATCATGTCGTCTGCGCCCCCATGCGCAACCAGAGTTCGTGCCGCTCCGTCGGTCATCGCCACCGGACACGAATAGAGAGCCGACGACGGGCCCCACAGCGCGAGCAACCCCGCCCACACAAGGCGCGCACCCTCACCATGGACGCCCGACTCGTACGGAAGAGCGGTGATCCCCGACTCCACTCCCTTGCGACCGAGTGCCAGGTAGGCGTCGGACACCCGCACGTCGTCGACGCGCTGTCCCCACGGGCCGTAGACGATGTGCTCGGGTGGTTCCCGCTCGGCACGCGCCGCGAGTTCGAGCGTCGCACGCGACGTCGCCCATTCGCCCATCGTCGCCAGCTCGTCCTCCGAGCTCGCGTACGGCTCGTCACCCAGGTGCCAGTGCAATGCGTCGCGCAGAATCCGGTCCGACGTCCACGCGTCGGAAAGTTCGGGCGGGTTCTGGAAGAAGTCGTCCATAGACAAAGCTTATGCTCGGCGAGTGAACGAACCTACCATTCGAGTTCACAATCTCCATAAGGCGTACGGGGAAGTCCACGCGGTGAGGGGCATCGACCTCACCATTGACCCCGGCGTCGTCTTTGCCTTGCTGGGACCCAACGGCGCCGGCAAAACGACGGTCGTCGAGATCCTCGAGGGTTATCGGGCGCGCGACCGAGGGGAGGTCACCGTACTCGGGCACGACCCGGCCAACGGTGATCGTGCGCTTCGCCGGCGCATCGGGATCGTGTTGCAAGAGACGGGTCTGGACCCCTTCCTCACGGTCGCCGAGACCATTGAGCGCTATCGCGGTTACTACCCGCGGCCACTCGGTCTCGATGAAGTCATCGCAGTCGTCGGCCTCGCCGAGGTGTCTGACGCGCGGGTGACCAAGCTGTCGGGTGGGCAACGACGCCGTCTCGACGTTGCGATCGGACTTGCCGGGAATCCGGAGCTGCTGTTCCTCGACGAGCCGACCACCGGCTTCGACCCTTCGGCGCGCCGGGGAGCGTGGGAGATGATCAAATCGCTGCGCGCGCGGGGAGTGACCATCCTTCTCACCACGCACTACATGGACGAGGCCCAGGCTCTCGCCGACAGAGTAGCGATCATCGTGTCCGGGGTGATCGTCGCCGAGGGGACGCCCGACACTCTGCGGGCGATCGGCACCACAGCCACAACCATCTCGTTCCGCCTCCCAGTCGATGCCCCGGATCCTCCCTCCTCGCCTGGCGCACGACACGACGACGGTCGCCATGTGCTGTCATCCGAACATCCGACACACACCCTCCACGAACTCACGGCGTGGGCGATCGAGAACGGGATCGAGCTCGAGGACCTTCGAGTGACGAGTCCGTCGCTCGAGGACGTCTACCTCGAGCTCACGCGCACCGAGAAAGAGAAGACATGAGCGACCTTGCTCTCACCGCTCGAGAGGTCGGGTACGCAAACAAGATTTTCTGGAGGAACCCTCCCGCGGTCTTCTTCACCTTCGCCTTTCCCCTGATGTTCCTTGTGATCTTCAACCTCTTTGGTGATGAAGGTCGGCCGACCACTCGGACAGATGCATCCGGCTCGACTTTCTACATTCCTGCGATCGCAGCCTTCTCGGTCATAACCGCCTGCTACACGAACATCGCGATCACGTTGTGCTTCCTTCGGGACAGGGGTGTGCTCAAGCGAATACACGGGACACCGCTCCCCGCATGGGTGTACATGGCAGGGCGCATCGTGCACGCCATGGCCGTCGGGCTCTTGCTGGTCGCGATCACCGTCGCGTTCGGAGCCGTGTTCTACGACGTCGAGGTTCCCACCACGACGATGCCGGCCTTCATCGCGACCGTCCTCGTCGGCGCCGGTACGTTCAGCGCGCTGGGTCTGGCGATTACGCCCGCCGTTCCCACCGCCGAAGCGTCTCCCGCGGTCGTCAACGGCACCATCCTGCCCTTGCTGTTCGTGTCGGACGTGTTCATCCCGGTGACCGATCCTCCCCCGTGGCTCGATGTCGTCACTAACCTCTTCCCGGTCCGACATCTGTCCGAGGCGATGCAGGTGGCGTTCAACCCGTTCACGACCGGGTCGGGGTTCAGGTGGGAAGACCTCGGCATCGTCGCTCTGTGGGGCGTCGCCGGTGCGGCCATAGCAGCTCGATTCTTCACGTGGGAGCCGAGACGCTGACCGGTCATCCTTCGGCGCATCCAACCGTGTTATCGGACCCGTCCCGGCGGGTGGCGACCGCGCCGCTCGTCGCGCGCGACGGCGTCACGTTCACATTTGCGGACCCCGAGCGCTTGCTCGCCGGCGTCGGCCTCCACCAAGAGCTACGGCGACCCCGCCACGGACCCGACTTCAGATTCGACCCGGGATCCGGCGCGTGGACCTTGTTCTGGCCGCGGCCCGACGTGCATCGCATGGAGTACCGCTTCGAGCTCAGGAATCACGACGGCGGGACGGAATCCATCTGCGATCCCGCAAATCCAGCCGTTGCCCCCGGCCCGTTCGGCGACAAATCGGTGGTCGAGTGGCCCGAGTACTCCGAACCGGCCTGGTGTCGCGTCGAGCGGCACGAGGGGGGAACGACGCAGCACGTGGAGCTGCCGAGCAGAGTGCTGCGCGCGGCTGTCCCCGCGCTCGTGTGGACGAGTCCGGGCGGCGATGAGGCCGCTCCCCTGCCGCTGCTCGTCGCGCACGACGGACCCGAGCTCGCGGCCTATTCGCGACTCCTGGATCTCTTGGCCGTGATGGTCTCGCAGGGGGTGCTTCCGCCGCTGCGAGCCGCCCTGCTCGCGCCCGTTGATCGTGATCAGCACTACTCCGCTTCCGCCGCTTATGCGCGCGCCCTCGCGCTGGAGTTGATCCCCGCGCTCCATGCCCTCGCCCCGGTGCCGGCGGGCACGGCCATGCGCGTGGGGATGGGCGCGAGTCTCGGCGCGCTCTCGATGCTGCACGCGCAGCGCGCCTATCCGAGCCTGGTCGGTGCGCTGTTCCTGCAGTCGGGGAGCTTCTTCAGGCAGCGCTTCGATAGACAGGAGTCCGAGTTCGTGCGCTTCGGTCGCATCACGCGCTTCGTCGGGCGGATCCTCGCCGCCCGGGACTGGCCGCACTCCATCCCGGTGACCATGACGTGCGGAGGCGTCGAAGAAAACCTTGCGAACAACCGAATGACTTTCGACGCCCTGGTCGCACAGGGCTACGACGCCTCGCTGCACGAAATCCGCGACGCGCACAACTGGATCGCATGGCGCGACGCCTTCGACCCGCATCTCGTCGCGCTGCTCGCGAGGATGTGGACGTGAGACGCGATCACATCTCGGCCCACTCGACGGCTATCGGCGCGGCCGGAGGAATGCTGGCCTACGGACACTGGGGACGGCCGCTCCTCGCGTTCCCCTCAGAAGGGGGTCATTGTTGGGACTACGAGGAGCGCGGGATGATCGGCGCGGTTGCACATCTCATCGACGCCGGGCGGGTCAAGGTCTATTGCGTCGACAGCTTCGACTCGGAGAGCTGGCACCGTCACGACCTCCCGCTCGAAGAACGCGCCCAGCGTCATCTCGACTACGAAGGTTGGATCACCAACCAGATCGTTCCCTGGATCCATACGGACTGTGGAGGGCCGGAGGAGATCATGGTGACCGGATGCAGCTTCGGCGCTTACCACGCCGCCAACTTCGCGCTGAGGAGAGCGGACCTGTTCCCGTTCGCGATCTGTCAGAGCGGTGTCTACGACGTCTCCGTCGTCGGCGGCCCGGAGCGGGGCGACACGGTCTACTTCAACAATCCGATGGACTACGTGCCCAATCTCGGTGGCGACCATCTCGGCTGGCTCCGGTCACGCGTGAGCTTGCTGTTGGTGTGCGGTCGGGGGCAGTGGGAGGATACGACCGGAGCGCTGGAGAGCACGAAAGCGTTCGCCGGCCTCCTGGCGTCGAAAGGGATTCGGCACGAGCTCGACCTCTGGGGGCACGACGTGCCACACGACTGGCCCTCGTGGCGCAACCAGTTAGCGCACCACTTACCGAGGTTCTGTTGACAAACGGATCGAAGCGGCACCTGATCGGAATGCTCCTCGGCACCGAGGAGGACTGGCCCAGTGCCTTCGAGGGCCTGATGCGCAGGCTCGACCCCGCCGTCGCCCTCGACGGAACGACGCACAGGTTTGACACTGATCGCATCACGATCGAACCCTTCAACCTGAGAGCGATCCCCCGCTACTCCGTCGTCATCGACCGACTGGCGCACTGGTACTACACGCCGCGCGAGTGGTTGAAGAAGGTCGCGCTCATGGACGACGTTTACATGCTCAACAACCCCTTCACCTTCCAGGCCATGGAGAAGCACGCCGCCTACTGCGCCATGATGAGGCTCGGCTTGAAGGTGCCGGAGACGTGGCTGCTTCCCACCAAGAAACCGCCCGAAAACGAGCGCTACCCCTACACGGCGGCAAAGTACAACCAGCCGTTTCGGCTCGAGGATGTTGCCGCCCAGGTCGGATATCCGCTGTTCATGAAACCGTTCGACGGCGGAGCGTGGGTGGGAGTCACCCGCATCACCAACGATCGTGAACTCCACGTTCGCTACGACGAGTCGGGTGAACGGCTCATGCATCTGCAGGCATCCATCGAGGACTACGACGTGTTCGCCCGCAGCTTGTCGATCGGTCCCGAGACGATGGTGATGCGCTACAACCCGGCACGACCGCTGCACGACCGATACCAGGTGGAGCACGGTTTCCTCGATCCCGAAGTGGGGCGCGAGGTCGTGATCATCGGCCGCCTCGTAAACGCATTCTTCAGGTGGGAGTACAACTCGTGCGAGGTGCTCGTCAAAGACGGCGTCGTCTATCCGATCGACTACGCAAACGCGTGCCCGGACACCTCTCTCATCAGCCTTCACTACTATTTCCCGTGGGCGATCAAGACCCTCGTCAAGTGGACGATCTTTTGCGCTGCGACCGGGCGCCGGATGAGGATCGACCAGGACACCGCCAGGTACTTCGCGATTGGAGACCGCGACGACCTCGGTTACGCGGACAAGCTGGGCGAGTACGACCGCCTGCAGCACGATTACTTCCGGGCCAACGCGTATCACGAATTCTGCGACCAGCACCTCACTGAGGTGGATGCCGCGATGATTGATTACGTGGAGAGCACGCACTTCGACGACCTGCTCGTTGCGACCGTGCGAGCCGCTTTTCCGGCTCACGAACACGATCACTTCGTGGGCCACTACCGCGGGCTGGTCGCGGCGTGGGCGAAGGACGAGAAGAACGCCCTCGCGACATGAACGCGCCGGAGCGGGGAGCCACCAAGCCCATCCGCGTCAATCTCTTCAGCGACACGCAGACGCGGCCAACCGAGGCGATGCGCAATGTCATGGCCGAGGCCGAGGTCGGAGACGAGCAGCTCGGGGAGGATCCGACCGTCAACTTGCTGCAGGACATGGTCGCGGAGATGCTCGGCAAGGAGGCCTCGGTCTTTCTGCCCTCGGGGACGATGTGCAACGAGATCTCGTTTGCCGTCCACTGCCGGCCCGGCGACGAGATCGTCATGCATGAGACCGCCCATCCCCTTACCGCCGAAGGAGGAGGCCCGGCGGCTCTCACCGGCGCCCTGATCAGATCACTGTCAGGGGAGCGAGGGATCTTCTCGGCCGGGGCCCTGGAGGCCGCAATAAGGCCGCCGAGCCGCTACTCGGCGAGAACGCGCGCCGTTTCCATCGAACAGACCACGAACATCGCGGGCGGTGCCATCTGGCCGCTCGACACGATGCACGAGGTCTGCACTGTCGCCCGCGCCCATGGGCTCGTGCCCCATCTCGACGGCGCACGACTCTTCAACGCGGTCGTGGCGACGGGGATCTCCGCCGCCGACTATGCGGCGTCGTTCGAGTCGGCGTGGATCGATCTCAGCAAGGGCCTGGGGGCTCCGGTCGGCGCGGTGTTGACCGGCACGGCGGACTTCATCGACGAAGCGTGGCGCTTCAAGCAGCGCATGGGTGGCGCCATGCGTCAGGCCGGGATCATCGCGGCGGCGGGCGTGTACGCACTGCGCCACCACCTCCACGGGTTGGAACAGGACCACGCAAACGCGGCCACCCTGGCGCGCGGCCTCGCCGACCTGCCCGGCATTGCGCTCGATCCGGATCTGGTGGAAACCAACATCGTGATCTTCGATGTCGCCGGGACGAAAATGACGGCGGACGAGTTCGCGGCCCGGATGCTCGACGATCACGGCGTGCGCTACAGCACAATCGGGCCGACCAGCGTGCGCGCGGTCACCCACCTCGACGTGTCGAGGGAGGACGTGGAGATTGCCCTCGAGGGGGCCCGGACTGTTCTGCGTTGACCGCTGAATCGGTATACGAGCGGAGCGACGGGAACGCCGCCCCGACGGCTGCGGCCCCTGCAAGGCACGCGAGCCCGCCGATCACTATGGATGCCGGCGCTCCGGCGACACCGGCCACCAACCCGGCCTCCGCATCGCCGAGGCGCCCCCCCCCGTTACGACGATCAGGTTGACGGCGGAGACGCGCCCGCGCAACTCGTCGGGCGTCGAGCGCTGGAGCATCGTGCCGCGGAAGATCGCGCTCACCACGCCGGCACCTCCTGCGACGGCGAGCAGCAACAACGTCAGTGGTAGCGAGAACAGCGACAGGCCGGCCCCCGTTATCGCGACGCCCCACAACGTGACCGCGATCAGTTACGGCAATCCCCTGGCGACTCAGCGGGGTCATGATCGCCGCGTTCGACAGTCAAGATTGGACCGGTGGGAGTCTAGGGGCACATATTGCCCCCGTTGTCCCACGCGTCTACCTAGTAGACGATCGAAGACAGCGTCTTGAGCTTCTTGCGACGGTGCAATGCCTCGACGAACCGGACGGTGCCGGTGCGCGACCGCATCACGATCGATTCGGTCACCGCACTCTCTCCCCGGTATCGAACCCCCTTGATGAGATCACCGTCGGTGACCCCGGTAGCCGCAAAGAAGACGTCGGTGCCGGACACCAGATCGTCGGTATTTAGCACCTGGTCGAGGTCGTAACCCTCCTGCACCGCTCGGTCGCGCTCCTCCTCGGTGCGCGGCCACAGACGGCCCTGGATCACACCGCCGAGGCACTTGATCGCGCTGGCCGCGATCACTCCCTCCGGCGTCCCCCCGATCCCGAATAGGAGGTCGATCCCGGTCCCCTCACGCGCCGCGGAGATGGCTCCCGCCACGTCACCGTCGGGAATGAACTTGATGCGCGCCCCCGCCTCACGGATTTCCTTCACGATCCCCTCGTGGCGCTCGCGATCCAGGATGATGACGGTGAGATCGGCCACGTCTGAGTTCTTGACCTTGGCGACGCGTTTGAGGTTTTCGGCCACTCCCGCGTCGAGGTCGATGACGTCGGCCGCTGCCTCGCCGGCGGCGATCTTCTCCATGTAGACGCACGGGCCCGGGTTGAACATCGTGCCCCGTTCTGCCAGGGCGACGACCGCGAGCGCGCCCCCCTGGCCCTTGGCCGTGAGGGTCGTCCCGTCGACCGGGTCGACCGCGATGTCGACGAGGGGCGGCTGACCGTTGCCGATCTCCTCGCCGTTATAGAGCATGGGCGCCTTGTCCTTTTCGCCCTCGCCGATCACGACGACCCCGTCCATGGGGACCGAGTCCATCAGCAGGCGCATGGCGTCGACCGCCGCCCGGTCCACCGCCTCCTTGTCCCCTCGCCCCATCCACCGGGCCGCGGCGAGAGCGGCGGCCTCCGTGACGCGGACGAGCTCCAGGGCCAGGTTGCGGTCCGGGATCGCCCGTCCTGCAGCGGACGGTTCCGGCTGTTCGGTCGCCATGGCTCCTCCCTGCGTAAGGATTGAGCCCCGAGCGTACCGGGTAAACCCCCGCAGGCGTCCCCGCCTGCAGGCGGTGGGCGCTGCCCATTTGGCGCGCGGACAGGAATCCAGTTGACCCGTCTCAGAAGAGCCGATTGCTCGAGGCCCGGCATCATCCGCCGGAGGCGGGGGCGCGGCTTCGAATACCTGTACGCGGGCACCGACGAGCGCGTCGCGGACCCCGAGTCGCTCGCGCGGATCCGGGCCCTGGTCATACCTCCGGCGTGGAAGGACGTGTGGATCTGCCCCTTCCCAAACGGCCACATCCAGGCCGTTGGCACCGATGCGGCGGGGCGCAAGCAATACCTGTATCACGAGCGGTGGCGGCTGCGCCGCGATCAGGAGAAGTTCGATCGGATGCTCGATTTCGCGCGCAAGCTTCCGGTCATGCGACGTGTCGCCCACGAACACCTCGCGTTCGACGGCATGCCGCGCGAGCGTGCCCTGGCGTGCGCCGCGCGGTTGCTCGATCTCGGCTTCTTTCGTATCGGTACGGAGAGCTACGCCGAGCAGAACAAGACCTACGGCATCGCGACGATGCAGAAGCGGCACGTGAAGCTGAACGGCGCGGTTGTGACCTTCGACTACACGGCGAAGTCGGGGCTGAGACGCGTGCAGTCGATTGTCGATCCCGATGTCTTCGAGGTGGTGACTCTGCTCAAGCGGCGACGCGGCGGCTCGCCCGATCTGCTCGCCTACAAGAGCGGGCGCACATGGGTGGACGTGAAGTCCGTCGACATCAACGAGTACCTCAAGGACGTCATGCAGGGAGACTTCAGCGCCAAGGACTTCCGGACCTGGAACGCGACGGTGCTCGCGGCGGTCGCCATGTCGATCTCCGGAGGAGCCGCGTCGTCGATGACGGCTCGCAAACGCGCCATCGCGCGCGCGGTGCAAGAGGTCGCGCACTACCTGGGCAATACCCCGGCCGTGTGTCGCTCCTCCTACATCGACCCACGCGTGTTCGACCGCTACCGGTCGGGATGGACGATCAGCGGGGCCCTCGAAGCGATCGGAGAGGATGCCTCCTACGGGGAACCGTCGGTCCAGGGCCCCATCGAGGAAGCGGTCATCGACCTCATCGAGGAACGGCGCGATTCGGACGCGGTCGAAAAGATCGCCTGATCCATCGAGTGGAAACAGGGGCAACATGTGACCCGAGATTCCCGCTCGACGCGCTTCGTCAGTTCCCGGGCGGTGAGGGCGACGGGGTCGGCTCGGGAACGAAGGGGCTGTCGATCTCGTTGTCGCACGACTGCCCCGATTCGGGCCCCTTGTCGCGGAACGTTTCCATGTACTCGTTGATCGCAGCCTCGTCGATCTCGGCAAGATCCATGATCTCGCCCCACGACACGATTGCAATGGGTTCACGTTCGAGCCCTGAAAACGGCATCGACAGGACGTGGCTCGGGTAGTCACCAACGATCGCTTCCAGCCTCTCGATGGTTTCGGGGTTCACCTGCTGGGGGTCGTAGAGGATGCCGACCGCACCGTGTTCGAGGCTGTGGACGAACTGCTCGCTGGGCTGCTGCTCGCCGTAAACGCCGCAGCGGAGAGACGAGGGCTGGTGCCGGCCGTACGCGGGAGGATTTGTCTCGTAGTCGACCGTCACACCACTTTCGACGTGGCGCTGAACACCCTCGCTCTCGGTCAGCAGCCGGAGGTCGTGGCCCCTAATCGACTCGGGACGCGGGGAACTGCGCAAAAAGAAGAAGAAAAAGAGACCAGCCGCCAGCAGGGCGTAGACCGTGACTCGGATGATCTGGGCTCGGCGCGCGGCGCGCCGCTGGCGCTCCAGCCGCTCTATCTTCTCTTGGCGGCGCTGCTCGAGGCGTTGCTGGCGGCGCTCCTGTGTCGCGGTGCCCGAGCCCTCGCTCCGCCGTCTCTTCCTCGGTTTCTTCTTGGCCACGTCCCGCCGTCTCTCCTTTCCCCTTCCCTGATTGCGCTGAACGGGAGGCTATCTTGATGCCGCCGTGCCGATGCAACCTGCGCGTTCGTGAACGCCGAGACGATCCTGATTGTGACGCTGGCGGCCAACGCCGCCCTCGTCTTCGGTTATCGCGTGCACCGGCTGACGCGAGGTGGACCGATGGCCGATGCCGTCGGCGGCACGGCTCTGGGGGTCGTCCTCGCCGCCATTGCGGTGGGCGTCGCGGCCGGATTCGGGTGGGTCCGTTTCCTCGCCGCGGGCTACGGTCTTTTCTTCGCGATCGTCGTCATGCCCGTTTGGGTTCTGGGGGTCCTCATCCCCATGCGGCCGGGCCGCGCCGACTACGCGTTCACGGCCCTTTACTGGACGAGCCTCGTTGTGATCGTGGTGGCGGCGATCGCGTCGTGAGCGGCCGACGACTTCGAGGTTCTAAATCGCCTTCCCTTGTGCAGGGCGACGAGAATGACATCGGAACGGGTGCGAACCCGCCAACCCGCTAGTCCCGGGCCAGCAGGCCCCACTCGCCGAGGCGCCGGGAGAGCTCCCCGGCGTCGGTGTGGTACAGGAGGGCCAGGGCCATCAGATCGTCCTGCCGGATGGTCAGAACCCTGCCGTTGAAGTCACCTCGCTGAACCTGGATGGCGGTGGCGAACCGGCTGAGGGGTACACGCTGCTGCTCGGGGAGCTTGTCTAGCTTCTCGAGATCCAGTATGAGCCGGGACGGCACCGCCGGCGCGGCCGCGCTCGGTGCCTCGTCCTCGGGGAGAAACTCCGTCACCGGAACACCGTAGAAGCCGGCCAGTTCGGACAGCCGGGCAACCGTCACGTTGCGGTCGCCGCGCTCATAGGCGCCGACCACGGCCGCCTTCCAGCGTCCCTCCGACGCCTGTTGCACGTCGTGAAGTGACATCCCCTTCTGGGTGCGGATGTTGCGCAGGCGGTCGCCGACTGCGCGGGCGTAATCTTCGCTGGTCACGCTGCGTCTCCGATCCTCTACTCTCCGCTCTCGGCAGTTCCGACCACCTTTGTCCCTAATCTCCCTTTCGACGCCGGAGCGTGGTCACCTGCAATTTTCCGTCACTTAGTGCAGTCGGGCGTCATGCAGATTGCGTACCCGTAGAATTGGCCCCATGAAATCTCTGTGGAAGGGCGCGCTCACGTTCGGTCTCGTCAACATCCCCGTACGGCTCTACTCGGCGGTCGAGGAGAAGAGCCTCCGGTTCCACCTCCTCCACGAGGAGGACGGGGGCCGCATCAAGTACCAGCGGACGTGTGGGAAGTGCGGCAAAGAGGTCACCTGGGACGACATCGTCAAGGGCTACGAGTACTCGAAAGACCAGTACGTGACCTTCGATCAAGACGAGCTTTCGGCCCTCGACGTCGACTCGATCAAGGCCATCGACGTCGTCACCTTCGTGCCGCTCGAGGCGATCGACCCCGTCTACTTCAACAAGACGTACTACATGGCCCCCGAGGCGTCGGGTCTCAAGGCGTACCGCCTGCTGCAAGAGGCCCTCGAGGCGGAGGGCCAGGTAGGGATTGCCAAGATCGCTCTGCGCGAGAAGGAGCACCTGGCCACGATCCGGCTGAAGGACGACGTCTTCGTCCTCGAAACCATGCACTGGCCCGACGAGATCCGCGCACCCGAGTTCGAGGAGCTCGGAAAGAAAGTCGACGTGCGTGACGCGGAGGTCAAGATGGCCCGCCAGCTCATCCAGCAGCTGTCCGGCGACTTCCATCCGGAGGAGTTCTCCGACGACTACCGGGTCCGCCTCGAGGAGCTCGTCGAGCAGAAGATCGAGGGCCAGGAGATCGTCATCGCCGCGGCGCCGGAAGAGGAGCCCACGAAGGTCGTCGACCTCATGGACGCCCTCAAGGCATCCGTCGCCGACGCCAAGGCCAAGAAAGACAAGTCGGGAGACAAGAAGACCACCGGACGGCGCGCCACGGCATCCTGACCGACACATGGACACCATCCGAGTAACGATCCCGGCGTCGCCCGAGTACGTCCAGGTAGTTCGCCTCGTGGCGGCGGGACTGGCGGCGCGCCTCGGCTTCACCATCGACGACATCGAGGATCTGAAGATCGCCGTGGACGAGCTAGCCTCCTACCTCACCGGCGTGGGGGGCCGCGACGGGACCCTCCAGATCACATTCCGGATCCACGACGATCGGATTGAGATCACCGGGACCGGGCATCTTGCCGAGGGCGAGTCGGTCCGCGAGGAGCTCACCGATCTCTCCCGCATGATCCTCGAGACCGTGGTGGACGACGCCTCCCTCGTCCGCCACGACGGTCACCCCACATTCGCGCTCAGAAAGAACAGGTCGTGAGCGAGCGCGCGACCCTCAGCAAGGACCAGGTGCGTGACCTGTTCGAGTCCTACCGCAACGCACCCGACCCCGAGCGGACCGAGCACCGCGAGCGTCTCGTGGGCCAGTACATCGGCTTGGTCGAGTTCCTTGCCCGGCGATTCCGGAACCGGGGGGAGCCGCTCGAAGACCTCATCCAGGTCGGAACGATCGGCCTGCTCAAGGCCATCGACCGCTTCGATCTCGACCGCGAGGTGGAGTTCTCGACCTATGCCACCCCGACGATCGTCGGTGAGCTGAAGCGCCACTTCCGCGACAAGGGATGGGCCGTGCGCGTCCCTCGCCGGCTGCAGGAGCTCCACCTCGAGCTCACCAAGGTCATCGGCGTCCTCGGTCAGGAGCTCGGGCGTTCGCCGACGGTCGCAGAGATTGCCGAGGCCGCGAGCACCAGCGAGGAGACCGTGCTGGAGGGGCTCGAGATCGCCCAGGCCTATAACTTCACATCGCTCGACGCCCCCCTCGATTCCGACGACAGCGACTCGAGCTCGTTCGCGGACCACATGGGCGCCGAGGACGAGCAGATCGAGAACCTCGAGTACAGGGCGACCCTGGCCCCAGAGATGGCCAAGCTGCCCGAGCGCGAGCGGCGCATCCTGTTCCTGCGCTTCTACCGGGGGCTCACCCAGTCGGAGATCGCCGACCTCCTCGGAATCTCACAGATGCACGTCTCCCGCCTGCTCAACCGCACGCTGATCCGTCTGCGCGAGGCGCTGGAGCAGTAGGGCCGGCCGCCGGCCGGCGATCCACCCACCCGCGGCCCCGGGAGGTTCCTCAAGCCGCTCATGGAGGCGGTCGAGACACGCGAGAGACCCTATGGAGTTGATCGGAGGCGTGGCTCGGATTGGCCGGGGGCGACGGATGCTCTGCGTCGCGCTCCTTGCCGCGCTCGGACTCGCGACCTCGTGCGAGCTCGCGCCGATCGATCTTCGCGAGGAACGGCCGCTTCCTCTCCGGTCCACCATCGTGGCGGCCGATGGAAGCATGCTCGCCCGCCTCTACCGGCAGAACCGGGTCCTCGCCGACTACAGGGATCTTCCCCGCAGCCTCATCGACGCAGTGCTGGCGGCGGAGGACGTGCGGTTCTTCCAGCACGACGGCTACGACCTCCGCGGGATCGCGCGCGCCGCGTTCGCCAACATGCGTGAGGGAGACGTGGTCCAGGGCGGAAGCACCATCACGCAGCAGTACGTCAAGAACGTCTACCTCCGGAATCCTCCCAAGACCTTGCGCCGCAAAGCGCGCGAGCTTCGAATCGCCATCGAGATCGAGAAGCTCTATTCCAAGAAGGAGATCCTCGAGCGCTACCTGAACACCGTCTACCTGGGCGACGGCGCCTACGGTGTCGCCGCGGGGGCCGAGACCTTCTTCGGTCGCCGCCTCGAGTCGCTGTCCGCCCCCGAGAGTGCTCTGCTTGCGGCGGTCATCAAGTCGCCGACGTTCTACAACCCTCGGAAACACCCCCGCAATGCTCGGGTTCGTCGCAACTACATACTCGATCGCATGGCGATGCTCGGTCACATATCCCATGCCCGCGCCGCGAGAGCCAAGCGCGCGCCGCTTGGCGTCACATCGAAACCGCCGCGTGTTGCAACGCGCGAACCGTATTTTGTGGAGGCCGTCAAACGCGAAGTTCTCGAGCAGAAACGCCTTGGTACGTCCGCCGATGATCGTGAGCGGGTCCTCTACAAGGGAGGCCTCGAGATCGAGACAACGCTGGAGCCCCGCCTTCAGCGCTACGCAGAGCAGGCGGTTGCGGGAATCCTCAACCAGCCGGGCGACCCGCAGGCAGCTCTCGTCGCCATTCGCCCGAAGACCGGTGCCATCGTTGCGATGGTGGGCGGCCGCAACTGGGGCGATTCACAGGTCAACCTCGCGCTCGGCACGGAGGGCGGGGGCTCGGGCCGCCAGCCCGGTTCGTCGTTCAAGCCGATCGCTCTCGCCACCGCGCTCGAATCGGGCATCCCCCTCGATGCCGTGTATCAATCGTCGCCCGCCACGTTCACCCTTCCGACCGGCGAGCTCTGGTCGGTCGGCAACGCGGAGGGCGGCAGCCACGGCGTGATGACTCTGAGGAACGCGCTTATCCATTCCGTGAACGGTGTCTACGCGCGCCTCGCGCTAGAGATTGGTGGGGGACAGATCGCCACTCAGGCCCACCTGATGGGAGTGGAGTCAAAGCTCTCGGGGCACCCCTCGATCGTGCTGGGGACCGAAGAGGTCAGCGTGGTCGACATGGCGGCCGCGTACTCGACGCTTGCCAACCACGGCACCGCGATCCAACCGACGACCATCAAGCACGTCAGACTTCCGACCGGCCAGAGAATCCTGCCCCAGCAGCGCGTTGTCGAGACTGCGCTCTCGCCGGGGAACGCGTGGTTGATCACGACTGCGATGCAGGATGTGGTCAGGTTGGGAACCGGACGAGCCGCCGCCATCGGCCGGCCCGTAGCCGGCAAGACCGGCACCACGAACGACTACGCCGACGCCTGGTTCGTCGGCTTCACTCCTCAATTGGTGACCGCCGTGTGGGTCGGTTATCCGCAGGGCCGCGTCCCAATGACCTCGGTGCACGGCATCAGGGTTTACGGAGGCACCTTCCCCGCCAGCATCTGGCAGGCCTTTATGAGCCGCGCCCACGCGGGCCTACCCGTGAAGAACTTCGAGATCCCCAGGAGCGAGATAGTCACGATCATGATCAACCCTCAAACGGGGTTGCTCGCCGCCGCGTGGTGTAAGGGAGAGCGCCGGCGCATGCTCCGCCAGCTCGCTCCGACCGAGTACTGCCCCGAGCCCGTGCCCGAGCCGATCCCGGTGCCCAGCCCCGAGGTCACTCCGTCCCCCGACGGCAAGAAGAAGGGTGACAAGAAAGACGACGGCGACGACAACCCGAAGCCGGATGAAACGCCAAGCCCCGAACCGTCCCCGACGAATCGAGGGTGAGCGCGGCGCTCCACATACGCGCTCCAGACTCCCAGTCGATGACGCTACAGGCGCGGGACGCGCACGAAGGCCGCGGTTCCACCGTCCGAGGTCACCTCGAAGCTGCCCCCCAGCTCCTCGATCAACGTCCTCACTATCTGCAATCCGAGCCGGCCCGAGCCCGATGGGACATCGCCCATGCCCACCCCGTCGTCTCTCACCTCGACCGTCACCTGGCTGCCGCTGTGCGCCAGCTCGATGGCTATCGTGCCCGATGCGCGGCCCACGAACGCGTGCTCTATTGCGTTCTGCACCAGCTCGGTCACGACGACGGCAAGTGGCGTCGCGAGGTCCGAGCCCAGTGGTCCGGTGGTGCCGCCGACCTTAAGGTCGATCGACTGCTCGGGTAGGACCAGCCCCTCCGTCACCATGTGCGCGATCCGGCGCGCGATGTCACCGAATTCAGCAACTTCGGATGGTTGCTCCGACAGGGTCTCGTGTACAAGAGCGATTGACCCTATCCGCAACACACTCTCCTGCAGTGCCGACTTCGCTTCATCAGAATGAAGCCGACGCCCCTGCAGACGCAGAAGGCTCGCAATCGTTTGCAGGTTGTTCTTGACGCGGTGGTGGATCTCTCGGATCGTGGCGTCCTTGACCGAGATCATCCGGTCTCTCTGGCGCAGCTCGCTTTCATCGCGCGCGAGAACGAGTCCACCGAGGGTGCGATGCTCGTCGAAGATCGGAAGCACTCGCAGCCGGACGTGCGTATCTCCGCGCACGAGCTCCCCGTCGAGGAGAACGTGATCACCCATGGCCCTCTGAACGGGCGAGTCTCCCAAGCCCAGGTCCCCCAGCCTGCGGCCCAGCACGTTCTGACGAACTCCCAGACGGCGCAACGACGACAGCGCATTCGGCGATGCCCAGCTGACGACTCCGTCGGCCCCGACCACGAACAGCCCGTCGCCGACGCGCGGCCAGTCCCCGACCGGCGCGTCGGGGTAGGGAAAAAAGCCGAGACAGATCATCTCCGATACCCGTTCACCGGCCTCGAGATAAATCTCTTCGAGCCGCCCCGGCCGGCGCGACGTCGCCGGACTTCCCTCCTTCGTGATAACGGCGATCACGGAATCCCCGTAGCGCACCGGCACCGCGTCCATTCGTATCGGGATGCCGTCGACCAGAACCGGGTCGTCCTGCGCCCAGATCTTTCTCTCGCGCCATGCCCGCTCGACGATGGGCTGCTCCGGTTGCGACACCCGGATCCCGACCATGTCGTTCGGGTACAGCGTCTGGGAAGTGAACGGCCTGAGCTGGGCGCAGACGAGAAACGTTTCCTCCCCGCCCGCGACTTCGGGAGCAATCCGCACGTAAAGGAGGAGATCAGAGAACGACAGGTCGGCGAGCACCTGCCACGAAGAGCACAGGACGCGAAGGTGCTCGATTTGGGCACCGCTCAGTTCGGAGACACGCCGAATCTGTTCGGCTAACGTAGCCATAAGACAGATGCTAGTGGGGTTTACCTCTCAGGAGGGGGTTCGGGGGAACCAGTGAGGCGGGGTCGGCTCCGGGTTCCCCCGACGGAGAGCGGGGAGCTCGAAGGGCAACCCGATCGAAGGGGAAGAATCAGGAGGAAGGCTTGAGCATCGCGGTTATCTCCGACATCCACGGAAACCTGATGGCGCTCGACGCCGTGCTCACCGACATCGAGAGCCAGGGTGCGGGCGAGATCTGGTGCGGCGGCGACATCGCGTGGGGAGGGCCGTGGCCGCAGGAGTGCATTGCCCGGGTACAGGACGCGTGCTCGGTCACCATCAAGGGCAACACCGACATCTGGGTGACGGGAGACCCTCAGGGCGTGCCCGAGAGCGCGCGCGACGAGCACAAAGCGCTGGCAGCCGCCCACGACATCTCGGAGGAAGAGGCGCGCTGGTTGCTCAACCTTCCGCTGGGCCACTCCGGCCAGGGGTCGGTGCTCCTGGTTCACGGAACACCGCAGACCCCATTTGACGGTCCGATGCCCGACGATCCGGCCGCTCGATTCGCGCCCTATCAGGACCAGGCCCAGATCGTCGTCTACGGCCACGTGCATCGCGCGTTCACCAGACGGCTCGCAGATGGAACGATCGTGTGCAATACCGGTTCGGTGGGACTGCCTATGGACGGCGACCGGGCAACATACCTTCTGCTGCATCACGACGGACCGGACTGGGTTCTCATCCACAGGCAGGTCAATTTCGACCGCCGCGCCGCGATCGCTCACGCCCGGCGCATGGAGGGTCCCATCGGTCCTTACTTCCTGAAGAACCTCGGCGAGGACTGAACCATGCCCGAACGCATCTACACGCGCGGCGAGGCCAACGAATTGCTGCCCTACCTGTCTCCCACCCTCGTCGAGCTGCGCGAGAAGTTCGAAGAGGCGGCGCGCATTCGTGCAGTCATTGCCCAGGCGGCCATGACCAATGGTGGATCCGCAAATCGAGATGAGGAGCAGCGGCTCCTGGGGCGCGTCGCCGAACTGCTCGACCGGTTGCGCGAATGGGAGATCGAGCTGCGGGATGTGGCAACCGGCCTCGTCGACTTCCCCGCGATCATGCAGGGCGAGCCGGCGTGGTTGTGCTGGCGCCTGGGCGAGCCCGAGGTGAATCACTGGCACGGGCCCGACGAGGGGTTCGTGGGACGGAGATCGATCGAGGAGTAACGAGGCCCACCGGGCCCTGAAGCAGCCCGCGGCCCCCGGACCAGAACGACGTTCTGATGGACGTTTTGGTCGCCCGGCGCGCCCACGGTGATTCAGAACCGCAATTTTCAGCGGCCCTCGAATCTGGGTGTTCGCTTCTCCGCCAGTGCCCTGAGGCCCTCGGCGAGATCGGCGCTGCGATAGGCCCCGGCCACGAGCTCATCCATCTCGGCGGCGAGTTCAGGGGAGGCGGCCCGGACCCGAGTCAGATGATCGCCGACAAGAACCACGGCGCGCTTGGCCCCCTGCACCGCCAGAGGAGCCAGGGCCGCGATCTCGGCCGCAAAGGCGCCGACCTCCATCTCGAGCCGCGCGGGCTCTACGCAGCGGTTCACGAACCCCAATGCCTGCGCCTCGGGGGCCGAGTAGGTGCGGGCCGTCATCAGCGCCTCCTTGGCGACGGCGATGCCGGCGAGCGCAACCAGGCGCTCGACGTTCTCGAAGTTGACAACGACGCCGAGGCTCGCCGAAGGGATTCCGAGCTGGGCATCGTTGGCTGCAAACCGGAAATCGCATGCACTTGCAAACTGTAGGCCGCCTCCCAGTGCCGCACCGTGGATGGCTGCGATCACCGGGAGCCGGTGATGGCTAACGGCCGAGAGCATCTCTTCGAAGATTGCAACGAACGACAAGGCACGCTCGCCGGACACGACGGCAAAGTCTGCGCCCGAGCAAAACGCTCGCCCATTCCCTCGCACGACGATTGCGCGCGCATCCAGGTCGTCGACGGCCGCGAGCGCGGCGATGAGCTGCTCACACATCTCGATCGAGAGTGCGTTTCGCAGCTCGGGACGGTTGAGCGTAACCGTGGCTATGCGGTCGTCGACATCGACGAGAACCAGCTCGCTCACGGTGCCCAGTTCCTCATTTTTGCTCCCGATTCCGCCCTTGCCGAGAGGGAATCCCAACTCCACCCTCGGCGGAGCCGTGGCATGCCGTGGCGACCGCTCATTCGATTACAACTATCACGTCGCCCTCTTGGACGGACTCGCCCTCGGCGACGTTGACCGCCGATACCGTTCCCGCTGCGGGGGCCTCGACGGGAATCTCCATCTTCATGGACTCGAGAATGCATATCGTCTCGCCCTCACCGACCGTGTCCCCGGCAGACACAAGCATCTTCCACACGTTCGCGACCATCTCCGCAACAACCTCTTCGCTCACGTTGGGCCGCTCTCCGGAGACAACACGCTGCTGCGATCGGGCGACTCGGGAAGCGACAGCAGCTTCCTCGCTTCGGCGGGTTCGGCGACGCGCCGGCCCGACAGCTCGACAAGCCTCGCCGCGGCCCCAACAAGGTCGCCGTTCGACGCCGCCATCTCGCCGCTCGGAACGTAGAAGTTGTCCTCCAGCCCTACGCGGACGTTGCCGCCGAGCGCGACTGCGGCGGACACCAGTTCCCATTGCTTACGGCTGATGCCGATTACCTCCCACGTGCTCGCGTGCGGCAGCAGGCCGGCCATGTGGGCGAGCGTGCGTGCGTCTGGAGGCGCGCCGCCGAGGACTCCAAGGATCAACGAGAACTGGACGGGTTCGGTAAGCAGTCCCATGTCGATGAGCGGGGCTGTGTTGCCGATATGCCCGGTGTCGAAACACTCGCACTCTGGCTTGACTCCCGCGTTGTTCATCCGCTCGAGTAGGAAAGTGATGTCGGAGAACGGGTTCGCAAAGACCAGGTCGAAGACGAGCGCCTTGCGCGAGGACGAATACTTGGCGTAGTTCATCGAGCCCATATTCAGCGCGCCGAGCTCCGGCCTGAGCGATGTGATGTGACGGACCCGGTCCTCCATTGGCACGCCGACCGCTCCGGTTGAGTAGTTGATCACGATGTCGGGGACCTCGGACAGGACGGCTTCGGTTATAGCTCGATATTCCTCGACCCGGTAGCTCGGCCGTCCGTCGGGATAGCGGGCGTGGATGTGGACGACGGAGGCCCCCGCGTCCCGCGCCCGTCTCGTTTCGACCGCGTAATCCTCGGGTGTGTACGGAATCGCCGGGCACTGATCGCGCGATGCAGCGACGCCGCTCAGTGCGCACGTGATGACACAAGCCTCCATACTTGTGGTCTTTCCGCTGCGGCCTCCGATAGGAGGCCCTGCTTCATCGCAGCGTGCCGAAGGCACGCCGACTCCGACAATTCACGCGATCCTCGAGAGGATCGCTCATCGGCCGAGGCTAAACGATCGGCGGGCGGCCGATCGTGAAGGTATTGTGCCCCAGTGGGCGTCACGGTCGTCGACCATCCGCTGTCCGGTCACTTGCTTCTCGCGTTGAGAGACAGGCGCACGCCCCCCTCAGTGTTTCGAGCGCTCACGAAACGACTGACAACGGTACTGATGATCGAGGCGACGCGCGACCTGCCGACGCGGCCCTCGTCCGTGCAGACACCCCTCGAGGAAGCATCCGGGCGGGTGCTCCTCGAGCCGATAGTCGCGGTCCCGATTCTGCGAGCCGGGCTCGGCATGCTCGACGCGGTGGTGGAGCTCTTCCCCGAGGTTCGGGTGGGGTATCTAGGTCTGGAGCGAGACGAGGCAACGTTTCAGCCGTCCGAGTACTACGCCAAGCTCCCGAGCCTCGACGGGGCGCGCACATTTGTGCTCGATCCGATGCTGGCCACCGGAGGCTCCGCCGGCGCAGCCCTGTCGGCGATCAAGAAAGCGGGAGCGCAATGGATCAGGATGATCTCGATCGTGTCCGCTCCAGAGGGCATCAAGGTCGTGGAGGAGGCCCACCCCGACGTGGGCATCATCACGGCGTCTCTTGATCGAGAGCTCAACGAGCACGCGTACATACTTCCGGGCCTCGGTGACATGGGAGACAGACTGTTCGGGACACGTCCAGAGGACGCCTAAAGCGAGCGCGGTCGTTCGCCGATAGCCCTCCGATGGATGAAAGACAGGCGAAGCGCGACATCGTATTCGGCACGATCGGGCTCATCTGGGGAAGCCTTATCGTGATCTCCGGAATCTTTAAGTCTGTCGACGCATCCGCGTCGACCGCCTACAACGCCGGGCAGGTGGGCGCAGTCATATTCGGAGCACTCTTCGCCCTTGCTGGGTTCTATTATCGCCGGCGCGGCCACGAAACCCGCCGGAAGCTTCGGGAGAGACCTCAGGGTCCAACCGCTTGAAGGATTCGCGATACCCAATTGCGTCAGCGCTCGCCCAGCAAGACCAGCAAGTCCCCTTCCTGCAGCCGCAGCGCGGGATCGGGGTTCGTTACGACCTCCCCGTCGGCCCGCCTGAGCGCGAGGGGTAGCGACGTGCCCGAGGCGTCCGTCAATGCCCGCCCGACAAGATTGGAGCCCGGACCCACCGAAAGCTCCTCGAGGCGGAGGTTCGTGGTCCCGCTCTCACCGACGTCCAGGTAGTCCACCACTTGCGGCCGCAGCGCGAGCAGCGCCATGTGTCGCCCGCTGCTCACGTAGGGGGAGATGACCCGGTCGGCCCCGGCCCGGTAGAGCCGGTCTGCCGACGTCTCGGCCGCCGCTCTGGCGACGATGAAGAGCTGGGGGTTGACGGAGCGCGCGGCGAGCGCGATGTAGACGTTGTCGGCGTCGTCGTCGACCGCGCAGATGAGCCCCTTCGCCCGGTCGATTCCCGCGGCCTTCAGGATCGGCTCCGAGGTTGGGTCGCCGTTCAGATACAGGACGCCATCTCTGAGCATCTGATCCTGGAGGTCTTCGTCCTTGTCGATGACGACGAATCGGGCGCCCTCGGACTCGAGCTCGCGCGCGACGGTCCTGCCGACGCGGCCGTAGGCACAGATGATGTAGTGATCGCGCATGTCGTCGATCTGCCGCTGCATTCGCCTCCTCCTCCCTCGCTCCCCGAGTCCCCCCTCGGCGATGGATCGCCCGGCCAGCGACAACGTGAGCAGCACGAGCGTCACCCCCATCACCATGAGGCTGATCGCCAGCACTTTGCCCGATGTGTCGAGCGGCCTAACCTCTCGCATCCCCACGGTCGTAAGGACCATGAGCGTCATGTAGATCGAGTCCACGACGGACCAGCCCTCGAGAAACACAAACCCGCCGATGCCAACCGCAAGCACGACCGCGAGCAGCAGCGCAGGTAGGCGGAGCGGTTTCCACGGACTCGGTTCGGGCGCCATCGACGCTCACACAGGTAGCACGCCGTGCTTGCGCCAGGGCCTTTCGACCCGTTTGGTCGCAGAGCGCTCCAACCCGCCGGTGATGACCGAACGAGTGTCGGCCGGATCGATCAGATCGTCGACGAAGGACCATCCGGCGGCTATGTACGGGGAGATCTGGTCGCGCACCATGGTCACCATGTTGTTCCGCGCGGCGTCTCGTTCCTCTTCGGGCAGGGCCTCGATCTGCTTGCGAAAGATGATGTTGACCGCCCCCTCAGGGCCCATGACGGAGATCTCCGCCGTCGGCCAGCCGACGATCAGATCGGGCTCGTAGGCGCGCCCGTTCATGACGTAGTAGCCGGCGCCGTATCCCTTTCTCATAACAACTGTGATTTTTGGCACGGTTGCCTCCGAGACGGCGAACAGCATCTTCGCGCCGTGACGGATGATGCCCTGCTTCTCGACCGCGCTGCCGACGAGGAACCCCGGACAATCCATGAGAAAGACGAGCGGGATGTGGAACGCGTCGCACAGCCATACGAAGCGAGCCGCCTTGTCGGCGGCGTTCACGTCGAGGGCGCCCCCGAGGAACTTCGGCTGATTGGCGACGATCCCGCATGGCCGGCCTCCGAACCGGGCCAGCCCAACGACGAGGTTCCGGGCCCAGTCGGGCTTCATCTCGAAGAAGTCGCCATCGTCGGTTATCGAAGCGACGACCTTGCGCACGTCGTATGCCCGACGAGGGTTGGCCGGAACGATGTCGTAGAGCTCTTCCGAGCGCCGGTCGGTGGGATCGGACGTTTCCACGAGAGGAGGCTGGTCGAGGTTCGAGGAGGGGAAGAACGAGAGATACGTACGGACGGCGTCTATGCACGCCGCGTCGTCTGCTACCTCGAGGTCGGCGACGCCCGAAACCTTGGTGTGAACCTGCGACCCCCCCATCTCCTCGGGAGTGATGTCCTCGCCCACCGCTGCCTTCACGAGGTGCGGCCCCGCCAGGGCCATGTTCGACGTCCCCTTCACCATCGGCACAAAATCCGCCAGCCCGGGGATGTACGCGGTGCCGGCGGCACCCGGCCCCATCATCGCTGCAACTTGTGGGATGACTCCGCTCATGATGACCTGCTCGCGGAACAGGTCGCCCGTGCGGGCGAACATCGACCCCGTAGCTTCCTGAATGCGCGCGCCTGCGGAATCGACGAGCCACACCATCGGCATTCGCTCACGAAGCGCTAGTTCCCGTATGCGCGCCGCCTTCAACTCCCCAACCATGCCGATCGAGCCCGCCATGACGGTGAAGTCGTACGCGATGACGGCCACCTTTCGGCCTTCGATCACCCCCACGCCGGTTATCACGCCGTCGGCTGGCGTGAACTTCCCCTGCATCGCGGGGAGCTGGGATTGGTGATGCGCGAGCAAGCTGTGCTCGAAGAAGCTCCCTTCGTCAAACAGCAACTCGAGTCGCTCACGGACGGTGAGCTTCTGCGTCTGGTGCTGGCGGTCGATGCGTTCCGACCCGCCCATCGCCAGGTACTCGTCCTTCCTGGCGCGCAGCTCCTCGGCGTGGCCGCGCAGGTCGGGGCCCTCATACGCGTAGGTGACCCCCCGCTCGGAGCTCATGGCTCACCTCCAGTGGGCCCTTCGCCGGCGGGACGCGCCGAAGTCTTCCCGGGCCTCGTGCCGGTAAGGTTAACGTCCCTTCCACTGCGGCTTGCGTTTCTGAAAGAACGCGCTGACGCCCTCCGCGGTGTCCTCCGACTGCAAACAGAGCGAGAGCATGCCTGCGAGATACTCCAACGCGCTGTCCACGTCCATGTCTTCCGCCCGGTAGAACGAACGCTTCCCGAGCGACAGGATCAGCGGGCTCTTGGACGCGAGCTCGTCGGTGATCTCGCGCACAGCCCGATCAAGTTCGCCGCGCGCGACCACCCGGTTCACAAAACCGTACCGGGCCCCCTCCTCCGCGGCGATCCTTCGCCCCGTGAACATCAGCTCGAGGGCTATCTTGCGCGGGATATCGCGCTGCACGAGGGCCGAGATCATGAACGGCCACAGACCGAGGTTGATCTCGGGCATGCCCATCTCGACGTCGTCGGACGCCACGACGAGGTCGCACGCGAGCATCAATCCGAATCCGCCTGCCAGCGCATGCCCGTTGACCCGAGCGATGATCGGGAGCGGCGCGGTTCGCATGGCCCGGATGAGCTCGCCTATCTCTGCCCGTTCGAAGTGTTGCGCGGTCGCTCCCTCTCCGGACATGTCGCCGAGATCGCCGCCGGCGCAGAAGGATTTGTTTCCTTCACCGGTGAGGACTATCACTCGGACACCGTCGTCTGCAGCGCGCTTCAGATGCCGCGAGATCGACCGGGCGACGTTGGGGTTTATCGCATTACGCCGGTCGGGACGGTCGATGATTATGTGAGCAGACCCCTCGACGACTTCGTATCGAACCTCGTCGTCGGAGTCGCTCAAGCGCGTCCGGACCTGAGAATCTCCAGAACGGCTCGTGCATCATCATCCTCGACCGGCTTCGGGGATTCCTGTGCCGGGCCCGGCCGGGCCCCCGGTTGCGGCGCGCCGAGAGCTCTCCGCAAGTTTTCCTCTGCTCTCTGGAGCGCCTCTTCCGCCGTCCTCAACTTGATACGGAGGTCGGTCTCGCGCTGAGAGGCCTCTTCGAGCCTGTCTTCGAGCCGTTGCACACGATCGCGGAATTGGGCGCTCTCGGACGCGAACGCCTCGACCTGCGCGGTTCGAAGTGCGTCGTCGTGCGAAAGTTCCAGAAGCCGATCTACGACGGCGCGACCCAGATCCTCGTAGTTGAGCCTTGCCGTTCTCTTGGCAGCTCGGCTCGGCAGCATGGCCTCTGCGTCCTCGAGCGCGATCGGCTCGGTGGAGTGGATAGCAATGATCGTGTTGCGCCCTCGCCGGCCTCTTTGCACGACTTCCAGCCGGCCCGTCTCCTCGAGGAGCTTGATGGCTTCGGCACTCCTTACGGAGTTGAGCCCCGCCTCCGAGGCCACTTCTCTGAGTCGACCTTCGAAGTGACCGTTTGACGACGCACGATTGATGCCTTCGAGCAAGCGATTGGCCAGCTCATGCAGATTGGTTCGGGCCATGACGGAGCCCCCCGCTTTCAATTACGACGGTGTGGACGTTCAGAGATTCGATCCTAACTCTATCTCGTTCACCATTGCATAACGACCTGAGGGACTCCCGGGTGAACACGCAAGAGGGGTTAACTGTTCAAACGGACGGCGTTAAGCCTCTTCGATGAGCGACCGTATCCTGACGCGCAGTTCATCTGGACATTGTGTACAACCTCGCAGGCGAGCCAGAAGGGCGGTTACCTCTGCGTCGACCCCGTAACGCTCGTAGCATGGCCCGCATTCCTCGAGGTGAACCTGGATCTCCCGGCGCTCCACGTCGGAAAGGACCTCTCCGTCAAGGAAGAGATAAGCCTTTTCCAGGGTCTCCCTGCAATACTCTTTCAAGTTTTCTCCCCCGGAGCATTATCGCTCGCTTTGGCGGGCTTGTCCTTCACGATTCCACGGTCTCTTGCCACATCCAATAACCGCTTCTGGAGCGCCTTTCTTCCCCGATGAAGCCGGGACATGACCGTGCCCATGGGGACGTCCATGATCTCGGCCATCTCTGCGTACGTAAATCCCTCGATGTCGGACAGCACCACGGCGAGGCGGAACGGCTCCGGAAGGTCATCGATGGCGTCGGTGATATCGGAGTCGACCAGCGAGTCGAGCACGATCGTCTCGGGGGTCGCCGAGAACTGCACGTCGTGGTCCTTTAGTTCCTGGTAGAGGTCGAAGTCCTCGATCTCGTCCTGGGACACCTTGAGCGGCTCCCTCTGCCGCTTCCGGTAGGTATTTATGTAGGCGTTCGTCATGATCCGGAACAGCCACGCCTTGAGGTTCGTGCCGGGCTCGAACCGGTCGAATGCCCGGTACGCCCGCAGCATCGTCTCCTGGACGAGGTCCTCGGCGTCGGCGGGGTTACGGGTCATCCGAAGGGCGCCCGCATAGAGCGAGTCCAGGAGCGGTAGAGCGTCGTCGCGGAAGCGCTCCTTGTCGTCGGCCGTGAGGTTGGTCGTGCTCCTATCCGCCACCCGGCTTACCCCCCAACCCGGCCATGAGCATCCCCGATTCGAAGCTGAAAAGAAGCTCCGCTTTGAGCCTGTGAGCCCGTTGGGCGATGGCGATGAGCTCCTCGGTCAGCTCGGTGAAGCTCTTCCCGCTCGCCTCCCACAGATAGAAGGAGAAGGAGCCGGGAACTGTGTTGATCTCCATGACCCAGGTCTCGCCCGTCGCCTCGTTCACGAACGAGTCGACCCGCGCGACCCCCGCCGCGTCGACGGCCCGAAAGGCGGCGATCGCGTTGGCCCTCACCGTCGCGGTCAGCTCGTCGGAGATGGGGGCCGGGATCCGCCGGTCGGCTCCGGCCATTCCGCTCGCAGTCTTCGTCCCCGTTTTGCCCGATCGCAGGTACTTGTCCCTGAACGTCAGGAACTCCTCCCACGCCACCGGCTGCTCGCACACCGACGCCTGCGGTTCCCGCCCCGGGCCCCCGAGCACCGCGCAATTGACCTCCGAACACCCCTCCATGGCCCTTTCGACGAGGATGCGGCGGTCGTAGCGGCGAGCGACGTCGAGCGCCTCCATGAGAGTGTCCCTGGTTGAGGCCTTGCCGATCCCGACGCTCGAGCCGAGGCGGGCCGGTTTCACGAAGGCCGGGTAGCCGATCTCCTTTTCGATCTCGTCGGCGACTCCGTCGGAGTCCGCGTCCACTCGAACTGCGTCCACGAACACATGGTCGACGACGGGGAGCCCGGCCGCCCTAAAGGCGGCCTTCATGATCACCTTGTCCATGCCGGCCGCCGACGCGACGGTTCCCGAGCACGTATAGGGGATGTCGGCGAGATCGAGCAAGCCCTGCAGCGTGCCGTCTTCCCCGTAGGTTCCGTGGATCGCAGGCACAACCACGTCGATCTCGACGCGGCGCGGCCCCCGCAGGCGCCCTCCGGGCACGAGCAACCCCCCGTAACCGGCAGTCGGCGGGATGAAGGCCTCCTCGCCGATCTCCTCCCACCGCCGATTCTTGTAGACGTCGAGATCGAACAAGCCCGGCGCGCTCAGCCATTTGCCCTCACGCGTGATGTATATGGGCACAACCTCACAAGAGGCAGCAAGCACCTCCATCACTTGATGTGCGGTCACGATCGAGACGTCGTGCTCGACCGAGCGGCCGCCGAAAACGACTCCGACGCGTAGCCCGTCCATGGCGGTCGAGTCTATGCGGAGGTAGGTTGGCCGTATGGATGTGGATGCGAGGACCGATCCACCGCTCGAGGCAAGCGAGAAAGACATGCTGACGGCGTGGCTCGACTGGCACCGCGCGACGTTGACGATGAAAGTCGACGGGGTACCGGACGGAGACCTCAGGCGAGCGATGGTGCCCTCGGGCACGAGCCTGTTGGGGATCGTAAAGCACCTGGCATATGTGGAGCGCGGCTGGTTCCAAAACGTCTTCCTGGGGCACGACGTCGAGTTTCCGGGGGACGATGACGATCCGGACGCCGATTGGAGGGTCGAAACAGCAGAGAGCACCGCGGACATCACCGCTCTTTACAGCGCCGAAGTGGCGAAATCGCAGGCGATCGTTGCCGATCACAGCCTCGACGATCACGCGCGACTGGACCGGCGGCTCCGACGCGGCCATGCGAGCGAATTCACGCTGCGGTGGATCGTCGTTCACATGATCGAGGAGACGGCGCGCCACAACGGCCACGCCGACATCCTGCGGGAGATGATCGACGGGGCTACCGGCACCTGATCTAGTGGACCGCCCCGCTACCCTTCGTACTGGTCGGGCAGGTCGTTCTCGAACAGCACGACGTCCCCGGGGCCCAGGATCGTTTGCAGTTTCGTCGTCGCGTCATCGAGGGTATCCACGGTCACGACCTGTGCGCCGTTTGATGCTTGGGAAGCTCCCGATGTGATCGCGTCGCGGTTGAGCTTCGCGACCACGATCAGATAGTCGGCCACCTCCGCGGCCCGGCGGCCGAAGCGCTCGTTGGCCGCGACCTGCTCGCTTCCGAGCTCGATGATCCCCGGCGAGACGACGACCTTGTTCTTACCCGGGATCGCCTCCAGGACCTCGAGCGCGGCCGCGGCGCCGTCCGGGTTGGAGTTGTAGGCGTCGTCTATGACCGTGACACCGCCCGCCCCGGCGATGAGCTGAAGCCGGTGTTCGACCGCGGTGAGCTCCGAGATGGCGGACCGCAAGTCGGCCAGGGCGCGCCCGGCGGATAGCGCAACGGCCGCGCCGGCGAGGACGTGCCCGATCGCGTAGCGACCGAGAAGCCGGGTCTCGACGTCGACGGCCCCACCGGTCCGGCGGTCCTCGATCGTGAACGAGCTGCCGTCGGGCCCCACTCGGACGCCGGTAGCGGTGATGTCCGGCCGTCCGGCGCCGTCGAGCCCATAACGGACGATCTGCACACCTCGGGTTGAGTCGGCCAGCTCCCGAACGATGAGATCGTCCACGTTCATGACCGCAACGCCGTCGTCGGGGAGGCTCTCGATCAGCTCGTACTTGGCGCGCCGCACCGCGTCGAGTGAACCGAATCGCTCGAGGTGTGCCGGACCGATCGCGGTGAGAACACCGATTGAGGGGCGGACGAATCTGCACAGCTCCGCGATCTCGCCGACACCGTAAGCCCCCATCTCAACCACGAAGAAGCGGTGGTTCGCCGCCAGCTCTTCGTTGATCGTCCGGCACACGCCGAGCGGTGTGTTGAAGGAACCCGGAGTGGCAAGAGCGTCGTCGAGGAACTTCCCGATGGCGAATTTGGTCGAGGTCTTTCCGAAGGATCCGGTCACGCCGATCACGACGGGCGAGACATCAGCGAGCTTTCTCTGCGCCCGGCGCAGGTAAGAGCGGTTGATGGCAGCTTGGATCGGCCGCAGCAGAAGATCGGCGGCGACCAGAACGTGGGAGGTGAGGCTAACCACGAGACCCATTGCCACAGCCCACACGATCACGTCGACGGGCCACCCACCCAGCAATACGTGTGCGATCCCCGCCGGGACCAGGATCAGCACCGGCACCAGCAGGGTTGCGGTCACGAGAATCCGCCATGCACGCCCGGTCATCACGAGAGGTTTCTTGGACGTGCCCGGGCTCAGCCACCGGGCCCGGTCGCGGTGCGCGCTGGTCCATTCCAAAAAGCGTGTGCGCCGGTAGCCCTCGAGCTGGTAGACGTGCAGCGCGCGCCGGAGCCTTATGAACTGCAGCACCGTGACGCCCGGAACCACGACGTAGACGATCGTGCGCAGCAACGCGCTGTAGCCCGTAAACGGATCGTCGAAGTTCACTACGTTAGGGGCGCTCCGAGGAAATGCCGGATGATCCGGCAGAAACGCTGAGGATCGTCGAGATAGGCGAAGTGCCCGGCCCCCTCGAACAGCACGAGGCCGGCGTTGGGAATCAGCTTCTCCATCCGGCGCGCGTGCGCCACCGGCACCGCATCGTCCACCGTTCCCCACACCAGCAGCGTCGGGATCCGGACACGGGGAAGCAGGCCGGTCAAGTCCTCGTTGACTACCTTGACGAGCACAGGGCGCATCGCTCCTGCCTCCAGATAGTCCTGCGACGCAACGCGCGAGTAGATGGTGTCCCGAAGAGCGCGCCCCGGGGTCCCAAGATTCCCCACGAGCTTCGCTCCTTTGGACGCAACCCGCTTAGCGCGCGCGGACAGCGACGGGGCGGAGCGCAGGCCGGAGGACCCCACCGCAACGACCTTCTCGACGAGCCCGTCGTGAGTCGCCGCGAGGTACAGAGACGTCTTGGCTCCGAACGAGTGTCCGATGAATGAGGCACTCTCGACTCCGAGCTCGCGGACCACGTCGCGGACGTACGCGGCATAGTCGGGAGTGCCCCAGGCCCCCCCGGGGGTGTCGGACTCCCCGAAGCCGGGCAGATCCAGGGCCACGACGTGGAAGGCCGGGGCCAGGCACTGGATGACCGGAGCCATGGACTCGATGCGACCGCCCCAGCCGTGCAGTACGACCACGGTCGGACCGACCCCAGCCTGCACCACTCGTGTCTTGTGTCCACCTGGGGCGATGTACAGGGGCTGCATCTCCATAGGGCCCGAGTATGCAGCGTCAACCGTGTCTGTTCCAGGAGCGCGCACGGGCGACGCGTGGCGAACACTCGGCCCGGGGGGCAGTCACAGGATGTCGCGGTCGCGCTCCACGAACGTCCGGTCCAGGCTGAACGGGTTGTCCTCGCCCGCGATCCTCCCGGTGATGACATCGACCAGATGCCTGCTTCCCGCGGGACTGCCCATGATGCCGTGGCCGCTGTAACCGCAGTTCACATACAGGCCTTCGATTGGGGTGGGGCCGAGAAGCGGACGATGGTCGGGTGTCACGTCGTACTGGCCGCTCTGAAGCATCCAGTTGTGCGCGCCGCTCTCCCATACCCGCGCCCAGAACGGCGACACCCGAGCAACCGCCACCGGGCTCGAAGGGTCGAGCAGCTTGAACGCAAACGAGTGGTCGGCAGGCAGTGCCTCGGACGGTTCCGACGGTGGGGTTGCCGGATCGGTGAATAGCAGATAGGCGCCGCCGAGAGCCGGACGCCAATGTGCGCCCGTATCGTCGTCGATCGTCATCGGAGCATCGGGGGGGACGAGATCGACGGCGGGCATGACGAGCTTGTGCCGGGTGATCGCCTGCAGAGGTAAATCGACGCCCGCCCACGACGACACGACCCCCGAGAAGGGCCCGGCCGCGATGACGACGGCCTGAGTGGTGATCTCGCCGACAGCCGTGCGCACGCCGGCAACGCGATCGCCCGTGATCGTGAAACCGAGTGCACCGCATGAGACGACGACGTCGCAGCCCGATCCCGCCACAAAGCCCATGGTGAGAGCCTTGGGATCGAGGAAGCCGTCACCCGCCCTCCATCGGGCCTGGATGGCGTCGGGGCCGACATGAGGCCACCGCCTGCGCACGTCTTCACCCGCGACGATCTCGATGTCGCGCTGGCCCCACGCGCGCTGCTGCTCGACGAGAGCCCGCTGCCGGTCGGCCCTGTCGTCGTCGGTGGTCACCCACAGATAACCCTGCTGCCGGAGGTCGAGGTCATAGTCCTTCTGACTCGTGACCTCGGCGAAGTTAACGAAGGTGGCTACGGACTCTCGAACGAGTCCGAGCTCCTCGGCGTTGTCGAACTGCAGACGGAAAGCGCCCGTCGACGCCGGCGTGGTGAGAGTGCACAGGGCGGGGCGGCGTTCGATCAGTAGGGGGCGCAGGCCGGCGCGAGCCGCGAACAGGGCGGTGGCCGCGCCCACCACTCCGCCGCCGACTACGACCAGGTCGGCAGTGCGCGGAGGATGCGACAGATAGTTGATCGGCACTGAGCCGGTTCTAGTGGGAAATGAGGTTCAATGCAAGAAAGATCTACTGGCGGCTGAGGTAGACCTCGCAAGCATCGATCAGGTCTTCGACCGCCTGGGTAAAGTCGTGGTGGTTGGCCGGGTCGCCGTTCAATTCCCGCATCCGGTCGAACGCAACCCGTTGGGCACTTCGCAACGCGTCGTCTCTGCTCACCGTCCGCTTCGAGACCTGCGTCAGCTTGGTCATCATTTCCCCCGTCTCCAATTGTTGTCAGTAAAGCATCGGCGACGGAGGCGGTGGCTGAAATCGGTAAAACAACCCATATTCGCGTAGGTAATTAAGCGGATGCCAGGGCTGCTCCACCCCTGGGCGGGCATCCGCGGCGGTTAGAGGTCAGTCCACGCAGGAGAGGTCGAAGGGTGCCGAGGGCGCGCGGCCGGCCCCGGATGCGTTGGTCGCCGTCACGATCGACCTCACGTATGGGCAGTCGTTGTTGTACACGGGCGAGTAGGAGTCGCCGGTCACGCCGGTCGATCGACAACCGGAGCCGTCGTGCGCGCATCCCACCTCCCATGTGACGGCGTAGGAGGAAGGCTCCCCTTCCCATACCCCGAAGTCGGACGCCAGCGTCTCTCCGACGTTCACCCATCGGACGGCCGGGGAGACGACGTTGACGGGGGCCGCGGACGGAGTGACGGACTGGGTGATGCTCGGGGACGGGCTCGGCGTCAGCGGCACGAATTCGAGCCCGAGCATCTCGCTCTGGCGCTCGAACGTCTCCACCTGCCACATGGCGAACTCCGCCTCCGCCACGTCGGGGTCGGGCACGGTGGACTGAGGATCGGGGTACACGCTCAACTCTTCCCCGGGGCCCAGGTCCCACTGGCGTCCCGACGGCAGAGATACCTTGATCTCTCCCCGATAGGGGGCGACATCGAGAACCGGATCTGGGTCACATCCGATGGCGGCCTGTGCGACCCCATTTACGTCACCCGAGATCTCAACTGTCGATTGACGGCAGATGGTTGTGACTTTCCCTCGGATCGTGCAGACGGAGATGCCTCGCCGTTGCTGAAAGAGAGCTCCCTGCGGATGACGCGTCACCACGATTGCCGGTTTCTCCGCGTCAAGCTGCCGCAGAGCGCACACTCCAACGTCGGAGAACACCAGCGAAGCCCGGCCCGCGCCCTGATCCCCGGTCCGGATTCTCACCACCGATCTATTGGCTATCCCCCGCTGCTCCGCCGCAGTGAATGAGCAACCCGATTCGTTAGACCTCACCTTCACTATCGGACGCGAAGCGGCAATCGTGTCTCCGGAGCCCGGGCACTCTTCTCGCGCGTCGCCATCGTCGCCGCCGCTACCTCCGCATGCGGCCAGCGCTACGACCATCACCCCGGCGATGAGGAGGCGGTTCATTGTGGCTGCCTCCGCCCCAGGAGCAACCGGTCACGCCACAACTGCAGAAATGCGATGAGCGCGGGGAGCACCAAGGCCGTCGCCAGCGATCCGATGAGCGCGACGAGTGGTTGCGGCAAGCGCTCCCACTCCGTCGGCAACAACTCCCCGTCGTCGGTGAGGACGCTCGTGACCTCATCCGAGCGCACCGTCAGCCGGCTCTCTGTCTCCCCGATGTCGATCTCCGTGAGAAAGGGATCGCCGGGCGATGCGTTGGCAACCACATGGGCGGCGTTGTCGAAGACGTGTCGCTCCACGTTTAGGAGCGCGAGCCTGCCGGCGAGACCATCGACGTCCATGAAGGTGCCGGTCGCGTCGAATTCGACTTCGGTGAGACCTCCCAGGTCGATGGAGGTCCCCTGGTCGGCCCCACGACCGTCGCCGATGCTGAGAACGACACCATCGTCGCAGCCGAGCGGAACCGCCTGCGGGCGCACCTGAAACTTCGCGCGGCGTTCGCCATCGGAAAGCGTCAGCTCCGCAGGCTGTGCCGGCTCGGTGAAGCACAAATCGGGCGACGCCCGGCTGATGGTGACGAGAGACATCTGCGAGACGGGACGACCTTCGCGTGCACTCCTGAGGTCGAGGTCAAGCCTGGACGTCTGCTGCGCCCCGCCGGTGAGCCGTGCCGGCTCGGACCAGGAGAACGAGAAAGGAGGCTCCGCCGTGACGATCCCTTCCTCGCACGTCATGCCGAGTCGCGCCGCAAGCTCGTTGCACTGCGCGCTCGGAATCGGCAACGCCACCGTTACCTGTCCGAGTTCGGGCTTGATGCTTGCCTGTGTGACCGCTACGGGCTCCAACCGCCACGAACCCTCGTCGGACTCATCGGCGAGGACGACGTGGTCAACGGAGGGAAGATCGGTCGTGGTTGCGAGCAGCCGCTGGCGCGAGTAGTGCGTGTTGAGCCAGTTGAATGCAACGATGCTCAGCAGAAACACGATGACGGCCAGAACGAACCACGCCATCACCCGCTTCCTTGCGTTGGGGTCGGGGGCGGGGGCGCTCCCGGCCCTGATGGCGGCCGCCAGAAGATCGCGATCCTCCGGTGTGAGCAGCGACGCCCGGCCCCAAAAGGAATCGTGGGCCCGGAGATCGCGCGGGTGAACGATCATGTCGGCCACACGTCCCGATTCGAGGGTGAGGACAGCGCTTTGTTCGTCGTCCAGCCGTCGCCCCGATCGCTCTGCGGTAACGATCTGCAGAACGACTGCTTTGCCCGCCGCCTGGGTCATATCGGTCACGGTGACGGCAGCCGTGCCGGCCGATAGGTCTTTCAGGGCTTGGAAGTATCCGGCGATTGCTTCGGGCCCATGGTAGGTCCCGGCAACCTGGCTCCTGCCCGGGACCCGCAATACCGCGTCGTCCGATAGCAATGCGCGCGCCGCGACGACATTTCCGGCTGTCAGCGCGCGGTACTTGCGTCCGAGCTCTTCCGATGCCGGAATATCGCGCCCACGCCGCTCGGTTGCGGGATCTATCTGCTTCGCCAATGCGATCTCCATCGCAATCCGTCGCCGGGGCCCGACGTTCGCGCCACGAACTCTCGGGCCCTGAGGCAACGGTCGGTGGCTGCTGCTGGTGAATATAGGTAGCCGAGCCGCGCGCCGATAGGCTCTCGCATGACGGTTTTCACATATGACACCCAATGACTACCGGAGCACCCAACTCGGTGAATATCGTCCCCCACGCGGGGCAGGTTAGCCCGGATTGCCGATAGGGTGATCGTCCATGACGGACGTGCTCGTCGCATACCAGGGTGAGGCCGGGGCCTATTCGGAAGACGGCGCCCTCGCGCTCTGGCCGAGGGAATCTCTGTTGCCGCTGGCAACGATTCGAAAGGTGTTCGAGGCCGTCGAGGTCGGTCGTGCAGACTTCGGCCTAGCGCCGCTCGATAACTCGCAGGCGGGCTCGATCAACGAGACCTACGACCTGTTTCTCAAGCATGGCCTACACCTTGTCGGCGAGACCGTCGTACGGATCGATCACTGTCTGCTGGCGCTCCCAGGCCGCTCTATCGACGACCTCGAAGAGGTCATCTCCCATCCCCAGGCCATAGCGCAGTGTGAGGAATTCCTCACCGCCGCGGGACTGCGCGTTCGACCCGAGTACGACACCGCCGGTTCGGCGCGGCGCATTGCGGAAGAGAAACTCGAGGCCACCGGCGCGGTCGCGTCGAGGCGGGCGGCCGAGTTATACGGTCTCGAGATCCTCGCCGACCACATCCAGACCTATCCCGACAACTACACGCGCTTCGGGGCGTTGGCTCGCGATCCGACACCCCTCGGAGACCCCGATAAGTCCTCACTCGTGTTTGGCGTCGGCCACGTCGCCGGCTCCCTGTACCGATGCCTGGGAGAGTTCGCCGAACGGCACCTCAACCTCGCAAAGCTCGAATCGCGGCCCCGCGCCGGACGCGTGTGGGAGTACGTGATCTATTTGGATGTGGAAGCCCCCGCTCACGCCCCGGCGATGATCGATGCCCTTGCCGGCGTGAGCGAGCACGCAACGTTCACGCGCCTGCTCGGAACCTATGCCTCGGGGCTGTCGACCACTCGGTAATCACAACCATCACGGCCCTCTCTCCGGGTTGTACGCAGGGTCTGATTTGATGGGGTGATGGACGTAACCGCGGGCGGAACAACGATCTCGGCCGACCCGATGCCGCTGCCCTCCGGAACCGTCACGTTCATGCTGACCGACATCGAGCGATCCACACAGATGTGGAGGAAGAACCCGCAGGCGATGTTTCAGGCGGTCACTCGCCATCGGGAGCTGATCCACGAGAACATCCGGCGGTTCGGGGGCGGATTGCCGCGGGACCAGGGCGAGGGCGACAGTGTGTTCGCCGCCTTTCCCCGGGCCACGAAGGCCGTGGCTGCGGCCCTGGCAATCCAGCGTGCGCTCGCTGCCGAACCGTGGCCCGAAGGTACCGAGCTCAAAGTGCGAATGGGACTGCACACAGGGGAAGCCGAGCTGCGCGACGACAACTACTACGGCTCCGCCGTCGGCCGGGCTGCGCGTATCTCGGCGCTTGCGTGGGGAGGGCAGACGGTTCTCTCTCATGCAACCTACGAGCTCATCCGGGATCGGCTCCCCGAACACGCGGGCGCCCGCGATCTTGGCTCTCACACGATGAAGGATTTCGAAGATACCGAGCGCATCTTCCAGCTCATCCATCCCGACCTTGCCGACGAGTTCCCCCCTCTGCGCCTTCGTGAGGCCAAGCCCCACAACCTTCCGCTTCTGCTGACCACTTTCGTGGGACGCGAAAAGGAGATAGGCGAGCTCAAGTCGTTGCTGGTATCCGCTCGCCTCGTAAGCCTCACGGGGGCGGGGGGATCGGGCAAGACACGGTTGGCGATCGAGGCGGCGAAGGAGACGATCGACCATTTCGAAGACGGCGTCCATTTCGTCGACCTTGCGTCTCTCGGCGACCCCATCCTCGTCGTGCCGGCCATAACCCAGAGTCTCGGAATACACGAGAACCCGGGCCAGGGGGCCTTCGAGACGCTGGTTGCCGTCCTCGAGGACAGCCACATGTTGCTGGTCCTCGACAGCTTCGAGCGTGTGACCGGCGCAGCACCGGCCCTCGCCCAACTGCTCGGGAGATGCTCGCGCGTGTCGGCCCTGGTCACCAGCCGGGCATCCCTTCAACTGCGTGGCGAACATGAGTTCCCGGTCCCGGCCCTCGAGTTGCCCGACCCCGACGATCTTCCGGCCCCCGAGCACGTGGCCGACTACGAGGCGGTCCGATTGTTCGGCGAGCGGGCCCGGGCCGCGAGCTTCGACTTCACCATCACCGCCGACAACGCCCCCTCCATCGTCGAGATCTGCAGGCGCCTGGATGGGCTCCCCTTAGCGATCGAGCTTGCGGCGGTGCGCCTCAAGACCCTCTCACTACCCGATCTCCTTAACCGGCTCAGCAGCCGGCTCGACGTGCTGACGGGAGGGGCGCGGGACCTGCCGGCCCGACAGCAGGCCCTTCGCAGCCTCATCGATTGGGACTACGAGCTGCTCGACGAGCGCGAGCAGGGGCTGTTCCGACGACTTGCGGTGTGTTCGGGTGGGTTCACGCTCGAGGCGGTGGCCGCGGTGGCGGACCTGTCGGACTCAGAGGTCCTCAACGGTATCGAGTCGCTGATGGCGAAGAGCCTGTTGTGGCGCGGCACCGCTCCGGGGGAGCCGCGGTTCCAGTTGTTGCAGACGGTCCGTGAGTACGCCCTCGAGGTCCTCGCCAAGAGTAACGAGCAGGAAGACGCTCGCCGGCGCCATGCGCACTTCTTTCTTGACATAGCCGAGCGCTGCAACAGGGAACTGCACGGGCCGAACCAGGTGGAATCGCTCCGCGCGCTTGAACTCGACCACGACAACATGAGAAGCGCACTCGAATGGACCCAGGAGCAGTCGGACAACGAGCTTCAACTCCGGCTGGTCGGGGCGCTGGCGTGGTTCTGGATAACGCGCGGTCATCTGAGCGAGGGGCGGCGCTGGATCGACGCCGCGATCGACAGGAGCGTTGGCCAGGCGTCGCTACTTCGAGCCGATATTCTTCGGGCTGCCGCCGTCTGCGCGCGTGCGAGCCGCGACACCGACGAGGCCCGGCGCCTGACCGATGAATACCTCGAGCTCCAGCGCCTGCTCGGCGATGATGCGGGCGTCGCCATGGGCCTAAAGGACCTAGGAAACGTCGAGGCTGACGAAGGTGACGTGCTCGGCGCTCGCAAGTTGTACGAACAGAGCCTGGGGATGTGGGAGCAGACGGGCGACATCGCGGGAATTGCGGCAACCCTCAACAACCTCGGTTACATGGCGACGCTCCAGGGCGACGTCGATGACGCCATGCGCTTTCTCGACAGGTCCATAGGGTTGTACCGGCAGCTCGGGGAGAAAGAGGGCGTGGCGCGGGCTTTGATGAACAAGGGTGACTGCCTCAGAAAGAAGGGAGAATTGAGCGAGGCCGCAGAGACGCTGAGAAAGAGCCTCGGAATGTGGCGTGAGCTCGGGGATCAGTGGGATGTGAGCGACTGCCTCGATGGTCTCTCCGCCGTGTACATCGACCAGAAGGACTTTGAGATCGTGGCTACTCTCGTTGGAGGCTCCGAGGCCCTGCGCGAAGCCATTGGTGCGGCGCGTCCCGCAACCGAGGTGGCAATACACGATGACCGCCTCGCTGCGACCCGGGCCGCGCTCGGGGACACCGCGTTCGAGCGCGCGTGGGACGCGGGCTACAAGATGAGCATGGACGAGATCATCGACTACGCCCTGGGGCTGAGCGAATGAAGCGCGGGTTCTTCAAGAACTAGCCCTCGCTATCCTCCCGCCGCTCCTGCCGCTCTTCTCGACGCTCCTCACGCGCCTCGCGACGCTCCTCCTGTAGCTCTCGGCGTTCCCTGATCTCTTGGGAATCGGGGCCCGGGCCGATCTTCGCCGTAACGAGGGTCACCACCAGCGCCACGATTAAGATTGCCGCGACCAACGATCCGACCATCTGACGAGCATTACTTCGAGGTCCTGTCTGCTCCGTCACTCAGCTCCCCCATATGTAGTTCGCAGCGGACGTCACCCAGGTCACTACGAACAGCGCGAACACGGTCAGGCCCAAGCCGGGAAGGTAACGCCCCATCCTGTGCCACCAGCGGACCACTATCACCTTCAAGGTCAGAACCCCGAGCAACGAGAACCCTGCGATCACATGGATCATTGCCCGCGTCGTTTCACCTCCGCGCGCGTACTCGATCCCATCCTCGACCTCGAAGTAGCTGATGCACATATACGCGATCAGGAAGGTGATCAACGCGATCGTGTCGCCCGCCGCTCTGTGGGAGAACGATGCGGCCTTGGCGCTGAGAAAGGGAAGCCGGAGCTTCCCGTATCCGACGGCCATGAGGGCGACCTGATAGACGGCCAGAGCCGCAACTATCGACGCCAGGACGGTCTTTACCTGGCTCACGTTGCCGCGCGTTAGAGAATCGACCAGGTCCTCCACGGCACCTCAACTCTCGACTCCGTCAGAAGCGCCCTCTGTGTACCACCTCGCCAACGGGCCGCCGCGCCCGCGACCGCGCACTTCTAACCACCACCTCGTCGGGGTGGGGGTATCCGAGACCGATCGCCCCGATGGGGCGCACGTCGTTCGGGGCCCCCAGCAATCTGAGCAGCTCGCCCTCTCCGTGAAAGATCCCGAAGAACCAGCCTCCGAGTCCCTCGTCGACTGCGGCGAGGAGCACGAGCATCGCCGCCATCCCTGCGTCAATGTCCCAGTACGGGACGGGCCACCCTTCCTCGACGTCCATGCCGAGGCCATGCTTGTCGGGCTCGGAGTAGCGCTGCAGGTACCTGAGTTTGTTGGCGAACGGGACGGCGATCACCGGCGGAGCGCCCGCCTCGTCACCGTGCTTACGCCCCCACGGGTCGGTTATCTCCCAAAAGGCGTCGAGCTGGCCGGGCTCATCGAGGACGACGAACTCGGTGCCCTGCGCGAAGCCGGCGGAGGGGGCGTGTAACCCGGCCCGAAGTACGCGATCGAGTACCTCGGGGGGGACGGAGCGGTCGGCGAAGCGCCGGATCATGCGCCGTCTGCGGATCGCGGCGAGTGTCTCCATCGCCTAGTCGGTCCACGGGCCGATACCGCCGAGCCGGTCGACGGCGATGCGAGTCACATAGCCGGGCGGGGGGTCTTCCATCGCCGGAAACCTCACATCCGGACCGAGGTAGGTGTAGGCGAGTTGTTGTAACAGCTCGGGGGCACCACCTTCGGTGACGCGCGCCCTGCCGTGAACGATCAGGTATTCGGTGAGGCCGTAGTCGTTGATGTTCGAGGTCTCGATCGAGAGCGTCACCCGAGGATCGCGCCGCATGTTCTGAAGCTTCCGCTGATCGAACAGCGTGCCCAGCACGATCTCATCACCGTCCAACCCGATCCACGCGAGAGTGACGTGGGCCTTGCCGTCGCGGTCGATCGTGGAGACATGGGCCAGGGCCGGCGACTCGATTAACTCCTTCGCCGCATCCGGAATCATGCAGCCACCTCGCTCCTTCGGTAGAGACTGGTTACGTCAATTGTGACGCACCGAATACTCGAAGGCGCGGTTCCCGATTCAGTCCGGTCGCAGCCTCTCGTCGGTGATCGTGATCCCGGGCGCCTCGACGACTGCGAAGAACACCGTCTGCCCGGTCAGGATCTCGACTTGCTTCGGTTCGGCCCGTTTGCCTCTGATGGTGACCAGCGCTCCCTGCGTGAGAGAGCGCATCCACTCCTCGCAATCCTCCTTCGACTTGGTGTCGAGGTCTTTGACAATGACCCGGCCTCCGATCTTGCTGCGGCCCATGTCACGCCATTCGTACGTTCCCGGCACCCCGAAGGCGTGTGTGTAAAGGGACTCCGATTCGAGCGAAGCGCTTGTGAACCTGCCGTCCTCCGTCCGACCCTGGACGGCGAAACCGGGCACGGATGAACCCTCTGCATGCCACATGACGACGTCGCCCGCCTCAATAGAGAGCTGTGAGGGCTCGGCCGCGAAATGGCCTCCTTTCATTCTGACCGTGACGTCATGCTGAGTGCCCTTGTCGCCCGGGCTGCGTCCCTCCCGGACATCGATCGTGAACCCATCCTCCTCGTCGTGCAGGTCGCACATGACGGATGCGCTCGTGATCGAATATCTGACCGAGCCCGGCTTCGCAAAACGCCGAGCGAAGCAGTCAACGTAGCTCAATGTTCTGCTGTCAAGCGTGTCCATGTCTGCGCTCCTCGAGTTGGGTCAGCCTGAGATTTCAACTGTCAGTACGAGCTCGTCCTCGCCGCCACTGCCGTCGACCGCCACGGCAACGCTGTCCAAGATGACGTTGACCGCCGGATCAAAAGCTCCCCCCACAGGGAGAACCTCGAAGTTCTGCGGCTGCTTGTAGACGGTGAAGGAAAGGCCCGAGACGAAAGGCGTCAGCAGGGCTCCCAACCATCCAGTCAGCCCGGCGATTCCAATCGTGGCCGTGATCAGCAACACCGCGCCGGCAAGCAGGGGTCCGATGAAGGGGATGGGGGCGAGAATGGCGGCCGCGGCAAGCCCTATCGCTGCAAGGATCGCGGTGGCGGCCGGAGTTAGTTGCAGGAAGGGGATTCCCACGATCACCGCATCCACCTGCCACTGGCTCGACGAGTTGAGGAAGACGTTGAACTTGAAGTCGGCGGTGAACTTGACAACGTCGGAGAAGCTGACCGGTATCGACACCGAGGGCCAGTCAATGCAGATGCGAGGCGTGCATATGCTGCCGAACGGAGTCGGGATGCACACGCGAGGCAAACAAAAATCCGGGATGATGCTCGACAGATCGAAGGACAACGTGAAGTTCAGCGAGTAGTTGAGATCGCAATCCGTGATGCGGACCGTGTCGGGCGGGACGAGGTCGACGGAGCCCCCCGAGAAAGACGCGCTCGCACCCCAAGTGGCGTTGAAGGGACCAAGCGAGCCAGAATCCGAAACCGACTGAGTGCCCAGGAGGGTCTGCGCATTCGCCAACAAGGTGCTCGCTGCAACCTCATCGACCGCAGCAGTGATATCGCTCATTTCATCCCCTTTCAGACGATGTCGCCATACAACTTGGCCTGGTCGTCTTCCACCTCGGGACCTCGCAGGAGGTTCAGTTGAAAGAACCCGGCATTGAGTGAGTTGAACGGCAGTCTCACTTGCTGCAGCACGGCGTCCAGCAGCATCCGGATCAGGCACTCGAGCAGCGACTCGAGCTCATTTGGCGCGACGTCGACCAGCTCGGCGGCGCGAAGGCGGAAGGAGATCTCCCCCGACCCGGGACCGAATGTCGTTACGACCGGGGCGCCAACGCCCCACACCTCGAGCCTGGCGATGATCGGAGCGAAGCTCGGCTTGGGCACGTGAGTCGTCACGCCATCGTCCCTCCTGCGCTCTCCCTGACAGAAGAGGATGAGAGTCACCGTCGTCCTGACGCTGAACTCCCCCGGGCCCAGGGTCAGCGGGGGAGGCATGCCACCTGAGGAATCGGGATGGAAATCCGCAACCGGAATCGAGAACAAGACCGCATAGTGGATGTTGCCGACCAGGGGAAAGGAGATCGGCGGAATGTTCGTGACCGAGACACTGGTCGGGACGAATGATGCGTAGTTCAGCAGCCGGGGTCTCGCCGTGAAGACGGCCTCAAATAGCTCGTTCACCCCCGTTTCGTGCGGCCCGGCAAAGACATGCTCAGCTTCAGTGAGACTCACGACACCACTCCCCTTCGTTCAACCGCGTCGACTTCTCAAACCGCGTTCAGGTCGCTCGTCACTAGTCCACAATGGCAATCGGTAGGTTGAGGTGCCGCCAGATCGGCGCCGGGTTGTACGTGACGTCCGGATTCGACGGGTCGTATGGGTGGCCATCGTTCGTGTAGTAGGCCCTGCTCCATACGGACAGACCGACGTTGTAGGCGCCCGGCGGATGCGTTCCTGGATTTACGCTCCAGACGGCGGGTGAACTCGCATTGGAGAGGCTGTTGTCGCCCGCGTGCTTGTGCCAGTACGTGGGCGTCGCCGCAGCCGCTCCAGTCTCGAACGGTTCGAGCCCGGTGGTCAGGGTCGGGTTTCCGCCGCCGCATCCGCCCGCACCTATCGCTATCGAGCGCAGGTGTGTGGACCATGCTGCGAAGCTGACGCGGATCTGGAGGTTCTCTCCGTTCCTGTGAATTGTCGGGCAGACGAGACTGACCGACTGCCACGATGGATCCGATGCGCGCTTGTACTCGAGTTTCGTGAACTGGCCTTGGGGCGCCGAATGATCAACGCGGAGGCGAATGGCAGGGGCCGTGTGAATCACGCTCTTCGAACCGTCGCCCAACTCGAGCGTGAGTTCGTGGAGTCCGTTGGGAGCCGAGTGCCACCAGAGCAGGAGCCGCGATCCGGGTATCCAGCCTTCGCTGTCGTCGATTACCTCGTACCAGCCCAACGCGTCCGCGGTTAGGTGTTTCCAATCGAGTACGGGAGGAGAACCCAAGAATCGGTATTGCCACCACGCGTCGAAGATCGGAGCCTGGGACGTCCACGTGGACCCTCCGTCTGTGCTCGTGCGATACAAGACGCGGTAGTAGTCGGCGGGCTGATCGGCCGGCGTTTCGTGGTTGCAACCCCAGAACTCCAGGGCCCCCGCAACTGGTGATGATGCTGCGGAAGCTGCCGCCGGGACTTCGTCCGCGCGGCCGCTCGGGTGAGGTCTGTTCGGGCGGACCGAGTAGCCCGACGTCGTGTCGATGAAGGGATACGTCCCGGCCCCCGACGGATTAATGAGGGGCATCGTGCCGAGCATGTAGATGCCGGGTTCATCGCACGGTTCGAGGTTCGGGGGTACGCCGCACACCTGGCCGGTCCTGGCGATCGAGGACGCGAACAGGGTGACCGGCGGGATCGTACCGGCATCCCACCGGATGTCGAAGAAGCCCTCGGTGTAGATGTCCTCCTCGTCGCCGTCACCGTCGACATCCTGGGTAACGCGAAACGTGATGTCCGGGATGTCAAGGATCGGGACCCATTCGGGGATCGCGATGTGATGGCAGCGCGGGAAGGGGCCGATGAATCGATCGAAGTCCAGCCGACGCGCGAGTTCGGCACTGATCTCCAGTTGCTCTGCAATCGCCTTGGGGCCTTGCTCCTTGAACTCCCTGCCCTTGAACGGTAGCGGCGGCGGAATGCTTTCGGGGAACGCCGGGTGATCGAGTGACTCCTTAGCCGAAGGGCTGCTGGGCCCGAGAAGATCGGGAGCCTCGAGCGCCGCCAGTCTCTCTGCAGCTTCGCGACCGATCATGTGCTCGGCGAGACGCAGCGTCATGCCGGCGTCGCGGAGCAGGGGCGGGGGGTCGGGTCTACGCGGCTTGATGAAAGGCGGTGGGTCGGGTTCGGGGAATGGTCTCGGACGGAAACGCTCCAGGAGATCCCGGATCGAGGGCTTGATGAAGATATCTGGACAGAAGTATTCGAATCGCCACTTCAGAATCCAGTCGATTTCCCACCTCGGCACCCAGACGCAAAAGTTGCCACACGCGTCCGTTGTGGTCGTGCCGACTACTTCCCGATGACACAGGAACGGGAAGAACCACCCCCACGGCCACTCAGCGGGAAAGAACCCGAAGAAGCTGCAGTCTGTGTCCTCGATGTGGACGGTGGCAAACGGGACCGGATAGTTGATCCCGGTCACCGGGTCCTTCTTGACGACCTTTCCGCAGATCTTTCTAAAGAACAGCAGACTCGGATCGAGCCTGAATTCGAACTCTTTGCGGAGATCGGCAACCGTCTTGCCAACGATTGCCTCGACTTCCAGGCCCGATACGGCGGCGAGCCGCGCCGCCTGAATCTCATTGATCGGCATCTGATCCGGCTCGGGAACCTTGAGTCGACCGCGATCCTTGGGCTTCTCCTTGCGCGCCATCTCGCTCCCTCCCAGATCGAAAAGGGAGTCACAGGAAGCTCCGAGCTACCTCGTACCCCTGCCCCCCGATTCCGATTAACCCAATCCTGCATACCGAGCTAGAGAGGCGATTGGAATCCCTGGGCGGATAGATTTGCCCACCCGTTCGGGATTGAGCGCGCGGATATGTGGAATCGTTCAACGGTTGTTGGGTCTGTCAAGCCGCTTGTACCGCTGAGGCTGAAAGCTCCCGCCCCCCGAACGGTGTCACCTGACAACCCGACAGCGTGGATGGGTGGTCACTTCGCGTTCCGTGAAATTTGATTCTTTCGTGCCAGCCGGAAATGTCTGTTCGGCGAGGTTCAGGATCTCTTTTCGACCGGCGCTGTCACACTCGACCTCGAGCTGACCAACCTAATAGGTCATTTCACGACGCGGTATTTGAGGTGGGTGACGTCGGGGGTTTCGACGACGCGGACGGGCTCCAGCTTGATGTCGGTGCCCGCAATGTTGTCGAAGAGCCGGGTGCCGTCGCCGAGCACGATCGGAACGAGGTTGAGTTGCAGCTCGTCGACCATGCCCGCCTCCAGGTACTGCTGGAACACATTTGCACCGCCCGCGAGCGAGACGTCCTTGTGACCGGCCGCCTCCTTGGCCTGCGCGAGCGCCGACTCAATGCCGGTGGTGACGAATGTGAACGTTGTGCCCCCCTGCATCTCCCGCGGTTCGCGCTCGAATCGAGTTAGCACGAAGACCGGTGTATGGAAGGGTGGATCGTCTCCCCACCAGCCATCCCAAGGGTCTTCTCCCCAGGGCCCGGGGCCGCCGCCGAACATGTTGCGGCCCATCACGGTCGCGCCGATGTTGTCGAGCGATCCGTCGAGGACGTCGTTGCGGCGTTGACCTCGCCGCCCTCCATCCCGTGCGACTTGCGCCAGGCCGCGAGCTTGATCACCCACTCGTGAAGCTGCGTGCCCCCCTCGCCCAGCGGGTGCTCCTCGCTCGGATTGGGTCCGGCGATGAAGCCGTCAACCGACATCGAGACATCGAACCTCAGCTTTGCCATCGTGCCTCCATAACTTGAATCCTCGCGCGTCGATCGGCCGGCAGGCCGATCGGAACCCTCATCAGCTCAGACCCAACCGGGCCCTGGAACTCATCGCTCCACACACGGGCGACCTCCAGGTTGGAACGCAGCATGCCGGAGCTCCCCCTCGCTCGGGCCTGCCGAGTGCGGAAAGCCCGCCTTCGGCGACGTCCAATTCTTTAGATCGGTCGCGATCGGCTCGCCTCTGGAGCCTTGACGACCAGGACCGGAAACGGGGCAGAGTGCAGGATCCGGTAAGTGACGGACCCAAGAACGGCTCCCGCGATCGGACCCATCCCCCAGTGCCCACCACCATCATGCTCCCACACCAAGATCACACCGACACGGACATGGGGCGACTGCTGGGAGAGGAGATCGCCCCTAGGACGGCATGAACGAGACATGCGTTCCGTTGCTGCAGGGGCGGGATTTGAACCCGCGGACTTAGGACTCACACCGAGTCAGGGTGTCGCGCCCGAGGCCGCCCTTGCACGTGTCCGACCCCGCGCCGCCGTTCAGCTTGTCGTTTCCCGACTCCCCTAGGAGCGTGTCAGGACCCGAGCCCCTCGCCTTCTTCGAAGTATCTGAGGCCACCGGGCCTGCTGTGGAAGAACCGGCAGCCGACTACTCGGTCGAAAGCGGAGACTTCTACTTCGAGATCTCGAATCCCATTTCGGGCGAGGCAACCGTCGAGATCACGAACGTCGGCGGGCAGAGCCACGAGGTCGGCATCGGCGAGAAAGGAGGAGACGAGGTGACCACGGTTTTCGCGCCCGCTCCGGGGGGCACGTCCTGGGCTACGATCACGTTGGAGCCGGGCGATTACGAGCTCGTTTGCTTCCTGCCGGACCCGAAGACAGGTAAGCCACACGTCAAGCTCGGCATGAAAAGGAACTTCACCGTGGAATAGGGGGAGCTATCCGATGCTCGGTCCAAATCGCATCAGCGGGAGATAACAGGGCCCCTGGATCCGAACCCCCAAGGACCCGGACCAGCACAAGCATTGGCCAAGCCGTCAGTCGCTCGAAGCGTTCCAGGGCACTTGACTCGTCTGTGTGTCCCGCCACGAGGCACCGTACGTGATGAAGCTTCACTAAGCGACCTTGGTCGAGCGTGATAGCCGGGGTGACAATGGACTCGTCTGGAAGGCGGGGCCGAGGGCAGTGACAAGATCGTCATTGCCGACCTTCATTGCCCGGTGATGAGGTGGGCGTTCTCGTTGACCGTGTGAGTTCCTGGCGTAAGGAACGGAGAGGACTAACCTCACCTTCACCCTCGCCGAGCATCGCCCCCGGAACGCCGCCAATGGTCCTGGAGGTGACTGTGGGTGAAGTTCTATGAAGCCACACTCGCCGCGAGCGCATTGCACTCCAAAGCCAGGGTCGTTGTTGCGGATATCATCAATTACGTTCCGTACCATGGCTGCTCCCGTCTCTCCAGCCCACCGCCAACTGCTATTCCGGGGACGCTTCGAGCTAGCGACAATGAAACGTGGAATGCGACGTCTAGCGAGAACCAAGCCAGATTTGTAGGAGAACCAAGGAAATGATGAGAACGGCAATGAGCCACTGTGGGGTGTCTTCGTATCGCGGCGGCCCTTTCCCGTGTCGCTCACGCCATTCCTGCAATTCGCTATGAGTTCGGACGCTGCGAAACGGCGAGTTGACGTCGCGATCGCGGAGTTCACCGCGCTGCGTGCGGAAATGCTCGACCGGCGAGGCAGTCAGAAGAATTTGGCAGGTCTGGCACTCGCGGCGTTTGCGGCGCTCTTCACGTTCTCGTTGGGACGGGATGGGGACGAACGCCTATTACTGCTGGTGCCTCCACTAGGCCTCGTCCTGTGCATTCTCCATCTCACGGAGTCGTTCCACATCTACCGCCTGAATCAATACATTCGCCGAAAGCTGTGGCCCGAATTGCAGCAAGAAACCGGATATCCGATCAGTTGGCAGAGCGGGTTCCCGAGGCGCTCGGGTCGCGGTGGACTCATCGCGACGATCCTGTCCGATGGAATGATCCCACTGCTCCTCGCGGGAAGCGGCTTCGCAGCCACAGTTCCCTACGACCAAGCCGGCGGCTTTCGTGGATTAGCGTGGCTTGAAATTGTTGAATACGGACTCGTCGCAATGACGGTTGCCGCTGCGATCGCGTTCGGTGTCTACGTCGCCTGGGCGGAAGAGCGTGGAACGCAATGACTGGGCAAGTCAACCTGCCGCGCGAAGACGCCGCGCCCGGTAACGGATCTGCCGCTGCCCGCTTCGCTTCGTTGCAGGGGCGGGATTTGAACCCGCGACCTCCGGGTTATGAGCCGGTAGGGACACATGACGTCCCCTGACGACTGCTGACGGATTCTGCCGTCCACCTGCGTCGATGCAGCTGTCCGTGCGGATTCCCTGACGGCTGGTGACGAGTGCGACCGTTGCGTTTGTGATCAGGATGTGATCAGGACTCACTCTCCGATCACCGTGAGTTCCTCTTCGGCCGCGAAACCAACTCACGATCTCCAATGCGATCCTCGGTATCACAGCTACTGCTTCGGTGGCGGCAGCCGATGCAAACTACGTCGCTGTCCGGCAACAACGCCCGGCGAAACCGCTTTTGCCGGGCAAGATAGGGTAGCGTTCTCCGCCGATGCTTGGCCGGCTGTGACCAACGGCCTGTGGACGCGCACGCGCGTGGGTGTCTGGTGTGTCACCTGCCCGCTCCCTTCACCTAGTGTTGAAAGGACCGGTCGACAACTCCCGGTGGAGAAACCAGAGCGACGCTCCCATCAAGTCAGGCCGGTCCAGAAGGCAAGGATCGGGGTCGACATTTCATAATCAAGACAGGCCGACGCTGTCAGAGTCCGAATCGAGTCAGGACCCCGGTCCGGCCTTTACGCTAGAGAGCCGTTGCGCCTCAACAGCCGATTATCCAAACACCCGGGAGTCCGTTGGGATTCCGCCTCTCCACCAGGCCGATCGACAGGTCCCTCAACGGTGTCTGTTGGGCTCTACATTTACTTCTTGCCCGCGTGACGAACCTTCCTCTCGACTTTGCCAGCAAGGTCCTGGACAGTGCCCTTAGCCTTCTGTGCGAACCCTTTCGCCTGAACCCTCCGATTCTTCGTTGCCTTTCCAACCGCCTTCTTGATGGACCCCGCGACCTTATTGGCCTTACCCTTGGCCCGCCTCCGTGTTCCTGCCATCTAGCACCTCCGGCTCTGTCCACCCTTTCCCGACTTCCGCTAGGGAGCATGTTCCTCCTCTTGACGCCAGAAGCAGCGCCTCGTCCTTCGGGCGACTTTTCATGCCCTCAGGCAATATCGCGTCTCTATACTTTGCCTTAACGGCGTCGCGGCCGCAGGACCGACCTCGTTCGGAAGACTTTCGGCTGCACCTCGTGGCGGTCGGCAGCCGAGAACGCGGCGGATCAGAATAGGGGGAAGGTGCCTGCAAGGGAAAAGGAAGAACTCGACAAGGAGTGGATAGAGCTTCTCAAGGAACTTCGCGTTGTGCTACCCGGAGTCCAGGTGCTGTTTGCTTTCTTGTTGGCAGCGCCGTTCAGCACGCGTTTCAACAGCGTCACCAAGGTGCAGAAGAACGCCTAATTTCCTGTCGCTGCTGTTCACCACCATCTCGGCCGGTTTGATGACCGCGCCCACCACTTTCCATCGCTTGCGCTGACGCCACGGCGACAAGGAAAAGATGTTGGAGATCATGAACCGGCTCACCATCGCGGGGGCGTGTTCCTTGCCTTTGCAATGACTGCAGCGTTCTTCGTCATCACCGACGTCATATTTGGCGGAGTTCTTGCCATCGTTTGGACGACCTCGATCAGCCTGACTCTCTTCGGCCTGTGGTACGGCCTCGCGCTCAAGCGCAAGATGGACGAAGGCGACTAAAGCTTCGCTCGTAGGATTGCCGCCTGCTCTAGAACAAGCGACTTGCCAAGGAAGTGCAGATGGGCTCTGAGAGAGGCTCCCGGTAAGGCGTTCTAGACCATCCGAACGATGACGATGACGAGGATGATCCCCACGAGAACCCAGATCCAGATCGGTATCTTCATCTCTTCCCTCCTTGGAGACGGGTCGAATCTACCCTACGCCCCGCATCCTCGCGGTGGCAGGCATCACGCTCGCTGCCAACAGACCTCTGCCTCGACGCGCGCGAGCAAGCGATCTGGGCGCGCAAAACCGAGGGAGCCTTGGCGAGCTCATGCCTCAGTCCGATCGTGGGGTCTAATACCCATCGATTCGCTACACAGAACGCGTCGCCGAGGGCGGCGCCGCCTCAAGCGTGTGCAGCTTCAGCGACAGCTACGACAACTGATCGTTCCTAGCTGGCTCTCGGGGTACCGGCGAGTGTGAAGTCTCGCACGGGGTACCGGCGAGACTGGGTGGGCGCCGAAGGTTGTCGACCACCTCCGCACGAGGATCGAGCGCGAGGTCGTGCTCCTGGTGGCCGGCGGGCGAGCGGCCGTGCGGGAGACATGGAGATGGAGCGGCTGGCCGCGCTGGCGGGCTCCCTCGGTATCAAGGACAGCGTTCGCTGGCTGGGGGGCAGCCTCACCGTGATCTGGTGCGCCTCTACCGCGCCGCCGAGGCCCTCCTGGTGTGCTCGCACTGGGAGTCCTTCGGGCTCGCCGCGCTCGAGGCGCAGGCCTGCGGCACGCCCGTAGTGGCGCCCGCAGTGGGGGGATTGTCGAGCGTGGTGCAGGACGGCGAATCGGGGCCTGGTCGATTCCCGTGACCCCGAGGCGTTTGCGGTAGCGGTGGAGAAGCTAAGCGATCGAAAGGCTCGAGCCGTGCCCGCCGCGGGGGCCGCTCGCTGGGCCTCTTCCTTCTCGTGGGAGGCCACGGCCGGTTCGCTGCTTTACCTCTACGAATGCCCTGTCAGCGAACGGCTCCCCGAAGCATGCACTTGTTAGTTGGCTAAGGGCCGATCCTCACGAGCGCGGCCTCGAATCCTCCCTCACCCTGCGAATGGTTGCCGGGATCGGCAGTCGTACCACCCGCCTCGGCGGTCGCGCCTGCGACTTCCTGGAACGCAAAGGTCGGGGTAGCCACCGCCCCTCTGAGTCGCGAAGTCTTCATGGGGGCATCCTCGAACGTGTAGGGGGGTTCTCCGCAGTCGCGCCGAGAGCGATGGTGCCGTCGGATGCCACCTCAACGCCCTCGCCGTGCTCGATGCCCGTGCCTCCCCACGTGCTCGAGTCGATGCTTTTCCCCTCGGGGCTCATCTGCACGAGGAACGCATCGTCGCTTCCGGCACCGATCTCGTTCGTTTCCCCGGCCCACAGCACCGTACCGTCGGGCTTTACGCCCACGGCTCCCGATACGTCACCGCTGCGACCTCCCCAGCTTCGGTCCCAGACGAGGGTTCCGTCGGGCGTGAACTTGACGAGGAGAGCGTCCACGATCAGCTTGCGGCTCGAGTCCTGGATCGCTCCGGCCACGTATACGGAGCCGTCGGGTGCCACTGCGATCCCACCACGAGGATCATCGGTCTCGACGGCGGAGTAGGACCGCTGCCAGATGAGCTCACCCAACGGATTGATCTTGAAGAGAACGAGATCGGAACCAAACGAACCGTCGCCAGCCGCGGCGCTGCCGGCGACGTAGACGTTTCCGTCGGGTGCAACCGCGATGCCCTTGAATCCACCTGCGGGTCCGTAGGTCTTTTGCCAGGCCACGCTGCCGTCGGGGAGGAACTTCAGCACGAGAATGTTCCCGCCTCCTGCGCTCGTCCCGCCGACGACGTACACGGACCCGTCGGAACCGACCGCGAGCGCCTCACCACTCTCGGTCCCACCGTTGCTGTCCCAGCGTTGCTGCCACAGTAGCGATCCGTTCGGGGAGTACTTGAGCAGCACGACATCGCCTGCGACGCCGCTCGTGGACCCCGTGACGTAGACGGACCCGTCGGTCGCGACGGCCACATCGCTCGCTTCGTGATTCGTAAAGTTGCCGGGGCCGTCCCAGGTCCGTTGCCAGGTGACGGAATCATCCGGGGCGAACTTCACCAGGAAGATCTGCGCCTGGCTGAATTCGTCGAAGCTTCTGGTCGTACCGGCGAGATAGGTGCTGCCGTCCGATGCGATGGCAGTCCCTCCGACGCTTTCGGAGCCCGGGCCTCCCCACGTCGTCTCTGAGATGAACGTCGCAGCCTGGGATGGAACGGTCGACGTGACCAGTAGACCCGTAAAGAGGGCTAGCAGAGAACGCTTTAATTTCATGGAAATACTCCTCTCAACTGATGGTGGACGTGTGCTCTCTTAGCGTGGATTCACTGTTGTCGCTGTGGTGACCGTGTTGTCGGCCTGGTCTCCGTCGGGCTCGTTCGAGTGCGCCGTGGCGGTATTCGTGAGCGTTCCCGCCTTCGACGGAGTTACGACTATGGTCACCGTCGCGCTCTGAGTCACTGCGAGAGTGCCGATGTCGCATGTGATGACGCCGTCGGTCCTTCCCTTGCCCTCGCGGACGCACGAGCCCTGACTGGCCGTAGCGGACACGAAGGTCGCGTTTGCGGGCAGCGTGTCCTCCACAGTGACGGCGGTGGCAACGCCCGGACCGTCGTTCCGTACGGTGAGCGTGTAGGTCACAGGGTTACGCGCAGTTGCCGGATCCGGCGAAGCGACCTTAGTCAAGTTCAGATCGGCCTGCTGCCGCATGTCCCGCACGAAGATGTTAAACGCGGTCGGAGGTCGTCTCGGGCACGAATGTCGAGGAGCGCGACTGCCAGGCGATCACTCCCCCGTTGGGCGTCATCGCCACCGCGTCGGGAGACAGCGGGTCTCCGGAGATGACCCCGCTGTGCCGGTTGCCCACCTCGCCGCCGTTGCCCACGCTGACGAGTCTCGTCGTACCGGCGATGCGGTCTCGCACGAAAACATCGGCAAAGTCCGCTGCCCCGCCACCGAAGTTGGTTGCGTGCGAGGCGAGGACGGTGAACCGTCCGTCATCACTCACATCGCCGGGGATAGTGCTGTCGTCGGCCTGGACGTTGGAGCTGTTGACGCTGACGTGGTGATAGGTGTCTGTATCCCTGTCGAAAAGGAAGGCATCGTCGGCGCCCCCGTTGGCGTCGGTGGCTAGGAAAGTAGTGTCCTGCGTTGAGAACGTGACGTAGCGACCGTTGCCGCTGATCCCGCCGCCGACCCCGTGCTGGATGACTCCAGTGGCGGGCTGGTTGCTCGTGATCGGCTCCATCGCCCCCATCTGACGGTCGAAGACGTAGGCGTCGAGATCACTGTTGTCCGGATCGCCGGGAACGTAATTGGATGCAAACGAAGTGAAGTAAACGAAACGGCCGTCGGCGTTTATGTCGGGCGTCAAGACGACGTCCCCGTTTGACACGCTGCCTTCGTGTCCCCTGGTGATCAGCTCCGTGACCCCGGCCTCGCGGTCGTGCACGAAAAGCTCGTCCCTGAAGCCTCCGAAATCCGGTAGCTCCACCGTCCCCTTGAACGCGACGAAGCGCCCGTCGCGACTAATGTCCGGGCGGATCGCGTCGAACAGCACCACGCCCGCGCTGGGGACGCTAACCAGCGTCGTCTCACCGGTGAGCCGGTCGTGGACGAACACGTCCGGGCTGATGTCCCGGTCTCCTCGGGCGAGGTTCGTTGCGTCCGAGTCGAAGGCAATGTAGCGACCGTCGCCGCTGATCGAGGGGCCCCCCATCAAGCCCAACAGGCCGCTCGGGCCGTCGGCCTGGCGCCCGGCGCTCGAGACGCTTACTCGCTGTGTCGTCCCGGTCAAACGGTCTCTTACAAAAATGTCCGTTACGCCGTTGGTGTCTTCAGGTACGAGGTTGTCGGCAAACGATGCGAACGCGACGAAGCGACCGCTTTCACTTACCGAAGGCCGCTCGCTGTCCTGATTTCCCGGCGAGCCGTTATTGACGCTCACGATCTCGGTGAAACCGGGGGCGTCCGCGGCGACTGCATTGCCGGTAAGGACGAGTACGCCCGCTGTCGCAAGGCCCGCAAGCCTGCGAACGCGAGTGATGTAGCCGTGTGAACCATTCTTTTTCATGCCTCGCCCACCTGAGTCGTTGTGAGGATGTCTCCTGTGGCACGGTTGATCTTGTTGAGTGTCCGGCCGAACCAGTTGGCGTTGTACATCACGCTGAGGCGAGTGTTGGACCATAGGTTGTGCGGGTTGTTCCATCCATCCTGCGCGTCCGGATCGAGTCCGTTGATCTCGCGCTCGGTTCTGAAGGTGCCGGCATCAACCACGGTGACGGTGACGGTGCCGGGCTTTGCCACCCCTGACCCGTCGGTTTGCTGCGGAACCCTCTCGAATTGGGTGTTGACCCAGACTTCGCCCACGCCGGGGACCGCTCGCCTGGTCTCGTCCCCACCCGAGAAGATGTCCCACTTGACTCTCTTGTCCTCATCCGAGGCGGCTATAGCGGGTAATACCGAAAGCACGACATCGGCGGGCATTGATTGGGCTCCCAGGTGGCGGATGAATGGCAACTGTGCGGCCGTCACGGGCGGATTGTTGCCTTGGGCGTCTCGAACACCAACTACTCCCTGCATAAACGGATGGACCTTGCAGGTGAACAGATAGACGCCGGGCTGATCGAAGCGGGCTCCAATCGAGCCCCGCTGCGCATAATCCTGATCGACCGTGAGGCTCGAAGTGGTTGGGCTTGGAGATCAGGGTCACCGTGTGCTTGGTCTGAGTGAACTCACCGATCTCGAACTGAACGTCGTCGCCTCGTTCGATCACCGTCACCGGCGTCCCGGTCTTCTCACTCCGAAACCAGTTGCCGGGCTCATCGCTTCAGCTGCACGCGGCCCGCGGTATCCGCGGACGACGGAGGCGACCCGAACGTCACCTGCATAGACAAGGTGACCAGAACAAGCAATACAAGAGCGACGCCAAGGCGCGTTCGCCCGCCGAAAGTGATGCTCATGAAACGTCCTCCCAAAATAATCCAGGTGGCGCTGGACATTCGCCCCAGAGAACCGCAGCCACGCGATACCAACAAGGCTCACGCCGCGTATTACGAACCTATTCCCAGAAAAGTTCACCGGCGCGAATTTTTCTTACCACTACGTACCTGCAATCGTCGAAGGGCCTCCACGAAGTAAACATCTGAGGATCAGACCCAAGCATTGGGCCGAATCTAACGCCACTGCCAAACTCGACGTAGAGGAGCCCAAGCGGCCATCCGGTTGGGATCGATCGTTGGACTCCGGCAGGTCGAGGCTTCAATCGAGCATCAGTGTCCAGAAATTCCATCCTGTTTTTGATGCCGAGTTGGGTCAGCAGGGATGTGGATGCAGAAGTGTCGTGCAGGCGAACTCGGAGCGTGAGGGCGATCCGCTTTGCCTCATTTTTGTGTCCAGTATCGAAGCGCTCGCAAGATGCTTGCAAGAAGTCCAGTTGCTCAAGCAGGAGACGGTCGAGCCTAGAGAAGCTTCGCTCGGAAGGCTGTTTCAATTCCCCTCCCCCAGCATGTGCTCGTGTTGGTCGTTCACCGCCCTCCTCCCTCGTGACCTGTGAAGTCTCACCACCCGTGTCCCATTCTGGCTCCGGTAGGTATGTCTCACAACCGCATCTTCCTCGGCTTGCCGTTGGGCTGAGCCAGCGCTCCGAACTCTTTCGATCGGTCGTGACGAGCACG
>JBOGXA010000025.1:0-45313 GCA_050694175.1 Actinomycetota bacterium
CGCCCTCAACCCCGGTGCGCACTACTGTTTCTACGGGCTGTATGCGCCAATGAACGAGCAGTTCCTGCGCAAGCTCGGCGCGCAATCGATCATTGGAGGTGAGTTCGAGGCGCCGCTTGTCGCCCTCGTGGATCGACTGGTACAAGGGGGTGAGGCGCGCGCAAAGAGCGTCGTCTCCCTCGACCGGCAGAAGTTTCTCGTGCCTAACCGTCGCGGACTTCCCCCGCTCGAGGAGTATGCGCACCTGCACGCCGGGCCGGGTGATATCCGTAAGGTCGGCTACACGGAAGCGACGCGCGGCTGCAAGCATCTCTGTAGCCATTGCCCCGTCGTCCCGATATATGGAGGCAAGTTTCGTGTCGTCTCCAAGGACGTCGTGCTGGAGGACGTCGCGCAGCAAGTGCGGGCCGGCGCGCAGCACATTACTTTCGGCGACCCCGACTTTTTCAACGCGCCGGGTCATGCTGAAGCTGTTACGAAATCCGTCCACGAGCGCTGGCCTGAGCTCACCTACGACGTCACGATAAAGATCGAGCACCTGCTGAACCAGGCGCACCTGGTCCCACCACTCAAAGAGACGGGATGCCTGTTCGTCACCAGCGCAGTTGAAAGTGTCGACGATCGCATCCTTGCGATCTTCGACAAGCACCACACTAAAGGGGACTTCCGGCGCGCCGCCTCACTTTGCCAGGACGCGGAGCTGACGCTCAACCCGACGTTTGTGGCTTTCACGCCGTGGACGACCCTCGAGGGATACATCGACCTGATGTCTGCGATCTGGGATCTGGATCTCGTCGAGAATGTCTCTCCCGTTCAGTACGGGATACGGCTTCTAATACCCGAGGGCTCGAGATTGCTGGAGTTGGATGAGGTCAAGAGCATCGTCGGTGACTTCGACGAAGGCGCGCTGTGCTGGACGTGGGTGCATGAGGACCCGAGGGTCGACCGACTCCAGCGCGAGGTCATGGCGCTGATTGCAGACTCCGACGCCGGCCGCCACGAGATCTTCGAGCAAGTGTGGGCGCTTGCGAGCGAGGCACTCGGACGCAGCCCGGCGCGCCTCGGAGCCGAGCGGCGCGGGCCGGGCTCAGCCGGACAGCCCGACACACGTACCCACCAGTCACATGAGACCCGCTCGCGCGCGACCATTCCCTATCTGACCGAGCCGTGGTACTGCTGAGCGGAGCCCACGGAGGAGCAGTTGGCTCCTTACTAGCAGGCTCCAAAGAGGCGGCCGCTTCACGACTTGGGACAGAACCCCAGAACGAGACTTGATCAAGGCGAAATCAAGCCAAGCGAAGCAGGACGAGCTCCAGCCACCAGGCCCGCTACTCGGCCACGAACACACCGCGATCGAGGCGGTGAACCCGTTGAAGGAGGCGGCTACGCGAGAAAGCCGTGGCAAGTCCCGTGACCGTATTTTCCGCACCCTTCACCCCGCCAATAGCAGAGCAAGTCCGAGGCGCGGAACCCTTGCGGTGCGACCACGCAGGTGGGCCGAACTTTGGTATATGAGGGAACGAATCTGGCTTCGAGCCACACTTGCTCTCCTGTGTCTTGGCATCGCCATCGCGATCTCCCTTGCTGTCGCTGGACCATCCATCCGGTCTCCAATCGTTGGTTGGAGCAGGTGGAGATCTCCAAACCACGAGGGTCCAAGAGATAACAGTGGCTTTCATTGAAGGCGAGGGTGCATAAGCGCCGCTAACAGACCCGCGCCGCGGCATTGTGGGTCGGGCAAGTCTCGTCGGCGCAGGATCCAAGCCGCCGACGCCGTCAATGACACTGGAGTTGGCGTAAGCGGCGCTTGACGCAGCTTCCAGAAACAGCGTCCGGGACCCACGATGCAGGACATGAAGACATGGCTCTCGGTTCTCGGTAAAGCTCGACACGCGTTCGCTGACCTGCCGCGGATCATGCGTCTGGGACTCGGGATCGCAGTGCTAGGGGCGGCGATGGATATCGCCTATCACCTGAGCACGAACGCTCCGACAGGACACGGCGCCATCGCCTTCATCGGTCACCTCGGAACTCTCATCGGGATGATCGTCACCATGGCCGGCCTCATCGCGACGGCCTTCAAAGGTAGTCGAAGCAGGGCGAATCAGTTACAGAAAGGAGTGGCTCGATGAATCTAGCTGCTGCACCACAGATTCTGGAACATCCATGTTGCGACTTCATCAATGAGTTGCCGTGGGGTTTCTTCCTTATCGTTCACGTCGCGCTGTTCGCGGTAGGTGCGTTCTTCGCCCTGCGCGCGTTCGAGAGCGGAGCGGGAGCGATGGGATGGGGGTTCGCCCTCTTCGCCTTGGCAGAGATCTGCTACATGACCTATCACGTCAACATCACGCAGTTTCTCTTCTCCCACACGATCGCGGAGGTGCTCAACGGTCTGGCCTTCACATCCTTGTTCGTAGGAGCCGTCCAGAAGGGAGTCGTCCGTGTCACAACCCGTGAATCGGAAGGCTCCCCGGCGACGGCGGCCCGATGAAGCGCGCCCTCGTCGCGGGACTGGTCGTGACCGTCGTGGCCCTGGTTGGTTGCACCTCGGGCTCCGCCAGGCCGACGGGTGACCAGACAAGAGGTGACAACGAGCCTCCGTTCGAGCTCAGCGCGGATCCCGTCGAGACCACCGAGGTCACCGCGGTGAAGAGCTACAAGTTCGATCCCGAGGTGATCCAGGTAGAGGCGGGCTCGGAGGTGACGTGGGTCAACGAGGATGACTTCCCGCACAACGTTCACTTCTTCAACGAGACGGACGAGACCTACGATCTACCCATCGGGGAGAGCGCCGGCGTTGGCTTCGATGAGGCCGGGCAGTTCTATTACGAATGCTCGATACATCCTCAGACGATGCGCGGAAAGGTGATAGTCGACGGCTAGAGGAGGCGGGTCGGAGGCTCCCCCCTCCGGCCCCGTCCTTCCCCTGGGAGGAAGGAGATGGCTTGCACGTCTTTCAGTGCCCCAAATGCGAACTTCTCTTCCCGAGCTCTGCTGGGTTGAAGGAACACCTAAACGTCGGTCACCCCGACCTGGGCGCTGAGCCGAAGCACCGCCGGCCCCCACCGACTTCGTTCGAGGGACATGAGCATTGAATCGGTCCCGCAGGGGGCGGCCTGGGTCAAGCCGATCGAGAAGACCGACTGGACCGGCTCGGCGATGAGGGCCGCCGTCGCCCAAAGGCGAGCGCTGAGGTTGTGATCGCTCATCAAGGACGGCCCGAAGCGCCGCGCCGCTCTGAAGCTGATGCGATCTCGATGCGCGCCATGTGCTCCTAGCCCCTGAGGTCTTGCGGGGTTTCAGGTGTCGTGGTTCTGACCGTAGCGGGATCCGCAAGTGCTCTCCCGTCGTTATCATTCGCTCCGTCTTGTTGACGGAGCGGAGCATGGACCAAGGTCCCATCGGGCCCCAACACGGTGATCACGTCATCCGCACGCTCATTGCCGTCGGCGTGTGGGTCGATGGAGTATCCGGGGCCCCGGGTCGCGACGGGCTCTGTGGCACCGGACCTCCCATGAGCCCGCTCGGTCCACTCCCGGGCACTCGCTTCGCGCGCTAACCGTCTCTTCGCGAGGTCCATCCGTTTCCGCTCCCGTTTCCTCATGGCGCGTACGTCCAGTCCGGTCGCTTCAGACTCTGGTGGCGATCGAACTCGAACCCCGAGGCGGGGTCGTATCCGGTGATCTTCGGCAGCAAGATGTCTCGCGGGAATGGACATCCGCGCCCGTTCAAGTGAGCTTCGAACTCGGAGCGAAACTCCGCCATGAGGCTGGGAACGATGGTTCGTACGCCGTCGGGCAATCCACATCGTTGTCCGTCGGTGACCATCGAACAACGCACCAATATGTCCTGCAAGTCACCTGCATCCGCTTCGCCAAAATCGATCCGCGTGAGTGTCTCGGAGATGTCGCCCGAGTGAAGCTTGCAGGGGGGGCATTGACCACACGACTCGACGTAAAGGAAGCGAGTGAAGGACTCCGCGATGCGAACGGCGCAGGCGGTGTCGTCATAGACGGCGAAACCTCCCGCCCCGAGTCCGGAGCCTATCGACTTCATCGAGTCGAAGTCGAGTGCAACGCCGAACGATGCCGGAGTGACGACTGCGTTCGACGCGCCAGGGAGCACGGCCTTGATCGTGCGCTCCGATGATGGGCCCCCTGCGAGGTCGAGCAGGAGTCGAGACAACGGAAAGCCGAGCGGCAGCTCGTACATGCCGGGGCGATCGACGTCTCCGACCACCGTGAACAGCATTGTCCCTGGCGACGTTTCCGTACCGACCGACCGGAACCAATCCGGCCCCCATTCCACGATCGCAGGGACGTTGAACAGCGTCTCGACGTTATTGATAGCGGCGGGGTTAGGGCTCTGTGGCGTGGCAAAGAGACCTTCCACGTAGGGGGGCAGATGGCGCGGAAGCGGGTCGTTTCCTTCGATGACCTCGAGAAGCGCCTTCTCCTCGCCGAGCAGATATTGGTCCGGCCCGAGGACCACCTCGATCGGCACCTCCCCGGCGATTCCCAGCTCCCTCATCTCCGACAGTGCGCGGGTGAGGGCGTCGACCTCGGCCGTGAAGGCCTTCTTGGTGACGATGTATGCGCCTTCAGCGCCCGCGGCATACGCCGCTATCGCTACCCCCTCGATCAGTCGGTAAGGATTCGTGCGTATCAACAGGCGGTCTTTGAAGGTCGCGGGTTCACCTTCAGCTGCGTTGCAGCACAGGTACTTGACGCCCTCCTGATCACGGAGCAGACCGCGCCATTTCGCAGCAGCCGGGAAGCCAGCGCCGCCCCGCCCGCGGAGACCGGCTTGGCTAACGACCTCGATCACCTCCGTGCGTGGCAGGGACAAAGCCTTGCCCACGGTGACACCGCCTCCCGATTCCAGGTATTGGCGGACCGACGTAACGCGGGTGCTGGGCAGCAGGGTGCGATCCTCAGAAACGACCGAGATGGCCTCTCCGGCAGCCCGGCTTATGGGAGTGATGGGATCCATCGCGCGATCACCACGAGGGAGACGACGAGTGACATTCAGACGTCACGGCGTCCGGCGCCGGCCAGATCCTGAAGTTGGTCTTCGGGTATGAGTCTCTCGATCAATGGGAACAGCTCCTTCTCCTCGAAGCGCACGTGTTCGGTGAGGATCCTGGAGATCTGACCCAACGTCTCCTGATCTGCTTCCCCCTCGGTTAGCTGTCGCTTAATCGTCCTGACGAGGGCATGGAGACGCAGGTGGTCAACCACGGCCCGCACGATGAGATCACGAGCCTGAGGGTCATCGATCAGCGGTGCAAAGAACAGCTCTTCTTCTTCATGAAAATGCCGGATCGCTTGACCAAAGTAGAAGTTGAGGAAGTCATTGGCTAGGTTTCGACGCTCGGTGACATCTGCCATCTTCGAGACGTCGTGGAGCCGCCTCGCCTGGGCGAGCGCATGATGGTGGTCATGAGTGAGCGGTATCAGTGTTTCATGTCTGTTGGTCATGGCCTCTCCTATCTAACGATGACTGCGCTGACCATCCCGAACATGCCGTCGGGTCCTTCGGCGTGGTTGAGGATGTGGCAGTGGAACGCCCACATCCCGGGCTCCGTAGCTTGTACGAGAACGTCGACCCGTTCCCCTGGAGCAACGAGGACCGTGTCTTCCATGTGCGGCCGGGGAAGCAGATGCCCGTCCTTCGCCACGACTCTCTGCGGCATCCCGTGGAGGTGCATGGGATGAATCTGAAGTCCCTCGTTCATGTATCTGATGCGGAAGGTATCGCCGCGCTGCACGGTGATCGGAGCGGTCGCGGGGAATCCCTTGCCGTTCATCGTGAAACCGAGCGGCCCGTCGTTGAGAACCATCGTGATGTCGTGATCGACCGTCGCATCCCCTGGGTCCGGGACGATCAGCGCACCGAGCAGGCCCATCGGAACCTGCTTCTGTGCGTTGAAGTGCGAGTGATACATGTTAGAGCCGCTGTTGCGGATCGTGAACTCATAGGTGAACGTGTCGCCAGGTAATACCGCGTCCTGGCTCATCACGGGCACACCGTCCATGTCGGCGGGCACGGTCATGCCGTGGAAGTGGATCGTCGTCGGCTCCGCCAGCCTGTTTTTCAGCACTATGCGGACCCGGTCGCCGAGTCCGGCGCGGATGGTCGGGCCCGGGACCGTGCCGTTGTATGCATAGGCTTGCTTGACCTCGCCGGGAGACACCTCCCACTTGAGCTCGTCGGCTGTGAGCTCGAATACCTTGACGCCGTCGACGATCTTCGGCTCTAAGTCCCTGCCCCCGATCCCTTTCGTCTCGGCGGGGAAAGAACCGGTCACCTTGGCGTCGTGCAGCGCCATCTTCTTCGCGGGCATCCCGTGGCCCTCGTGCGCGCCGGACGCGCTCTCCTCTCCGCCATTTTCTCCGGCCACCTGGAGCGTGCCCGTCATGCCTCCGTCGGCGTGGCCGGTGACCTCGCAGAGGAACGTGTAGGTGCCGGCTTCGAGATCCGGCACCGTCAAAGTCGCGCTCCCGCCCGGCGGGATCATCTCTGTCTCGGACACCCCCTCGATGGCGAAGTTGTGCTCGGTGGCGCCGGTGTTGGTTACCTCGAACGTAACCGGGCCTGCCCGAGCCTCGAGGTGCTCGGGCTTGATGAACAAGTCGCCGAGCTCGACCTCGATCGTCTGTATCGCACCGGTGGCTTCATTCGAGGCCGCCACGACTTCGCGCGAGTCGAAGGCGGCCATCGATATCAGCCCGACCCCGAAGGCCATCGCGACGAAGAAACCCGCGACCGGCCACACCAGCATGAGCTTCGCGCGCTCGGAAAGCACTTCGTCAGCCAAGCAACTCGGAGGGGAGAAGACTCAGAGAGCCCACGTGAGATTGCTCTGAAGCAGTCGTAAGTGACGAGTCCTCAGACGTGCGCTCGAAGTCCACGATGAGGTAGGGCACCGAGCCGGTAGGCGACTCGACGCGCACCGTGTCACCTTTCCCTCGCCCCAGGATGGCAACACCGAGCGGCGAGGACACGGACACCCAGTCGCTGCGCGCTCTCGATCGAATCTTCCGGTCGACAAGCACGTAGCAGTCAGTGGCGCCATCGGGGTCGCGGATCGTGACGGTGTCGCCGACCTCTATCGCGTCAGTGTCGAAGGGCTCGTCGTCGATCAACATCGCGTCCCGAAGCGCTTCGTTGATGTCGTTACGCTCTCGGGACAGCTGCATGAGCAAGGCGGTCGTCTCGACGCTGTCGTCGCTGGCACGCTGTTCGTCCAGCGCGCTGATTCTTTCTTCGAGCTCTGCCCGCCTCGTCTGCAGGGATCGAAACATTGGTGCCGTTATTCGTGCTGAAGTCGCTTGCATTGGAAGTCTCCTGTCGATGTCTTAGAGGGGTGGGAGGGGGGTTGTCTGTGTGATCAAGCGGATGCGAGGCTGAGACGACCCAGGCTCGCCGGGCGGCTCACCAACGGTCGGATCTCCTCTTCCTCCAAGAGCAGATGCTGCTCGAGGAGCTCGCCGAGTCGACGTACGACGCGCAGATCCGCGCAACCTGCCACATTCTCGCGCGACAACGCCTCGGCCAACGAAGAAATCTGGACGTGATCCTCGTAAGCACGCGACACGCCCGCTGGGACGTCGTGCTGGCCGAGTGAACGGAAGATCCATTCCTCTTCATGTGCGAAAAGCTCGCTTCCGTCCATGGCGAAGAACATGAGGAATGACGAGACGACCAAATCGGCGTCCGCCTCGATCACGTCTCTCATGGACAGAGCATGGGCGAACGCGGTGCATCGTCGGTGGACGAGGGCCTCCCACGAACGCCCGCACCACATCACGGGTGCAGGGTCCACATTTCTAAGCGGCTGGGACATCGTGGGTCCACCTCTCTTCCTGGCTGCCACCGTCGGAATAGAACTGCTTACTGGCCTGGCTGCTGCGGAGCAGGAAGTCGACGTCGCCACGCGCTTCGATCTCGGTGATGACTCGACTGGCGACACCGAAGTGGAGCTGGAGCTCTGCATCTCTGGTTCTTGGTGGTGTTGTGATTCGTTTAAGGAAACGCGCGGCGTCGGCTTGGATGGCCGTGGGGCCCCCCGCCTTGATCACGCGCGCCAGGACAAGGTGACGGCAACGGGGCATCAATCGCTGAAGCTCTGCTTCGATCCGATCGGGAACGTGGTCGTCCTCGAGCAGGACGAAGACGTCGAGCGCCCCGGGCCCGCGCTTTCCTCGCCGCAACAGCTCCGGGGCAGGCGGTCCGGAAAGAGCCTCTATTAAGGCCAGTGGCCACACCGCCGGGCCGATCAACAGAGGAACCATGAACCACGGCAAGGGGTGGAAGCCTCGTCCGTTCATGACGCGCGAAAGCCATATGGCCTGTCCGAACCACACGACCGCCAGCCCAACGACCAGCACTACAGACACGTCAAGTCTCCTCTCTTCGCTACGACTGTCTGACCTAAGAGATAGCAAGCGCTTCCGTTGATAGCCAGTTGAGTTAAGCGTGGCTTATCGCCGCTGGAAGGCCTACGCTGTCTCGTCCACAGTGGTCTGACCGATTCCCACCTGGGTGTTGGAGCGAAAGGCTCCCCCGCCGAGCCGAGGACAGTCGGTCGCGTGCTTGCCGTGGCGTCGAGGAAAAGAGGAAGAGTATGAGCGGGTTCATGACGGCCGGTCCTGCAAACGACATAAGCGATGGCGACATGAAGGCCTTCGAGGTCGGAGGGGTCAAGATCGCGGTCGCCAACGTCGCCGGGACCCTGTACGCGTTCGGCAATACCTGCACCCATCGACAATGCCCGCTTGCCAAGGGCGAGCTCGAAGACACCACGGTCACCTGTCCATGTCATGGCTCTCAGTTCGATGTCACCACCGGAGACGTTCTCACGGGGCCGGCAGAGGATCCCGTCGGGAGCTATCCGATCCGTGTCGAGGACGACACAATCCAGATCGAAGTCTGATGGCCGACGCGTTCGTCATCGTGGGGGCGAGCCTCGCCGAAGGGACCGCGGCGGCGACACTTCGTGAGGAAGGATTCGACGGCCGCGTCATCCTCATCGGGGAAGAGCTAACGCCGCCCTACGAGAGGCCTCCCCTCTCCAAGGAGTACTTCCGAGGCGAGGTGCCTTTCGCGAATGCCCTCGTTCGACCGGAGGACTTCTATGCGTCCAACGACATCGAGACGCATTTCAGTGTGCGCGCCACGCGCGTAGACCCGACCGAGAAGACGGTCGAGTTATCGGGTGGCGACCGAATCGCCTACGACAAGGTCTTGATCACGACGGGGAGCCGGAATCGCCGGTTCCCGATCCCGGGGCTGGACCTCGAAGGCATCTACGACCTGCGCACGATCGAGGACTGCGATCGCATCAAGAAAGAGCTCGTCTCCGGCCGCCGAGCTGCGGTCGTGGGGATGGGATTCATCGGGTCGGAGATCGCCTCGTCGCTCCGTCAGATGGGCGTAGAGGTCGTAGCGGTCGAAGGTGGCAAGTTCCCCTTGGCGAAGGTGCTGGGAGAAGACATCGGGCGCATCATGCAGCACATCCACCGCGATCATGGCGTGGAGATGATCTTCGAAGACCGCGTGTCGGGATTCGAAGGGTCGGGTCGCGTACAGCGCATCGTCACCCACGGAGGTCGGCGGATCGATTGCGATTTCGCAGTGGTGGGCGTCGGCGTCGAGCCGGTGACCGACGTGGTCGCAGGTTCTGGGATCGATGTCGCCAACGGCATCGTGGTCGACGAGTACTGCCGCACGAATGTCGACGGCGCCTTCGCAGCCGGAGACGTCACGAATCACTACCATCCCGTGTTCAGACAGAGGATGCGGGTGGAGCACTGGCACAACGCGATGAACCAGGGAGCTGCCGCGGCGCGCAACATGATGGGGAGAACCTCGGTTTACAACGAGATCCATTGGTTCTGGTCCGATCAATACGATTACAACCTCCAGTACACCGGTTTCCACCGAGAATGGGACGAGTTAGTGGTCCGAGGAAGCCTTGAGGACCGCGACTTCATCGCCTTCTACGTCAAAGACGGGATCGTGGCCGCAGCAGCCGGCATGAATCGCGGCAGGGACATACGGCGGGCGATGCCGCTCATCAGACAACGTGCGGCCGCCGACGCGAGCGACCTGGCGGACGATGACCTCGACCTGCGCAGCCTCGTCGGCGCTACTGGGAACTAATCGAGTCGGGCTCGTCTGCTGAGATTCAACTAGCGATGGTCATTGGTCCGGCTCCTGCTTCGCCACCTCGACCGCCTTGATCAGCTCTACCGCCGCGTCGAGGTCCAGGTTCTCCAGCTTGGCGCTCATCTCCAGATCCTCGATCGCCAGATAGTCGGCCTTGCTATGGTCCTCATGAGGAAGCAGGCAGCCGCCGCATGTGAGAACATCTGAAAGGCCTCCCTCCAGCCTGCCCGATGCAGGCAACCGTAGTTTCGCCTGGCCTCCCGGCCGTAGGAGGGTTGGCGGTCGCTGGTTCCCGGAGATACGTGTGCTAGGCATTGCTAATGGTCCACGCCGATGAGTCAGAGCTCATCCGAAGCGGTCTCGATGACCTCGACGAGATCCTGGGCGGCCTCCTGGCAGGCGACAACGTGGTGTGGGTAAGTAACGATGCGGCCCTCTGCACTCAAGTCGAGCAGCTGATGCTGTCCGCCGCTCCGGCGAGCGACAAAGCTGTCTATGTGAGCGCGCTGGCAACGGAAGCTGCAACCCGGAGAACGTTCGGAGCGGACGTCATCGCGATCGACGCTCGTTCCGGGTCTCGCTTCTCCGATCCCATCCTGCTCGAGCAAACGATCTACACCACGGCCAAGGAGGACGCCAGTCGGGTCGTCATCGACGGCCTCGAATCCTTCGCGCGGCAATGGGGCACCAACCGCGCCATCGCCTTCTTCAAGAGGCTCTGCCCTCGGCTTTTCGACCTCGGAGCGATCGCATACTGGCGCGTGCCCCGAGCGGCAGTGGGTAACGCGGGCATCGAGGAGATCCGCAAGGTCACCCAATGCGTCTTCGAGCTGGACGACAAACACCTGCGGGTCATAAAGGCCGAGGGCCATTCCGCCTTGGTGCAAGGCAGACTGTTTCGAGTGCGGCAAGAAGAAGGCGCGATCCGCCTTCACGCGGAACGTGCTCTCGGCCGGCTCGCCGAGGGCTTGCGCAGGCTTCGGGGCGAACGCAGTCTCAATCAAGCGGACCTCGCCCGTCTCGCGGAGGTGTCACCGAGCGCGATCTCCCAAGTCGAAGCTGGCCAAAGAGGTCTGTCTATCGATACCTTGCTCACACTCACGGGCGAGCTAGGTATCGGTCTCGATGAACTGCTCGAGAACCAGGAACGCCCCGAGTATGTGCTCGCGCGCCGAAATCGAGGGTCATCATTGGGCGACAGCAGATTCCTGCTCGACGATCCGTCGGCGGGTCTGCGCGTATATCTCGTCAACCTCGGATCCGGGGAGAAAGGGACGCCTCCCGTCACGCACAAGGGAGCGGAGTTGGTCCTCGTGGCGAGGGGACTCGTGCTCGTCGACCTTGGATCGTCCTCACCTGCGGTTCGAGCGGGTGATGCCATCCTCGCCACAAAGGTGCCGATCCTGAGCTGGCGCAACCTTGATCCCGACCCCGCGGTGCTCTTTTGGATCCTGCGCGATTAGAACGAACTCCTACCCGGTGAAGCCCGTCTGCTCGCGCGCATCATCGCGGAGGGAATCCAGTAGCTGTCGTGCCCTTACAGCCACGTTCTCCGGGGTGTACCCGAGATTCGCCAGTGCTATCGAACCGGGGGCGGAGGCGCCGAAGCGGTCGATCGAGACGGAAGCGTCCGCGTAACGTTCCCAACCGAACGATGCTGCGGCCTCCACCGCTAGGCGCGGCACACCATCGGGGAAAACCGCGAAGCGGTAGCTGGGATCCTGTTCGGCGAAGAGCTCCCACGAAGGCATGGAGATCACTCGCACCGAGACACCGTCGGCCGCCAGCAACCGAGCGCCCTCTACACAGACGGATACCTCCGAGCCGGTGCCGATCAACACCAACCCCGGTGGACCTTCGCTGTCTAACAGAACGTACGCGCCGCGCCGAACCTGGCCTGGTCGCGCGGTGCCCTCGAGGACCGGCACCTTCTGGCGACTGAGGATGAGTCCGGTGGTGTCGCCGCGGTTGACCGCTATCTCCCACGCCTGGATCGTCTCGTTGGCGTCCGCAGGGCGGATGATCCGAAGGTTCGGCATCGCCCTCATCGCGGCTAGCTGCTCGATGGGCTGGTGTGTCGGGCCGTCCTCTCCCGAGCCGACCGAGTCGTGGGTCCATGAATAGATGACGTGGGCGCCGCTTAACGCAGCGAGACGTACCGCGCCGCGCATGTAGTCGCTGAAATTGAAGAAGGTGCCACCGACCGGCAGCACGCCACCGTGGAGAGCCATGCCGTTCATGACGCCGCCCATGGCGTGTTCACGCACGCCGAAGTAGATCTGGCGCCCGGCGGGAGTGGTGGTGGACTGCCGTTCCTCGCGGTCAAGTTTGGTGCCAGTATTGCCGGTGAGATCGGCGCCTCCCGCCACCAGACCGGGGACGACGTCCACGATCGCGTTGAGGCAAAGCCCGCTCGCTTCACGCGTGGCGATCTTCGCGCCCGTCTCGAAGGTGGGCAGCTTCGACTCCCAACCTTCGAGCCCCCTCCCACCCAAGCAAGCGTCGTAAGACGACCGATCCCCTTGCCACGACGCCAGGCGTTCCTCCCACCGGCGACGCATCGCCTGCCCGCGGGGTATGCAGTCGCGGTAGCGGGCGAGGACCTCGTCGGGAACCCAGAAGGTCTCGTTAGGGGGCAATCCCAGGATCTCCTTGGTACGATGGACCTCTTCGTCGCCTAGTGGGCTGCCGTGCGCGTGCTCGCTGTCGGTATATGTAGGCGACGGCCAGCCGATGTGGCTGCGCAGGATCAGCAGCGATGGCCGATCCTCCACCGATTTCGCACGGACCAAAGCATCTTCTAGCGCGATGGGGTCGTTGGCCGCCTCGCCGAGTTGCTCGACGTCCCAGCCGTAGGCGTCGAAGCGCATAGCGGCGTCGTCGGACAGGGCCAGTTCCGTTGGACCGTCGATCGAGATGTGGTTGTCGTCGTAGACATATATGAGTCGTCCGAGGCCTAGGTGGCCGGCGAGCGATGCGGCCTCGTGACTGAGGCCTTCCTCGAGGTCGCCGTCGCTGCAGATCACGAACGTGTGGTGATCGCAGACCTCGGGACCGAAGCGGGACCGCAGCAAGCGCTCTGCGATACCCATGCCCACACCGTTGGCGAATCCCTGGCCGAGCGGGCCCGTCGTCACTTCAACCCCTGGAGTGTGACGGACCTCCGGATGCCCAGGCGTGCGGCTCCCCCACTGTCGAAAGGCCTTGAGGTCGTCGATCGTGAGGCCATAACCTGTGAGATACAGCATTGAGTAGAGAAGGATCGACGCGTGACCGGCCGAGAGGATCAAGCGATCTCGGTCTGGCCATCCTGGTGCAGTCGGATCGTGACGCAGAACCCGCGTCCAGAGCACGTGCGCCAGTGGGGCAAGCGCCATCGCCGTGCCGGGATGGCCAGAGTTCGCCCGTTGCGGGCCGTCCATCGCCAGTCCGCGGATGACGTTGATGTCCAGCTCTTCCGCATTGTTCATGGGGCGTCTTTCATCACCGTGTGCTGAGGCCGGCCAGCGAGAGGAACTCCGCACGGCTCGCGTGGTTGTCGCGCAGGAGGCCGTACATCGTGGATGTCACGGTTTTCGCACCCATCGCCTGCACGCCGCGCACGGTCATGCACTGGTGCTCGGCTTCCATGACCACCCCCACGCCCTTCGGCTCGAGCTCGTTTTGGATGAGATCGGCGACCTGCTTGGTGAGTCGCTCCTGGACCTGTAGTGCCTTTGCAAAATGATGCACGACCCGTGCGAGCTTCGATAGGCCAACGATTCGTTCGCCGGGCAGATACGCGACATGAGCTACACCCTTGAACGGCAACAGATGGTGCGCGCACAAAGAGACGAACGGGATGTCACGCACGAGCACGAGTTCGTCGTATCCAGCGGTATTCGCGAAGGTCGTGAAGTTGAAAGGTTCGGGCGTGAGCAGCTCTCGATACATCGCCGCCACACGGCGGGGAGTGTTGGAAAGCTCCTCCTCGTCGAGATTCACACCCAGCGCTTCCAATAACTGTTCTATCGCCGCCTCGGTGCGAGCCGCATCGGTCACGTTCGGGGCGAGCGCAATGACTTGAGAATGGAGCTGACGTTCGGGCTTCTCTAGAACCTCGCTCAGTCCGGCAGTCACTGGCTCTTCGCTTTCAGCTTCATGCGGCACTCCCCCGGCGTCGGTACCAAGGCTGCCTCCACGCTGTCATTGCCGAGACCTCGTAGGAACCCGTCGATGACCTCACGATTCAGGCCACACACGAACTCGGGGGCGCGGCGGGACAGGTTGTGAAATGGACAGTTGCGGAGCGAGATCGTGTCGTCGTCCGCGCGATAGGGCTCGAATCCGTATCTGGCGAGGGCCTCTTCGGCGACCGCAAGTGCCCGTTCAGAACCGGGCGGGCGCAGTCGCAGCTCAGCTTTGACCTCTTCACCGATGGCGTGGCCTCTGTCACGGGCAATCCGCCGCGCGACCTCCCGCCGGTGGTTGCTTAGAGTCCTGGTTGAGCGCGGCGACCATGATCTCGCCCACCATGTCGTAGCGCCTCTCGGGCAAGCACTAGAACCTGCCTGGGAACTGCTTGATGATGCCGATGCTGAGCATGTCGGCCATGTGCAGGATGTAACGAAAAGAGTCTTCACTTTCAAGATCGTCTCTTTGAGTCTCGTGGTTCGCCAATGGCATCAAGCAACGCTTAAGTCAAGGTGACTCTTGTTGGAATGGTCGTCATGCTCGGTGGCAAGGTGGTAATCAGCGAATAGCGAGGGGAGCCGAAGGCCCCCCGCCTCCGGCCACTGTGCTCGATTAGCGAAGGAAGAAACGAACATGACCAAGCTCCAGAAGCTTTACGAAGAGCAGGGCCAGAGTCCCTGGCTCGACAACCTGACGCGAGGACACCTCCTGCGAGGCGAGCTGGAGCGTTTGGTTGCCTCCGGCATCCGGGGTGTGACGTCGAACCCGACCATCTTCGCGAAGGCGATCAGCGCGTCCAACGACTACGACGGGCAGTTCGAGAGCCTCATCGAAGCCGGGATGAACGTCACCGATGCCTACTGGACGATGGTGATCGACGACATCCGGGGGGCACTGGCGGTCCTCCGCCCGACCTACGACGACAGCAGAGCAGGCGATGGCTTCGTCTCGGTGGAGCTCGCACCCGCCCTCGCCCAGGACACCTCCGGCTCGATCGCGGCGGCGCGGGGACTGCACGAGCGCATTGATGCGCCCAACCTGTTCGTGAAGATCCCCGCAACGCCTGAGGGAGTGCCCGCGATCCAGCAGATGATCTCCGAGGGACGCAACATCAACATCACGCTGATCTTCAGCCTCGAGCGTTACGACGAGGTCATCGAGGCCTACCTCTCTGGGCTCGAGACCTACCGGGGAGACCTGAGTGCGGTGCACAGCGTCGCTTCATTCTTCGTAAGCCGGGTCGACACTGAGGTTGACCGCCGCCTGGAGGCCATCGGCACAGCCGACGCGCTCGCCCTGAGAGGAGAGGCGGCAGTGGCCCAAGCAAAAGCCGCCTACAAGCTCTTCCGGCGGCGCTTCAGCGGACCGCGCTGGGACGCGCTCGTCGCCCGTGGCGCACGGCTGCAACGCCCCTTATGGGCCTCAACGTCAACCAAGAACCCCGCCTACCCCGACACCCTTTACGTCGATCGTCTCATCGGCCCCGACACGATCAACACACTGCCGGAGGCAACCATCGCCGCGTTCGAGGACCACGGCACCGTCGCCCGCACGATCGACGAGGAAGCCAATGACGCCGAGCGACTGCTAGAGCGGCTCGAAGCGATAGGCGTCAGCATGACGGACATCGGTCGAACTCTCGAAGAGGAAGGCGCCGCGACCTTCACTAAGAGCTTCGACGACCTCGTCGAAACGCTCGAGTCCAAGCGTGCCGCGCTGCGGCGAGAGAGGGGAAGCCGTGTATGAGATCCTCGGCATCACCGGGATCGCGATCTCGGTAGCGGCGTACTTCCCTCAGGTGATCCATCTCGCGCGGGAACATTGCTCCGCAGGGGTTAGCAGCCGCGCGTGGGCGATGTGGCTAGCCGGCGGCCTACTCGTTGGCATTCTCGCGGTGCATCGTGGAGACGCCGTGTTCATCCTTCTCCAACTCAGCAGCCTCACCTCCGCGGCGGTGATCTTGTTCCTGACACGGAGATACAAGGGGATGGCGTGCGATACTCACGCACACCTGATTACTAGCCGCCCAACAGCATTGACAGTTCAATGACTCAGAGACTGATAGTCAGGGTGCGCCGGATTTACGACCAGCCGACGCGCAAGGACGGCACGCGCGTTTTGGTCGACCGAATATGGCCGCGGGGACTGAGCAAGGACGAGGCTCGCATCGATGAGTGGTGCAAGCAAGTTGCGCCCTCCACCAAACTGCGCAAGTGGTACGCCCACGACCCAGAGCGGTTCTCGGAGTTCACCCGCCGCTACCTAGCGGAGCTCGAGGTTCCCGAGCGAGCGGAAGCGCTTGCCACGCTCCGGAAGCTGGCCCGGGACCGAACCCTGACGCTGCTGACTGCAACCAAGGACATCGAAATCAGCCAAGCGGCGGTCCTCGCCGATGTGATCCGAAGCTGACCGGAAGTCTGACTCGCGATTCCCCTGAATCTAACCTTCGTACGTGACCACTCGGCCCCACAGGCTTTTGGTCCCCCAGATACCCTGCCGCAGGCACTCAAGCTGCACGATCTGGCTGTGGTCGACGAACAGATTCACGTCGGGCCCGTAGTTCTTCACGTACCAGCCGAAGACCTCCGGGTCGGCCGCCTCGAACATCACCTTCTCGAGTCCAAGCTCACCGACGATGTCGGCTACCACGCCCGTGCGCCAGGTCTTGACCTCCTCCGTGATGCCCTCCGACTCGATCATGATCATGTACGCGCCTGCTTCCAGGCATCGCTTGGCCACGCCTATCGCCCAACCGACGTCCTTGGTCCCCTCCTGCTCCAGTTCGGCCGGAGGGGTCGCGCCACCGGCTCCGAATTGGATGCCGACCTCGGGCTTAGGCTTGAGACCGGACTTGGCAACCTTCTCGGTGACCCGAACGAAATCTTCGACCGGGATCGTGATGAAGCCGCTCGAGACCTCGACGATGTCGAAGCCGACGTTCTTGCACTCCTCGAGGTAATGGTCCACGGCGTCGGCCCCCTGGGTCAGGACGTGTTCGATGAAGCCGCCGGTGGAGACGAGAACGTCGTGCTCATGACACACGTTGATGATCTTCCTCAACGCGTCTGGGGGCATGAGCGTGAACGAGCCACCGGCGAACTTGAGGATGTCCGCGTACTGTCCCATGGTCTCGAGGACGTCCTCGAGGTAGTTGGTTCCCACCACCGTGTAGTAAGGGCCGCGTATCTCCGTCAGTCCCCGCCTGCGCGGCTTGCCCTCCCGGCGGTTATATCGCAGAAAGCTGAAACCGCGGTCCTGTCTTTGGGTGCCATCTGCATCAACCATTTCTTCGGCTCCTCCTCTTCTTCGTGGATGTCACCCCTGTCCCACCTGCTCCAGGAGAGTGACGAGAGAGGCAGTGTCGATTCTGTCGAGGTTGGCCACCGCGTCGACGATTTCCTTCCTGAGCGCAGCATCCGCCGAGGACTCGCTAAGGCGCTCGAACTTCTCGATCACCGACTCCGAGCTCATGGGGCGTGTGTGGAAGCCCTCGTAGTCGCGTTTTTCCACCGCCACTACTCTGCCATTCCTCAGCCGGACACGAACCCGGCACGCGTGCTCCTGCGGGAAGCGCTGGCTCAAGTCTTTCTCGGGGGTAACGACGACTCTGTGTAGCAGTGACTGGACGTCGTCGCGCCTGATTCGTTCGGCAGCGTACTGCTCCGGCAGCACCTGTCCATCGATCAGGGCGACCGCGATCATGTACTGGAGCGAGTGATCGGCCTCCTCCTTGGTGCGCACGACGGTCTTGTCACCCTCCTCTCCTCCGCCGATGATGTGATAGGCGACGTCGAAGACGTCGACTTCCACTGCCTCTATCTCGTCGGGCGTGAAGGCCTCTTGCTCCCTGAGCTCGATGGCCGCCTCCAAAGCCGACTGCGAGTGGATCTCCGCGTTGTACTTCTTGAGGATGGTCTTGGTGACCGCATCCAGACCTTCCGAAGACCAGTCGATGTCAAACCTTCCGGCGATCGACTCCATGAAGCCTTTGTTTCCCTCGAACACCTCTCTCGGTCCCGTGATGCCGCGCATGGCGAGGAAGGCGGCATGCGTGGCTCCAAAGGCCGTGTATGGGTAGGCAAGCCCTTTCCAGTGCGAGAGCTCCCCCGTGCGCGTCACGCGCAGCCCGTTGAGGGCGGTTCCCGAAATGGCAATTGCGTTGGCCGCGACCGAAGGATCGAGAGATAGGACTCTTGCCACGCCCGCCGCGACGGCGTACGCACCCTGGGTGGTGTGGTCGAAGCCCCTGGCCCGCACGGGGGCCTCGTCGGAGAGCCGGCACTGCACCTGATAGGCAACAGCCACCGCAGTCAGGAGGTCTCGCCCGTGTGCTCCGGCATATTGGCCCGCAGCGAGGATGGGTGCGATGTTGTCGCTGGGGTGGCAGGTCTCGCCGGGAGCCAAGTAGGAGTCGTTGAAGTCGAGATAGCGGACGAGGGCGCCGTTATACAGAGCGGCATGGTCTGGGGAGGTCCGACCCCCGCCGATGAGCGAGCACAGCCGGCTACCCTCGAAGTCATCGATCTGAGCGCGGGCCATTCTTACGGGCTCGCTCTCCAGAGCGCCGAGCGCGCAGCCGATCGAGTCCAGAACGCGGACTTTCAACAACTCACGCGCCTGCTCCGAAACGTCTTCCCAGGCGGAGCGGGCGACGAACTCGCCCATCTCTTCGACCAAGCTCATTGCCATCTCCCGACGCTAATCCAACGCAACCTGGGGCTGAAATGTCAAAGGTCCGGTCGCGTTCACCGGTTCGCGGCCACGCTCAGAGCAAGCTCAACGATGCGCGCCAACGCTTGCGGGACGTCGGATGGAGACAGCGCCTTGAAATGTTGCCAAGCGCGCGCGGGCTTGTGCGCTTGGCCATGAAGTCCGGCCACGCCCTCGAAGTCTGGTACGAGTTCGATGGTGAGCTCTTGCCCCACCGTCGCGCGGATGCGGCTGTTAAGAAGCTTCTCCGCAAGGATTGGCTCTTGGCTCGGCGGAGCGTCGCGATCGTGGATCGCGACACTAGGGATGCCTACTGCCTGGCACACGCGCGCGAATAGCGGGATGTTGGACTTGCCCCGACAATCCACCACCGAGATCGCCTCGCGGTCTATGTCGTAGCCGAGCGCCTGGAAGACGAAGGGCAGAACGAGCTTCTCGGTTCGACCCTCCACCAACACCGCGGTTTGCGACAAGAGAAGCTCGCTTCGCTCCGCGTCGAACTCTCCCAGCGCACGAAGCTCATCGTCGGCGGGAAGCGGTTCCGGCTGAACCACTCTCGTCATGCCGTTAGAAGTCCGCTCGACGAGGGTCAGCTCTTCCAAGCGGGCAACGTTTAGGAACGCGGGCGAGTGGGTCGAGTACATCACCTGATTGCCGGTAGCGGTGAAACGGTGGAGCAGCCGGTAGAGGTAGCGTTGTGCGTGGGGACGGAGGTAGAGCTCGGGTTCCTCAATCAACAAAATGATCCCAGCGAGATCCGCGGCACAGCAGGATTCGATACCTTTGACGAGAGCGAGCGAGGAAGCAGCATCCGACTTGTCCCTCGCATCTGATTGAGGGTGGGTGAGCTCCTCCATCCCGCGGCGAAGGAAGGCCGCGACCTCGTGGGCGGGACCGGCTCCCGGCACCGACCCATCCACGATCCGCCCATCTCGCAACCGGGCCGGTAAGAACAGCACGGGGGCGCCTAGCCCCTCCCGATTCACCTGCCCGGACGACGGATCGGCCTCAACCGAGAGGGAGCCTCCGCCGGCGAGCAGGCCCTGCACTCGGATGACTCCATCGGCCCCCAGGGGTGAGTCCGCGGGAGACGGCGGAACATTCGGATCGAGCAGCAACCGTACGGCGGCCAGGAGGTTGGACTTGCCCGCGCCAGACTCGCCAACAAGGGCGCTGAGCGAACCGGGGTAAAAATCGGCATCCCCCAGTGAGCGGAAGCGTCGAATCCGAACGGATTCGAGACCCGACCACATATGACCGTTCATTTTCTCCTCGATCAGTCGATAGGAATCTGGTTCAGTTCGTAGGCAAATCTCCAGCTACTCTGCCACCACCAGTCGGGTCGTGAACGGTCGGGCGACCTCCGGTTCAACCTCCCGTGTAAGTGAGGCTGAGGAGGCGACGGCCCAAGTGCGATCCGTATGGACCCGTAGTAGATCGTTTCGGGAGGTCTTGTCGTTCACGGTAGGCGTAGGGCTCGACATTGGCTCCACATTGGTGAGGTTGGATCCTCTTGGCGCTTCTCGGGGAGGTGTCATCGCTCCGCCGCCTCACTAGTCTGCTGGCGTGCGTGCTGCTCGTGAGCCACGCGGGCCGCGTCCTTGCTTCTCAGAAGGCCCGATCGAATTCATCATCCAGGCGCGTCGGCATGTTGCGCAAAGCAGCCTCAGAATCAACATTTGGTCAGGAAGGGTCAAGGAAGACACCCAGAATGGCGCCAAATATCGCGTGGGCGATGACGGTAACCAACGCCGTCTCGCGACCGTAATTGAGGGCTAGCAGCCCCGGTGGTTCCAAGACGCTGTCGAGTTCCGGCCCGTCTCGTTCGGTCGCCATTTTGGGATGTATCCCCGGGAGCAGCGGGATGATCAATGTCAGCGCCGCCACTCCGTGGAACGTGCCAAATATGGCTCCCAGCCACCAGGTTGCCTGATTCAGAAGCGCGAAACCTGATGCGTAGAAGAGGGCGAAGAGCTGACCGTTGACCAAATGCATAAAGAAACCCGCCACTCGCGCCATGTCGGGATCCTCGATGAACATCGTTCCAAGCATCATCGGGATATCCATTCGCGTGAGCCCCGCCAGTTGCGAGCCCACCAAAATAGCCGTCAGCGCGACCGTTGCACCGAAGCCAAACGTCGCCCACCCGCCCCAATCCATTTAACACCCTCCGGAAGTAATCGGGGCGCGCCGAGCCTCTTCTATCGATACCGCGGCCTGAATGAGGGTCGAATGCGTGAACGCCAGCGGAAAATTGCCAAGGAGCTCACCACTTTGCGGATCGACCTCCTCGCTGAAGAGGCCGACGTCGTTCGCATACGTCAGGAGCCGGTCAAACACCTGATTCGCTTCGTCCACTCGGCCTCTGGGGGCGAGCGCTTGTACAAGCCAGAAGGAACACGGTAGAAACGCGCCTTCGTTTCCGGGCATTCCCTCGGCCTGCCGAGGGTAGCGGTAGACCAGCCCGTCGCCCGCGCCGAGTCCGTGGCGAATTGCCCCGGTCGTCGCTTCGACCCGGTCGAGGAATCATGCTCGAACTCGAGTACCGGCAAAAGGAGAAGGGCGGCATCGAGCTCGCTCGAACCGTAGCTCCAAACATAGGTTTGCCGGTCCCGATCAAAGCCGTTCGCCCGAATGTCGGTAGATAGAGCATCTCTCTCGTGCTGCCACCGTTGGGCACGCCTAGATCTAACGCGCCATTCCTGAGCGATCCTGAGCGCGCGGTCGAGTGCCAGCCATGCCATGAGCTTCGAGTGGACGTAGTGCCTCCCTTCCCCGCGCACCTCCCAGATCCCGGCGTCGGGACGGCGCCAGTTCCCCGCGACGAAGTCGGCGAAACCGGCAATCGCGCGCCACGTCTCTCTGTGAAGTTGATGTCCAGCGCGCGTCAGCAGCCAGGCTGCATCCACGACCCAGCCGTAGACATCGAGTTGATGTTGCCGGCCAGCGGCGTTTCCAATCCTCACCGGAACGCTAGCGCGATACCCGTCTAGGTCGTGCACCTCGCGCTCGTCTGGTACGGGCTTGCCATAAATCGTATAGAGCACGCCGAGGCGCGGACGGGTCAGGCGACTCGCGTGGAGCAGCCAGTGCATGAACGAATGCGCCTCTTTGTGTTTGCCGGCCGCGAGAAACGCGGCGATCCCGATGCTGGCGTCGCGGGGCCAGGAGAACCGGTAGTCCCAGTTGCGGGTACCACCAACCGTCTCGGGTAAGGAAGTCGTGGGCGCGGCAACCGGCGCCCCCGAGGGAGCGAACGTAAGGAGCCTGAGCGTGATGAGGCTGCGGACTACAGCGCCACGAAATGTCCCGTCATAACTGATGTCGTCGCTCCACTCCCGCCACCACGAAACCGTCGCCCGCAGACTTGCTTCAGCTATCCGTGGCGACACGAAAACCAGCGGAGAGCGATCGGCGACGGTCAGCATGAAGGTGATCTCGTCGCCGGCGACAAGATCGAGGGGAGTTTCCCGTCCCGGCTCGATATCCAAAGACGGCTCGGTCGAAAGCCCAATTGCCAACGAGCCCCAGGAAGCGATCAGGTTTCCCTGACGCCTCTCGAATCGCGCAGGCTCACCAGGGAGGCTCCGCCGGGGCTCAAAGAGGACTCGAACCCTGATGCTTCCCTCCGTACAGCGCAGGCGTCTAACCAGCAGGTTGTGCGGCATGAGTGCGCCGCGCAGATCCAAAATCATCGCGTCCGTGAGCGTCGCGGTCCCCGAAGCAGTTTTCCAATTCATGTCCAAGACGGCAGAACCTCGACGGTAGGCGCGCGTCGTGGAAGGGACACCTTCGGGGGTGATTGAGAACGATCCCCCGCCGTCGCCCTCTACCAAGCGCCCGAATACGGGCTCAGATCCAAATGTCGGCAGGCACAGCCAGTCAATCGACCCCTCCCGCGAGCACAGCGCCGCGGTTCGGGTGTCTCCGATCAAGGCGTAATGGCCGATAGGCGGCTGACCCACGAATCACCGCCTACGCGCCGCAAGGGGCGGCGATGCCGGCCAGCGCCGCAGGGCCGCCCACCACGGCCGGATGCGTCGTGGCCCAGACTGCAAGCTCCTGTCCTTGGCTCGGTCGCTGAACTCACCGCGAGCTCCGAAATCGCCGGCGGCTGGCTCGAACAGATTATCCGGTCGATAGGCTCAACCGCTCGATTGTCCTGTTGCGCGCTTCGGCTGCTCCAGCACCAGCTTCAGTGCCTCGGCCGATTCGGCCGAGTCCGTTGATCGCAGCGTTGTTGGTCATTTGAGGACTGGTCTCAGCGGGACCTCAACCTCGACCTCGAGAACCTCCTCGTAGCTCTCTGGAGGTATCCGAGGGCCGCCCACCGCAGCGGATCAATGTACGACCGAATGGCCTTCTTGGTGGACTCGAGTGCTTCATTCCGGCTTGCGGCACAGACGCAGAGCGGGCCCAGAACCGGGACGAACGCGAGCCACAGGTCCGTGCTGGGATCCCACTTGAGCAGGGTTTTGAATCGCATCGGATAGCTTGTTGCCAGCTTGGCGGTTTGCCGTTCAAGGACCTCTGCTTTCACAAGTCATCTCCTCCGGCCAGGGTGAGCCTCCGACCCACAAGCGCGGCGCGGGCGTGTCGTGCGACCTTGTCGCTTACCGAACCGAGCACGACTCGTTGCACTGAGCCCAGCCCGCGCGAGCCGACGGCTACCACGTCGGACCCGTCCTCCTTGGCCTGCTTGAGGAGCTGCTCCGCGGGATGGCCTACGTGGACGTCCCCTTCGCATTGGAAGCCTGCGTCATCGAGCCTTCTCACGGCATGGCTCACATGCCTCTCGGCTTCTTGGAGCCGATTTGATTCGTTCCTTCGCTGGTCTGCCACGAATTGCTGTGAAGTGCGCTTGGGCATCTCGGCTATACCTTCTTCCGGCTTCACCACCGAAGTGACGCGCACACGCACTCGACCCGGGTCTGCAAAGCCGATGAGTGTCCGCAACGAGAACTCTGCACCGCGCGAGCCGTCGGAGCCGAGTAGAACTTGCCCGCCGACTTCTCCTAAATAGTCGTGAACGATCAAGACCGAGGTCGGGGAGGCGTGTAACACCTTTGTGCTGACGCTGCCCAGCAGGGTCTGGCCGATCCAGCTGGCACTCCCGGCACCTAGTACTGTGAGCTCGTGCCAGCCGTGCTCGATCTCGTGCAGGATGTCGAGTGGCGGGAAACCTTCAGTAAGGTGCCCTGAGGCTTTGTAGCCGGAAGCGATTAGTTCTTCGACGGTACGATCAACAACCGCGAGGGCGTGTTTTCGGCCAGCCTCCGGAGAGAAACGACCTTCCGTTCTCTCTCCCTCTTGCACGGCGGCGTCAAAGCCGGCTACGGACATAACCGTGATCTCGATCCTGTCGCGATCTCCGATGCCAGCGAGGAGCTTCTGCGCCCCGATTGCGGGCCGCTTCCCGTCGGTTGCCAGCAGTACCTTCACCTTGTCTTCCTTTCAATTAGGCCGGTAATGGGCGCCTCGGCGACAGATTCGGCCCTCATCTCGCGCGAGATCTGCCCTGCACTTGCTCCCTTGTGGTAATGCCTGGCGCGCCTTGGTGCTTCCGAACGACGCAGTTTACTTACACATCGCATCTTCCCGACGTCGCAAGGGTCTTTTGATGTGATGCTCGGTGCGGTTCTGGAACCCAAGCACAGGATCAGCTCAAGTGGCGTTGACATCACACAGACACCTCACCCTCTGCATCTCTTCGCGTTCGAATAGCTCATCTGATCGATCACCGCGTAGGACAACATTGAATATGCCTTTCCTCATGGATCGTTTGAACCGCGCAGTCTGCGCGAACCACACGATTAGCACACCAGCGATGAGAGCGATGGACACTCCAGCTCCTCTTTCCCGTTTCATGTCGTCCTCTACAGATATCAGTTGCTTTCGTCCGAAGCCACCTTTCTTAAGCATCGCTAATGGTCATCAGCCAAACCCCCGCAATCACATCCACAGTGATGTAGATGATCTCTGCTTCGCGTCGGCGCTTAGCTTTGTTACCTATCCCTTGACCTTTCAGACGTGGAGCCTCGGAGGGAATTGAAAGGCCCAAGATTGGTGGTTTGTGAGGAAGCCATGAGCGAGTTCATTGGGCATGCTCGCGGAGTTAACAGCATGGGCAATTCAGGCGTCGATTTGTCGAGGACGCACGCCGGAACGGACCGCTGCACTGGCTCAGATGCTGGTAATCGATTCCGTGGCATCCGCAGCGGATGCGGCTCATGGTTACGCTTCGCCGAGGCCTCCCAGAACCCTGACGGAGCAGGGATCGTCCATCCCTTAGAAGCGTCCTTTATATGACAAGGTTCGAAGGGCGGGGATCGCGATGGACAACCCGACGGTAGTGATCGTCGGCGGCGGCTTCGGTGGTCTCGCCGCTGCCCGCAAACTCGTCGGCAAACCGGTCGACGTCCTTCTCATCGACGAGAGGAACTATCACCTTTTCACGCCGCTCCTGTACCAGGTCGCCACAGCGTTGCTGAACCCTCGGACATCGCATACCCGCTAAGGGCCCGGTTCCGACGGGCTCGTAACGTCTGGTTCTACCAAGCTCGGGCCGAGGACATCGAGTTCGAAGCCAAGATCATTGGGACGTCGGGCGGGGAGCTGATCCCGTACGACTACCTAATCCTCGCGTCGGGCAGCGTCGGTGACTACTTCGGGAACGACGAGGTGCGCGCCAGGACCCTGGGGCTGAAGACCCTCGAGGATGCCCTGCAGCTGCGAAACCATGTGCTGTCGGCGCTCGAACTCGCAACGCGGGAGCCCGATGAGAATGAGCGGCGGCGCCTGCTCACGTTTGTCGTCGCGGGAGGGGGGCCCACCGGCGTCGAGTACGCCGGCGCTCTGTCCGAGCTGTTGCGCCTGGTGCTTGGGCGCGACTATCCGAAGCTGGCGCCTGGCAGCGCGCGCGTGGTGCTCGTCGAGGGACGCGACCGCCTACTTGAAGCCCTCCCCGAGCACCTCGGGCGCTACGCTGAGCGGACTCTCCTACGGCTCGGCGTTGAGGTGCGCCTGAACACGCTGTTAGAAGATGCGACCGAAGCGGCCGCCAGTCTGCCTGGCGGTGAGAAGATCCCAACCCGAACCGTGGTCTGGACGGCTGGGGTCCCGCCGCAAGCGCCCTCGCTCGACCGGGACATCGCGCAGAGTCGCTCCCGACGGCTCGTCGTTGACGACCGCCTCCGAATCCCTGGGACCCGCGGAGTGTTCGCGATCGGAGACGTCGCCTCGATCCGCTACGGCGACAGCGAGCTCCCGATGCTCTCGGCGCCCGCCATGCAGGCGGGGCGGTACGTGGCGCGCGAGATCATCCACGAAGTAAAGGAGAGCGGGAATGGGAACGGGCGATCGGCTCGCTTCCGCTACGTGGACAAGGGTGTAATGGCAACGATAGGCCGCCACGCGGCGGTTGGCAGGCTTGGCCGCCTCACGTTCACCGGGTTCCTCGGCTGGTTGATGTGGCTCGTTGTCCACCTCTACTACCTGGTGGGCTTTCGGAACCGCTTCGCGGTGTTCGCGCTGTGGGGATGGAACTACTTACGCAAGGACCGGCCAATCCGCATAATCGCCCCCGCCCATCCGGATCCGCTTGTCGCGCGCGTAGGTCGACGCAAAGCCGCACCCCTTGTGAAGCAACCGGGCGGACACAGGGCCGAGACGTCGCGTTCACCCTAGTCATGCCCGACCGTGGAGACGGCAAGAGGAGGCACCCCATGGGCCAAGCAGAGATTCCGCAGGAAGGGAGATGGTTGGAGACCGCCTCACAACACATGTCATCCCGCGTCCCGGTCGCCGCTCCCGCTACTCTCGCCCGAGAGATCCGTGAGTCGCTCGTCGGACGGAGTTTCGACACTGCCGCTGCGGTCGCGGTGTGCGCCGACGGCCTTCTTATTGGAGTGATCCGCAACGAGGATCTAGTTGCCGCCCGAGACAATGCACGTGCATCTGAACTCATGGACGAGTCTCCGCCCGCAGTCGTTCCGGGGACCGATCAGGAGGCCGCCGCGTGGAAAGCAGTGCAGCATGGGTGGGCCACCCTTGCAGTAGTCGACGACACTGGTCGCTTCCGCGGTTTCGTCGCGCCCCATCGCTTGCTCGCCATTCTCCTTCACGAGCACGACGAGGACATGGCGCGCTTTGGAGGGTATCTCCACGACACATCGGCGGCAAGAACTGCGAGTCTGGAGTCACTCGGCAGGCGATACAGGCACCGCCTGCCTTGGCTCCTGATCGGACTTGCCGGAGCTTTTGTCTCCGCCGGCATTGTCGGCTCGTTCTCGGAGCAGTTGGAGGCTAACGTGGTCATTGCGTTCTTCATCCCCGGGATCGTGTATATGGCGGATGCCGTCGGCACCCAAACGGAGACTCTCATGGTGCGGGGATTGTTCGTCGGTGTCTCGATCCGTGATGTGCTACGGCGGGAACTTCTCACCGGCCTTCTCGTCGGAATCACGTTGTCATTGCTGTTCATCCCCGTCGCGCTATGGAGATGGCGCGATTCGGAACTGGCGATTGCGATCGCTCTTGCGCTCCTGGCCGCATGTTCCATCGCAACACTGGTGGCAATGATCCTCCCTTGGGCATTTCACCGCCTTCGTAGGGACCCCGCTTTCGGCAGCGGACCCCTTGCTACAGTCGTTCAGGACCTGCTTTCCATGCTCATCTACTTCGCGATCGTCCTTCTGATCACCGATTGAACGCGATGGTGAATGCCTTGACCCATTGTGTTCGGATAGAGGAGGAGCTGAGACTCGCGGCCATTGGGGTTTGCGGTTTGGCGGACAGCACCCGCCTCATCCGCAACCGGTCCCGGGTGAGATGGACGCGCGCGTTGGCTTCCCCGACCATTCGGAATTGCAGCCGCATGGTAAGCGCTTCCAGCTAATCGAAGGCTGGAAATCTCCGGAGGTCACCGCGCTGTGGAGATCGACCCACCCGCCCGATCGGCGTACTGTCACGACGGGGGATTCCGCAAGTAAGTCCTGCGTCAACTCCTGGCGAGTCAACGATCCGAGGTGGTGAGGTGAAGATGCCAACCGTGGCTATCAATGGTCTAGGGAGAATCGGCCGAGCAGCACTAAAGATCCTGCTGGACGACGACCGACTCGAGCTCGGCGGGGTCAATGACATCGCCGACGCCGACAACCTCGCCTATCTGATCACCTACGACACCGTCTACGGGCGCTACCACCGTGAGGTCAGCACCCAAGGCGGCGCGCTCGTGATCAATGGGCAACGGATCCCGATTTTCGCCGAGCGCGACCCGGGCAACCTGCCGTGGGGTGACCTCGGGGTCGACCTGGTACTGGAGTGCACCGGCGTGTTCACGAGCGAGGAGGGCATGAAGAAGCACATTCAGGCTGGCGCGTCGTACGTGATCCTCTCCGCGCCGACGAAGTCGGAGAACGTCCCCACCGTGGTGCATGGTGTGAACCGTCCGGAAGGTGAGCCGCGGATCATCTCTTGCGCAAGCTGCACAACCAACTGCATCACGCCTGTCATCGAAGTCGCTCACCGGGGGGTCGGAGTGGAGCGCGCTGTGATGACGACGGTCCACGCTTACACCGCCGGCCAGCAGTTGGTGGACGGGCCGAGCAAGAACTTTCGGCGTGGAAGGGCAGGGGCGGCCAACCTGGTGCCCACCTCGACCGGGGCCGCGCGGGCCACCACCCGGGCCGTGCCTGACCTGGCCGGCAGGTTCGACGGCGTCGCGGTCCGGGCACCCATCCCGGTGGGTTCGGTTGCCGACGTCGTCTTCGTCGCGAGCCGGAGGACCACGGCCGAGGAGGTCAACGACGCGTACCGGCAAGAGGCGGCGACCGAACGCTATCAGGGCATCCTCGGCGTCTCGGAGGACCCGCTTGTGTCCGCCGACATCATCGGTGACTCCCGCGCCGCAGTCGTCGATCTCGAAATGACCCGAGTCGTGGACGGCACCCTGGTTAAGGTAATGGCCTGGTACGACAACGAATGGGGTTTTACTCACCAGATGGTTCGAGAGGCCCGGAGCATCCTCGGTGTTTCCGGCCGGTAGCACGAGCTTCGTGTCCGAAGGACACAATGCTGGCGTACGTTTCCCTTGTGCATCAGCGCCAACTCAGCGCATGACGAGCCTGCCGATCAGCTTCTTGAGCTCGTCGACCCACAGCACGATGCTAGCCATGGCCACGCACAAGAGCCACTCGTTGCCCGAAAGCGGCGCGGTGTCTAACGCCCGGTTGAGAAGCGTTACGTGCACAACGAGGACCTGCAAGCCAGCGGACAACGCAATCGCGCCCCACAAGTAAGGGTTCACGAACAGCCGGTGGCCGGCACTCACGTGATCTGAGCGGGAATTGAACACGTTGTACAGCTGGGCGAACACAAGGACCGTAAACGCCATGGTGCGCGCCCTGGTCAGGCCCCCGTCGCCTTCGATGAGACCTCCCGGCAGCGCGGCATCCAATGTCAGTAGCGTAGCGGCTGCCATCGCGGCCCCGACCACGAGAATGCCGATCCACATCGTGGCGTCGATCACCCGCGCCGAACGCGCCCGAGGGGGCTGTTGCATGAGTCGGCGGTCGAGCGGATCGACGCCGAGTGCGAGGGCGGGCGCCGCGTCAGTGAGCAGGTTGATCCACAGGATCTGCGTCGCTACAAGCGGAACGACGAGCCCGCCGCGTTCTGGCGTGAGCCCGATAACTCCTGCGAGCAGTACCCCGAAGAACATCGTCATGACCTCGCCGACGTTTGACGACAGTAGGTAGCGGATGAACTTGCGGATGTTGGCGAAGATCGAGCGGCCTTCCTCGATCGCGGCGACGATAGTGGCGAAGTTATCGTCCAGCAGGATCATGTCCGCCGCTTCCTTGGAGACCTCCGTTCCGCTAATCCCCATGGCAACGCCGATGTCGGCGGATTTAAGCGCAGGTGCGTCGTTGACGCCGTCGCCCGTCATCGCCGCCACGTGACCGTCGCGCTGCAGTGTCCGTACGATTCGGAGCTTGTGCTCCGGGCTCACGCGCGCGTACACGGAGATCCTCCTGACGCTGTCGAGCAACTCGTTCTCGCCCATGACGTCAAGCTGGCGACCACTGAGCGCTTTAGCCCCCGGCGCCGAGATGCCCAGTTCGCCGGCGATGGCGGCGGCGGTCCCCGGGTGATCCCCCGTGATCATGATCGGGCGAACGCCTGCGTCCCGAGCCACGGCGACCGCATCTCGGGCCTCGGGGCGGGGAGGGTCGATGATCCCGACCACGCCGACGAAGATGGAGTCGCGCTCGAGTTCTTCTCCGGGTACGCCATAGGACTCCCGGGCGACGGGACGGTAGGCAATCCCGAGCGTACGCAGCGCCTCGTCGGCCAACGCCTCGACCCCGGCGAGGATTCGCCGCCGGCGCGCCTCGTCCAGAGGCATGGTTTCCTCGCCGACCTGCTCCCGATTGCAGCGCTCCAGCAACACGTCCGGCGCGCCCTTGGTGAACACGCCGACGAATTCGGGGTTCTCGGCGTCGGTCTGCACGGTGCTCATGAGCTTGCGCTCGGATGAAAACGGGACCTCGCCGACGCGCGCGAAGCGGGACTCGAGGGCTCCCGGCTCGATGCCGGCCTTTCGCGCTGCCACGAGCAGCGCGCCCTCTGTCGGATCCCCCTGGATCGTCCAGGTGTTATTTCGCCGCTCGAGAACCGCGTTGTTCGCGAGCGTGGCCGCGCCTAAAAGGCGTCGAACCTCAGCCCGCAGGCTCGGGTCGTTTAACGGCGCGCCCTCACGCAGCAACTCCCCCGCCGGGTCGTAGCCGGTCCCGGTTACATCGACGCGTCCCCGAGCGGTGAGGACGGCGCGCACCGTCATCTCGTTGCGGGTGAGCGTGCCTGTCTTGTCCGAGCAGACCACCGACGCGGATCCGAGAGTCTCGACTGCGGCCAGTTTCTTGACGATCGCGTTGCGCTTGGCCATACGTTGCACCCCCAAGGCCAGCACCACGGTGAGCACGGTGGCCAGGCCCTCCGGGACCGCCGCGACGGCCAGCGACACGCCGAGCAGCATCACCTCAACAAGTGCTTCCGAGCCCCTGATGTCCTCGGTAACCAAGATGGCCGCGATTACTACGATTGCAATCGCCACGACCGCAAGGCCAAGCATCTTTCCGACGCGTCCCAGTTCGACCTGCAGCGGCGTGGCTGGGGACGGGGCCTGCTGGATGAGATCGGCAATGCGGCCCATCTCCGTGTTCATTCCTGTGGCGGTCACTACGGCTCGACCGCGTCCGAAGGTTGCCACGGTTCCGCTGTAGAGCATGTTGGTGCGGTCGCCGAGTTCGGCATCCTGCTGGACCGGGTCCACGTCTTTGGTAACCGGCTCGCTCTCACCGGTGAGTGAAGCCTCCGCGACCTGCAGCCCCGTCACCTCCAAGAGGCGGGCGTCGGCCGAGACGGCGTCGCCTTCCTCGACCAGCACGATGTCGCCTGTCACCAGTTCCGTCGACGGGATCTTGCGCCTGGTCCCCTCGCGGAGAATCGTGACGCGCGTGGTCGTCATGCGACGCAGCGCAGCAACAGCCTGTTCGGCGCGCTCCTCCTGCGCGTAGCCCATCACGGCGTTGAGAATCACGATGGCGGCGATAGCGATGGTTTCAAGCGGCACATCGTCCGCGCCCTCCAGCCCCCACACCCCTAGCGAGATTCCGATGGCCGCCAGCAGCAAGATCACGAGGGGATCCCGGAACTGATAGAGGAACTTCTTCCAGCGCGCCTCAGGCGGCTTCAAGCGGAGTACGTTGGCGCCGTAGCGCACCCGTCGGGCGCGCGCCTCCTCCCGCGTTAGTCCGGTCGATGCATCGGTGCCGAAAGCAGCAAGCACAGCCTCGACGGTGTCGGCGTGCGGGTCAATAGCTCGTACTTTGGTCGTCATGCGCAAGAGGAATTTCTTCGTCAGCTGTGTCGCGGGCAAGTATGGCAAGTGTCGGTGCCGAAAACTGGGTCATGCTCATGCAGCCCGCTCTCGCTCGTACTCGTGGATCAGTCCACCGAGGACGTCGCGCTTGAGCACTCGCCTTCGGCTGTCATCGTGCGGCGTCGGAGGACGGCGCGGAGCTGGAGGCTGCATCTCGAGGGCGCGGTGGGGCCGATGACCGTTGAAGTGCCCGATGTAGGAGCGGAGGACGGACTCAAGGTGGCCTCGTCCGAGGATGAGGATGCGATCGAGGCACTCACGCCGCAGAGTACCGACAAACCGCTCCGCGAACGCGTTCGCCTTGGGAGCCTTGATCGGAGTGCGCACGATCCTTAGTCCCTCGGTGCGGAAGATGTCGTCGAAGGCGGATACATACTTGGCGTCGCGATCGCGGATGAGGAAGCGGAACGGGACCGTGTCCCAGCGGGCGACGAAGTTGCGCGCCTGTTGAATTACCCAGGAGGCGTTGGGAGTGGAGGTCACGCCCGCCAAGTGGACCCTGCGGGTGGCGATCTCGATGAACACGAGCGCATAGAAACGACGAAGCAAAGCGGTGTCGACCGCGACGAAGTCGCAAGCGATGATGCCTTTCGCCTGGGATCGCAGGAACTCATTCCACGACAGTCCCGCCCTCCTGGGCGCGGGGTCGATGCCCTCCGCTTGCAGGATCGACCACACGGTGCTCGGCGCGATTGCGATCCCGAGCTGCTTGAGCTCGCCCTGGATGCGTCGGTAGCCCCAAGTCGGGTTCTCCTCTGCGATACGGACGACGAGCCGGCGAATCTCCGTTGGCTTGGGTGGGCGGCCGGTCGGTCGCGGATAGGTCCAGCGCCGCGCCACGAGGGCTCGGTGCCAGCGCATGATCGTCTCAGGACGAACGAACAGAGAGGCCCAGCGCCTTCTCGGCAGAACGCGACTGGCGGCAGCAAGCAGCACGCGGTCGTGTGGCTTGAGGCCTGGCCGCTTTACCGGGCGGCCGAGGACGTGGAGTTGGTGGCGGAGAACCATGATTTCGATCTCCTTGGCTTCTTCGGACCGCAGGGCAAGGACGACGACCTCAAGAAGGCGACGCAGAATCCAATAGCAGAGCGACAGGATGACGAGGTGGCGCGAACTCGGCTTCATGAGCGACGGAGGCTACGGCATCCCCCAATCGGTTACGGCTGCGGCTGCAAGATACCTGATCAATTAGGGCCGATCGAGTTTTCGGCACCCACAGGGTAACCATGGCCCGTCGCAAGTGCCTAACCGTTCTGCGAAGGGGACCCTTACGGGTCGCCCCAGGTTTCATCTTGATAGTCCTTGTGGCGGCTTCAGCGTCCTGCGGTGGCGGTGCCGAAACTCCCTCACGCTCGACCGGCACGTCCGCGCGCGAGCCAGTAAGAGAGGTCTCCCTCATCGCGTCTGACTCGTCGGTCGACTTTCCGAAGACGCTTGAGGCCGAGCCTCTGTCGATCACTTTCGAGAACCGGGGTGAGAAGGCGCATACTGCTTCCTTCGCACGGCTGAACCAGGGCATCACGTTGCAGGACCTGCGGGGCATAAGAAGCGACATAGACTTCTTTTCTGCTCTAACACTCTCCGCCCGCATGCCTAACACCAAGCCGGGCGAAAGTACGACGCTGCTCGCTGAGTTCCCGCCAGGTCGATACATCGTCGTGCGCGAAGAAGACGAGGTGCATGCTCGGTTCGACGTCACCGCACCGTCTGGTAACGAGATTACAGAACCTACGGCCGACATCGACGTGACCGTCGGAGAGTTCTACTTCGACATGCCCCACGAGCTGCCGGCCGGCGAGATCACGCTCGCCCTCACCAATATGGGAGAGCAGGGACACGAGATGATCATCGCCGACGAGGCCAAACAGAAGGAGTTCCGGCTTTTCTACGCGCCTGCGCCGGGGGGCAAGGTCTGGTACGAGGTCACCCTCGAGCCCGGCACTTACATCGCCGCCTGTCAGTTCACGGACCCCCAGACCGGTAAGGCACATTTCGATCTGGGCATGAGGACCGAGTTCACCGTTAAGTGACAGCTCGGGCAAGAGCTGGTCGCATGCGTTCCCTTCTGGTTGGTGCCCTGCCCAGGATTCGCACCTTCGCACCCTCCGGCCACGCTGACTTGTCAACGCTTTGTCAACGAACGCGCCAGGAAAGATCGGGACCGGCTAGTACCGGTCAGGAAGTGGTCTTGTCGCTGGCCTGCACAAATAGCATCAGGCAGAAGTAGGCAGGGCCAGTCAGGACGCCCGGCCACACACTTGAAAACCGTTGCCCGAAAGGGCTTGTGGGTTCGAGTCCCACGCCCTCCGCAAACAGGACGACTACCTGGACCTTCGCGATTACGCGGTGCCACTCTCTTCCAGTGAAACAACAGTCGGGGAAACCGTTGTCGCAGGTCCTGGGTATTCCTGAGTTGTCCCGTCATGTGCGCATTCGTCTGATGGATGAGCGTAATAGCCGCGAAGAACGGCGAACTTGCCAATCTTTTGCCAACCCTCCGGGACGGGGGCATCTCATCCGAGCAGAGACCGGGCCCGACTGATCCGTAGGGAACCAAGGTCTTGACCTCAGGTCCGCCGAGGGATAGATTTCGATAGCGAAATCTTCTCATCAAACCACCAACGGGGGAGGGCGGGTGACGCCACGCCGCTACCGGATGCAGGCCCGGTCCCGCTCGGTCGCAGAGACCAGATCGCGGATCATCGAAGCCGCCACGGGGCTTCACACCGAGAGAGGCCTCCTGGCGACCAGCTGGGAAGACATCGCCGACCGGGCAGAGGTCGCCCTCGCCACCGTCTACCGGCACTTCCCGTCTCTGGTGGAGCTGATCCCGGCGTGCGCCCGGTCGGTGTTCGACATCATCCGGCCGCCGACGCTCGAGGAGGCGGGGGCAAAGTTCGCTCGCTTGCGCACTCCGGCGAAGCGTCTCGAGGTCCTGATCCGAGATTCGTGCCTCTGCTACTCCAAGGGGGAGGGGTGGCTGCACGCCGCCCGCCGGGAACGAGACCTGATTTCCGCCGTGGGTGAGGCCGTCCGCATGCAGGAGGAGACGCTCGAAATGCTCGTGCGAGCGGCCACGCATGGCTTGGACCTATCCAACAAGGACATCGCGGTGCTGTACGCGTTCTGCGACTTCCCCTTCTTCAAGTCGCTCGTGGATGCGGGCGTGAAGAGGAGTGAGGTCGCCGACGTGATCGTTGACCTCGCTGTTGGCTATTTGAAAGTGGGCGCACGCAAATTGAAACGGAGCTAGTCGAGTATCGGAGAAGGAGGAGCCATGGTTTCCAGGGCAACGACTAAGGACGGACTGACCATCGCGTACGACGATCGCGGTGTCGGGGAGCCGGCATTCGTGTGCCTGCCGGGATGGTGCTCTGATCGCTTCCAGTTCTCGCCCCTTGTCGACCACCTGTCCGGCCGCCGTCGCACCATCGTGCTCGACTGGCGCGGTCACGGAGAGTCCGATACCCCGGATGGGGACTACGGCTATGACGAGACGACCGAAGACGTCTTGGCTGTGATCGATGCCGGGGCTGTGGAACGGATCGTCCCGGTGGCGGCCTCCCACGCGGGATGGACCGCGCTCGACCTCCGCCGCCGACTCGGCGATCGGGTCGTGGGATTCGTGTCCATCGGTTGGATGGTGTTGGGCGCGCCGCCGCCCTTCATCGGCGGGCTGCGGCGAATGCAGGAGCCCGACGGCTGGGCCGAGGTCAGAGATCAGCTTTTCCAGATGTGGCGGGGCGGGGCGAACAATCCGGGCGTCGAAGAACAGATCGCCCACATGAACTCGTATGGAGCCGACACCTGGATGCGAGCGGGACAGAAGATCGAGGGTGCGTACCAGCGTCATGGCGCGCCGGTCGAGGTGCTGGCATCCTTTGATCCGCCGTTACCGACCATGCACGTGTACGCACAGCCGGCGGATCCGGCGGTGTTGCAGGCTCAGCAGAGCTTCGCATCGGATCATCCCTGGTTCAGTGTTCATCGGGTGGACGCGCTAAGCCATTTCCCCCAGTTCGAGGCTCCGGACGAGATCGCTCGCTTGATCGAAGACTTCGCGTCGAAGCTGTAAATCGCGGAAAGAAGTGTGACGCCCAGCGCGTGTGTCGCCCGAGCTGCGGGGTTGCCAATCCATTGCCAATCCTCGAGGCAGGAAGAGCCCAAAAAGGGAGGACGCTCCCGAACACTCAGGAAGCAGGGTCGACGACGACCTGCCCAAACAGTTCAACTGATCGCACAGCGCTCCAAGCGTCGTTCTCGGCCTTTGGTCTTAGTGGGACGGGATCAGTGGTCGAGTCTCTCGGCTACGGACGTCGCGTGCGCGAAGTCGCGGCGCGGTTACTAAGGCTAAGTATCGTCGCGGGACGCGACATGCCGCAGGAGGACGATCATGAGATCGACCGCCTCCCTCTCCCCAAGTGATCCCTCGACGCACAACGAGCGCCAAGTGGTGAACGAGACCGCATGGCCCGCGATTGCCCGCAGCTTCGTCGCCGGCCGCCTCTGCCAGGCGGTGGCGAGGTCGTCGCGGAGCCAGTCGAGGAAGTCGTGCATGCCACTAAGGATGTCTCGGAGGACCGGCACGCGGGGGGCGTCGCGAAGAAGGTTTGCGGTCATGTCTTCGGTCTCGTCGAAGTAGCGGTACAGCGCGGACAGAGCGGCGCGCGTCCGTTCCTGGGCATCGCCGACGTCCGTCCAATGGGGCTGGGGCGGCGGGTGCTGGTCCAGGTAATGAGCTTGGCAGGCTTGGAACAGCGACTCCTCATCTGGGAAGTGGCGATACACGGTGACGCGCGGGACGCCTGCTCGCTCGGCGACCGCGCTGATCGTCGTTGCCGCCGGACCGATTGTGGCGTGGAGTTCGGCTGCGGCCGCGGCGATGCGTCGAGTCGTTCGCCCGACAGCCTCAGCCCGGGCCCGCTGCGTGTAGCGGCGCTTCTCGGACCTGCCGGCCTGACCCCCTTGACGGGATTTCATGATACATATATGTTACACGAATATTGCCGACGAGAGGAGTTTCAACGATGGGCAGCTTCAGGGTCGCAGCCGGAGAAGGGAACCGTTTCATTGTGGGCGCCGGCGAGCTCGAGACGATCCATAAGGTCTCCGGTGAGCAGACGGGGGGGTCCGCCGCCGTAGCGGAACACGTTCTCGCGCCGAAGTCGCTGGGAAGTCCGATCCACACCCATCACAAGGAGCACGAAATCTCGTATGTCCTCGAAGGCACGATCATGGTCCAGATTGGCCACGACGTACTCGAGGCGGGTCCCGGGACAACCGTTTTCAAACCGAAAGGGATCTCCCACGCGTTCTGGAACGCGGGCGACGTTCCGGCGAGATTCGTCGAGATCTTCAGTCCCGCGGGGTTCGAGCACTATTTCGAGGAACTCGGCAAACTGATCCCGGGCGATGGTCCACCGGACTTTGAAGGACTTGCTCAGCTGTGGGCTCGTTACGACCTCGACATGGACATGACAACGATGCCCCGACTGATCATGGAGAACGGTTTGAACATGCCGCCGGGCGTGTGAACTGTAGGCTAGGTCCCCGTCAATCCCCAGGCTCCCAACTCAGAGCAGTGTCGGTACGCGTTGCCTTGCTGGGTAGCTACAGGCCCGGATTGGCAACCCATTGGCAACCCGCGATTCAGGAAGAGATCAGAGAAGCCATGACGAACCCGGGCCAATCAGGAAGCGGGCCGCCCCGCTGACCTGTACAAATGAGTGCAGTCAGGATCACATAGGAAGAGTCAGGACGTCGTGCTCATAACTTGAAAACCGTTGTCCGAAAGGACTTGTGGGTTCGAGTCCCACGCCCTCCGCGAAATGGCGTCTGACCTGGTCTTTCGCGATTCTCGGTTGCCACTCTCTTCCAGACGAACAACTGTCAAGGAAACCGTTGTCGCAGGTCCTGCCTGTTCCTGAGTTGTCCCGTCAGGGTGCGCTTTCGATTGGTGGAGGGACCATTAGCCGCGAAAAGCGGTGAACTTGGCAACCTTTTGGCAACCTCCGCCGCGATCGACACCGCGATCGAATCGGGGATCTACGATTCATCCGGCTTGGACCTTGCTCACGGGGAGCCCGGCGCCGTTCCAGGCCTCGAAGCCCCCGATCACGTCGGTCGCGTTGGCGAATCCGAGTTCCTGGAGCCTTCGCGCCGCGAGGCTGGACGAAAAGCCATGCGCGCAGATGAGGATGATGGGGGCGCCGAAATCGCCTATCCCGGGATCGTGATGGCCGGAGTCGGGGTCGACTCGCCACTCCAGCACGCTCAACGGAATCTGCAACGATCCGGGGATCGATCCGTGCTCGGCGCGCTCGTCGTTCGAGCGGATATCGATCAGCAAGGCGCCCGCTTGCATCGCCGCACGGGCGCGAGACGGATCGATCCGGCGCAGCGAGGAACGCGCCTCCGCCAACAAGTCGTGCACGGTTCTACGCCGCCTCATTCACTCTTGTTGGGCCAGGTCTTTCGGCTCTACATTCCTAAATGTCGGATGTCATCGTGAAAGGGAGAGGGGCTAATGGCTGGGTTCTCAAGACTTGGACACGTCGCGGTAACCGTTTCGGATCTCGATCGGAGCAGAGACTGGTACAAGCGGCTCTTCGGGTCCGAGCCGGTACTGGACGAGGATGCCGGCGGCTTCTACCATGTTGTATTCGCTCTAGATGGGGGAGCTGCCTTCGCTTTGCACTCTCATCCGGCACCTAACGATCAACTTCAGTTCAGCGAATTCCGGTCTGGACTTGACCACGTTGCGTTCGCGGTAGATAGGAGAGCGGATTTGGAGTCCTGGGAAAAGCGTCTCGATGAGCTCGGCATCAGCCATGGTGGGATCGTTGACGCGCCTTACGGTTCCGGTGTGTCCTTCCGGGATCCGGACAACATCGCTCTGGAGTTCTTCGCGCTACCTTCTTAGCCGCCCGAAGTCGCCGTGTCGGTACGCGTCGCTAGATGCCGTCTTCGCGGCCCAAGGACCCGCCCTTTGGCGAGGACCAGCAGCCTCACGATCATCGAGTCGTCTCCTACCCCCGGACGCACGCTCCTACTTGTGGACCGCGAACTGGACGTCGACGCACTCCGGGTTGCAGGCGGTCTGAAACCCGGTCAGTTGCTGCCCCAGCAGCTCGGGGTCGTCTTGCGCCTGACCATGGTCCTGCAACACGATGTGGACCTCGGCGGTCTGGGCGTCCTCCAGCCCGGTCACCGGACCGGGCACGAGCGCCCCGTCGTCGGGGTCACCGATCACCACCGGGACGCTGCCGGTGGGAACCTCGCCCTCCGTCAGCCCGCCGTCCAGCGCCACCCGCCCCCCGGGGTTGACCACGCCGCCGTCACCGCCGTACACCACCGAGATGCGGGCGACATCGATCTGGGCGAGGTTGAATCCCGACTCGGGGTCGCCTTCGAGGAAGATGTCGTCCTCGCCACACCCCTCGGTGTTGCAGTTCTCCGGGACGTTGAAGATCACGTACCAGATCGTGACCGCGTGCCCGGGGGTGGCGGCAGTGCGGATCTTGGAGGTGATCGCATCGTCACTGCGGCTCACCATCGAGAACGCCCCGGTGATGGGCTCCTGGGTGGCGAAGTCGTGCAGCGGCTGCTTGTCGGGCGGCGCGGCGGTCGCGGCCTGTGCCACCACCGCGGTCAGCAGCAGCGCCAGGAGCGCGGCGGTCGTCGCGCGGCCCGGCCATAGCGTGTCAACATCGGATATTGGCTTCATGCTGTCCTCCTTCGTGTGCACCCCGCTGGCGGGATGTTCTGGTTGATTCGGAACACGTTTTTCGGGTCGTAGGTGTGCTTGGTCTCTCGGAGGCGCGAGTAGTTGCCCCGGTAGGTCGCCTGCACCCGTTCGTTGCCTCATCCGTCATGAAGTTCACGTAGGCACCGCCGGCCGAAGGACGCTCCTGGCTTACGGCCATGGTCTTCTCCTCTCTCTCGGTATCTCGGTGTCGTCTGTCGGTGCGATGCCGATTGGGGTGACGGTTACGGGGTGGCCTCGAGAACGAGGTTCATCGGGTTCTCCGCGGCCCGCCGCACCCGGGTGAACCCCGCCTCGGTCGCGACCTGGGCGAGGGCGGCCTCGCCGGCCTGGGCCCCGAGCGCTCTGGTCGCTCCCTGTGACAGAGCGTTGGGCACGCACACCAGGGTGGAGATCGAGTAGAAGTTCCGCCCCAGATCGGTGAGGTTGTCCTCAACGCCGTCGGCGGCGTAGGGCTCGACGAGCAACCACTTTCCCCCCGGCGCCAGGGCGGCGCGAATCCGGCGGGCGGCGCCCACCGGGTCGCCGAACTCGTGAAGGGCGTTGAAGATGCACACGAGGTCGTAATCGGCCCCAGGAAAGTCCTCGGCGCCGGCAATCTCGAACGTCACGCGCTCGCTCACGCCGGCCTCGCTTGCCGCCTTGCGAGCGGCCTCGACCGACTCGGCGTGGTAGTCGAAGCCGTGGAAGGTCGACGCCGGGTAGGCGCGGCCCATCAGGATGGTCGTCGCGCCGTAGCCGCAGCCGACGTCGGCCACGCGGCCACCCGCCCGCAGCCGGTCCGCGACCCCGTCGAGCGCGGGGATCCAGACGTCCACCAGGTTCGCCGCGTAGCGGGGGCGAAAGAAGCGGTCCGTGCCGGAGAACAGATCACTGTGGTGCTCGTGCCATCCGACCGCGCCGTCGCTCTCGAACGCGGCGCGTACCAGGTCGAGGTCACGGTGGGTGAGGTTGGCGACCTGCATCCCGCCGGCCACGAACGCTGGGCTCGACTCGTCGGCCAGGCATGCCGCCTGCTCCGCGGTGAGCGAGTAGCGCCCGGTGGCCGCTTCGTATTGGCAGTAAGCGCTGGCCGCCTGGGCGTTCAACCACTCCTCGACCAGCCGGGGTTGACAGCCGGTGCGGTCGGCCAGCTCGGCTGCGGTTTGCGGACCGGCCGCGAGCGCCCGGTACAGGCCCAGCTCGTCTCCGATCGCCACCGTGGCCGCGTGAATGGTCGCCCCCAGGTCGCGGGCGAACTTTTCGAGAAAAGCTTGGAGCTTCTCCTGGTCGAGCGCCATGTCGGTACCCTCCTCGTCGGGTTCGTGTCGGATCAGGTGTCAGGGATCCGCGGCTCCCACAACGTACGGAGGGCGGGGACCGCCCGTCGTCGGGCTATGTGTGCAACTTCGATCGTGCCGGATGGGTCCTTTTACCCACGCGCCGGCGGCGCGAGATCGTGCGCGAAGGCGTAGGCCGCCGCCTCCGTCCGAGACGACACCTCGATCTTGGTGAAAATGTTCGATAGGTGCCGGGCGACGGTTTTCCGGCTGATGCTTAGCGCCGTCGCGACCTCGCGGTTGGTCTTGCCGGAGGCGACCAGCGCCAGCACCTCCGCCTCGCGTCGCGTGAGACCGTCGGGCAGCGAGGGCTGTCCTCGAAGGGCGGCGAGATTGTTCGCGTCCAGTGTTGCGCCCAGGTGGGCGAACACCACCCCGGCCGCGTCGAGCTCGCGGGCCGCGGCGTCGGAGTCACCCAGAGCGTCGTACGCCCGTGCCAGCAGCAGCCGCACCCGGGCGCACTCGTACGGGGCGTGCAACTCCTGCCAACGCTCGCAGGCGCCGCGCAACGTCTCAAGCGCCTTCGCGGCCTGTCCGCCCGCGAGCAAGACGGCGCCTCGAGCGTGCCGGGCCATCGCGTCGAGCCCCGAGCTGCCGTAGTCCGACGCGGTTTCGTTCAGCTCGGCGCTCGCCTTGCGGGCAGTCTCCAGATCCCCGGCCGCGCAGGCAATTTCGACCTGGGCGACGCACAGCCGAGCGCGAGCGAGCCGGTCGGATGTCCCGGCGAGGCCCGCCCGGATCGACACCGCAGCGGCATCGATCCGGCCCTGCGCGAGGCGCAGCAGGGCGAGACCCGGTAGTGGGTCGCGGCCGTGTTCGTGGGCGTCCTTGTAGGCTCGTTCGGCTCGGCCCAGGTCGCCGCGCAGGCGACGTAGCTCACCGAGCTGGTAGTGACCCTCCGCGGCACTGGCGACCTGGATGTCCACGAGGTCCTCGCAAACGCGGAGGGCCTCGGACTCGGCTTGCTCCCACGCGCCGGTGGTCTGGAAGACCTGGGAACGGTGGACTCGGCAGATCCCGGTGAACAGCACCGCGGCGGGCAGGCTCTCCAGCCAGCGCGTCGTCGCCCGTGTCCACTCTGCCGCCCGGTGGAAATCGGCGAGCTCGTGGCACGCCGCCATCAGGTGACAGTAGATGTTGCCCGCCCACTCCGGGCTCAGCTCGTCGCCGAGCACGGCCACCATCGCCTCGTCCAACAATTCGTTTCCATCAACCACTCGCCCCTGCCGGATCAGCGCCCGTCCCTCGCCGAGGATCCCCAGGGCGACGAGGTTGGGGTCGGCGTGCCGTCGGCCGATCTCCTGGACCTCCCGGGCGCTTGATGCCACTGCGTCGAGGTCGCTGCCGCCCAGTGCCGCCTCCACCTCGAGGAGGTAGCGCACATACCCGTGTTCGGGGCACTCTGGTTGGTCGCGGAGTATCCGCTGGGCCCGGCTCATCCACCCCGAACCGGCGACGTCGTCTCCCCGGAGGAACAGGCTCACCGCGATGGTCATCGCCGCCGAGGCGGCCTGCCGTGGGCGAGTCCCCTGCAGGAACATCCGGTAAGCCTCCTCGGCTGCGGCGATCGACTCGTCGACCAGTCCCAGCCACCACGCCGCATCGGCCCAGATGTGAAGATCATCGGCCGACAGCTCGCCGGCATCCCGAGCCGCGCGAAAGCCATCGCGAGCACCCAACCAGTCGCGACGCGCGTAGGCATCCCGGGCCGCCTCCAGGTTCAGGGTCGCGTCATCCAACGGACTCCTTTCGAGGGCGGTGGATCTCGATGCTGGGACACGCCGCGTGACATCCATCCCAAGATACTGAGCCCTCAACCGCAAGAACAGACCTGTGGGCCGGGGCGAGAAATTGCCAATCTGACTGATGCCTGACGAAGCTCACGGATTCGGGAGGCTTGGGACTACAGTCAAGGGGTCGCTGTCCAATCGCCCGTGGCGGGGAGCGGTCTCGATGAAAACCTGGGGAGGCTTCACCGAGGGTTTGCGCCCTTGAACGACGATGTTCAGCTCGCCGATCTGCTGGCCGGCCTGTCTCTCATCTCGGACCTGGGCCTCGGCCTTCCTCCCGAGAACGCCATGCGCTCATGTCTTGTCGGCACGGCCCTCGCCCGCGCGATCGACATCGATGAAAGTGAGGTCGCCGAGGTCTTCTATATCTCGCTTCTCCAGCACATAGGCTGCACGGGATACGCGCACGAGACCTACCTTGTGTGGCTCGACGATATCGCTGCAAACCGGGCCGCGCGGAGGACGAACTTCGCCGATCCCAAGGATCTGTTCAAGTCGTATCTCCCGACGCTCACTCAAGGCATGAGCGCGAGCCAGCGAGCGCGCATCGCGGCGCATTTCGTGACCAAGGGCCCCGGGTTCCTCAAGCGCTTTACTACCGCGACGTGTGAGGTGGCGGCACAAACGGCCCGCCGGTTGGGGCTCTCGGACGGGGTTCAGCGCGGCCTGCATGAGGTCTTCGAGTGGTGGAACGGCAAGGGTGCACCACGAGGCCTCAAGGGCGACGACATCGCGCTCGGCGGGCGCGTCGCCCATGTCGGCGGCACGGCCGCAGAACACGATGTGCTCGGAGGCCCCGAGCTTGCCATTGAGGCAGTGAAACGGCGCGCCGGGACCATCTTCGATCCCGCGATCGCCGATGTGTTCGTGACCCACGCCGCTGAGCTTTTGGAGACAGCGAACCTTGGGGATCCTCGTCGGCGTGTACTCGAGGCCGAGCCCGAGCCCGTCCGTATCATCTCGGAAGCTAAGTTGCCGGATGCGGCCGTGGTCTTCGGCGACATTGCCGACCTCAAGGCACCGTTCATGCACGGCCACTCCGCGGGAGTGGCGGGGCTTGCGAGAGCGGCCGGCGAGAAGGTGGGACTCGATCCGACGGCGCTTCTGCGGCTGCATGTAGCGGCGCTGTTGCATGATCTTGGTCGCATCGGGGTCCCGGACGCTGTGTGGGAGAAGCCGGGGGAGCTGACGACAGCGGATTGGGAGCAGATCCGCCTCCATCCGTATCACTCGGAACGCATTCTGTCGTGCTCCCAGGTCCTTCAGCCGATTGCGCTTATCGCCGGGATGCATCACGAACGCATGGACGGTTCCGGTTACCACCGCGGGTGCAAAGCTCCGGAAATATCGGTTCCGGCTCGTGTTCTGGCGGCCGCCGACGCCTTGCAAGCGATGACGCAGACACGGCCACACCGCGACGCGCTGACCGTTGATGAGGCAGCGGGGGAGATACAGCAAGACGCTCGAGAGGGACGACTGGATCCAGATGCCGTCAAGGCCGTCGTGGACGCCGCCGGAGGCGCGTTGCAGAGGAAAGCGGGCTTTCGACCGGCCGGGCTGAGCGACCGGGAGGTCGAGGTCCTGCGGCTTGTCGCCGAGGGTCTCTCGAACCGAGAGGTCGCCCGTCGCCTCTACATATCCCCGCGCACGGCCGAGCACCACGTCCAGCACATCTACACGAAGATCGGGGTGTCCAGCAGGGCGGCTGCAGCGATGTTCGCGATGGAGCACGGCCTCATATCGTGAAGCGGAATAGGTAGGTCTACCGATGCGGGCGTCCCGCCGCTCGCGCCATGCTCATTTCGTCGGTTCCATCGAGCGAAGGAGGCGGAGATGAGCACCAGCGCCATTGCACGTCGGTTCTTCGACGAGGTCTTTAGCGAAGGCAAACTCGATCTCGTGGATGAGTTGTTCGCGACCGATTATGTCGGGCACCCGTCGGGGGCCGAGGAGGAAACTCAGGGACCGGAGGGAGTCAAGGAGTACGTCGCCGGGCTTCGGGGGGCGGTCTCCGATCTCACGCTGACGGTCCAAGACCAGGTCGCCGAGGGCGACAAGGTAGTGACGAGGTGGACCGCACAGGGCACACACGACGGCGAGTTGATGGGCATCGCACCGACTGGGCGGACGGCGGCGGTCACGGGAATTACGATCCAGCGCGTCCAAGAGGGCAGGGTCGTCGAGGGCTGGACGAACTGGGACCTGATGAGTCTGCTCCAGCAACTCGGCGTGGTCCCTGGGCAACCTCGGGGGTAATCAAGGCACGAGGGTACTCGGCAGGCAGCGCCCTGCCCCTCAGAGATGTCCCGCCCATGCGCCTAGATATCCCACGCCCATAAATGTCAAGCAGCCTCTTCGATGAGAGACGCCCACGCGACCGTTTCGTCGTAGGCCTGCCGGTGACAGAGGCAGCCGTGAAGGATCCCAACGAGGCGGTTGG
>JBOGXA010000026.1:0-27715 GCA_050694175.1 Actinomycetota bacterium
TCCTTGAGCCTTCTGGTCGCTGTATGCGTACATCGTACATGTACGGTGTACGCTAGACGTACGATGTACGTTTGTCAACAGGACGAACGGGAACTTCCGGCGAAGAAAAGCAGAGGCCATGTCAACAAAGACCCCCGAATCGGACAAGCTTCGCGAGCCCCTCACCCGTGACCGCATCCTCGGAACCGCCCTCGAGATGATCGATCGGGACGGTCTCGAGGAGCTCAGCATGCGGAGGCTCGCGTCCGAGCTCGGCGTCAGCCCGATGTCGCTCTACAACCACATCCCGAACAAGGACGCCGTCCTCGAGGGCGTCACCGAGAAGCTGCTCGGCGAGATCAATCTGAGCGATGTGGACACCCAGGATTGGGCGGAGGGCCTGAAGATCGGATTCCGGCTGTTCCGCACGGTGTTGCTCAAGCATCCCCATGCGCTGCCCTGCATCGAGAACAAGCCGGTCGTCACGCCTGACGCGTTTCGGCCCATCGAGTTGTCGCTGTCGTTGCTGGCGCGGGCCGGGTTCTCGCCGCAGGATGCGGTGTTCGCACACTGGACCCTCGTCGGTTACACCCTCGGCCATGCCAGCTTCCAGGTGAACAATCCCATCGCAAACCCCGACAACGCCCAGGAGCTGATGCTGCTGAAATTGCAGAACCTGGCCCCCGAGGAGTTCCCGAACCTCTCGGCAGCCCTCCCCTACACGGTCGACTGCGACTTCGACGCGGCCTTCGAGTTCGGGCTCGAGGCAGTCGTCGACGGACTGAGGGCAAAGCTCACGCGCTCCGGACCGGTCTCGCCGGGGCCCGGTGATTGATCCTTGCGTTGGCTGTGTGGGTTCTGAGGTCACTCAATCCGGCTAATGACCGCTGAGGTGACCACTCTGAGAACCTCGTTCGTGGTCGCATCGGCCGTCGTGGCGGCCCTCCTCGTCACCGACCTCAATTCGTTTGAGGTGGAGCCCCGCCGACTCAACGACGCAATCACGGTCCGGGTGCGCTGGCGTGTGATAGGTCGATCGACCGACGGTCGCCGTATCCGTGCGATCGGCATCGGGGATCCGCACAGCAGCCGTTCGGTTCTCGTGGTCGGCTCCATTCACGGCAACGAGGGTGCCGGGAAAAAGATCGTGAAGGCGTTGCGGAACCAGCGCCCTCCCGCCGATCTGAACCTGTGGATCATCCCCGACCTGAACCCCGACGGATCGATCGCCGGCACTCGACAGAACGGTCGTGGTGTCGACCTCAACCGCAACTTCCGGCGTGGGTGGCGGCGGCTGGGCGAGCGTTGGGATACGTACTATTCGGGGCCTCGTCCCTTCTCAGAGCCCGAGTCGCGTGCCGCCCGCCGCTTCATCATCGACGTCCACCCCGACCTAACGATCTGGTACCACCAGGCGATGAGGCTGGTGGACCGCACCGGTCCGGGGCGTCGCTTCCGGCGCAGATATGCCCGCATCAGCGGGCTCCCGCTCAGGCCGATCGGTCCGCTACCAGGCACCGCCACGCGGTGGCAGAACCATCGATTCAAGCGCGATGTGGCGTTCGTCGTGGAGCTTCCCGCGGGCGCGCTCACGTGGCGCTCCGCTCGGCGTCACACGCGCGCGGTTCGCACGGTCGGCCGCATGCAGTAAGTCAAAACTCGGCGGGCAGATGTCTGAAGCAGTTGGGCCACGCGCGCTCGCCCTGGATTGCCAGTACACGCTCTGCGACGGCGATCTGCTGCATCTTCGTCGCCCGATGCGCGTAGCGCGCGAATTCGCCTCCGCCGAAGCCGACCCATGTGTCCGGGTCGAACTGGAGACCTCCATCGTATTGGGAATCGATGTGCCATCTGCCGCTCGACTCGCACATCGCGACCGCGCCCCAGTCGGCGCTGTACGTAATGAGCGTTCCCGACACGCTCCAGGAGGGACTGAAGCCGGCGTTTCGGATACGGCTTTCGCGCACGAGCTTCTCCAGCTCCTTGATAAGTCTCGCGCGCCCGGCCTTGAGACGCCTCATCTCTTCTTTCGTCTCGGCAAGGTGCCTTATCAGCGCGTCCCGATCGTATAGGGCTCGCCCGAGCCGTCCGAAGCGGGTAATCAGACCGAGGAATCCCGACGCGCCTGGGTTGCCACCGCTAAGGGTGAGGTGGGCGTCCTCGATGCGCGAGTCCGCGAGAGCCGATCGGTCCATCAGCGAGCGGTATCGCAAACGAGATACATCGATTCGTTCCTCAATCGCGACGAGGGCCCGTTTGACGCGCTTGACCTCGGGATTCCTCCACGCGGACGCACCTGGAGCGACCGCGATCACGGCGACCGCCGCCAGCACCGCGCCGGCCACGACGACTCGGGGCGCTAACGTAAGCAACGCACCTCGTCGAGAGAGCACGACTCGGGAGCCGGGCCGAGCCGGATCCCATCGAGCGGCACGATCGGAAGCATCAGGCTCGATGGATGCGCCCGGTCGTGGAATACGGTGTTGAGGCCTACCGGCCGTTTCGGAACGTACGCGTAGTAGCTGTCTACCGCCGGCGGAGTATGCAGTTTGATCATCAAGCGATGACCGGGCCGGAAGACGTGGCCGAGCGGAAAGACCTCGACGAGGTACTCGTAGGTCTTTCCCGGCGTGATATCTGTCGGGTTCGTGTGCGGGCGGTAGGGGCGGTAGATACGACCACCAGAGGTCTTGTCGCTCAATGAGCCGTCGATCGCGCGGTGGCTCGCCTTGAGCATCCCGCGCTGCAGGTAATAGCGGCTGCCGTCGGGCCCGACATCGATCAGCTGCACGAATAGCTCGGTATCCGTCGCAGTGGACGACACGAACAGCGTTGCAGTCATTGGCCCCACGACTGCGACCGGACTCGTGAACTTCCTGGTTGTGTAGGAAAGCTCGTCGGGGCCGTCTGCTGTCGTCACCGGAGATCCCGCTTCATGACCGCCCTGGTAGCTCCAGCCCTGACGAGGACTCCCGGAGACATACCCGTCGGCCGGCTCGGTCCTGCGCGGGGGATACAAGGATAGGCGGCCGCCCGCGCGCAGGAAGAGGTCGGTCCAATTCGTGTCCTCGAGTGGGAACGTACGAGAGTTCCTTCGACCGTTCGATTTCCCCTCGATCAGTTCGAGAAGAGTTGTGACGCTCGACCTTGGATAAGCGGCCCCGCTTCCCTGTACCCAGTAGTCCAACCAGTCTCGCCGGTCCCTCCAGATCTCCCTGGGGCCCGTTTGTGTTCCATGGTCCCCGTTCGTCATGAGTAGTCGCTTGGGCACACCCTTAAGCGCCTCGAACAGGTGATATGGACCGCGCGGCCCCGTCTGTTCGTCTTGATAGGCACCGGTTATGTGCACGGGAATGTTGATGCGCTCCGCGTAATTGATGAGCGAGCGAGATTGCCACCAGTTGTTGTCGGTGTCGGAAAGGCCTTGCACGATGGGGTCGTTGAGGATGGTCCGGCGGTGCGAGGCCACATTCTCAGCGCAGATGGGGTCGCCTTCCATGAGGCCGTCGAGTGACCCGCCGCCGATGTCGTACACGTTGCGGACTCCGCCCGTCCACAGCAGGGGAAATCCGTAATTGCTCACGCCGCCCGGGTAGACGATGCCCCTGTAGAGGTCGTCGATAAGGCCGGACACGGATGCTGCGCGCAAGTGGGGCGGGCGCGTCGCCGCGATCATGAAACCGGTGATGCCTCCGTACGAGTGCCCGTAGTAGCCGACCTCGCCGTCGGACCACGACTGCCGCGCTATCCACTCGATAACCTCGCGGCCGTCGAGCGCGCTGCGCCACGAGAAGAGGTCGAACTCGCCGCTCGAGCATCCGGTGCCGCGTATCGACGCATGGATCGTTACGTAATCGTCGTAGAAGATCTTAGTCAGCCCCCGGCTGCCCTCACTGCCGTCGGGCGCGGCCCCATCCGCCGATCCTCCGTCGTATCCAGACATCTCGAAGATGGTTGGATAGCGCCTTCCTTTGACGTAGTCATCGGGCACGCGCACGTTTATTGCGATCAAGGTGCCGTCGCTCATCCTCACGTAGTGGGTGGGGGCTGCGGCCGCAGGAGACGCCGGCAGAAGGAAGACCGCGACGGCCCCAAGAGCCAGCGCAATCACCGGCAGCAAGGTGCACCGACGAATACAACGTGACATCTCGAAGCCTCCCGGGGGGTCAGATGCTCTGGGGACTTTTCGCCGCCCTGGGCTCCAAACCCTGCTCCCCATGCAATCGGGCAGGCAGGAATTGGCATTATGTGAGGGGTGGAGCTGCGTGTGGCCCTCCGACGCGATACCGCCCCGTAATAACTCCGCCGAAGGGTGTACTAATAGGTTGAGCGATCAGAAAAGGAGACCATCGTGACTGAGAAGGCAACCTTTGCCGCGGGATGCTTCTGGGGTGTCGAGGCCGCTTTCTGGAACGTCGACGGCGTCCTGTCGACAACGGTCGGCTACACGGGAGGCACCCTTCCGAATCCGTCGTACGAGCAGGTGTGCACGGGGCGGACCGGGCACGCCGAGGCGGTCGAGATCGTCTTCGACCCCGAGCGTGTGAGCTACGACGAGCTGCTCGAAGTCTTCTGGAGCAGCCATGACCCCACGACCATGAATCGCCAGGGTCCGGATGTCGGCACTCAATACCGGTCGGCGATATTCGTCCTCGACGACGATCAGAAGACCGCCGCTCTCGAGTCCAGACAGAGACTCGAGGAATCGGGTCGCTTCAAGCGTCCGATCGTGACCGAGATAACTCCGGCAGGCGAGTTCTTCCGGGCCGAGGAGTATCACCAGAAGTACTTCGACAAGCACGGAATCGCGAGCTGCCCGATCTAGATCAGGCTTCCATTACCTGCCCGGCAAGCACCAGGCATGTCAGACGCGGTAGGACCCCTTCCGGGAGCGCTCGGGGTGGCCGGGAAACAGATCTCGGAGCCTGCTCTGATTCAACCTTTTGGGCCACTTTGCCGAGGTTGAGGCAGACGAAATCGTTCAGGCGGGAGCCGCAGAGGGAGAAAGGCGAGTCCGACGTGCCCGATATTCACGACTTCCTACGTTACGTAGTGGACCAGAAGGGGTCCGATCTCCACATGCGAGCCGGGTGCCCCCCCAGCGTTCGAATTAACGGCCACCTGATCAAGACCGGCTTCCCCATAGCAGATGGGACGGCCTGCCAGCAGGCGGCGCTGGAGCTGATGACCGACGAGCAGCTCGCAACCCTGAAGAAGATGGGTGAGGTCGACTTCGCTTTCTCGGAGCCGGGTGTCGGGCGTTTTCGCGTCAATGTTCACCGCCAGCGCGGCAGCCTCGGCATAGCCGCCAGATTCGTGCTTCCAGGGGCGCCCAACTTCGCCGAGTTGGGCCTGCCTCCCGCTGTCGAGATGCTGGGAAACGAGCACCGCGGCCTGCTGTTGGTGACCGGCCCGACGTCATCGGGCAAGACGACGACGACCGGGGCGATCGTCCACCACATCAACGCGACGAGACCGTGCCACATCCTCACCATCGAGGATCCGATCGAGATCCTGCACAAGGACATCAAAGCGGATGTCACGCAGCGCGAGATCGGCATGGACACGACAACCTTCGCGACGGGTTTGCGTGCAGCGATGCGACAGGACCCCGACGTGATTTTCGTCGGCGAGATCCGCGACCTCGAGACCGTGCGGGCGGCCATCCAGGCAGCGGAGACGGGGCACTTCGTCCTCGCGACCCTGCACACGACCAACGTGACGGAAACGATCTCACGCGTGATCGACTTCTACCCCACCCACGAGAGCAAGCAGATTAGGGTTGCACTCGCGGGCTCGCTTGTGGGGATCATCTCCCAGAGGTTGTTGCCGCGTATCGGAGGGGGCCGGGCGGCTGCAATCGAGGTGCTGGTGTCGAACGGGCGCGTGCGCGACCTCATCCTCGATCCGGACCGGACGCACATGATCCACGATCTCGTGTCCGAAGGCTCCTTCTACGGCATGCAGACGTTCGACCAGGCGCTTCTGAGCCTTTACCGGGCCGGGCTTGTCGACCTCGACGACGCGAAGAACGCAGCAACCAACCCCCACGACTTCGGCATCATGTTGGCCCAGGAAGGCCTGATCACTACCGGCTGAGGCCGTCCACAGCAACGAGCGCGGCGTCGACGTCCTCGGCGGAGGTGGCGATCCCGGCTCCCATGCGCACGTGGCGGACGGCGTACGGAGTCACGGTCGCAAGTATGTTGTGGTCCGTCCGGAGCTGATCGACTACGTCTTGAGGGTCGCGACCGTCGACGTCGAAGCACACGATTCCCGAGGAGAGATCCTCGTTCATCGGTGTTCTGACCCGCACGTGGCTCATGGACGCCAGGCCCTCTTTGAGCTGCCGGTTCAATGCGTGCGTCCGGTCGGCGATCTGCTGCACGCCGATCTCCAGGTGCCACTCGAATGCCTGAGCCAGCGCCCACCTGTGTTCGAAAGAGTGGTAGCCGCCGGGAGTCATTGCCGCCGCGGGAGTGAGACCGGCCTGAGACGGGGTCAGGCCATCTAGCCATGCTCGGTAGCCGCGGCCGTCGAAGGTGGGGATGGTCGCGCGCGACCTGCCCCACCCTCGCTCGCTGCCCCACACGATTCCCGTCCCGCGCGGCCCCCACAGCCACTTGTGGGTGCCTGCGATGAGGAAGTCACAGCCGAGCCCGGACATCGCGTCGGGTTCTACGCCGACACCATGAACGCCGTCGACACATAGGAGGACCTGATCGCGCGCCTTCCGCCGGGCGTTTATACGCGCCAGCATGCGGGCGATGCGGTTGATTGGAAGCTTTAGTCCAGTGCTCGAGTGCACCCAGGTAAGGGCAACCACACGCGTGCGTGGCGTGACTGCCGTGCGGATTCGCTCCACTATCTCCGTCCGCGTGACGGTGGCAAGATTTCGGTACAGGCGGATCTTGCGCACTCGGATCCCGTCGCGCACCGAGCGCAGGCGCAGCGCCTCGTGAGTTGCGTAGAAATCGTGGTGGGTTGTCAGCACCTCATCGCCGCGGCGCAGCCGCAATCCCCCGTACATGAGGCCGAGGCCCATCGTCGTGCTGTCGGTCAATGCGACGCTCTCCGGTGCGACATCAAGATAGGCGGACGCGGCGCCCAGGACGTCGTTCTCCAGCCGCCCCTGGTTCTGAAACATGTACAGGCGCGTGTTCGACTCGAGCCCATCGCGATGTTGTGCGATCGCGTCCCGGACGGGAGCCGGATGCGACGCGAGCACGAATGCGGCGAAGTGCCGGTAGCTCGGATCGAGATCGAACTGCGCTCGGACCGCGGCCCAATCGGGAGGATCGCCGGGAGCCGCGAGCGCGGATCGCGGGGGGGCCGGAAGTGGCAACGCCTCCAGGAGCCCCGCGCCCAGGACCATCCCCGAACCGCTCAAGAACCGTCGCCGGTCGATCAGCCTTCTCTTCATCGTGACCCCCACAACCCATCGAGTGAGCAGCAGATCGCAACTATTCCGATCCGTTGCTCAGTCGGCGTCGGCGTCCTTACTGCGCAGACGGCGCACGAGCTGAACCCTTGATCCGTCCGCCGCCGGGGTGACGTTCACCTCGTCGACAAGAGACCGCATGAGCTCGAGCCCGCGGCCTCGGTCGGTCTCTCGCGGCGGGCGCCAGTGCCCATAGTCGCGCACGGTAACGGTGACGACTCCGCCGCTCTCCTCTGCTCTCACCTCGACATCGCCCTCACCCAGGCCGTACGCGTGCTCGATCGAGTTCGAGATGGCCTCGCCGCACGCGACGGTCATCTCGAACGCGACTTCTTCGCCCGCTCCGATGTTGCCGAGCCATTTCTCCACCGCTCGCCTGAGTATCGCCACCGAAGGTGGGGCGGCGGGCAGACGCAATCGCAACGGCTCTGTCTTCGCCAGATACTTGAGCGCAACGAACGCCACGTCGTCGGGGATGGCCTTCCCTCCCGAGATCTCCCGGAGAACATGCTCACAGAGGTCCTCGAGCTCGTGCGGCGCTCCCGCGACCGCCTCACTCAACCGCTGCATGCCCTCTTCCAATCCCGCGGTGCGTGATTCGACAAGGCCGTCCGTATAGAGCATCAGCACGTCACCGGGAGTGAGTTGCATGTGATCCTCTTCGTACTCCGCGTCCATCATGACGCCGAGCGGAATCGAGCGACCCCCATAGAGATACTCGATCGTGTCGTCCACGCGGCGAAGAAGCGGAGGCGGATGCCCTGCGCTCGCAAACGACATGTGCCCCGTCTCCGGATTGAAGACCATGTAGGTGACGGTCGCCATTCCCGTTCTCTCGAAGCTGTTCACCATCCTGTTGACGCGGCTGAGCACCTTCGTCGGCGCTGCTCCCTCAAAGGCATAGGCGCGCAGGGTGTTCCGGAGCTGTCCCATCACGGTAGCGGCGCGCGTGCCGCGCCCGGCAACATCGCCGATCACCAGCCCCACCTGCCCCCCCGGAAGGGCGATCACGTCGTACCAGTCGCCCCCCACCTCAACGCCGGCCCCTCCGGGCAGATAGCGAGTCGCGACTGACACGTTGGGGATCTCGGGTAATCGCGACAGCAGCAGGCTCCGCTGCAGCGCGACCGCAATGTTGTGCTCTCGCTCGTAGAGTCGGGCGTGCTCGATGGCGATCGAAAGTCTGTCGGCCGTGAGCCGCAGGAGCAGCTCATCGTCCTCAGAGAATGCCCGCGAACGGGTTGTGCCCACCATCAGCACCCCGATCACCTCTTCATCGGCAATCAGGGGGACGCCGCCGAGCGCGCGCGTGCCGAGTTCACGGAGTTCCGCGAGCGCAAGTTCGACATCGGAGATCTCTGAGACAAACTCGGGACGACCGGTGGCGGCGATTCTCCCGGCAACCCCCCGGCCGACGACTATGCCCTCGCGCTCCTCGGACTTGTCCAGTCCAAGGGTGGCCCTGACCGTCAGGTACTCACGTTCGTCGTCCATCAGCAGCATGACGGCGATCTCGACCTTCAGCGTCTCGCCGATGCGCGCTAGGAGCTCCTCGAGCAATTCGTCGAGAGAGAGGTGGCTGAGAGCAGCCTCGGTTATGTGCTGCAGTTGCCAGAGGCGACGCGTCGCTCTTTCAGCTTCTTCGCGCGCGACCCGCTCGCGTTGTAAAAGAGCATGTATTTTTGCCTCTGTCTGTTTCTTCTGAGTGATGTCGCGCAGGTACCCGGTGAAGAACGGCGACGGCGGCACGTCAGCCGGCACCACAGCCAGCTCCACAGGAAACTCGGTGCCGTCGGCGCGTTGAGCGACGATCTCGATTCGCTTATTTAGGATCGGCCCTTCACCCGTCTCGAGGTAACGGGTCAAGCCCTCGCGATGTTGCTGCCGGTAGCGCGCCGGGATGATCAGGTCCGCCATTACCTTTCCGATCACGTCCTTGCGCGCGTAGCCGAAGGTTTCCTCCGCGGCGGGGTTGAACTCGACGATGTTCCCGCGGTGGTCGATGGAGATCACGCAGTCGATGGCAGATTCGACCATGGCGGTCTTCAATGCCTCGCTCTCTCTAAGGAACTGCTGGGACTCCTTGTTCTGAATGAACTGTCCGATCTGATTGCCGATGGCCCGCAGGAGATCGAGAAGCTCGCGGTCGAGCTCGAGGACCTCCACCGTGAAGGATTCGATGACCCCGTAGATGCGGTCTCGCAGAGCGATCGGGAACCCAAACGCGGCATGAAGCCCTTCCGCCAATGCCGCCGGCGCGCGCGGGAAGTTGTCGTCGGCGCCGACGTCTGGTATCCACGCCGGCTCACCGCTCGCCAGCACTCGCCCGGGAAGGCCGATACCGAGCGGCATGATGGTCTCCCGGCTGAGCTGCACGAACTCGGGGGCCTGAAAACCGGGAGCCGACCACGCGTCGACGTACCACAGGTGGGTCCGGGTCCGATCCGCTTGCCACAGTCCCGCCACTTCCCATCCCAGTGATTCGCCGATGGCCTGGAGGATTCTGGGGGTCGCCTCTACCAGCGTCTCCGAGTCGGCGAGCACTTGGGTTACGGAGTAGTGCGTGGTCAACAGGCGCTGGACGCGCCTCTCCGTGTCGGTATCTCGCCGATTCCCGCGCACGCTCATGTTTACTGTCTTTCCGCTGCCCCGTGGTCTTTTTCCGACGGTTCCCGCGAACCTCGAGGGATCGCGCCATCCTGCGTTCTCTCCGCTGCGATCCTCGAGAGGATCGCTAGCCCATTTCTTCCAGGAATACTACGGAGTTATGCGGGGGGGGCGTGAGACTCCTCAACCCATGGACGCGTCAGATACAGCCAGAACGCCAACCCCGCGTACTCCCCGTACTTGCGGAACCGTCGCTCGATCGTCACATCCGCGACGGACTTGCGACCAGCGAGGCGAGCATAGGTGGGGCGCGTCCACGAGTCGAGAACGAGATTCGAGTAGCGGCCCAACATCATCATGATGTGGGCGAGTGCGTAGGGCCCGATGCCGGGGAGAGCGAGCAGGTCGGCGGACACCTGCTCGTCGGAGGGAGCCGACGGGTGGCCGGCGTCGAAGATCTCGAGGTCGATCTCTCCTGCGGCCGTGCGGCGGGCGACCTCGGCGAGGTAGGGGCCCCGGTAACCCGCCCGGGCGACATCCCTGTAGAAGTCGGCGCCGGCGTCGGTCATCGCCTGCGGCGACGGAAACGCTCGGGCGCCGGCGTTGCCGGCCGCGGGCTCGCCGAGATGCTCGACGATCGCCCCCACCATCCGGACCGTGGCCGACCATGTACAGTTGGTCGTGCAGATGGTCTTGATTACGTCCTCGAACACCGACCCGCCCCGCACAAGCCTCCCCGCGCCACGCGCCGCCCACGCCAGGTCGGGGTCGTCTGCGATCTGCGCGTAGAACGAGGACAGGTCCTCGTCGAGGCGGAGGAGGTGGCGCGTCCTGTCGACCACCGCGCTCTGGACCGCCCGCCCGGGGGCAGGGCCCGCCACGGTCACGGCGGCCTTGTGATCGCGACCCGGCGAGATGCGGATCGTCCGCGGGCGGCCGCGGCCCACCCTCAGGGTTGCATCGAGCGCCGGGATGTCCTCGTCGAGAACCATCGGCGGGAGCGACACGAGTCCGTGCGACACCAGCGTTCGGCGCAGATCGACCGGCTCGCCGCCTGCGCCCGCCAGTGGGATCTCGGTCCTCCACGCACGTGCCGGCGGGCTCACCTCTCCGACTCCGACTGGCGGGCCCGAAACGCACGCGCCTTATTGCGGTTGCCGCAGACCGCCATTGAGCACCACTTGGCCGATCGGTTGCGGGCGCTGTCGTAGAAGGCCCACTGGCACTCGTCGTTGAGACAGGCCTTGAGGCGCGGCCATGTGCCGGCCGCAACTGCGTCGACGGCGAACGCGACGATCCGGCCTAGCCCTCCGCGCGCGCCAGGGGCCGAGGGTTGCAACGAGACCTCATCGTGCGAGGTAAACAGCGGTCCCACGCCGCCGGCGGCCGCGGCATCGTTCAGGACCGCGAGCGCGCTTGGGTCGAGGGACTCTCCCGCGTTCGCTGCCAACAGTTTCCTGATCGATTCCCGGAGCGCATGGGCGGCGCGAACGTCGTCCTCGGTGACCGGGATCTCAGCCGGGACCAGGGACCGATCCGCGAGCCACGCTCTGAGCCCGTCGGGGCCGTCGATCTCGTCGGCGTCCTCGTCTATCTCCCACGTGTTCACGAAGTCCTGGACGACCTCGAGGGTCCCGGGCGCCTTCTGAGTTGCCATCTAGCCGTCACCATCCATTGGGCTTGACAGGTTATGCTAACCAGTATACGATAATGGCTGGTTATTTAGCAAGACCGGGAGCGAGAGGAGGCACCATGCACCCGCTGTTCAGCCCTGAAATCGCCCGAGAGCTGGTGACCGACCGTGTCCGCAGGGCGGACGCGACCCGACTTGTCCCCCGAAGGCGCCGCCGCCGCTCGTTCCTGCGACGGGCAGCCGGCGCCGCCCTCGTCGGAGCCGGGCTTCGTATCGCCGGAAGCAAATGATCCTTCGCCCGAGGGCCCCGGCTGACTGTTCCAGGAGCGCGCAATAGCGACGCGAGGCGAACACTCACCACGAGAGCACTAGGCCCCGAAGTGGTCGAGAAGCTCGAGCGTCAGGATCGTTAGATCGAGATCCGACTCCCACCCCGCCGCGGGTGCGCCGTCCCGGAGCTCGTCGAGAAACGAATCCACGGTGGGATGTTCGAGCGGAATGTCGGCCGCGCCCCAGAACGTGAGGCCGGTAGCCAGCTCCCACGGCCCCCACCACTCCTCCCGCCACTCGCGTGACCACCGCAACGCCCACTCGGCCATCTCGGTCTTCGGCCCCTCGGCAAGCCAGTAGGCGCCGGCGGCGGCGAACGTCGGATAGGCGCCGCCCGTAAACCTCCCGTCCTGATCCGCTTCGCCGCGCAGCAGGTCGATCGCCCGGGACCCAGGGTCGCGCCCCGCGGCCATGAGTCCGCAGGCGGCAGCAGCCGTTCCCCACACCCGCGCCGCCGCCGGCGTGTCGAGCACGCCCGGGACGTTCTCCGGGGAATCGAGCCACGCGCGCGCCGGGGTCATGGAATGCCGAAGCCATGCGACCGCGCCCGCCGCGGGTGGTGAGGTCGTGCACCCGAGCACCACGAGGTGGCAGAGTTCCCAGCCGGTCGCCCCCGGCGACGGGGTGTCGCCGTCCCCTATGAAGCTCCCATCCGCGCCCTGACCGGGGACGACCGGGATCTCGCCGGGGTCGTCACCCGACAGTCGCAGCGCGCGCCATGACCCCCAGTCGTCTCCCTGCTCGAGCGCGCGTTCGAGGGCAAGATCCTTATCGACCGACACGCCGACAACCCTACGCAACGACAATGAGAGCAGAGCCGGCGTGGGGGGTATCGATCTCCGGCTCTGCTCTCGCGCACCTCGTCAGCGCCATGAAGGCCCGCGGCGCGCGGCGTGGCAACCGTCCAGTGCTCGGGTAAAGGATAGGTTGGAGTTGAGTAAAGCCCCTGTGAGCCTTCCGTCCCGCGCTCTAACATCGAGGCGAGCATGGAGTTCCGAGTCCTCGGCCCCCTCGAGGTTGCAGACGACGGCCGCACGCTCCAGGTCCCTGGCGGCAAGGCGCGCGCTCTTCTTGCAATTCTGCTCCTCAATGCCAACCGGGTCGTATCCACCGACCGCCTGATCGATCTGATGTGGGGCGACGAACCGCCGGCCACCGCCGACAAGGCACTGCAGGTCCACATCTCGCAGCTGAGAAAGGCGCTGTCCCCGGACGACCCCGGCAGTTCTCCGATCCAGACCCGGCCACCCGGTTATCTCCTCGCTCTCGAGGCGCGCCTTTTGGACCTCCTCTACTTCTCCGAACTCGTCGATGAGGGCCGTCGAGCTGCGGGCATGGGTGATGTGCGCCTCGCGGCCGAACGGCTTCACGCCGCTCTTGCTCTGTGGCGAGGCTCCCCACTGTCCGATTTCACCTTCGAGCCGTTCGCTCACACCGAGATAGCTCGGCTGGAAGAACTTCGACTGGAGGCGATCGAGGAGCGGGTCGAAGCAGACCTCGAGCTCGGTCGTCACGCGGAGGTCGTCGCCGAATTGGAGATGCTGGTTCGCGATCACCCTCTTCGGGAGCGGCTGCGCGCCGACCTGATTCTTGCCCTCTATCGCTGTGGCCGTCAGGCCGATGCCCTCGCGATCTACGACGAGGGCCGCCGGATCCTCGGTGACGAGCTGGGCATCGACCCGGGCCCGGCCCTCCAGAAGCTGCATCGGCGCATCCTCGAGCAGGATCGGGGGCTCGAGCCCCAGCGCATCACAAAGGTCCCCCACCGGGAGCCGGGCGGTCGGTCGATCATGGTGGTCGCATCCTCGCGGGGCCAGCTCCATGACGCCGTTCAGCTAGTGGCCGGCGCGGCTCTGATCAAAGCCGGCGACGACGGATTCGTGGCAGAGTTCGACGATCCCGTGACGGCCGTGAACGGCGCCCTTGGCCTGCTGGACAGGCTTGCGCACGCGGGCACCTCTCCCCTCCCGCGAATCGTGATCGAGTCGGGCGAGATCGAAGCCGGGGACCGGAGCACCGGGGCAAGACTCCTGCAGCTCGGTTATCCGGGGCAACTGCTGGTGGGCCGGGGGGCCGCCGACTACCTCTTCGACGCCCTGCCCCCCGAGACGGCGCTCCGTGATCTCGGCGAACACCGGCTCCTCGATCTGAGCCGCCGGGAGCGGGTCTTTCAGATCGCCCATCCAGATCTGCCGTCGGATTTCCCTCCCCTGCGCTCGTCCGACGCCTCGCCGAACAACCTCACACTCCAACTGACAAGTTTCGTGGGTCGCCGCGGCGAGGTGGACGAGGTGAAACGACTCCTCGACGACAGCCGCCTCGTAACGCTCACCGGTTCCGGGGGTTGCGGCAAGAGCCGGCTCGCCCTTCACATCGGGGCCGAGCTCGTTCCCCAGTACCAGGACGGGGTATGGCTCGTCGAGTTGGCAGACGTGACCACCCCGCAGTTGATGGCGGCGGCCGTGACCGCGACTCTGGGTATCGCCGAGCACCCGGAGCGAATCCACGTCGAGGCGCTGATCGACCACGCGCGCGCTCGGTCTCTTCTATTGATTCTCGACAACTGCGAACACCTGGTCGATGCTTGTGTTGAATTGGTCGTCGCAGTCCTGGGCTCTTGCTCCGGGGTGCGAGTTGTCGCCACGTCGCGGGAGGTCTTCGCCGTACCCGGCGAGGCCGTATTGCGAGTGCCGTCGCTTGGCATTCCGTCGGAAGAAGCCGATTTCGGCTCCCTCGTCGACTATGAGTCCGTACGCCTGTTTGGAGATCGAGTCTCGGCGGTCGCACCCGACTTCGTGCTCGACGAAGAATCCGCGCCGGCGGTCGTTCAGATCTGTCGCCGGCTCGACGGGCTTCCCCTCGCCATCGAGCTCGCTGCGGCTCGGCTGCGCTCGATGACCGTCGATGACGTGGCCGCCCACCTCGGTGACAGGTTTCGTTTGCTGACCGGAGGGCGACGGGGCTCGATCTCGCGTCACCAGACACTGCGCGCCGTCATGGATTGGAGCTTCAATCTATTGCCGGAGGACGAGGCCATTCTGCTCGGGAGGTTGAGCGTATTTGCCGGAGGGTTCAATCTCGCCGCCGCCGAAGGAATCTGCACGGACGATCGCGTCCCGGCCGGTTTGGTTCTGGACCTTCTCGCGCGTCTGGTCGACAAGTCGCTGGTGTCCATCGAGCGTGGGGAACGCGGCTGGCGCTATCGGCTGCTCGAGACTGTGCGCGAGTACGCGTGGGAACGGCTGATCGAATCCGGCGACGCGACGAGGGGGCGCGAGAGACACGCCTCTTTCTTCCTCGACCTCGCCGAACACGCTGAACACGAAATGCAGGGCCCCGATCTCTCTCGGTGGGCCGATCAACTCGAAGCCGAGCGGGACAACTTCCGGGCCGCGCTCACCTGGTTCGAGGAGGAATCACTCGGCGCCGACCAGATACGGCTGGCCGCCGCCCTCTGGCGCTACTGCTATTTGCGAGGACGCTACCGGCAGGGGCGAGAGTGGCTGGACTCCGCGCTCAAGAACACGCACGACATTCCACCGCAGCTGCGGGCCAACGCCTTGTATGGAGCGGGCGCGCTCGCGTTCTTCGAGTGTGACTACGACGACGCCTACGCATACTGCAGCCAGGCTCTGAGCCTCTACGCGGACATCGGCGATGAGCTGGGGGCCGGGCGCACGCTGAATCGCCTGGGTTCGATCGCGCGCGAGCGCGCCGATTACGAGCGGGCCCGGGAGCTGCACGAGCAGAGTCTCGCCGCGTTCAGGAAGGTGGGAGACGAGTGGGAGATCGCCAACTCGCTTCAGCTGGCCGGCTTCTCAGCGTGGCTGTCCGGTGATTTCGAACGCGCTCGAACGCTTTCCGGGGAAAGCGTCGATCGTGCCCGCGCGCTCGACGACAAGGAGCGCGTCGCGTGGGCGCTGCTCGACCTCGGTGCGATCGCGCACTACACGGGCGAGCCGGATCGGTCCATCGACCTGCTGACCGAGAGCCTGAATCTGTTCGAGGACGTCGATTTCAAGGAAGGCATCGCGTGGGCGCGGAACCTGCTGGGTCTGTGCTCGCTAAGGCAGGGCGACCACCACCGCGCCCGACGCCTACTGGGCGAAAGCCTGAGCGTTCATGCCGAGCTGAACGACCGGTGGCGTGCCGCCAGCGTCCTGGAGGCGCTCGCGGCCGTCCTCACGGAGCAGGGCTCGCACATCCTGGCGTGCCGGCTGCTCGGCTGCGCCGGGCGCCTGCGGGAGGCAATCGGCTCTCCCGTGCCGTGGGTCGAACGGGGCGACCGGGACGCGACCGAAGGTGCGCTCAGGACCGGCGTCGGCGACGAGGCGTTCGAGAAGGCCCAGGAACAGGGGGCCGCTATCACCGTCGAGGACGCATTGGGAACCCTCTGGGCCGCGAGCGCCTGATGGCCGTGGCTTTACCCGGTCTTTAGCGGTTCTTTAGGCCCGCGCACCTTGATGACGAAGACGGGGGCTGCGAAAGGAGCCGGTGTGAGCAAGCTCGACGACCCCTCTGGGGTGGAGCTTGGGCGGGCGACGGTTGTGCGCGCCCGCGACACCGAGACGCTCGACGGGCCGAATCCGCTCATCGATCTGGAGATCACGATCTCCGTCGGCAACCGTCCCCCGTACACGGTCGCCCGGAGGGAGCCGGTCCCGCGCGTCTATCTCGGCCGCGTCGCTCCCGGTGCGTCAGTCCCCGTGTCCGTGAACCCGACCGATCCGACCGACATAGCGATCCTGTGGAGCCGCCCCTGACGCGCGCTGCCGAAACCGCAGTTGCTAGTCGGAGAAGAGCCACCACCGGATGATCTCGGGGGCGAGCACGATAACCTCACCCGACGGCCGCCGGGCCCGGTACTGCGGATAGCGCTCAACGAGCTGGGCGACGCCCGTGCCAGGCATCTCGATGCGGGCGCGGCCGGCGATCATCACCCACCCAAGGCGCTCCCACTCCTCACTCCACCGATCCATCAGCACCGTCGCGGCGGGATTAACTCTGATGTTTCTGAGACGCTTGAGCTCTCGCCCCGATTTGGGCTTGTCGTCGACGGCCGTCACCACGTCTCCTCCAACGATGGCGAAGGTCACCGGCACCGCGTGGGGTACGCCCTCCTCGTCCACGGTCGAGAGCACGGCGCGGCGTGCGTCCTCGACGATCGCGCGCGCCTCTGCCGGCAACTCCTCGAGACGACGGCACGACCCACCGGACATCAGGACTCCAGCGCTAGCCGCGCAGCCGCCACGTCTGCCGATCGGACTTTGGCTCCGCGGCCTCGGCCGGCTCGTCGGGCTGCCGGTTGGGGGGCCGGCGCGGGACGATCGCCATGCCGGGAAGGTGCGTACGTTCGCCCGACCACGGCCCCGGAGGCGCGACGACCGCGTCGCAGATGGCATAGGCGATCGCCTCGTAGTTGACGCGCCAGCCCCGGAAGTGGGGCCACGCCTCTTCCGGCGATCGGTCCATGGCAAAGCCGACGTCATCGAGCCGGGCGAGGGAAGCGCGGAATTCCTCGAAAGTCAGTTCGATCGGATCATCGGGCAATGGGTCCGGGTCGTAGTCGAGGCCGATGGCGTCGGCGACCTCGCGAAGGCAGGTGAAGCCCATGCGCAGGCACAGGCGAGCCTGGGTCGGGGCTCTGTCCGGGCACAGAGCGAGGTAGAGCGCCGCCGAGTCGAGCACGGACAGGAGTCCCACTATCCAAGAACGAAGGGGATGGGGGGCCCGGAAGAAGATCAGTATGGGGTACGTCGTATGGCTCTCGGCCACATCGGCCGACCACTCCTCCCACCGGCCGTAGAAGCTCGGCAGGTCGTCGTGCAGCGAGACCATCCGGTGGCGCGCAAGGATCTCCGGCCCCCACGCGGGGGCCCCGGCGCGGCTTTGAAGCATGGTGACGAGCGTCTCGCGTCTGCTGAAGGCCCCGTAAAGAGTGGGCAGGTAGGCGATCAAAAGGGCCACGGCCGCAAGGCCGGTCGCTCCCGCGCTGAAGTAGACGATGTGCGGTCCCGCGCCGGGGCGTGCCGCGATCCCGAGCGTGAGCATCGACGACCCGGTCTCCCGCATCGCGTCGCCAAAAGATCCCCCCGCAACGGCCCACACCATCAGCGAGTAGCCCGCAAAGAAGAGCGACTGCCACGTGAACAGGAGCAGAAGCAGGCCCGCGGGACCAAAGTAGGCGAGGACCCGATCCTTCTTCATGTAGTCGTCGAAGAGTCCCGCCACCCAGCTGAAGAACTTGCGGTTCGCCCGGCCGACCAACTTTTGCAGCAGGGACGGCGTGCGCCTCGGAACGATCAGCGAGTTGATCATGCTCAGCCACGTGAAGGCGACAATGACCCCGCCGGTGAGTCCGCTGAACCATCTGAGGACGAGCATCCTCGCGGGATTGTAGTGGGCGGTTCTGTGTACAGCGTCGAGAGAGCGTCAGGTCCCACAGGGCGAGGCAAAATGATCAGTCATCATCGGGGCCTCGTCCTCATCGGACGCGATACCGTGTGGCGATGCCTCGCATCGTTCTCGCGACCGGCGACATCACGAAGCAGGAAGTGGATGCAATCGTCAACGCCGCCAACAGCTCGCTGCTGGGCGGCGGAGGTGTCGACGGTGCGATCCACCGCGCCGGGGGACCGCAGATCCTCGAAGAGTGCCGGAGGATCCGGAGCGAGCGGTACCGCGACGGTCTTCCCACCGGGGAGGCCGTCGCGACGACGGGTGGGAGTCTTCCTGCGCGCTGGGTGATCCACACGGTCGGCCCCGTCTACGCGAAATCCGAAGACCGGTCCGGGCTGCTGGCGTCGTGCCACACGACCAGCCTGCGCGTCGCCGACGAGCTCGGCGCAGTGACGGTTGCCTTCCCGGCCATCTCCACCGGGGTGTATGGATATCCGCTCGACGAGGCGGCCCCCGTAGCCCTCGAGGCAGTAGCGACCGCCCGCACGGACGTTGAAGAGGTTCGCTTTGTTCTCTTCGACGAGCGCTCGCATGCGGCTTTCGACTCGGCACTGCGGACCGGCGAGATCACGTGATCGATCCGGGGGCCCGGCTCACAGTTGCCGTCACCGGTCCGACCGGTGAGATCGGAGGCCCATTCGTCCGAGCCCTCGACAGGTCAGACGCGGTGGGCCGAATCGTGGGCATGGCACGCCGGCCCTTCGATCCGCACGCGTCCGGACTGAGGAAGGTCGAGTACCTGCAAGGAGACATCCTCGACAGAACCTCGGTGCAGAAGCTGGTCGACGGCGCCGATGTCGTAGTGCACTTGGCCTTCCTCATCTTCGACGACTCCGATCAGGCTCGGTCGACGAATCTCGAAGGTGCCCGCAACGTTTTCGAGGAGTCCTTTGCGGCCGGAACCTCGCGCCTCGTGTACGCGTCGTCGGTGGCCGCCTACGGCTTTCACAAGGACAATCCCGACCTCATCACCGAAGAGGTCGAGGCGCGCGGCAGCGCGAACCACTACTACTCGCAGCAGAAGGCCGACGTCGAGCAACTGCTTGCGAACCTGGCCCGAAGCGCGGACACCGATGTCTTCGTGTTCCGGCCGTGCATCGTCGCAGGGCCCGATGCGACCGCGCTCATAGATCGGATCCCATACGTCAGGTTGTCCCAGAGGCTGCCCGATGCGGTCGTCGGGCTCGCCGAGAAGCTTCCGTTGCTCCGGCCCGTGATCCCGGACCCGGGAGTGCCGATCCAACTCGTTCATCACGACGACGTCGCCGGAGCGCTGGTCGCGGCCGTGCTCGGTCAGGGGGCTCCGGGTGCATACAACCTGGCCGGCGACGGTCGCATAACGCTCTCAGACCTCGCCCACGCCCTCGGCTGGTACGCGGTGCCACTCCCCGCGGTCGCCGTCAAAGCGACCGCAACGATCATCTCGAAGATGCCCTACTTGCCGGCCGAGACCTCGTGGATCAATGCGGTGAGAGTGCCCGTGCTGGTGGATAGCACAAAGGCCAAGAACGAGTTCGGCTGGAAGCCACTTCACAACGCGTTCGAGACGCTGGCGTCCACAGTGGCCGCGGCGCGGGCGCGGGGGACGTTGCCGTGGCCCGGAGGGATTGCGTGAGCGCGCGAGTGCTCAGAGACCGGCGAACGCGCGGTCGATAAGCTCCGCTTGCTCTTGTTCGTGCACACTGGTACTCCCGGTCGCCGGACTCGCGCTTTCGTCGCGGGCGACGCAGTCGATCGTTAGTCCGCTGCGGAGCCTCTTCCACAGGTGGTGGAAGACGAATCGCCACGCGCCCATGTTCTCTGGTTCCTCCTGGACCCACAACACCTGACTGGCGCTCGGGTACCGGTCGAAAATCTCACGTAGCGGGTCCTCTGGGAACGGATAGAGCTGCTCGACGCGCACGATCGCGGCTAGAGCACCTCGTTCGTTGCGCTCCTCGATGAGGCGGTGGGCGACCTTCCCGCTGCACAGCAGGATGCGCTCGACCCGCGAGCGATCGTCGTTACCCGCGTCGTCGATGACTTCTTGCCAGCGACCGTCGGTGAACTCTGCGGTCGCGCTTCGCGCCGCCGGGTGGCGCAACAACGACTTGGGCGTGAGGACGACGAGAGGCGACTGGACCGCAGGGTGTGCCTGTCGGCGCAGAAGATGGAAGTACTGAGCGGCGGTCGTGGGCTGCACGACCTGAATCGATCCCTCGGCCGCCAGCGTCAGGAACCGCTCGAGTCGGGCGCTCGAGTGCTCGGGGCCCTGACCCTCGAAACCGTGCGGGAGCAACAGCGCGAGGCTGCTCGTTTGCTTCCATTTGTCCTCGCCGGCGACGATGAACTGATCGACGACGATCTGCGCGCCGTTTATGAAGTCCCCGAATTGCGCCTCCCACAAGACGAGCGCATCGCCGTTGGCTACCGAGTATCCGTACTCGAAACCGAGGGCCGCGTACTCGGAAAGGAGGCTGTCGTACGCCTTGAAGGGTCCCTGGTTTTCGCTCAGGTGATTGAGCGGCGTGAATTCCTCCTCCGTGCGGTGATCCACCAGGACGGAATGCCTCTGGCTGAACGTGCCTCGCCGTGAGTCCTGCCCCGACAGTCTGACCGTGAGTCCTTCGAGCAGCAGTGAGCCGAAGGCGAACCCCTCGGCCGCCGCCCAATCGACGGCGTCTTTTTCGAGCAGGTCGGCGCGCTTCTCGATCATCTTGCGAAGCTTGGGGTGGGGTTCGAAGCCCTGGGGGAAGGTGGTCAGCGCCTCGAGGATGCGGTCGAGCCGCGCTCTTTCCACCGAGGTATCGACGTCGGGAACCGGGCTCGCCGGCTCGGGCTTCCGGGCCCGGGCGTCGGTGGGGGCGCTCTCCTTGGTCTGGTCGAACGCTTCCTGGGCACGCTTCTTGAAGTCCTCGAGCGACTTCTCAGCTTCTTCGATCGGCAACTCGCCGCGGTTGAGCAGGGTCTCCGTGTAGAGCTTCCTAACCGACCGGCGCTCCTCGATGCGCGCGTACATCAGCGGCTGCGTGAACGCCGGTTCGTCGGCCTCGTTGTGGCCGAAGCGCCGGTAGCACACGAGGTCGACCACGACATCTTGCTTGAAGGTCTGCCGGTACTGGAACGCCAGGCGCATCACGCGGACGCACGCTTCCGGGTCGTCGCCGTTCACGTGGAAGATCGGCGCCTGGATCATCTTTGCAATGTCGGTCGCGTAAGTCGTCGATCGTCCGGCCGCCGGCGAGGTCGTGAATCCGATGTTGTTGTTCACGACGATGTGGACCGTTCCACCTGTGTTGTAACCGCGCAGCCCGGACATGTTGAAGGTCTCTGCAACAACTCCCTGGCCTGCAAAAGCCGCATCACCGTGGATGAGGACCGGGAGCACAAACTCGCGATACTCGTCATCGAGGACGTCTTGCTTGCCGCGAGCCATTCCTACGACCACAGGATCGACGGCCTCGAGGTGCGACGGGTTGGAGGCCAGAACGATCGCCACGTCTGCGCCCGCACGCGATGTGAAGCGTCCGGTCATGCCGACGTGGTACTTCACGTCGCCCGACCCCTGCACAGTGTCGGGCGAGATATCGCCCTCGAACTCACTGAAGATCTCGCCCAACGACTTGCCGACTATGTTGGCGAGGACATTGAGCCGGCCGCGGTGGGCCATGCCCATTACCACCTCGATGATCCCGTCGGCGCCGGCCGCCTCCAGGAGCGCGTCGAGCATGGGGATGAGACTCTCGGCTCCTTCGATAGAGAAACGCTTGTGGCCCGTGTACTTGGTGTGAATGAACTTCTCGAACGCTTCCGCCGCGTTCAGCCGGTCGAGGATGTGGAGCTTCTCTTCGAGGGGAAGGTCCTCCGCCGGCTCCGACTCGACGCGCGACTGGATCCAGCCCTTCTGATCGGGATCCGAGATGTGCATGTATTCGATCCCTATAGTGCGGCAGTATGCATCGCGAAGGGTGTCGATGATCTGCCGCAGCGGCTGTCTGGGGGGGCCCGGCAGGCCGTCGGTCAAGAACTCTCGGTCGAGATCCCACACGGTGAGCCCGTAATGATGGAGATCGAGCTCGGGGTGCGTGAGCACCTCCCATCCGATGGGATTCAGCTCGGCGAGAAGGTGGCCTCGTACGCGATGCATATTGATGAGCTGAATGACACGCGACTGCTTCTCGAGGGCGGCATCCACGCTATCGAGGAGAGCCTTGTCGGTGCTCCACCGAACGGGCTCATACGGGATCCCCAGCGATGCGAACACCTCGTCGTAGAAGCGGTCGGCCCCGAGAAGCAAGTCGTGCACGCGCGCCAAGAACTCGCCGGACTCCGCTCCCTGTATGACCCGATGGTCGTAGGTGCTGGTTACGGTAACGACCTTGCTGACGCCGATCTGCGCCACGGTCGCCTGATCGGCTCCTTCGTACTCGGTCGGGTAGGCGATCGATCCGACCCCCACGATCAGGCCCTGTCCTTGCATGAGCCGCGGAACCGACATCGACGTCCCTACCGTGCCCGGGTTTGTGAGGGTCATCGTCGTTTCGGCGAAGTCTTCGGGCGAGAGCTTGTTTGATCTCACCTTTCGGATCAGCTCTTCGTATGCGTTGAAGAACCCCTCGAAGTCGAGCTCGTCGGCTTTCTTGATGTTGGGGACGAAGAGGACGCGGCCGCCGCTTCGTTCCATGTCGACGGCGAGACCGAAGTTGACGTGCTTGTGCTCGATGACGTGAGGTTTGCCTCCGAAGTCCGCGTACACGGCCTTCATGCGGGGGCGAGACTCGAGGCCCTTGAGGATCGCCCATCCGATGAGGTGTGTGAACGACACCTTCCCGCCGCGGCGAGCACCGAGATAGCGATTGATGACGCGGCGGTTCTCCTCGAGAAGCTTGGCGGGGATCCTCCGAACCGACGTCGCCGTGGGCACGTCGAGCGAGCTCTCCATGTTCTCGGCGATCCGCGCGGCGACGCCTTTGAGAGGTGCAGCGTTCTCCGGCGGAGGTGCCTCGACCTTCGTGGGAGGTTCTTCAACCTTCTCTACTGCGGGGGGCGGAGCCGGGGCCTCATCGGGGCGGGGGGTGGCTCCGTCGCCCGCGGCGCCTGCGGCCGGGGCGGTTCCTACAGCCCAACTGGGGGTGTAGTCCTCGAAGAACTCCCGCCATGACTCGCTCACTGCACGTGGGTCTTCGAGGTACTGGCGGTACATCTCGTCGACGAGCCAGATATTCGGCCCGAAGCGTTCCTGGTCGATCTCCTTGTCCAACTGATTTCACCGTCTTTTTCATTTGAACTTTGCGCGCTTATTTACAGGGTAGCGAAAAGAGTCGCCGCCCTGTTTAGTTCAACGTCGGATGACAGGAGTGGATTCCGCCATCAACTGGCCCACCGAGCCTGAAGAACTCGCGGCCCTGCAAGCCGAGCTCCGGCAGGTTGCCGGGGAGTTGTGGCTGCCTCCACCCGAACGACAGCTCAGGATCGGTGCCTGCTTCGTGTGTTTTGCACCACGCGCCGAAGGGGAAGACGACGATCCCGCATGGGCCGCCGCGGCGGTCACGACAAACCGCCGGTTCCGGGAAGCCGTTGTGATCTCGGGCCGGGGTGGCGGACCCTACCGCCCCGGCCTGATGGCCCTGCGCGAGGGTGCGCTGCTTGAGCGCGCGGTGCGCGCCCTCTCGGCGCCTCCAGAGGTATTGCTTGTCAACGCGACGGGACGCGACCACCCCCGTCGGGCAGGGCTTGCCCTTCACCTCGGTGCGGTGGTGGACATCCCCTCCGTGGGAGTGACACATCGCACGCTGGCCGCCGCCGGTGAGGAGCCGGGGTTCGAACGGGGTGCCATCTCTCCTCTTGTGCTCGACGACGACCACGTCGGTTACTGGCTGCGTACGCGCCCGGGGGCGCGCCCCATCGCGGTAACGGCCGCGTGGAGAACCGACCCCGACGTCGCCGCAGAAGCCGTCATGCGTGCGGTTCGCAAGGCTAGAACTCCGGAGCCTATGCGACGAGCCCGCCGCGCGGCACGCCTCGCACGGGCGGGCGTCACTCCTTGAGTGATTGTTCGGGCACTCCGTACATCGAGAAGATACCGACGTACGGTTCGGGATCCCCGCTCCACCCAAGCGCGCGCACCTCGTCGAGCGTGCGACGGCCTGTCAGCCCGCGAAGGACCTCGAACGGTGCGCCGGCGACCGATGCCTGGGGTTCTCCATTGCCGAGTCGCCACGAATGGTCGCCGGCCCGCACGTCCAGGGCCGGGAGATCTCGATCCTTGATCCTGCGCCCGAAGAAACGCGCATAGGTATCGAGGGCGACGGCAACTCCGCTCGAATCGCGCGCCCCGGGCACCCTGATCGCGCCGCGCAGGTCGTGCTCGTGTGTGACGAGATCGCCGACGATCACTCCCGCCATCCATTTCGGGATGGAGTCGATGGCGGACTCGACCATCGGAGCAATCGAGTCCCATTCCGCGACCAACTGCTCAACTCCATGGTCACGGCGAGCTGCGATCTGCTTCGACGTCCACTCGTCCGAGCCGACGCCCTCGACGTTGCCTGAGACCACGTCGCTCGTGATCCCGACGACGTGGGCAAGGAGGTCCTTCACCGACCAGTCCGGACATGCAGGAACCTTCTCGTCCAGTTCTTCAATCGAGAGATCGGTGCACAGGGACGCAAAGCGCCGGCGCGCACCCACGAACGCCTTGCCGAACTCGGGCATGCCCGACATGCTACTTGGGGCGCTCCAGAGAAACGTCTCGCCGTCCCCTTGACTCACGAGGCTGTGGAAGTAGCGTGGGGCATAGAAGCAGCCGCGGCCCAACGCGCCGCGAGAAGGGAGGCCGGCCATGTTCATTCAGGTAATAAAGGGGCGCGCCAAGAATCCCCCCGCGCTGCGCAAGCACATGGACAGGTGGAGGGATGAGCTGGCCCCCGGAGCCGACGGCTGGTTGGGAGCCACCGCGGGCGTGACCGACGACGGTGATTTCATAGCGATCGTGCGATTCGAGTCGGAGGAGCGGGCGCGTCGCAGCAGCGAACGCGCCGAGCAGACGAGATGGTGGAACGACTTCTCGGCCAATCTCGAGGGCGAAGCCACCTTCCTCGACAGCACGGACGCCGAGTTGTGGATGAACGGGGGCTCGGACGACGCCGGATTCGTTCAGGTCATCCAGGGGCGAGCGAAGGACCCGAAAGCGGTCCGAGACCTCTTCGCCGAAGACGAAGCGTCGCAGCCGGATAATCGTCCCGACGTGCTCGGGGGCACGATCGCGTGGCACGAGGGCGGCCTCTTCACGAACACCGTCTACTTCACGTCCGAGAAGGAAGCCCGCAGGGGGGAGGCAAACCCAACGCCCGAAGAACAGGAATCAATGAGGCGGTGGATGGAGCTCGTCGATAACGTGAGCTACACCGACCTGCGGGATCCGTGGTTCACGAGCGCGTGAGCGCCGACCCGCCCACCCTCGGCTAAGTTCAGGAATCTCTGCCCCCAGAGGCGCGTTGGCTCCCTGTGAGGTCGCGCCCGCGGCCAGACCGATCGAAAGGAAACCGTGGCGATAAGGCAAGCGACCGCTCGCCCCGAATCACATCGAGACCGGTTGGTGACACCGGTCTTTCTCCTGATCATGGCGGCGACGTTCGCTTACTTCTTGTCGGTGGGAGCGACGATCCCCGTGCTGCCGGTATTCGTGAAGGGTCCGCTCGGCGGCACCGAGTTCTCGGTCGGTGTAACGGTAGGAGCGTTCTCTCTGGCGGCGGTTCTCATACGGCCCCTCGCCGGCCGCTGGAGTGACGAGCGCGGGCGACGCTTCCTCATACTCCTGGGCGGGGCGCTCGTCGGCGTCGCGGTCGCCACCTACGTCGTCGCCGAGTCACTTCCCGTTCTGATCGCGATGCGTTTGCTGACGGGAGCCGGAGAAGCGTTCTTCTATGTCGGCGCGGCGAGCGCAATCAACGACCTCGCGCCGGACGACCGCCGCGGCGAGGCGATGAGCTACTTCTCGCTCGCGCTGTATGGGGGCCTTGCGCTCGGCCCGGTCCTGGGCGAAGGGGTGCTCGAGTTGTCGAGCTTCGATGCCGTGTGGATCGTGGCGGCGATCCTGTCGTGGGTGGCGGCGTTCTTCGGAGTGTTCGTTGCCGACACGCGCCCGGACGGGAAGGAGACGCAAGCATTCGGGCGATGGATCCATCCGTCGGGGCTGCTGCCGGGCACGGTCCTGGCCACGAGCGTGTGGGGGCTCGCCGGCTTCAACTCGTTCGTGCCTCTGTATGCACGTGAGCTCGGACTGAGTGGTTCCCGTTTGGTGTTCGTTGTGTTCTCGGCGATCGTGCTGACGATTCGAAGCTTAGGCGCGCGGCTGCCGGACCGATTGGGTCCGGTGCGGACGGCGCGTGCGGCGCTGGTGACGAGCGCCTTCGGGCTCGCGTTCATGGGCATCGTCGGGACGCCGACCGGGATGTTCGTGGGGGCCGGGATCTTCGCCCTGGGTCAGGCTCTCGCCTTTCCCGCGCTGATGACGATCGCATTGTCGGGCGCGCCGCCCTCGGAGCGAGGTTCGGTGGTGGCAACGTTCACGGCCTTCTTTGATCTCGCCTTCGGGCTTGGGGCGGTGACCCTTGGAGCGATCGCGAGCGCGATGGGCTATGCGGGAACCTTCGTGGCCGCCGGGGCCGTAGCCGCCGTCGGATTCGTATTGATGCTGCGCCTCGCGAACCGGGGTTTTGCAAGCAGCAGGCCGGCGCGCGTCGAGGAGGCGTGCGAGCCGCTGTAGAGAGTTCGATCTCGGCGCCCAGGGGCACCTCGATGTTAGAGCCCCCATGTCGCCTATATCGACATCCAGCCACAAACCTCGCCACAGTTGGGCGCGCAGGATCGGCTGCCTTGGGCTCAGATGCGCCTGCTACCCTTGAGAAGCACACCATGGCGGCCGTAGCTCAGCATGGTTAGAGCACCTGGTTGTGGTCCAGGATGTCGCCGGTTCGAATCCGGTCGGTCGCCCTGCTCCCGTTCTTTCCGTCACTGACCACGTGCACAACGCCAGATTTCACCAAAAGAACGGCAGCGTTAGACTGCCGCGCCGGGTCGCTAGCTCAATCAGGCAGAGCAACGGACTCTTAATCCGTAGGTTCAGGGTTCGATTCCCTGGCGACCCACCCCTGACCAGGAGTTTCGCGTGTGAAAGTCCGGTACCTCTGTCCCACATTGGCTCCGGCACCTCTGTCCCACTAGCCGACCCCGGCTCCGGTTCCTGGGCGACAGTGGCTCCGGCACCTGTGTCCCATGAATTCCAC
>JBOGXA010000027.1:0-26463 GCA_050694175.1 Actinomycetota bacterium
CCAGACCGATCAGGAATCGAGAAGCACCGGTCACCGAGCCGCAGCTAGGGTGACGCCATGGACATCACCATTTACCAGACCTTCCTCCCGCACGACGACCCGGACGCATCCCTGGCCTTCTATCGCGGCGCCCTCGGCTTCGAGGTCCGCAACGAGGTCGAATACGGCGGGATGCGCTGGATCACGGTCGGCCCCGCCGACCAGCCCGGCACGTCCATCGTCCTGTACCCGCCGGCCGCCGCCCCCGGCGTCACCGACGACGAGCGCCGCACCATCGCCGAGATGATGGCCAAGGGTACCTACGCCTCCATCAACCTGGCCACCGCCGACCTCGACGGCACCTTCGAGCGGCTGCAGGCCAGCGACGCCGACGTCGTCCAGGAGCCGACCGAGCAGCCGTACGGGGTTCGCGACTGCGCCTTCCGCGATCCCGCGGGCAACCTGATCCGCATCCAGGAGCTGCGCTAGGCGTTCGGCAATCGCAGCCATAACCTGCACAGACGGCACCGTGAGGCGCAGAGACGAGATCTCTCATCCGTTTCGACTCGTCCCTCCGGTCAGCCGTCAAGCACGGTTTCCGAATCATTCGATGGCATCCCCTGAACCGCGAGGCCGCCGCACTCACGTGGGCCGCCGAATAAGGAGACACGTCCTAGGGGCCTCTAGCTGGGGACACAAACGAACAGAACGGAATGCTTTGTTCCGATGATAGAGTGGGGGCATGGCCGAGACGACTGCTGTGCCCCTCAGCGGCCGGCGAGCGCAGGCCGCTCGCAACGATCAGCGGATTCTGGATGCGGCACGAGAGGTGTTCCTCGCCGATCCTGAGGCGCCGATCTCGGCGGTGGCGGAGCGCGCCGGAGTGGGTATCAGCGCCCTGTATCGGCGCTATGCCAGCAAGGAGGAGTTATTGCGCCGGCTCTCCGGCGAGGGCTTGCAACGATATATCGCGGAGATCGAGACAGCACTCGCGCATGAAGGCGATCCCTGGGGCGCGTTTGTCGATTTCATGCAGCGAGTTGTGGACGCAGGGAGCGGCGAGTTGACTCTGCGCCTCGCCGGCACCTTCACCCCCACCGAAGATCTGTACCGCGACGCCAACCGGGCCCAGGAACTCAACGTTCGGCTCTTTGAGCGCACAAAGGCCACCGGCGGCATGCGCCCCGACATCGACGTCAACGACGTCTCGCTCGTGTTCGAGCTGGTGGCAGCCGTTCATGTCGGCAACGACGAGCGCACCCGCCGGCTCCGCCGCAGATATCTGACGCTGATTCTCGATGCTTTCCACCGCCCTGGGACGAAGCTCCCCGGTCCGCCGCCTACCTGGAAAGAGATCAGTGGGCGCTGGGACACGTCGCCGGCGGGCTAGAGGACAAGTGCCGCGCGATCCCGTCCGATGGGCGCAACCGACAACCCACCGGGAATCAACGAAATAGACGCGGTGTTGCCGGGAGACAGGATGGACTCCAAACTGGTAATCCGCAGTTACCTCGTGATCAGCGGGCTCTTCACGCTGTCGGCCTCGTTGATCTGGGGAATCAACACGCTGTTCCTTCTCGATGCAGGCCTCACGATCTTTGAGGTGTTCGTCGCGAACGCGGTCTTCACCGCCGCGATGGCGCTCTTCGAAGTCCCCACGGGTGTTGTCGCGGACACGCGGGGGCGGCGGATCTCATTTCTTCTCTCCGAAGCGACACTGGCCATTGGAACGCTCGCATACGTGGGTGTGGCCGCCGTCAACGGTGGCCTCCTTCTCTTCTGTCTGGCCGGAGTGATCCTCGGTCTCGGGTACACGTTCTACTCCGGCGCAGTGGAGGCGTGGCTTGTAGACGCGCTAAAGGCCACCGAATACAGCAAGGAGCTGGACGGCGTCTTTGCGCGCGCCGAGACGGTCGCGAGCGTCGCGATGATCGTGGGGACCGTGGGCGGCGGGCTGCTCGGTCAGCTCCACCTCTCCTTTCCCTACGTGGCACGAATCGTGCTCCTACTTATGGCATTCGCCGTGGGATTCCGGACGATGCACGACATCGGGTTCACTCCCAGAACGTTGCGTGTGAAGGGGATCGTGGGGGAGATGCAGAAGGTCGCCCGCGCCGGCATCACGTACGGGTGGCGAGCGCCTGCCGTCCGCCTGCTCGTCATGGAGTCGTTCGTGACCTGGGGATTCTTCTCGTGGGCCTGGTACGCGTGGCAGCCGTACTTCCTCGAGTTGTACGGCGAGAATGCGATCTGGCTATCGGGCCTGATCGCCGCGCTGTTTGCCTTGGCCGGCATCGCCGGCAACGCTCTGGTTGGACGATTGGCGAAGCCGGGCCGGCGCCGGACCACGATCCTGCTCGGAGCGACGGCGATCACGACTGCGACCATGGTAGGCACCGGTGCCATCCGCTCCTTCTGGGTGACCGTACCGGTGTTCCTGGTCGGAGCGGTTGCCGGTGGGGTGCTTCAGCCGGTCCGGCAGACCTACCTTCACGCCTCGATCCCTACTTCCGAGCGGGCCACGCTGGTGTCGTTTGACTCGCTCGTGGGGAGTCTGGGCAGCGTCGGGGGCCAGACTGGACTTGGATACCTCTCCCAGGAGCGATCGATTCCGATTGGATTCGTCGTCGGAGGGCTGGCGACCGTCCTCGCCCTGCCGATCTTCGGCCGGCTGCGGGCCCTGAATGAGCCGGCCGACCGGATCACGGCCGAGGACTCCGAAGGTGAGCGCGTCCCCACTGCTCTCGCCGGGACGAAAGACGAGCTGCCCCTTCCGGGCTGATCCGACCGCGCCCGGAGGAGGGTAGCCGTCGGCTTTGTTTGCTCTAACGCGTCTATCCCTCTACTCCTTCCGGGCCGGAGGCCCCCGCCCAAGAAACGAGACCATGGCGATGAGACAGGTTTCCGGGGTTTCCGGAACGTAACACTTCGTTCCGTCGTAGCAGAACAGAATGCTACGTTCCGAAGCGGCTTGGGTCGATCCCCCGGGTCCCGTTTTCGGCCCGCGTTCCTTTACCGAGCATTAACCGATCCGGAATTAGCATTGGGGCTGGTGAATCAAGCCGACCACACGCGCCTGCCTGGGAACCCATCGAGCGCCGCGCTCGCTCGGAGGTTCGTTCGCTCCGTCCTCATCGAGTGGGGCCACGGGGATTTGATCGAGCTGGCCGAACTCCTGGCAAACGAGCTGGTTACCAACTCGGTTCTGCACACCGAGAGCGAGGTCGAGCTCTCCGTCAGCCTGGAGGGCGAAAGACTCCGGGTCGAGGTGCATGACGACAATCCCCAGGCGCCGATGAGGAGGGATTACTCGCTATCGGCGGCGACGGGGCGAGGCCTGGTGCTCGTTGAGAAGTTGTCCTCCGACTGGGGCACCGAGCCGGCCAACGCCGGCAAGGTCGTGTGGTTCGAGCTCGCCGCCGAGGCCAGTTGACGACCGGCTCGGCATCCGAAGAACTCATCGAGGTCCGGATCGTCGCCATGCCTCTTGACGTCTACAAAGCCTCGTCCGAGCACTTCGACGAGCTGAAGAGGGAATTCGCGCTGATCCGCGAGAGCGAGACCAGCAGCATTCCCGACAAGCTCCTTCGCGTCATAGATCAAGTCACCAGTCGCTACAGCGGCTTCTCCTCTACTCCCAACAGGATCCGTGACGAGGCCCTCGAACGCGGGGATGCGACGGTAGATCTCGTGTACCAGCTGCCTCCCAGCGTGAAGCACGCGTGCATCGACCTGGAGCGGCTTCTCGATGAAGCCGACGAGTTCTGCCGGTCCGGAGGCCATCTGCTGACCCTTGCCGCACCGAAGGAGACCGTCGAGTTCCGCAGCTGGTTCTTGGGAGAGTTCGTCCGTCAGATCAACGGCGAGGAGGCCGTGTCGTGGCCGGAGTACCGGTCCGTAGCCGGCCGGCCTACGGACTGACCAACTCCCAGGCCCCTCAGAACATGAAGTTGAGCGCGAGCACCACGCGCCGAGCGGCTTCCTCGTCGCCCGCAAGTGAGACTCGTCCATCATCGAGGGCGGCCTCGGGCTCCCACCGCCCCGTGGTCAGGCACAGAAAGGTCTCTTGATCCATGCGGATGAACCCCTGGCCGTCGCTATCGGTGGCCTCGACCACCTTGCCCCGGCCCCCGGACACGGTCACGAGTGTTACGAAGCCCGCCGGGCCACTGACTTCGAATGCGATGGTCGTCCCGTCGGGACAGCCGGCCCGACTCTTCCTGGGCCGGCCGCACCTTTCCTTCTGGCGGCGCCATGAAGATGGTGTCAAGATGTCGGCCGATGAGACTGGGGCGGGTAACGGCGATCCTTGTTCTCCTGGTTGGGGCGGTCTTCGCGGCCGGTGCAGGCGCGCACGAGGAGCGCAAAACCAAGTTCCCCAAGCCTCCCGGGGCCGTGCCCCGCTACCGCCACGGCGGTCCCTACCGGCTTGTCTGCAACTCGGGATCACCGGGCCGCATAAGCCGCCTGCCCTCGGGGCTCAGGGCTGCCAATCGCGCTCTTTATCGCGAGTGCCGACGCGGCGGGTTTCGCAACATCCAGGCTGCCGTTAACTCGGTCACCCGGCGTCGAACCCGCATCCTCGTTCTTCCCGGCCGCTACCTCGAATTGCCCAGCCGTGCTCGTCTGCGGGGTGAGTGTGCGGACTTCGCCGACCGACAGCTCCTGACACATGGGGAGCAGCGGAGGTGCCCGCACGCGCACAATCTCATTGCGATCTTCGGTGACGGGAACGACTCCAATCGCGTCTGTGACGGACGGTTGTGCGAACTGCAGATCGAGGGGACCGGGGCCACGCCGCGCGACGTGATCATCGACGGCCACTTCAAGAAACTGAATGTGATTCGAGCGGATAGAGCCGACGGTGTCTACTTCAGGAACTTCACGGTGCAGCAATCGACGTTCAACGCGCTCTACGTGATCGAGACGGACGGCTTCGCCATCGATCGTGTTCTCGGTCGATGGAACGACGAGTACGCGTTTCTGACCTTCGCTTCGGATCACGGTTTGTACAAGAGGTGCGAGGCGTACGGCAACGGTGATTCAGGTATCTATCCGGGCTCGGCGGCGCCACATTACGGAGCGCGCCCGTCGATCGAGATCCGGCGTTGCCGATCCCATCACAACCTGATCGGTTATTCGGGCACGGCGGGAAATTCCGTTTATGCGCACCACAATCGCTTTTACAAGAACTCTGCCGGGGCGACCATGGACAGCTTCTTCCCCAACCATCCCGGATTGCCCCAGAACAATGCGGTGTTCAGGCACAACAAGATCTTCTCCAACAACAAGGACTACTACCGCTACTACCGAGACGGGACGTGCGACAAGCCGTATCGGGAACGCGGTTACAAGAACGGTGTCGTGTGTCCGGCCGTGCCCGTGCCGATCGGTACGGGGATCATGGTCGCGGGCGGCAACCAGAATCTGTTCGCGTCCAATTGGATCTACGACAACTGGAGATACGGGACGATGCTTTTCTGGGTGCCGGCAGCAGTGCGGGGAGAGAACGATCCCGACAAGCAGTACGACACCTCCCACTTCAACCGGTACATCGTGAATCGAATGGGTGTCTCGCCCGCCGGTCGCGGACTGCCGAACGGCACCGATTTCTGGTGGGACGAAGAGGGGGCCGGGAACTGCTGGGAGCGCAACAGGTCGCCGGGAGGGGTCACGAGTGATCCGGCAACGCTTCCCGACTGCGACCAGACGCCGGTCTTCTCTCCCGGCAACTCGGACAAGCAGGGTTTTCTGGCCCCGTGCGCGACGTGGAGCAGGGAGAACTACGATCCGCCCGGTTGTGATTGGACGCAGCGCCCCGATCGGCCGGGCGGATAAGGAGGGAGGGCCAGGGGCGTCTCCGGGGGGGCCGAGAGACGCCCCTGGCCGTGGAGGGAAGAGTGGCGCCGCCAGTCCGGTTTCTGCGGCGGCGGCATTACCCGCCTTGTAATGATACGTCCGGTTTGGGAGAATTCCCCGGTGGGTGAGAAATGCAACAATTATTGGGGGCCGCGGTTAAGGTGACCGGCAAGGAACCAATCCGGGTCGTTGAGCGTCTCAGTGACCGAGCGGACGCTGCTTGAGCGCGAAGGAAGCAATGCCCCCCCAGGACCGGCAGTCGACAATGGAAACCGAGGTCACCAATCGGGTCCTCGGTTGGGCGGTGGCGGCGGTCGTGGCGTGCGTGGCGGGACTGGGACTCATCGCAATAGCGCTGCTGGCAGTCGTGGGGATAAACCTCATCGCCGAAGCTCGGGATGTCGAGATCGAGCTTCCGACGTGGGCGCTTCAGCTCGGTGGCATTGCCCTGGTGCTCGCGACGGCCGCGTTTGCCTGGCTGGTTGCTACCGCTGTGGAACGTAGCCGCAACTCCCCGAAGGAGTCACGCAACCCCACCCGCACCGAGTAGCAGTGGCCCGCGGCACCGGCCTTCGCGAGGGCTGGTACCTAATGAGCGTCCGGGATCTGGAGATCGAACTTGCGCGCGGTCGCGGTGCTTCGTCTGGGAAATCCAATGCCAAACCGCTTGGGAGGCAAGAGGCGCTCGCCTACCGGAACGCCGGAAACCTTCCCGACGAGCTGGATCGGAGTTTGCGGCTGGTCCTTCTTATCGAGGATGCCGACGATCTCGTTGAGCTCGACACAAAGCGGCGTGCCTACGAGCCCGACTTCCTGGAGGCGCCGACATGGCGGCGAACGGGCTCGATGCCTGTCAACGTCGTTCCCCTGGGAGGAGGGGCCCGGCCACCGAAAACGTCCGCGTGGTGGGAGCAACCCGACCTCGCACGGCTCGAGGACGAGTGGGCGGCGACCGGTAAAGTCGCCGGGATTGCGGTTCCCGCACCGTATCGAGGCTTCGTCTACAAGACTGTGCTGGGGTTGCAGCGAGCCGGGCAAGACGTGACCGTCGACACGATCGCCGACTCGATTGCCCGCTGGACCCTCGCCGCCGAGGCCGAGGAGATCAGGACGGCTCTGCGAGAGGCGAACTTGTAAAAACACTGCGTGGGCAATCTGTGTGAGTTTGACGAGACTATGTCCCGTGAAACCATCACGCGATGGTCAGGCCGACTCGACGTGCGGGACTATCACTTCCTGAACGACCAGCTTTATCGACGCCGCTGCTGGAATCGCCATGAGCGCCCCGACGAATCCCATAAGACTCCCTCCGATGAGGGCCGCCAGCAGGACGGCGGCCGGGGAAATGTCGACCGCCTTGGTCATCACGCGTGGGGCGATCATGTAGTTCTCGATCTGCTGGTAGGCGATGAAGTAGACGAGGGTCGCAATGCCGAGCGTCACCGAACTGAAGAAGGCCACCACGACCGCCGGTATGGCTCCGATCGTGGCCCCCACCAACGGAATAAGAGACGCTATGGCGACCCACAGTGCGAGCGCGACGGGAAACGGCACGCCGGCCACCGTCAGGAAGATGAACGCGAGCGAGCCCGCAACAAGTGCGACCGTCACCTGTCCGGCTATGTAGCCACCGATCTTCTCGAGGATGGGATCGACGAGCTCGGAGACCCGCACCCGCTTGCTCTTCGGCACCAATCGCAGCGACCCCGCCCTTATGCGCGAGAGGCTGAGCATGAAGTAGATGGTGAGGATGAAGACGGTCAGCACGTTGAAAATTGCCGTCAGCACCGAGCCCGCGACACCGAGCACACTTCCGAACGATCCACTGATTGCCGACGGGATGTTTCCCACCGCGTCCTGCAACTTCTGGGGAATGTCGTTCTCTACGATCACGTCTCGCAAGCGAGGGTTGCTCTCGGCCAGCTCGTTCACCTGGCCCGGGAGATCCGAGGCAAACATCGTCACCTGGCTTGCTAAGGGTGGGATGACGGCCAGAGCGAAAGCGACGAGGAAGACGATCAGGCTCAAGAAGATGGCTGCGACGCCTTGTCCTCGCTTCAGACCCCATTTCTCGAGCCTGCGGACGGCGGGATCCAGGCCGACCGCGAGGAAGGCTGCGATCAGAACGAGAACCAGCACGCTCCGCACCCGGTAGATCGCATAGAGCACAACCATGAGGGCGACGGTCGTGAGCACGACTCGAGCGACGGTTGCCGTCGACGGCGGCTCGTGGGCCCGCGTTGCCATATCGGAAGGCAATCACGCACGCGTGGCGCCGATGTGGATTTCTTGCCGCGGCACCAGGGAAAAGAAACGGCCCGGGGCTTGTCCCGGGCCGTTTCCCACTTTCGCCGTCAGCGCCCATCTGGGGGTCCGCAGGAAGGGGGACCTGCAGAACAGCGTCGGTGCTTGAACATGGAAGTAATCGGCAGGAGGGCGGAACCGCTGCATAGGCAACATTGCGTACCGGTCCGGTCGAGCGTTCACCTGTCAATGAAATAGATGGTTGAGTGCAGGCTCGCCCCTCGTGCGGCGCTAGTAAGGTTCGCAGAAGGGAGGCACGTGAACCACCGTCAACTACTCGCAAGACATCGATCCGTCATGCCGTCGTGGCTGGCGCTCTACTACGAGGAGCCCATAGCGCTCGTCGGTGGCGAGGGCAGGACAGTGTGGGATGCCGACGGGAAGCGCTATCTCGATTTCTTCGGAGGAATCGTCACTACGATCTCTGGTCACGGTGTCCCCGAGATCGTCGATGCCGTGAAGGCCCAGGCAGACAAGATCCTTCACACCTCGACGCTGTATCTCATCGAGCCGGCGGTCGAGCTGGCCGAGGAGATCGCCCGACTCTCGCCCATCAACGATGCCAAGGTCTTCCTCTGCTGTTCCGGGAGCGAGGCGAACGAGACCGCGTTGTTGCTGGCGGCAACTCACCGTCGCTCCCATCAGGTTCTGGCACTGCGCAACAGCTATCACGGGCGCTCTTTCGCCACGGTGGGGATCACGGGAAATAGGGGTTGGTCACCGTCGGCGTTCTCGCCGCTGGCCGTGAGCTATGTGCACGATGGGTATCGCTACCGCAGTCCGTTTCGGAGTCTTTCGGATCAAGATTTCATTCGCGTTTGCGCCGACGATCTCCGCCAGGTCATCGAGACAACAACCTCGGGAGATGTCGCCTGCATGATCGCCGAGCCCATCCAGGGTGTCGGCGGTTTCGCCGTCCCACCCGATGGATTCTTCGGTGCGATCAAGGAGATTCTCGATGAGTACGGGATCCTGTTCATCTCGGACGAGGTGCAAACGGGCTGGGGGCGGACGGGGGATCACTTCTGGGGCATTGAGGCACACGGAGTGACCCCGGACATCATCACTTTTGCCAAAGGGATCGGGAACGGGTTGACAATTGCCGGCGTCGTGGCCGGTGCCGAGCTGATGGACGGCATAGGCGCGAATTCGATCTCCACCTTTGGTGGGAATCCGTTGTCAGCGTCGGGTGCTCTGGCGAATCTCCGCTACCTGCTGGAGAACAACTTGCAAACCAATGCCCGCAAGGTCGGTCAGCACCTGATGGAGTTGCTGCGGCCGCTGGCCGACGAGTACGAGATCGTCGGCGAAGTGCGCGGCAAGGGACTGATGATCGGGCTGGAGCTCGTCGGCGTGAACCGCTCACCCGACCCGGGTGCAGCGGCCAGGGTGATGGAGGAGTGCAAGAGCCGGGGGTTGCTCGTCGGCAAGGGTGGCCTGTACGGAAACGTCATTCGCATCGCCCCACCGCTAAGCCTGACCGTCGAGGAGGCCGATGAGGGCGGGCGCATACTGATCGAATCGGTTGGGGCGGCAGAGGCTCCGTGAAGCATGTCGATCACTGGGGCATGGTCGGTATCGACGTTTCAATCCCCGTTTCGATGGCGTATTAACTCGTTCGGTTGGCTGGAAGTCGTCGCTGTTCGGAGACTCGCACGTGCACGGCCGGGAGGGCGTCCACTTCTATACGCGCGGCAAGGTCGTGACGGAACGCAGGCCGCGCGCGCGGGCCGGTGTGAATCACTGGTCGACGATCTCAAGTCTTGGAGCCGAAGTTTCGTACGTCGTTCCCCGGTCGGACGACTCGAAGACGATGTCTGCGGGCTCGCCGCCCACTCTGAGGCCGCGCAGCTCGACCCTGCGAAGAAACGACGGCAACGAGGGGTTCCGGATGCGTAGCCTCCGCCCAGCGGCATCGGGGCCGACCCCGAGCGTGGCCGACAGCAGCATGAGGAATGCCCCAGCCGCCCACGCCTGCGGGCTGCACGCGATCGGGTAGCGCGCGAACGATGGGCCCGATCGCGCCTGCCCGCCGAAGAGTTCGGGTAAGCGCAGCCCGGCGTCGAGCGCGGCCTCGTAGAGGGCATCAACGATGGGGGCCGCATGGTCGGAGAGCCCGTAGCGAGTCATCCCGGCGGCGATGATCGCGTTGTCGTGAGGCCACACCGATCCGTTGTGATAGCTCATCGGATCGTATGCGGGTGAGTGCTCCGATAACGTTCGCACTCCCCAGCCGGAGAACATGTCGGGGGCCAGGAGTCGCTCGGCGACGAAGCGAGCCTTGTCGTCGTCGGCGATCCCGCACCATAGGGCGTGCCCGGCGTTGGATGCGACGCTTCTCACCTGGTTCTTGTCACCGTCGAGGGCGAACGCGTATGTGCCCTCCTCGTCCATCCAGAACGTCTGGTTGAAGCGCGCTTTGAGCTCCGCTGCCTGCGCGCGGAGATCCCGTGCCGTGGTGTGGTCGCCGAGGGCTTCGAAAACGTCCGCAATTCCGGCTTTCGCAGCGTAGACGTAGCCCTGCACCTCGACGAGCGCGATGGGAGGAGCGGCCCGCGATCCGTCGGCGTGGACGACGGAGCCGTCGTGGTCTTTCCACCCCTGGTTGGAGAGGCCCCGGCTGGAGCGCGATCGATACTCCACGAATCCGTCCCGATCGACGTCGCCGTGCTCGTCAATCCACGCGAGCGCCCCCTCGAGTGAGGGTCTGAGCTTGGAAACTGTGTCGAGATCTCCGGTCCACGCGTAGTAGTCGGAGGCCAGCAGCACGAACAGCGGCGTGGAATCGACGCTTCCGTAATAGGGCGAGAACGGAACGATCCTCGCTCGGGCAAGCTCACCGCGCCGGAGCTCGTGCAGGATCTTCCCAGGTTCCGCATCGCGCTCCGCGTCGTCGGCTATGGACTGGTGGCGGGCGAGCGCACGGAGTGTCGCGCGCGCAATCCCGGGATTCATCATCAACAACTGGTGGGCGGTTATCAACGAGTCCCGACCGAACAGCGCGACGTACCACGGGATGCCGGCAGCCACGACGGTGTCGGAGCCGACGGGTATCAGCAGCAGATGAATGTCTCGCATGGAGGCTGAGATCAATCGGTCGAAGTCGGTGTTGTCGGTGACCACCTCGGTGCAGCTCGCCGTCCATTCCGCAAGCGACTGGGCATGTCGCCGCCGCTGGTCTTCGATGGGCAGCACCCGGTCCTCTGCGCCGGCTCCCGTCAAGTCTGGTTCGAATCCCTCGTCCGGAACGACTGTGAGATCGATCGTGGCGATGTCGCCGGGGCCCACGTCGACCTCCCACCGAATGACGGCCCGATCGCCCAGCACCTCGATCGAATCGGTGGCCGGCTGCCAGCTGGCTCGCAGTGACCTCGTGACACCGTCGAGACCCGTGTGAGCGAATCTGACCGATGAGTCCTCAGCAACCGGTTCCGAAACGCGGCCGGCGTCCGTCGCCTGGAATCCGCGGATCGCGAACCAATCCGTGAGGTCGGCGGCGATGGTCAGCTGGATGCTTGTACTGGCCTCGTCGTCCCCTTCGTTTGTCACCTCGACGCGCTCCTGCATGGACGCGGCGACGATCCGTAACCGCCTGATCTCAAGAGCGCCACCACCCGCCGATTGCGTGATCCTCGCCTCGGCCCCCGTTGCCGTCGCCGAGTCCAGTTTCGGAATTCGGCCCCCGACCGTCAGCTCGAAGCGCGACAGATAGCGCGTGTCGTTCATGTAGAGCCCCGAGCCGGCCACCTCCGGACTCATGTCTCCGGCCGGTTCGAAACACGCGAACGTCGCGCCGCTCTTGATCACCAATAGGTTGGAGATCACAGGCGGGGAGGCTAACTCACGTCCACCAAGCTCCCCGGCCCGGGCACTACATTGAGCAGGTCCAGCCCGGCCGGCGCGAGGAGACTGCGGTGGGAGAGCGCCACGACGAGAAAGAGCCCCACTAGGTTGGCGGCGCTGTCTCGCGAGCACCTTGCCGAGCTGGCGCTGGTCGGGGTCGCGGCCGTATGGGGACTGACGTTCCCGATGGTGCAGGATGCCGTCGCGCTCGTTCCCGTCATGACCTTTCTCGCCTACAGGTTCCTCCTGGCGGCGACTGTCGTTGCTTTCTTTTCGCACCGACAGGTGAGGTCGCTCTCGACTGCGGGACTGGGACACGGCGTGGTGCTGGGAGTTTTCTTGACGGCGGGCTATGTCTTCCAGACACTTGGGCTGGAGCGAACGTCGTCGTCCAATGCCGGATTCATCACCGGGCTCTTCGTCGTCCTCACGCCGATCTTCGGAGCGCTGGTCTTCCGACACAAGGCGGGTGCAATCGCCTGGGTTGCGGCTGGAGTGTCGGCGCTCGGGCTGCTCCTCCTCTCCGGTGTCGGGGGAACTGAGTCGAGTCCATCCGGGGATGCTCTGGTTTTTCTTTGCGCCTGCTCCTTTGCGTTTCACATCCTTTTCAGCGACCGCGCGGTGAGGGGTCACGAGGTCAAGGCACTGCTGGTAGTGCAGCTGCTGGTATGCGGACTCTTCAGCTTGATCGTCGCGGGCGCAACGGGGGGGATGGAGATTCCAGATCAGGGATCCGTCTGGCTTGCCATTGCCGTCACGGCTCTGATCGCGAGCGCAATCGGTTTCTTCGTGCAGCTCTACGCGCAAAAGCATGCTCCCCCCGCTCGCACCGCACTGATCCTTGCGAGCGAGCCGGCGTTCGCGGGGCTGTTCGCTTATCTGATCAAGGGAGAGACTTTGTCGCCGATCAACTGGCTCGGAGCGCTTCTCATTCTCACCGCGATCGTGGCCATCGAGCTGGTCCCCTACTTGCGTTCGCCGCGTCCGCTACCCGAGCGCTGAGCCATCGCTCATGTCCTTGATCATCACGTAGTGGGGCCCGATGTTCGGAAGCCTGAACTCATCGCCTCGCACCTCGAAGCCGAAGCGCAGGTAGAAGCCGAGGGCCGGCGTCCGGGCGTTGCACCAGACGAGTCGAGACCCACGCGACCGAGCGTGTTCCACGCACGCGTCCAAGAGCCGGCCGGCCAGTCCCAGTCCGTGTGCCTCCGGGAGGGTGGCCATGCCGTGCACGCGCCAGTCCGTACCGCTCGGATCCTGGCGGAGCGGCTCGCGCGCAATGGTTGCGATACTGGTGAGGTGCCCGGCCACGGTTGCTCCGACGTGGAGAGTGTCGTGAACGCGGTCGCTTGGATGCGAGCATTCCGACACCCGCTGGTGCGGACGCAGAATGAGTTGGCGCAGCGCGCACACGTCGTCGGCCTCTAATTGGTGGATCTCTGATTCCATCTAGACTCGCCCACATGTTCTCGAAGTCTGCGCGCTTCTACGATGCCATATACAGCTTCAAGGACTACGGATCTGAGGCAAAGCTCGTCCGGGATGTGATCCTTTCGAAATGTCCGCGAGCGAGGACGCTGATCGATATCGCGTGTGGGACGGGGCTGCACCTCGAGCACTGGAAGAACGATTTCGAGTGCGACGGGCTCGATCTCGATCCGGACTTGCTGGCCGTAGCGCACGAGCGCAACCCCGAGCTGAGCTTGCATGTGGAAAGCATGGAGACCTTCGACCTGGGAAGGTCCTTTGATGCCGTCACGTGCTTGTTCTCGAGCATCGGCTACACGCAATCCGTCGACCGGCTGAATCGCGCGATCGAGTCAATGGCCTGGCACCTGGCTCCTGGAGGGGTGCTCGTTGTCGAGCCGTGGTTCGCCCCCGAGGCGTACGAAGCCGGCCACCTCGGAGCCGTGTTCGTCGACGAGCCGGATCTGAAGATCGCCCGGGTGAACATCGCGGAGCTCGAAGGCGGGCTGTCGAGGTTGGTCTTTCACTATCTCGTTGGGACCCCCGACGGCATCTCGGCGTTCACGGAGGATCACCGCCTCGGGCTGTTCTCGCACGACGAGTATGTAGCCGCATTTCGGGGGCAGGGTCTGACCGTGGACCACGACGCCTGGGGCCTGATGGGCCGGGGCCTGTACGTGGCGACGAAACCCGGGCCCTGACGCCCGACGCTTGGGAGAATAGGGGCACATATTGCCCCCAGGGTCCCAACCGTCCGGGTGAGGGGCCGTGGGGCGTCTATCGAACATATGTTCTATACTGGGTTCCATGGGCCCCGCACGGCTCTTCGAGCTGCGTCGCACGACCTTTGATACGCCGCACTTCCGCGGCATCACCTTCATCGAGACCGAGGCCAAGTCGATCATCAACAAGGTGCCCGGCAACTACCTGCCGTTCACCTGGACCATCAATGCATACCGCGGCTGCAGTCATGCATGTAGCTACTGTCTAGAGGGAGAGACTCCAATTCTCATGGCGGATGGTCGCACCAAGCCGCTGCGGGACGTGCGTGTGGGCGACAGGATCTATGGAACGGAACGGCGGGGTCATTACCAACGATACGTGATCACCGAGGTGCTAGCACACTGGTCGACGGTCAAGCCCGCCTATCGGGTCTCGCTCGCGGACGGCTCCCGCCTAGTTGCAAGCCCCGACCATCGCTTCCTGAGCAACCGCGGGTGGAAGCATGTGGTGAACAGGGAACGTGGACGGGACCGGGCGCACCTGACGACGAACAACAAACTCATGGGCACAGGCGCGTTCGCCGAAGGCCCGAAGCACGACAGCGAATACCGGACCGGCTATCTGTGTGGCATTGTGCGCGGGGATGGGCATCTCAATTCTTATTCATACGAACGCCCGGGTCGCAAAAGAGACGACGTTTACTGTTTCAGGCTTGCGATGGTCGATCTCGAAGCACTTTCCAGGGCGCGCGAGTACCTATTGCGGTCGGACGTGCAGACGAGTGAATTCGAGTTCGCAGCTGCTTTTGGAAATCGCAAGGCCATCCGGGCCATCAGGACCTCGAAGCAGTCAGGCTTCCGAGCAGTCAAGAAACTGATTGCCTGGCCCGACGAGCCTTCCGATGAGTGGCGCAAGGGGTTCCTCGCCGGGATCTTTGACGCCGAGGGGAGCTACCTCCGCGGCATCCTGAGGATCGCGAACACGAGCACCAAGATCATCGAGCACATTACTTCGTGCTTAGCTCGCTTCGATTTGGCTTACGTCATTGAACGAACAACGAGAGAGAACGGACTCGTGTATGTGCGGCTTTGCGGTGGCCTCCGGGAACATCTGCGCTTCTTCCACACCACCGACCCCGCCATCACACGCAAGAGAACGATCGAGGGGCAGGCGATCAAGAACAACGCCCCCCTCGAGGTTGTTTCTGTCGAACCGCTTGGCCTTGACATCCCCATGTACGACATCACTACAGGCACCGGCGACTTCATTGCGGATGGGGTTGTGAGCCACAATTGCTACGCGCGCGTGACACATACCTACATGGACATGAGTCCGGGGCGCGACTTCGAAACCAAGATCCTGGTCAAGGTCAATGCCCCTCAGCTCCTACGCAGGGAGCTACGCGCCAAACGATGGAAGGGCGAGAGCATCGCGATGGGCACCAGTACGGATCCATATCAGCGCGCCGAGGGCAAGTACAAGCTGACGCGGGGGATCATCGAGACCTTGTTCGAGGTTCGCAACCCCTTCTCGATTCTCACCAAGGGAACGCTGATCCTGCGCGATATCGACATCCTGGCCGAGGCCGCTAGTGTCTCGGATGTGTCGACGGCGATCTCGATAGGCACGCTCGACGAGGACGCGTGGCGCCGGAGCGAACCGGGCACGCCCCATCCCCGCAAACGACTCCAGGCCGTCGCGCGGCTCAACGACGCCGGCGTTCCGTGCGGCGTCATGGTTGCCCCCGTGCTGCCGGGCATCACCGACGCGGACGAGCAGATCCGAGAGGTCGTTGCGTCCGCGTTCGATTCTGGAGCGACATTCGTGTCCCCAATCCTTCTTCACCTGCGCCCGCATGTGCGCGAGGTCTACATGGAATGGCTGCAGGGCAATTACCCGGACCTGGTCCCGCGCTACGAGCAGATGTACACGAGTTCCTACGCGTCGCCGGCCGACCGCAAGCAGTTCGGCGAGCGGGCGAACTCCATCATCAAGTCACTGGAAGGGCGCAGCCGGGCTCGTCCGCGCTCCCGGCGCTTCGAACGGGCCGAAGGTGCGCGCCGGGCACGCCGTGAGCGAGCGGCCGTCGCCGCCGAACAGCTCAAGCTTGTCTAGGCGACCACCGACGGCGTCCGGAGGCGGGCGACGCGCTCCTCCATGGGCGGGTGCGTCGAGAACAGTTTGGCGAAGTTCACCTGGCGCCCGGATAGTGGGTTGACGATGTAGGCCTGCGCCTGGGCGGGATGCACGTTCATGGGTACCTGCTTGGCATAGCTGTGTAACTTCTCGAGAGCTCGTGCAAGCGGCTCGCCGCCCCCCGACAGCCGTGCCCCGATCCGATCAGCTTCGAACTCGCGCGATCTGGATATCGCCATCTGGATCAGCATTGCGGCGACGGGCGCGAGGATCGCAAGGATCAGGATACCCAAGGGATTGCCTCCCTCGTCGTCGTCGCTGCCACCGAACATCGCCCCGAACATCGCCATCCGCGCGACGAACATGATCCCCATCGCGATCGCAGCGGCGACCGAGCCGATCAGTATGTCGCGGTTACGGATGTGGGCGAGCTCGTGGGCGATAACTCCGCGGAGCTCATCCTCGCTCAGCGCCTCCATGATGCCGCGCGTCACCGCAACTGCGGCGTTCTTATCGTTGCGGCCCGTGGCAAACGCGTTGGGTTGTGTGTCGGGGGTTACGTACAGGCGCGGCATCGGCATTCCAGCGGTCGTCGTCAGCTCCCGGACGATCCGATAGAAGCCGGGTGCCTGCTGTTCCGTGACGGGCTCGGCGCGCGCGGCCCGGATGGCGAGCTTGTCGCTGAACCAGTACGACCCTCCGACGAACAGGAGACCTATAGCCAGGCCGATGTACGCTCCGGCCCCCCCGAACAGCGCCCCACCGATGAGTACGAGGACGCCGCCCAGCGCGGCCATGAGTACATACGTCTTGATTGTGTTCGTGCTCATGGAAACATTATGGTCCGTGAGCCCGCATAAGTGGAGCGTAAAGGCGAGGGTGGAGGAGTTCCCCCTTGCCGAGAGATTCGTCATCGCTCGCGAGTCCTGGGATGCGGCGCGCAACGTGATCGTCGAGATCGGATACGACGGCCTGACCGGGCTCGGGGAGTGCGATCCGGCCGGGCGCTGGGGCGAGTCCGCCGACTCCGTGCTCGATGCCATCGACTCGTTCGATTGCGATCACCTCACCGACCCTTTCGATCTCGAGTCGCTTGCCGGCGAGCTTCCGGAGGGCTCGGCGCGGTCGGCGATCGATATTGCCCTGCACGACCTCGCCGCCCAGATGGCGGGTGTGCCCCTGTGCAGCTTCCTGGGGCTCCGGCGCACCCCCCTCCCACCGACGTCGATGACCGTGCCCATCGGGGAGCGCGACCAGATGGTGGCTCGCGCGGAGAAGCTGCGTATCTACCCGGTCCTGAAGCTGAAGGTGGGGTTCGAGGGAGACGTAGAGACGCTGAAAGCCATCCGCAACGTTTACGCAGGAAACCTGCGCATCGATGCCAACGAGGGGTGGACCGTCGACGAAGCAAGCGAACGGTTGTCCGAGATGGCGGCTTTCAACATCGAGTTCTGCGAGCAGCCCGTTCACGCCGACGACGAGGACGGCCTGCGGCGAGTGGCGGGGCGTTCGCCCATTCCGATCTTTGCCGACGAGGCCGCCCGCACCTCCCGCGACGTCGCACGACTCGCGGACGGAGTCGCCGGAGTGAACCTCAAGCTCGGAAAGGCCGGGGGGATCAGAGAGCTGGTGAAGGCGATTGCGGTCGCGCGCGTCCACGACCTGAAGGTCATGATCGGGTGCAACCTTGAAACGGGAATCGCATGCACGGCTGCGGCTCACATTGGTGGTCTTGTCGACCATCTCGACGTTGACGGCTTCATGTTGCTCTCCCACAATCCGTATCCGGGCGTGACTTGTGAAGTGGGGCGGGTGGAACTGCCGACCGGTCCCGGGCTGGGAGTTAGGCCGTGACCAAACGGTCCTGGCTTGTGCTCACGGACGGGTATCTGCTCGAGCGCGCTGCGAAGACCGCCCACGGAGTGATCCGCTACTCGCACGATCCGATCGCCGCGGTTCTCGATCGCGACCACGCCGGTAAGTCCCTCGGGGAAGTGATGCCCGAGCTTCGCCGCACCGCGCCGATAGTCGACGGCGTTGCCGCAGGGCTCGAGTATGGAGCGACGTCGCTCTTGCTCGGAGTTGCGACCCCCGGCGGGTGGGTGCCCGAGCACTGGCGCGCATGGGTGATCGAGGCGATCGAAGCGGGGCTGGAGATAGCGAACGGGCTGCACAAGTTCCTGCGGGACGACTTCGAGCTGGTGCGGCTCGCCGACGAGCGGGGCGCGCGCCTCTGGGATGTGCGCGATCCGCCGTCTGCGATCCCACTGTGTTCCGGGCGCGCTCTCGATGCACCGCAGCGCATCGCGATGACGGTGGGCAGCGACTGCGCAGTCGGGAAGATGACGGTCACGGTTGAGCTGGTCAATGCCGCAATCGCTGCGGGGACCAAGGCCACGTTCGTTCCCACCGGACAGACGGGCATCCTGATCGCGGGCTGGGGGATCGCCGTCGACCGCGTGATCGCCGATTTCCTTGCCGGAGCCGCCGAGAAGCTGGTGCTGGACGCCGACTCCTCCGCCGAGGCCCTGATCGTCGAGGGCCAGGGTGGCCTGTGGCACCCGGCCTACTCGGGGGTGACCCTGGGCCTGCTCCATGGGTCGGCACCGGAGGCCCTGGTCCTGTGCCACCGGGCCGGGCACGAAGCGATCGAGGAGCCGCCCTACACGCGCTTGCCGCCACTGCGGGAGATGATCGCGGCCTATGAAGCGGCGGCCGCCACCATGCGTCCGGCCCCCGTGACGTGCATCGCGTTGAATTGTCGTGGGCTCGACGACGAGGGCCGGAAGGCCGCGATCGCCGAGGTCGAGGACGAGACCGGGCTTCCCGCCGGGGATGTTCTCGCGGGCGACGCCCCGAAGTTATGGGCGGCCGTCTCTTCCACGCTGTCGCTTCATTCCGAATAGCCGCCGGCAACGTCGCGGTGGACGCTCACCGCTAGCCGCCAGGTCGTCAGGCGCGGCCCTGCGACACGGAAAGCGAGAAGCGACAGGATCACGTTCGTCGCGGCAATAATCGGCGTTCCCCATCCGACCGCGCCGAGCGACAGGATCGTTCCCACCGCGAAGTACGCGGCGGAGAAGGCGAAGAACACTCCTGCGACGACGAGTAATGCTGGGACATAGATCCAGCGCGCGGCCCAGCGACTTCGCATGGGGGCCGGGCAGTCGGCGAGCGCGTCGGCGGCGCCCTCGAAGTGGGCGTCGTACGACATGCGCCGGACAAACGGCTCGCGAATTCGAGCGTAGAGAGCACGCACATAGCGCGCACGCGCGCCGGCAATGAGGGCGCACACCGCGACGAGGACCACTAAACCCCACAGGGCGGGGCCGCGTCGGAGCCTTCCGCTTGTGGTCGGACCGAAGCTGTCCGGAGCAAGGATGCCTATGATCCCCAACACCAGCAGCCCGGCGACGAGGCTCCCCGCGAACGAACGGGTCGCGAAACGGCTGCCGCTTATCCGTCTGCGGGAGGCTTTCATCCATTGATTCGCGTTGGAGTAGGCGCGCATGGGCGCGACCTTAGCGGGCGTGGATCCGGGTTGAAGTCCACTACCCCGGAGGTCCCGAGGGACGAGTGCTCACATCGAGGTCGGCTCGATCCGGTAGGAGCAGTTGTGCGCGCCGGCGACCATGTGCGCGACGCGCTCGACCCTTGCGTCGGGAAGGACCGCCCGGATGAAGTCGAGCTCGCTGCCGCATGCCTGTCCGTAGCGCATCGCCACTCCAAAGATCGCACAGTTGCGTTCGGTGACGAGATAGGTGCCGTCGCCGGAATCCTGCCAGTCGGCGAGATAGCCATCTTCATCGAGGATCTTGGCGAGCTCGGCAACTGCCTCGGGGTACGCGAGACCTTCTATCCGCATACGTCCTGAGGCAATTCGCCTCTCGCGCCGGCGTTCGAAGATCTTCTCGACCATGGCCGGGTCTGCATCCTCGATGTACTGGAGAAGCTCATTGGTCAGCTCCGCGTACGCGCGCGGGTAGAGCGCATCCGCGGCGGGCGTGAGGCGATAGCTGTGGCGGGGGCGGCCCGGTCCCGACCGGATCTCCTCGTAGGCGACGAGACCGTCGCGCTGAAGTCCCGCGAGCTGCTGTCGAACGCCCGAGACGGTCATCTCGAGGACCTCGGCGAGCTCCTCGGCCGTCATCTGGCCCCGCTTTTTGAGGGCGTTGAGCATCGCCCTGCGGGTTAGGGGCAGGGCGGTGAGGGCCGGATGCGCGGTGGGGCTCATCGACCCAGCTTACCCACGGCGGGCGGTTACCGGAATAAAACAAGGTACTTCTTGCTTTTCGATCACGGGAGCCGTAGGGTCCCAGGCACGAACCTGGAGCGGCGTTGAGAGGAGGTGTCGGTGACAGGGGCGGGGACGGCCATCATCACGGGCGCATCCCGGGGGCTCGGCCGTGCGCTGGCGGGCGCCCTCGCCGAGCGCGGTTGGAACCTCATTGTGGACGCGCGCGGAGCGGACGCTCTTGAGAGCGCAGCCGCAGAGTTTGCCTCCGCGACATCGGTCGTTGCCCTCCCCGGCGACGTGGCCGACCACCGCCACCGGGGGGATCTGATTGCCGCTGCCGAGCGACTCGGCGACCTGCGTCTGGTGGTGAACAACGCGTCGATACTCGGGCCCAGCCCCCAGCCGAAACTTGCCGACTATCCCCTCGAGATCTTGAACGACGTGATCCGTGTCAACACGCTGGCGCCGCTCGCGCTGATCCAGCTTGCCCTGCCGCTCCTCGAGGACGACGGGTGCATCATCAATGTCACCTCGGATGCCGCCGTCGAAGGTTATGAGGGATGGGGTGGGTACGGCTCTTCGAAGGCGGCGCTCGAGCAGTTCTCAAAGATCCTTGCGGCCGAGCATCCCGGCCTGCGCGTTTATTGGGTCGACCCGGGTGACATGAACACCCAGATGCACCAGGACGCCTATCCGGGCGAAGACATCTCGGACCGGCCCCCTCCCGAGCAGAGCGTCCCCGGGCTGCTTCGGCTCATCGAAGCCGATTTGCCGAGCGGCCGCTATCGGACCGGTGAGGTCGTCGCCCCGGGATCCTCGGGATGACTACTTCGGCGCCCGCCCGCGCGTCTTCGGCCGGGACCGCCTTCGATTTCGAGCTGCCCCCCGAGCTCGAAGCGAGCGTCCCGCCGGAGGTGCGCGGGCGGGCGCGCGACGATGTTCGGATGCTCGTCGCCGAGGCCGATACGGCCCGACTCCGGCACGCGCACGTACGTGACCTTCCCCGAGTGCTGAACCCCGGAGACCTCATCGTCATCAACACCTCGGCAACCACGCCCGCGGCCCTGGACGCCGCAACTCCCGACGGGCCCGCGCGTCTCCATCTGTCCACCCCTCTTCCGGGCGGCCTGTGGACGGTCGAGCTTCGGTCGGCGACGGGAGGGATGTGGAACCGGGACGTTCCCGGCGTCGTTTCGGTCGCGGGCGGGGGCCGGGCCCGATTCCACGCCCCCTTCGGCGCCAGTGCGCGCCTGTGGGTCGCCTCGCTCGATGTGCCGAACGGCATCGACCATTACCTGGCTCGGTGGGGCACGCCCATCCGCTACGAACACGCGCGCGCGTGGCCCCTCGCCGCCTACCAGACCACGTACGCTACGGAGCCGGGAAGCGCCGAGATGCCGAGCGCGGGTCGTGCGCTCACGCCCCGGATCATCACGGACCTCGTCGCGCGCGGCATCGGGGTCACGCCCCTCGTCCTGCATTGCGGGGTGTCGTCGCTGGAGCTCGATGAGGAGCCCTATCCCGAGCGCTACCGGGTCCCCTCCGAGACTGCGCGGCGGGTCAACGAGACGCGCGCCGGCGGGGGCCAGGTGATCGCGATCGGGACGACCGTGGTGCGCGCCCTCGAGACGGTTGCGGACGGCACCGGCCGGGTGCACCCGGGGGCCGGGTGGACCGACATCGTGGTGGATCCCGAGGGCGGCGTGAGAGCGATTAACGGCCTCGTCACGGGGTGGCACCAGCCGCGTGCTTCGCACCTTGCCCTGGTGGAGGCGGTCGCCGGCAGAGATCTTCTTCACCGCTCCTATCGGGCCGCGGTGGACGGAGGCTATCTCTGGCACGAGTTCGGCGACCTTCACCTCCTCCTTCCGTAGCGACCTTGCCTTTCTTAGGAATTCGCCCCCCTCGAGTGCCCCATTCCCTACGGTTCTTCGAAGTTCTTATCGGGATGAAATAGGCACCGGCCAGACCGGGTTGCCCCCTACATGAGACCGTCCACTGAAGTCCGTCACAGCGCGCCTACCTGGCTCACATGGGCCGCGCTGTGGACCGTCTACATAGTGTGGGGGTCCACCTACCTGGCCATACGCGTCACCGTGGAGACGCTTCCGCCGCTTCTTACTGCCGGAGCGCGCTTCCTGGTGGCAGGAGCGATCGTGTACGGAGTGCTGGCCATCCGGCGCGGTCTCAGGGGTGTTCGGGTGACGGGCCGCGAGCTCCTGTCGTCATCCTTCGTTGGCGGGGCTTTGTTGCTGGGAGGGAACGGCCTGGTTGTGCTCGCGGAGCGCGATGCGCCCTCGAGTCTCGCCGCGCTGATCATCGCGTCGGTCCCGCTATGGGTCGTCCTGTTCCGCTATGTGACTTCGGAATCGATCGCGCGCGGCACACTGGCCGGCGTGGTTTTGGGCTTCGGTGGCGTCGCCATCCTCGTTCTCCCCGGCGATAGGCCTGGCGGCGCCACCGCTCTGAGCATCGTTCTCCTCATAGGCGCCGCGGCGTTCTGGGCGACGGGGTCGTTTGCCTCCACCCGCCTTCACCTTCCGCGCGACCCGTTTCTGTCAACCGGGATCCAGATGCTTTGTGGCGGGGTGTGGCTGGTCGTTGCGGGCTTGATCGGGGGTGAAGCGGCGAACATCGACGTTGCAGGATTCTCGGCCGCGTCCGTGTGGGCGTTTCTCTATCTCATTGTTTTCGGTTCGCTCCTCGCGTTCACTGCATACGTCTGGTTGCTTCAGAACGCCCCGATATCGAAGGTCGCGACGTACGCGTATGTGAACCCTGTCATCGCCATCATCCTTGGGTGGTTGATCCTGTCGGAGCGGATGACGACCAACATGCTCATAGGGGCGGCCGTCATCGTCGCGTCGGTTGCGTTCATCGTGAGCAAAGAAGCGCACGGAGCGCCGGCTAAGGAGTCGGACGCCGCTTCTGCGCGGCCCGACCGATTCGGCCGCGTTCTGGCGGAATCGAAGTCGCACTAGTCTCGAAGTTGTGGTGAGGCGATGGTTGATCGCGCTCGTACTGATCCTGTGCGCATGTACGAGCGATGACCGGGCGGTAGTGGCGCCTCTCCAGCCGTCCGCGTCTGCTACTCCCTCCCCCCAGCCGTCAAACTCCGACCCTCCGGCGAGCATCCCCCAACCCCATGTACAGGAGCTTGGGAGGTCGCCGCAGGAGGTGGCGGACGCGCTCGTTTCCCTGCGGCGCCAACTGCGCGCTGATGTTGAGAGATGGATCGCGACCGGAGCACGGCCGCAGTCGCCGCTCGGCCGCCGGGTGCACGTTCAGGCCCTCGGGGAGCAGCAAGTCCTGCGCCGTCTGATCGCCCATCCGAGGCTTGCCGGCAACGTGACGCGTCGTCTCCCGTCTGCGGTCGGCAGAAGGGTGAAACGTCATGTCGCGATCGGCGGACGCGTCCGCGCGCTAATTGATCCAATCGAGCCCCCGATTACCTTGAAGACCACCGAACCCCTCTCGCCGAACCGCCTCATGTCGATCTTCAAGCGCGTGGGGAGGCGGCACGGGATCGACTGGGAGATTCTCGCGTCGGTGAATTTCGTCGAAAGCCGGTTCGGGCGCGCCATCGGCTCGAGCCCTGCCGGAGCAATCGGTCCCATGCAGTTCCTACCGTCGACGTGGGACGCTTACGGCCGCGGAGGTGACATCCGCAACCCTCGGGACGCGATCCCGGCCGCGGCGCGGCTGCTCGACGCGACGGGGGCACCCGAAGACATGCGCGCAGCTCTGTTCGCCTACAACCACTCCGACGCGTACGTCGACGCGGTCCTCACTTACGCGCGCGACATGAAGGCGGATGTCCGCAACTACTACACGTACTGGTGCTGGGAGATCTTCATCCGCACGACCGAGGGCGAGGTCCAGCTGACGGGGCCGGGCGGCCGGCGACCCTAGCGGCCCATTGCATCGAGTGTGAGTTTCACGCTCGCACATAGGGCGGCGAATTCACACTCGACGCGGAAAATAGCGATCCGGACTGCAACCCTTTCGCGTGCCCAGGCGTCGGTCGGGTGAGATGCACGCAATAGTTGAGTCCGTGGCCGCAACGCGAGACGAGGAATTCAGGTCCTTCTTCCAATCCGAGGGGGAGGGCATCAGGCGCCTGGGCGTGTTCCTGACCGGAGACGCCGAGAAGGGAGCCGATCTCGCCCAGGAGGCGCTCGCGCGCACCTACCGTCATTGGGGACGCATCAGAAACCACGACCCCGGCCCCTACTGCCGGCGCATCCTCGTCAATCTCGTCCGCAGCGCGTACCGGCGCAGTCTGCTGGAGCGCAGGCACGCCGAGGACCGGCAGCCCGCCGGGGTGATTCAGGCCGACGGTGGCCGGGTCGACGAATGGCTTCGGCTCGCGCCGGCGCTCAAGCAACTATCGCCCGTCCGGCGTGCGGTCATCGTGCTGCGCTTCTACGAGGACATGACCGAGGCCGAGATCGCGAGCACCCTCGATCGACCGGTCGGAACCGTCAAGTCGGATCTCCACCGTGGCTTGAACAAGCTGAGAGAACTGCTCGGGGAGCGAGAGGAGCAGGTATGAGTTTCGAGGATCGACTGCGCGCCCAGATGCGCTCGGCGGAGGGATCGGTGCCGGGCCGGCCGCTAGAGTGGGAGGAAACGATGGACCGTGCCAGGCGTTCCCGTCGCCGCTACATCGCCACCGTGGCGTTTGCGACCGGCATCGTCGCGGTCGTGGCCACCGCGTCGGTGATCGCGCTGACGGGCGGATCGGGGCCCGAGCGGGGTCTCGCTCCCGTCGGGCCGGGCCCCACCGAATCCCTGGAGCCAGAGGAGACGCCCTCGCCGACCCCCGAGCCCGAGGACACGCCACCGCCGCCGGTCGAGACGCCGAGCCCTGAACCGGATTTAACGGGGCCCGCGTGCTCGGCGGCCGACATGAGTTCCACCCTGGTTTCGCAGGACGGCCTTCCTCCGGAGGTGGCCGATATGCGACAGCAGATCGTCGAGCTTGCCGTGGTGTGCGACTACGAAGGTCTCGACGCGCTCGCGCGGGAGGGCCGCGAGTATTTCACCTTCTCCTTCGGCGAAACCAGGAGCGCGGCGCGTTTCTGGCGGCAGCTCGAGAACGACGGTGAACCGGTCATGCGCAACCTCGTTCTCGTCCTGAGCATCGACTACACGGATCGAAAGGGGTTCGAGGACGTCGAGCGGCTCTACGAATGGCCGTCGGCGTCTCGAAGGTATCCGACCGATGCAGACTGGCATAAGGTCGTCGACGCGGGGGTGCACACCGCCGAGGACGTCCGGCTCATGAAGGAGTTGGGCAGCGGCTACCTCGGATGGCGCGCGTCGATCACCGACGACGGCGACTGGATCGCCTTCGTGGCGGGCGACTGAGCCAGGCCGACTGTCCCTCAGGTCCCGTATAGCCCGCCGAGATGGACACTCACCCGCCGGGTCGCGGTGACTGTCCCTCAGGTCCCGTATAGCCCGCCGCGATGCACATCACGCTATGGGCGGCCGGCCCCCGCGTAGTCGGCTCGATACGCCGACACCACCCGTACCGACGCGCCCGTGTACGGTGCCTCGACCATCTGGCCGTTGCCCACGTACATAGCGACGTGATGAATGGGGCTCCCGAAGAAGAGCAGATCGCCGGGTCGCCAGCTCGCCTGGGGTACCCGCGCCGTCGCGCTGTACTGCATTTGCGAGCTGTGGGGCAACGACACGCCGGCCCGTGCCCACGCCCACATCGTCAGTCCCGAGCAGTCGTACGAATCGGGCCCGGCCGCTCCCCACCGGTAGGGCTTGCCGACCTGAGAGAGGGCCGCGCCGACTGCCACCCCGGCCGCGCTCGACGGCTCCGGTGGGGGATCGACCGGAGGGGCGACGACGGCGCCGCCCCCGGTTGGGGCGCGACCTCCGCCTCGGCCCCGATC
>JBOGXA010000028.1:0-24599 GCA_050694175.1 Actinomycetota bacterium
TTCCTCTGTCGGAGATCACGCAGCAATGAGGAAACCCAAGGAAGGAGGGTGACATGGCGGTCAAGCCGATCCCAGACGGCTATCACAGCGTGACCCCGTACCTGATCGTGCAGGGCGCGGACAAGGTCATCGACTTCCTGAAGCAGGCATTCGCCGCCGAGGAGACGGTCCGCATGACCGCCCCCGATGGGTCCATCGGTCACGCCGAGGTCAGGATCGGCGACTCGGCCGTGATGATGGGCGAGGCGGCTGGGCAGTCGCCCATGCCGGGCTCGATCCACCTCTACGTCGAGGATTGCGACGCCGCCTACCAGCGGGCGCTGGAGGCGGGAGCCACGTCGGTGCGCGAGCCGGCGGACCAGTTCTACGGTGACCGCATGGCGGGCGTGCGCGACCCCGTGGGCAACCAGTGGTGGATCGCCACGCACATCGAAGACGTCTCGGAAAGTGAGATGGCGAAGCGCGCCGAGGAGTGGGCCGCGCAGCAGAAGTCCTGAATGAGTCGTTGGTTCGGTCGATACCGGCCCGGGGAGGTGGAAAGGAGGGGCAATGATCGCGCGCACCTGGCGAGGCTGGACGAAAACCGAGGACGCGGATGCATACGTCGACTACCTGCAACGCACCGGGATCAAGGAGTACCGGGAGACCCCGGGGAACAGGGCCGCCTACATCCTTCGGCGAGACGAGGGCGGCAAGACTGAATTCGTGACACTTACGTTCTGGGACTCGATGGACGCGGTCAAGGCGTTCGCGGGGGACGAGGTGGAGCGCGCGGTGTTCTACCCCGAGGACGACAGGTTCTTGGTCGATCGCGAAACGACGGCGTCGCATTATTCGGTGTTTGAGCCGTCCAGGGCAGGGTGACGAGCTTCGCTGGCGGATGGACGCAAGATGGACGCAAACCGGGATCTCCGGGAGCAGAAGATTCTGAGGGGGCTAATCGTGGAAAGGGGCCTCACCAAGTAGTTTGTTTGTCACGAAGGGCGGTTAGCTCAGTGGGAGAGCACTGCGCTTACAACGCAGGGGTCGCTGGTTCGAACCCAGCACCGCCCACCCAGAAAGCGCTGGTCACAGGCTTGCGGGATGCAGTTGTCCCAGGGCCCTAACGGCTCAGGCCGCGTACAGGCCGCGGGTCAGGCCGCTTTTGTTCGCCACCACAGCTCCTGCATCCGATCCGCAACGTCGCCGTCCCAGTTGGGGAACAGGTGACCGTAGGTCCCAAGGGTCATGCGAAGGTCGGCGTGACCCAGCTGTCTCTGCACCATCAGAGGGTTGGCGCCCTCGGCGATCATCAGGGCGACGCATGTGTGCCGGAGGGCATGGGGAGTCACCCCGACGAGGTCGGCTCGGGCCACCGCCGGATCCCAAAAGCGCCTCCGGAAGTTGCGGTAGTTGAGGATGTCGCCGCAGGGCGAGGAGAACACGAACTCGCTCTCGGGTGCCATCATTAGCTGTTCCGCCAAAAGGTCCGCGACGAACTTCGGGATCGAAAGCGTCCGTCGGCTGCGAGGAGTCTTGAGCTGCTCGCTGTAGCGCCAGCCGCTGCCGACCCTCTCGAGGGCCCCGACGATCCTCAGACGCCGCCCGTCGAGGTCGAGGTTCGTCCTCTTCAACCCGGCGAGCTCGCTCCAACGGGGGCCGAGGTAGGCACCCGTATAGATGAGGGGCTCATAGCGGGCATCGATGGCTGCCGCGAGGCGTTCGACCTGGTCAGGCCCAAGAAAGCGTGGCTCGGGCCTCGCCATGCGCGGGAGCACGATCGAGTAGCAGGGGGACTGGCGGATCAGGCCCTGACGCTCCGCCTCGCGCATGAATCCGGCAAAGACCCGGTATGAGTCTCGCACCGTGCGCGGTCCCAGCGTCTGGGCCATCGCGTCGACCCAGGCCTGCACGGATACGCGGGTGATCTTGCCCACCGGGGACTCTCCAAACGCCGGCATTATCTGGACCCGGAGGTAGCTCGCGATCCGGGCGCTGGTGGCCGGGCGGACGCTGCTTCGGGGCTCGACAACGGCGGGTGCGAAGGCGCCGAACTTTCGTCGACCCGCCCTCGGGTCGACCCAGATCCCTCGGGCGATTTCCTCTTCCACGACCGACTGGAATCGGCGCGCGTCTCTCCTGAGCGCGAACGTCTTCGAGCGTTCCCTCCCGTCGGGGTCGCGGTAGCGAACTCGATACCGGCCCTCTCCGCGCTTTTCGATGTGTGCCACTTTTTCGCCTCCCTGGGTCGGCCGACAAAGGACGCTGAATCCTTGCAGAGAGGCGCCGTTTCGCATGATCCTCCAGGCCGCGACGAGGCCGCGAATGAGAAACGAGAGCCCCGATTCGCGTCTACACAATGGAATGGTGCGCCAGGCCGCGAGGAGGCTGCGGGAAATTCGATCGCGCTACCCGGTGCGCAGGTTCGCGCCCTGGGCAGGGCACCAACCAGAAGGGAACGGCCACGACTCCGCGTTTCGCGCCCCAGCCTTGTCGTCATCGGCGGTTTTCAAGTTCCCAAATCCCCTTGGGCGCGATGAGCTGGCGAGGGACTTCGCAACGAATCTCTGGTGGTCCGCCCAGCGGTCCGCTTCTGGTCCCCTTCCGGTCCGCCTTTGTCGTGCTCAGCGACGTGGGCTCCGGATGGAAGAGGAGCAAGTGGTGCGACTGACGGAGTGGAGGGTCGGAGCGGTCACGATACAGGGGGGCCCCCGAAGTGGCAGGTCGCGCGACCCCGCGCGACAGCGAGAGCGCCAGACCAACCGAATGGCGTGGCTAGAGGAGGTTGTTCGGGCGAAGTGGGTCAATCGCAGCCCGAGGCCCTCGGCGAGGCCCCCGCGCGCACAACATCGTTCGTCGTGATTCGGCCCGGGTCGGACAACCTGCCACGCTAGCGTCGCCGCTGCGGAGCCATGGCAGAGGATGGCCCCGAGGCGTTTGCCCGCGCGCCCTTGGACAGAGCGGGTCGCGCTCTGGTGGATCGCTAGCGGCGTTCGCCGGCGCCCTCTGATCCGTGTCCGATGACCTGGAGCGAGCCCGCACTCGGGATGAACGACGACTCCTTGCCATCGTCCCATCGGACGCGTAGGAGGTTGCCGTGGGCACCGGTCACTACGCCCGTGTGCTGGGGCTGACCAACCTTCTCCGATTCGAGGACGACCCGATCACCAACCTGGACCACCGACTCCTCCCTGCACTCGGCTGCCTTTTCGACAACTATTCTCCCGCCATCGCGGGATGACTCAAGTGGCGCCGTCGGAGGAGTCCCCGAAGCGGGTTCAACACCACCGTGGCGCCAGCGATACAAGGAGCATCCGGCCGATCCGGATCAAGGCGTCTGAAGACGAGGGGAAGGGCGTAATCTCTAAATGGGGTCAGATGGGTCAGGAGGAAAGGGGGGAATGCGATGAACGCCTTCGTCATCGAACTCAAGAACATCCCCGGGGAGATGGCGCGCGTCACCGAAACGCTCGCCGAAAAGGGGATCAACGTGCTGCCGTGTGGGTTCGGTGCTGCGGATCAGTTCCTGCTCGGTTTCGTTGCTGCGGACGAGGACGGGAGCCGTACCGCCCTGAAGAACACCGGCATCCCGTTTCGGCAGTTGCCGGTCGTGGCGGTAAACCTTGAGGACAGGCCTGGAACGGCCGCCGCGGCGAGCCGTACTCTGGCCGACGCAGGGGTGAACATCGAGGCCTTCTTCCCGGTCGGATGCGAGGAAGGGCGGTACACGTTCGGGGTGTGCGTCGACGACGTGGAGACAGCACGCAGGGCGCTCGGCGATCAGGTCGTCGAGTTCACCTACCGGTAGAGACACGCCTTTCGACCTGACGATCATTGGCGTGGAGGACCGGCCCCGCTGGTCGGCCACAGTGGGCGAGGCGCTCGGACGAGCTGGGATCAACATCGACGCGATCTTCGGGCACGGACGGCTCGGCGAGATCCACGTCCTGGTCGAGGATCCGGAGGGAACTCGCCGGGCCCTTGAGGGTGCGGACTTCCAGGTCGGGGAGGCGCGTGAGGTACTCGTCTTCGAGATCGAGGCCAAGCCGGGCGCGTGGGGCGGACTCGCCCGCCGGGTCGCGGACGCGGGGGTCAACATCGACTTCCATTACCTGGCGACGGACACCAGGGTGGTACTCGCCGTCGACGACCTCGAAAAGGGTTCGCTAGTCACATCGCGCCAGACGGGTTAAAGCGATACCGACTTACCGGTTCCTGGACGGTAGGCAATCTTGGTTGTGATTACAACGCCGTCCGCTATTGCCCGCGACACCGGGCAATCGGAACCGCGCGCGCACAACCACTCCAGGTCGTCGGGACCAAGATCGGCCCGAATGTCGATGAGGCGCCTCAGCTCCACCAGTTGCAGTTGGGGATCGCCGGGCCTATTGCACAGCTTGTTGAACTTCAGGGTCACCCGGACTTCCACCCGGTCGACCCGAAGATCGCGTTCCCGGGCTGCATCCACCACCACGATGGCTGTGCAGGCACCGAGGCTGGCTGCTATGAGTTCGAAGGGGTCGGGTCCGGAGTCGGTACCTCCCAAGCGCTCGCCTTCGTCTACCGTCAGCCTGTGCCTTCCGGTAGTCGCCTCGACGCGAAAGGTGCCGTTCGAGACACTGACCACGGCCACGCTACCGGCCCTTCCATTCAGGCTCACGCTTATCGAGGAATGCGCAAATGCCCTCTTGGGCGTCGGCGGCCATCGAGTTCATCGACATCACCGCCTTGGTTAGGTCATAGGCGCGGTGCTCGTCTAGTTCGATCTGCTGATAGAAAGTCTCCTTTCCGATCGCGACTGTGAGCGGGCTCGAGGGGATGATCTTATCGACCAGCTCGTCTACGGCTCGATCCAGCTTCTCTTCTGGAACGACCCGGTTCACGAGCCCCCATTCCAGAGCGGTGCGTGCGTCGATGAAGTCTCCGGTGAGCAGCATCTCCATCGCTCGCTTGCGGCCCACGGCTCGGGACACCGGCACCATCGGAGTAGAGCAAAACAGCCCGATCTTCACACCAGGGGTGGCGAACAGAGTCCCTTCGCCAGCCACAGCGAGGTCGCAGGCAGCAACCAGCTGGCATCCGGCGGCGGTTGCAACGCCGTGCACCTTCGCGATGACCGGTTGTGGAATGCGATGGACCTTCTCCATCATCACGGTGCAAACGTCAAAGAGGTGCTCGTAGAACCCAACGTCCCTGGCGACCATCTCATTGAGGTCGTGGCCAGCCGAGAACACTCTCCCGGCACCTTCGATGACAACGGCTCGAATCTCCGCCTTTGAACCGATTTGGTCCAGGGCCTCGATGACGTCCTGCATAAGCTCAAGGCTTAAGGCGTTGCGCTTCTCAGGACGGTTTAGGGTGATTCTGGCCGCTGGTTCCTCGTCCTTGACTATGACATAACGAAGATCCATGACTACTCCTCTCACCTATTCCTGCAGTAGCAGCCTCCGCTCATTGTCCCCCCGGTAACGGACGGAAGACAACCCGTCCGTTTGCGGAGGCGTCTCAGGTCCTCGAGCTGTTCGGTCGTCGGCCCCCGGTCTCAGGCCGCCGTCGATGTGGGCGTGGCAGACCCAGTCGCTGAAGGTCTCTCGGCCAGTGCCGACCTTTGGTCGGCGACGCGAGCGATGGCGCGCCCGGCTCATCGGTCTCTGCCACCATCCGGCCAGCGCGCTCGCGGAACTCCTCGGATACCGCCTGGGTTTGGCTATGAGCCTCCTCTCCAATTCTCATAGCCTCTACCAGACCCGCGGGGGTTCAGGTAGTGGACGTTCAAGGCGGCGAGTGGCTCAAATGAAGCCTGTGTAGGCCGCTAGCCAAAGAAGAGCCTCGTTCCGTCGGAGCCTGTTGCCTCCGTTGCCGGGTAGCTTGCGTGCGACTCCCACGGACGGGGATGCCCGAGGGCTCGCCCCACGTTTTCGGCAGCTTGTGAAAGGGCGAAGTGGCGCTTGACGGCAGAGGGCCCGAAGCAGAGAATCCTGTATGCAGGATTCGGGATTCCTCTCGGCTGGAGGTTGCCTTGCCCAGACCGATTAGGCGCAGCACGAACCGCCTTGTGGAGGAGGTCCACGAGCGGGTCCTGGAAATGATTGCCATCGGGGAGCTGGCTCCAAATGGGCGCCTGCATCAGGGGCACCTGGCGGAGCAGCTCGGCGTTAGCCGTACCCCTGTCCGGGAGGCCCTCCTGCGGCTCGAACGCGAGGGTCTCGTCGATACACAGCCTGGCCGCGGGATGTTCGTTAAGGAAGTGACGGTTAATGAGGTCCGAGAGATCTATGAGTTGCGGGAAGCGCTGGAACCCTTCGGATCGCGACTGGCATGCGAGCGCGCTACCTCTAAGGACGTCGAGGAAATAGAACGCATCCAGCGCCGGCACGAGACAAGGTATCCGAGGGATCTCGCTAAAGCGTTCCGGAGCAACTACGAGCTCCACACCAGTCTCGTGCGCCCTTGCGGGAACGCGCTCCTGCTGCGGGTCTTACGGAACGCTTGGCATCAGGATGCCGCGTTCAGGATCTTCGCCTTTTACACGGCGGACAGAGACGCAGTGGCGCGCATGGTCCCCGAGCACCGCCAAATCGTAGACGCCTTCGCGGCTCGTGATCCAGACAAGGTCGAGGAGCTTCTACACGTCCATATCCGCGACGCCTTTGAGGCACTGATGAAGCGAGTCGAAGAGATGGAAGGGAGTAAAACGTAGACCATGTGCGGTCAGTGTGGCGTGATCCTTCCGGATTCCGGGCGGGTGGGACATCTCCTAAAGGAGATGGAGGCTGCCATGATCCATAGAGGGCCGGACTCAACCGGTTTCGCTCTCTACGGTCAACCCTCTTCAGACGATCGCATCGTAGTGCGGGCTCGCTTCGCTGAGGCGTCCAGAGCGGACGAAACCCTTCGATCGGTTGCAGACGGGATTAGCAAACTGGGGGGTCGGCTTGCCGACGAGCCTTCGTTCGACGAGGCACAAGGGGCTCAAGATCGCTTTTGCCGGCTGTCCGTCTTTTTCTCCGGTCCTTGCCAATTGCTTCTCGAGGCGATCGAAGCAGTTGAAGGAGTCTATGTGCACTCAATGGGCCATCGCCTCGAGATAATCAAGGATGTTGGAGATGCGCACGTCGTGGCGGCACGCCATGGGATCGACGATTTCGTAGGGACTCATGGCCTGGCCCATTCGAGGCTCGCGACCGAATCGATCGTGGACGTCGAATATTCACATCCTTTTTGGGCCAGGCCGTTCCTAGATGTCGCTATCGTTCATAACGGCCAACTCACTAATTACTACAAGATGCGTCGACTGATGACGCAGCGCGGTCTCAAGTTCCTCACTTATAACGACTCCGAACTCATATCCGTATACATCGCCGAACAACTATCCAACGGCATCGATTTAGAAGAAGCCTTGAGGGGATCGATCCACGCGCTCGACGGCGTCTTTACCTACCTCTTATCGACCGATGACAGCATCGGTTGTGCCACCGATCCCTTGGCGATCAAGCCCATCGTCGTGACGGATGTGGATGGACTGATTGGGATGGCCACGGAAGAACAGGCGCTGCGGCACATCTTCGACCAAGAGCTCGAGACCTATTTCCCCCGCGAACGAACGGCAACCGTGTGGATCGCGGGCGTGCAAGTGAGGGCTGCATAGATGGAAGTCATCCCTGAAAGGGCCGCCGTTCACGGCTTCGAGATAGAGATCCCCGACGGGGCGGTACATCTCGACGCCGACGGCCTCGACGCCTTCGAGTTCAACCAACGCCTGCGGGCTCTTACTGAGTCCGGCGACATGGTTGTCGTGCACAACCCCAGGGCCCGCCACAATCTCGGAATAGCGCTGACACAGCCCGCACACGTCATCTTTCTCGGCAGCGTGGGCTACTACTGCGGAGGCTTCAACGACGGCGCGTTCATCGAGATCTACGGAAACGCGGGCTGGGGCTTGGGTGAGGCGATGGCCTCCGGAAAGATCCTCGTTCACGGCTCGACGGCGTGGGCTGCGGGTGCCTCGATGCGCGGAGGAACCATCCTGATCGAGGGCGACGGCGGACCCCGCACCGCGGTCGCCATGAAAGGCGGGGACGTCTTCGTGGGCGGCTCGGTCGGGTTCATGTCGGGCTTCATGGCGCACCGCGGCAAGCTCGTGGTCCTCGACGGCGCCGGCGAAGCGCTCGGTGCGTCGCTGTATGAGGGACGGATCTTCGTGTCGGGCGATGTCGAAAGCCTGGGGGCTGACGCAGTGGAGATGGAGCCGACTGAGGACGAGCTCGCCGAGATTCGCCGCGACTTGGAAGCAAACGGCTTGCCCCGGTCCGCGGGACCCTTCCGGAAGATCGTTGCCGAGGGCAGGCTCTGGTACTTCGACGTCCGCGAGGCGGACCTGTGGAGGAAGGTGTGAACCACCAAGACCTGCCTGTGGTCGGCGACAACCTCCTCGGAGGCACAAGCGCTGCCCGTTCGAGCCCCATGTGGGATCCAGGCACGATCGAGGACATCCAGATCAAGGCTCGGCTCGGGCGCTACAGGATCACAGGCTTCTCGCTGCACAGGAGGATCCCGAGGCTGGATGACCTCACCTTCCTGCCTGCGACCATGACGCGGCTTCCCCTAGAGGGCTACCGGGAGAAATGCGAGACCAAGACGATCCTCGGTGCCTACCACGGCTGCACGCATCCCGTTGAGCTCGAGATCCCCATCTATTTCACGTCGATGTCGTTTGGAGCCCTGTCCTGGAACGCCAAAGCCGCCCTCGGGCGGGCCGCCACGAGGCTCGGGACGTGCACGTGCACCGGAGAAGGTGGCATGTTGCCCGAGGAGCGCCGGGAGTCGGCCAGGCTCGTCTATCAGATGACCCCCTCGCGATACATGCTCGACCTCGAGCACATCCGGCAGGCCGACGCGATCGAGTTGGTGGTCGGCCAGGGCGCCAAGCCGGGAACGGGAGGAGTCCTGCTCGGGGCGAAGGTCGCCGACCGCGTCGCCGAGATGCGCACGCTTCCGAAGGGCATAGACCAGCGATCCGCCGTGCGCCACCCCGACTTCCTGGGCGCAGATGACATGCAGGTCAAGCTGGAGGAACTGCGCATCGCCACCGACAACCGCGTCCCGATCTACGTGAAGATGGGCGCGACACGCGTCAAAGAAGACGTGAAGATCGCGGCCAAGTCTGGCGCCGACGTCATCGTCGTTGACGGCATGGAGGGTGCCACCGGGGCATCGCCTGAGATCCTTCTCGACCACACCGGTGTGCCCACCATCGCGGCGGTGGCGTCGGCCCGTGAGGCTCTAGAGGAGATAGGCCTTTACGGACACGTCAACCTCGTCGTTTCGGGTGGGATCCGCAACGGCGTGGATGCGGCGAAGGCCCTGGCCCTAGGCGCCGACGCGGTCGCGATCGGAACGGCTGCACTGATCGCCCTGAACTGCAACGCGCCCTTGTATGTCGATGATTACAAGGCCTTGGGCACAGAGCCAGGCAGGTGCCACCACTGTCACACCGGCAAGTGCCCGGTCGGTATCACCACGCAAGATCCCGAGCTCGTGGAACGTCTCGAGATCGAGGCGGCGGCCCAGAGGGTCGCGAACTTCGTCAACTCCATGGTGATGGAGATGACCCTTCTCGCCAAGGCCTGTGGCAAGGGAGATGTCCACAACCTCGAGCCGGAGGATCTCAGGGCCCTGACGATTGAGGCCGCCGCGATGGCTCGCGTTCCACTTGCGGGCACCGACTGGATCCCAGGAAGCACTGACGCTCGGTAGGCGAGGACATTGGGGGGAGGCATGGACATCGGTGAGGTCAAGGAGATCTGCAAGCAACACGACGTCCACACCGTCGAATGCTCCTTTCCGGACGCCCACGGCTTTCCGCGAGGCAAGCGCATCCCTGTGCGCCACTTCTTCGATCGCGCTCATCAGGGTTTCGACATCGCCAATGCCGCGCTGGTTTGGGACCGCAAGTGTGATGTCCTGCCGGAAGTTGCCTACGCCAACTGGAACACCGGCTATCCGGACATGAAAGCGGTGCCAGACCTGACGACCTTCCGGCCGATCCCATGGCGCCCAGGGGCGGCCTCGGTGCTGTGCGACTGCCTCGAGGAGGACGGCTCCGAGGTGCGCGTGTACACGCGCCATCTGCTCAAGTCGATTGTGGCTGATGCACAAGCCATGGGCTACGAGCCGATGGTCGGATCGGAACTCGAGTTCTACATCCTGGACCAAAGCGATGTTCCTCTGTATCCGGAGATCGACTGCTACAGCCTCACGAAGGGAGCCGAACTTGAGAGGCTCCTTGAGCGCGTTAGGCGCGAGCTCGATGATTTCGGGATCGGCATCGAGGCCTGCAACACGGAGTACGGGCCCGCCCAGGTCGAAGTCAACATCCGCTACGCAGACGCGGTGCGCACGGCAGACCACACGATGTTGTTCAAGATGGCGGTCAAGGAGATCGCCGCCCAAGAGGGCTACAGGGTCACGTTCATGGCCAAGCTCTTCTCCGACCAGTCGGGCTCCGGCTACCACGTCCACCAGTCGCTGTCGGAAACCAACGGCGGCAAGAACGCGTTCGCGGACGCGAAGCGCTCGACGGAAGACTCCCCCCTGATGCGTTCATACCTGGCGGGCCTGATGTCGAACTTCGCCGCCTTCACCGCCATCGGAGAACCCACCGTCAACGCCTACAAGCGGGCCAAGGACTACACGTTCGCTCCGCTAAACGTGTCCTGGGGGATCGACAACCGCACCGTGGGTGTGAGGGCCTTGGTGGGACACGGCCCTGCCAACAGGCTCGAGTGGCGCAACGGTACCGCAGATGCGAACCCGTACCTCATCATCGCGGCCAATCTCGCGGCCGGTCTCGAAGGCATCCGTCAGGGACTGGAACCTCCCCCCATGGTTGAAGGGGACGCGTACGCCCGGCGCGACCTGCCCCCGCTTCCGAAGACGCTGGAGGAAGCCCTGGATGTGCTCGAGGCGCACGAGCTCGCCCACAAACTTCTCGGTGACTTCCTGGACGTCTTCTTGGTACTCGGGCGTCACGAGATCGCGGTGTGGCGATCGGAGGTCACGGACTGGGAGCGGCAGAGGTACTTCGACGCGTGAGGAGGTCGAGTTGAGGTTAGCCAAGGTGGTCGGAACGACCGTATCTACGGCCAAGGAATCAAACCTCGTAGGGCTGAAGCTTCTCTTGTGCACGCCTTGCTCGATCGAAGGAAAGGAGGAGGATTCGGATCGCTTCGTCGCGGTCGACACGGTGGGCGCGGGTACGGGCGAGGTGGTTCTGGTCGCCGTCGGCTCATCCGCTCGTGTCACCAACCGCACGAAGTCGGTTCCGACCGACGCGACCGTTGTCGGAATCGTCGACTCGATCCAGCTAGACGGAAAATCGACTTACACCAAGGGACGGTGACGCGACCGAGAGGACAGGAAGTGATGACTGAGGAGGTGGTGGCATGACTGCAAGAGCCGTCAAAGGGGCGGCTAGGCGTGCCGCTTCGGCGGCGGAAACAGAAAGGAGGAGCCCTGTGGTAGACGCCAACGTCATAGCGCTGGGCTTGGTTGAGACCCGTGGCCTGGTGGGAGCAATCGAAGCCGCCGACGCCATGGTCAAGGCGGCGAACGTGACGCTGATCGGCAAGGAGCAGGTGGGCGGCGGGCTCGTGACGGTCCTCGTCCGAGGCGATGTCGGGGCGGTCAAGGCCGCCACGGATGCGGGTGGCGCGGCCGCCGCCAAGGTCGGCGAGCTCATCAGCGTCCACGTGATTCCTCGGCCGCACCAGGAGACCGAGGGCATCTTGCCGAGCGCCCGGTAGCGCTCGCCTGATCCCGAGAAGGAGGTTCGATGGCGCACGAAGATTTAATCGAAGCCATCGTCGCCGAGCTTCGGCGCTCGGGCGTCGAGCACCGTCAGGCCCCGTCGTCGCCGGTCGCAGCCGCAGCGCCCAAGGAGGCCGCTTACGCTTCGGACGGCCCGGCCAAGGCGACCACGGTCGCTTTCGAACGGGCGGTCGATCCCGCCCGCCGCGCCCAGAGAGCCGGAACCATGAATCTTGCCGTGCTCGGGGGCGGCAACGGGGGCCTGGCGATGTCGGGCCACCTCACCCTTTTGGGCTACGAGGTGGCCCTGTGGTCTCCATTCTCCTGGGAGCTCGAACCGGTTGAGGATGCCGGAGGGATAGAGGTAATCGGGCCAGAGGTATCCGGGTTCGCCAAGGTCGCAAAGGTCACCCGGAGCCTCGACGAGGCCATCAAGGGAGCCGACCTCATCATGATTGTCGCCCCGGCGATGTCGCACAGGCCGTACGCGTCGATGTTGGCGCCGATGCTCCAAGACGGGCAACGGGTGGTGCTCAACCCGGGGCGCACGGGGGGCGCACTCGAGTTCGCCAAGACGCTCACGCGCTTTGCGTGCTCGGCGAGGATCGTTCTGGGTGAAGCGCAGACGTTTCTTTACGCCGCAGAGCGCAGGGCTCCCTCCAAGGTTGAGATCCTCAAGGAGAAGTTCCGCATGCGCGCCGCCGCCCTGCCGGCGACCGACAACGATGCGCTCATGGAGTACGTGCGCGATGCGTACCCACAGGTCGAGCCGGCGCAAAACGTACTCGAGACGAGCCTCAACAACGTCGCACCGGTCGTACACCCGGGGACCGTGCTGCTCAATACCCAGGTCATCGAGCGAACCGCCGCCGGCGAGCAGCTCAAGTTCTACAAGCACCAGGTGACCCAGACCACCGCCACGCTTGTGATGGAGAAGATCGATCGGGAAAAGCAAGACGTCGCGCGCGCCCTCGGGCTCGGCGAGGTGTGGTCTCTGCTCGACTGGTACAGGGAGAGCTACCACGTCGTCGGTGAGGACATCTACGACGCGCTGATGCGCAACCCCTACTACGAAGGGTTCTCTGCCCCGAGTCATCTTCTTGCGCAGAACCACATCCTCGACGACGTGCCCAACTCGCTCGTCCCGATCGCCAGCTTCGGGCGCGCGGTGGGGGTTGCGACTCCGACCGTAGATGCGCTCATCCACCTCGCGGGCGCGATGTGCTCGATCGACTGGTGGGAGGAAGGTCGCACGGTCGAGCGGCTGGGACTGGGCGGCATGTCGGGTGCGGAGATGCTCGACCACGTCGAACATCGGGCGCTCGGCGGGAGGTGCGCGGAATCGGGCGTGTGCAGAGCATTTGGTTTCTTTCGCTAGGTGGGTGAGGTAGATGGATCAGGACCTGCGCTCGATCCAACAGGCCAGAGATCTGGCGATCAAGGCCAAGGCCGCCGCTGACGAGTGGGCCACCGCCACCCAAGAGGACGTAGACCGGGCGGTCGAGGCGATGTCCATGGCCGGGAGGGCCGCGGCGAAGGAACTCGCCGAGCTCGCCGTCAAAGTCACGGGTTACGGCCGCTCGGACCATAAGGAGATCAAGGATCTCTTCAACGTCGTCGATCTCTACGACGCCATCGCCCCGCTGAGAACGGTGGGGGTGATCTCGGCCCAGCGAGAAACCGGGGTCGTCGAGATCGCCGAGCCGGTGGGGGTCATAGCGGCTCTCATCCCGACGACCAACCCCGTATCCACGGTCTTTTTCAAGGGGCTGATCTCCATCAAGGCTCGCAATGCGGTTGTCATGGCGCCGCATCCGAGGGCTGCGGGGGCGTCTGCGGCCGCGGCGCAGGTCCTCGTCGAGGCGCTGCGGTCTGTCGGGGCGCCCGATGGCTTGCTGTCGTGCATGACCGAGATCTCCCTCGACGGCACGCACGCGCTCTGGAACCACGACGCCGTCTCCATGGTGCTGGCGACAGGAAGCGCGGCGATGGTTAGGGCCGCCCACTCCTCCGGCAAGCCGACGTACGCGGTGGGGCCCGGCAACGTGCCCTCCTACATTCACGCGTCCGTAACGGATCTGCACGACGCGGCTGCAGGGACGCTTGCGAGCGGCGTATTCGACTACGGCACGCCCTGCGCCTCTGAGCAGTCCGTGATCGTGGACCGCGCGATCGAGCATGCATTGCGGGATCGCTTGGAGGCCTTGGGGGCGCGTTTTCTTTCCGACGATGAGGCCGAGCGATTGACCAAGGCCGTCTTTACGCCGTCGCTGACCTTCAACCCCGACTGCGTGGGGCAGTCCCCCCAGGCCCTTGCAGAGCGCGCCGGCATAACGGTGGATCCCCAGACGACTGCGCTGGTTGTGCGACCTGAAGGGGTGGGACGAGACCATCCCCTGTCCATGGAGCTCTTGACCTCGACGCTCAAGTGGTACGTCGAGTCGGGACCCGACGAAGGCATCGCCAGGGCGAACCAACTGCTGCGCTTTGGCGGTGAGGGGCATACCGCTGCGGTCTGGGCGGGAGACGAGCGCGTCTCGGGCCGTTTCGGTGTCATGGCGCGAGCGTTTCGGGTGCTGGTCAACACCCCGGCATGCTTCGGAGCAATGGGGGCGACGGCTGCGTTGCCACCGAGTTTCATGCTCGGCACCGGGACATGGGGAGGCAGCATCACCGCCGACAACATCGGCCCCTTGCATCTGATCAACCGAAAGCGGGTCGCCCAGGGAATCCGTGACTGGCGCGAACTCATGGAGGTAGCTGCCGGCCGGTTGCCGACACAGCCCTCCCCCCTCGTCGCATCCACCACTCGCGACCCCAGAGAGGTCGTTGAGGACCTCGTCCACCGGGTTCTTCAGAGGCTGGGCGAGCCAGCGGGGACATCGGCATGAGGGAACTGCGCGTCTACACGTACATCGACCGGATGCAGCCGCAATACGCGGCGTACGTGGGGGCGACCGTCCAGGGGGACGTCCCGGTTGCGGGGATGGCGGAGCTGTTCGTCGAGATGGCCCCCAGCAACGAGATCTTCCCCGTCGCCGACGCGGCTCTCAAGGCGGCCGACGTCCGCCCGGCCACTCAGTACATCGAGAGGGAATTCGGCCTCCTCGAGGTCCACGCCTTCGACCAGGCGGGGGTCCAGGCCGCCGGTAAAGCCATCCTCGAATACCTCGGAGCCGACGAAGCCGACCGTCTCAGGCCCAAGGTCGCCTCGAGCCAGGTGATCACGAATGTCGACCCGTACCAAGCACAACTCATCAACAAGTTCCGGAGAGGCGCTCTTCTGGTTCCGGGTCAGACCCTGTGTGTCATGGAGGTTGCGCCCGCCGCCTACTCGGCCTACGCGATGAACGAGGCTGAGAAGAGCTCCAGCATCAGCGTCGTGTTCGTATCGAACGTCGGCAGATTCGGGCGCCTGTTCATGTCCGGTACCGAGTCCGAGGTCCTGACCGCCCGAGATGCGTCGGCCGCTGCCCTCGAGGCCATGGAGGGACGTGAGTGGTGAAACGAGTTCTCACCGCCGCCGATGTCGAAGCCGCCGCCAGCAACGGCGACAAGAGCATCGTCGTAGACGATGGAGTTCTCGTCACCCCTCTGGCGCGCGACCGAGCGGTTGCACTGGGGGTGAGCATCGCCGATGGCACCCGGCTGAATGAGCCGTCTACAGGAGCAGGAGTGGTTGCCCGCCGAGGAGCACCGGCGCGTGCCCCCCGTCCGACTGCGGCGAAAGATCTCGATGTGGCACGACTGGTGCTTGAGTCGCGAATCAGGATCGTGGCGCGGCGCGCCCTGCTCAGAAACGGACGGGATCTTTCCGGGCTCGAAGACGTCGTCCGGGCGGTATTGGCGAGACTGTCGGAGGAGTCATCCCAGGGATGCGGATGCCCCTCCTGCGAACGGGGGAGGTGAAATCCCGAGTTGAAAGTGACGATCGTTGGCTCCGGGATGGTCGGATCGACCACCGCACTGCGTCTCCTGGACGAAGGGATCGCCGACGCGCTCGTCATGGTCGATGTCGTAGAGGGTTTGGCGAAGGCGGTGGCGCTCGACCTTGCACAATCCGCCCCGTTGCGTGGGCACACCGTCGACATTGTGGGGGGCTCGGACTACGGGCCGACAGCGGGCTCCGACCTCGTGATCGTGACGGCGGGCGTGCCTCGCCAGCCGGGACAGAGCCGGGCCGACCTTTTGTCGACCAACTCCGACATCGTGCGGGGCGTGGTCGAGGAGATCGCCACACGTTGCCCCGACTGTGTCCTCATCATGGTTACCAACCCGCTCGACGAGATGACCACGCTGGCCTGGCACGTCTCGGGATTCCCTTCGGAACGCGTCGTTGGGATGGCCGGCGCGCTCGACACGTCGAGGTTCCGATACTTCGTCGCTGCAGAGCTCGGCACCACGCCTGATCGCGTCGATGCCCTGGTGTTGGGCTCCCACGGCGAGACCATGGTCCCCCTCCCGCGGCTCGCGCGCGCGTCGCGCCATCCACTCACCCAGCTCCTCTCACCTGACCGCATCGACGCCCTGGTCGAACGGACGCGCGAGGCGGGGGCAGAGATCGTGTCGCTTCTTCCGCGGGGGTCGGCGTGGATGGCCCCGTCTGCCGCGATCGCCGACATGGCGAAGGCGATCGGTCGAGGCGAACACCGAGTCATCTCCGCCTGCGCGTACCTCAGAGGCGAGTACGGCCTCTCCGATGTGTACCTCGGGGTCCCGGTGCGGTTGGGCAGACGAGGCGTCGAGGAGATCGTTGAGCTCCCGCTGACCGAGCAAGAGCTTTCTCTGCTTCAGGAGGCCGCGGAGACGGTTCGATCGCGCGTCGCCGACCTCGACCTGCCGCCACGCGACAGTGGGGAAGAGCGGCGTGGTGCCGACGTCACGCCGCGACCTGCGGGCCCTGGGCGTGAGCGGGGAGCCCCGACGGCCCGAGAACCAGGGCTGCGCGAGGACGTGAGGACGTTGCGGCTTCAATCCCGTGTCCGTCGGGCGGCAGAACAGGTCCTGTGGGAGGGCGGCCGCCCATCGGAGGGAGACATCGAGGCTCTGACGCGCGCGGTTCTCGAACGCATGGGGAGCGGCTGAACGGGATGGACGGGCTCGCGCCGCGTAGCGACGAGATCTTCGATCTCTCTCGGAAGCGGGTCCTCGTGACCGGTGCAAGCCGCGGGATCGGACGGGCCATCGCCATCGGCATGGGGCGCTACGGGGCCGACGTCTTCTGCGTGGCCAGAGACGAAGGCGGGCTCAAGGCGACCGCCGACGAGATCAACGCATTGGATCGCCGCGCCGACTGGTTTCCCGCAGATCTCACAGACGAGGAGAACGTCGCCCGAGCGGTCGATGAGATGGTCGAACGCCTGGGTGGGGTCGACATCGTCGTGAACAACGCGGGTACCGAACACTACTCACCCGCCCTGGAGACCGAAACCTACCAATGGGACCGGGTCATTCAGCTGAACCTTAGAACGCCGTTCCTGCTTTGCCGTGAAGCCGGCAGACACCTTGTTGCTCAAGGTTCGGGGAAGGTCATAAACGTCGTCTCCGTCCTCGGCAAGGTAGGGGATCGCAACCTCGCCGCCTACGTCGCATCGAAGAGCGGGCTGATTGGCCTCACTAGGGCACTGGCGCTGGAGTGGGCGCCGCATGGGATCCAGGTGAACGCGCTCGGTCCGGGGTTCATCGCCACAGAGATGACCGCGGACTCGTTCCGCAATCCGAGGAGCCGGGAGTGGGTGGAGAACCGCACCCCGATGCATCGATGGGGGGATGCGGAAGAGGTCGTCGGGGCCGCGGTGTTCCTGGCGTCATCCGCCTCCGACTTCATGACCGGACAGGTCGTGTTCGTCGACGGGGGGTGGTTGGCCCAGTGACGGCCAAGGAAGAAGCGCACCTCATGAGGCGGCAGGAGCACAACCCAAGGGGGCCGCCGGCAGTCGCGGCACTAGGGGCTTTGATGCTTGAGAGGAGGCAGCAGTGGAAGTAGAAGCGGAAGCGATTGCAGTAGGTCCAGAAGAACGCGGACTCGAACGAGTCCTGGGAACGTGGGCGGTTTTCGTGGCCGGCGTGGGGCTCGTCGTAGCGGCCAGCACTCTAGTGAGCGACTACGTCGGCTACTTCCAGCTCGGGAGCGCGTTCCTGTTGACGCTGTTCATCGCGTTCCTGGTCAACCTCTTGTTGGGTCTTTCGTGCGCAGAGCTGTCGACCACGTATCCGCGCGCGGGAGCCCTTTACGAATACGGCGCGGCCGCCACGCCCTCCCGCGCACTTGCGGCGCTTGTTGGGCTGTTCTTGGCGTTTGCCTTCTACGGGATGTTCGGGTTCGTGGGTGCGCTGGAGACGGCGGCGGGCGCGTTCGGGCTTCAGGCCTTCTTCAACGCCACCGGGAGCTTGACGCCCTGGATCATCGGCATGATCGCCCTCGCCGTCATCCCCAACCTCTTGCACGTCAAGACGATGGTGGCGGTGGAGTCCATCGTGCTCATAGGCATGCTCGCCATCCGCTATTTCTTCGGAGCGGCGGGGTGGCTGGGCTTTTCCGACACGGGCTCGTGGTCCGCTTCCAACTGGGATGTAGGAGTGGGCGTCTTCGACTTCTCCGCGGTGATGGGGGCCTTGGCGCTCGGCTATTGGAGCTTCGTGGGGATAGAGTTCGTAGCCCCTCTGGCCGAGGAGACGCGCGAGCCTCGGCGCAACCTACCCGTGGGTATCGTCCTCGGGCTGCTGGCCATCCTGGCGACTTCTTGGTTCATGGGCAGCGGTGTGGGCGGCACCAGAGCCATCACCGAATGGGCCAAGGAAGGCCTCGGACCCGCAGGGTGTGACGGGAGCTGTCCGCAGCTTGTCGTCGGACAGGCGATGTTCGGCGGCTGGGGACGAGGGTTGATGGCTATCGCGACGTTCACCGCGACGTACACCTCGATGACGATCGTGTTGGCGGGGATGCCGCGCATCCTCTACGGGGTGGCTCGCGAAGGTCAGCTCTTTGGACCCGCACTGTCACGGGCGTTTGGCTACCTCCACCCCCGCTTTCGCACGCCGTGGGTGGCGATCATCGTCACCGCGATCATCTACGCGGCTGTCGCCGTCGCTTTCAATGACGTGGTCGACTTGATCTTCACGGCGGCCTATGCGTGGGTGATCATCTACATCTTCTGGCACCTGCTGGTCATCGTGGCCCGTTACACCGACCCCACCGTCGACCGGCCCTTCCGTCTGCCGTTGTGGGTCCCATTCCTCGGCGCGATCGGTACGGGCGTAGCCCTGTACTACGCGTTCGCGGGCAGCCACGGGCTATACGGGGTTCGTTCGCTATGGGTGTTCGGAGGAGCGGCGGTTGCGGCGCTGATATCGCACGGTCTGACCGGCAAGAAAGAGATGCCGCCGGCGCCCGCCGTTGAAACAGGCTAAGGGATGGAAGAGGCAATGAGAGCGAAGCGAGGGGGTCACGGCCGCCTGCCCCTCTCGCTTCGCCACCGCGTCTCGTCACTGTATTCGGGTCGACGTGCATCGCTGCTCCAGGCTCCGGCCGAGGCGATGCGCCGGTTCGGCCTGACCCCTGTCGTGGATGACCAAAGCCGGTATGTACGCAGCCGGGTGGGCGATGACATCGTGATCGAGGCGGGTTTCGCCAACACGTTCCGAGTCTTCGGGGTACTGATCGACACCCTGTGGACGGGAAGACGGGGAAAGCCGAGCCTAGGAGAATCGGTCCTTGAGTATCGCTTCGGAAGGAAGAGGCAGTTCGTGCCGAGGCGAGGCGGGGAGAGTGCGCGGGCTCTCGCCGAGAAGCTGAGTGACGACCCGGAGATCAGACAGCTGATCGACAAGGCGGAACTCAAGACGATCACGGTGGAAGACAGCACCCATGGTCGCAGGGTCCAGATCCGGCCCATGGCCGGGACCATCACGGCGCTCTATTTTCCGCCGCTTCCTCCTTATACGGTCGCGATCCACGACGATGAAGCGGACGCACAGCTGCGCTTGCTGATGCGCTTGCTCGCCTTATAGGAACGGTCGATGTGCTCGGTTCAGGCAGTCGAAAAGCTTCCCCGCATCCTTGTGATCCAGCACGACGCCAATGCGCCTCCTGCTCTTCTTGCCGATGCTGCCTGGGCAGCGGGACTGGCGCTGGACATCCGGGTGATCGAGCAAGGGGCACATGTCCCGGACCGAGTTGGGGAGGCAGAGGCCGGATTGGTCGTGCTTGGTGGAGAGGCAGGTGTCTACGACGCGCCCGAGCATCCGTACCTGTTCGAGGAGATGGATCTCATCAACAAGGCTGCCGAGGCCCGCAAGCCCGCTCTGGGGATCTGCCTGGGCTCGCAGCTCGCCGCCGAGGCCCTGGGGGGCGCTGTCCGCCAGGGCGAGAGCGGTGTGGAGATCGGCTGGGTAGAGGTGCGTGTGACGGAGCAGGGACGACAAGATCCAGTAGCCGCCGCACTTGGGAGGGGTGCACCGCTCTTCCAGTGGCACCGCGACACCTTCGACCTCCCGCCGGGTTCGGTCCCCCTACTGACCGCCGACAGATACGCAGCTCAGGGGTTTCGGATGGGGACGGTGTGGGCGGTGCAAGCGCACCCTGAGGTGGATGCTGCCACGATCGCCTCATGGTGCGACGAAGGCGGTCAACGCGATCTCGTGGCTGCTGGCGTGGACCGTAGTGAACTGCTCAGAGGCGCAACAGAGAGATCGGCATTTGGACTGCGGTTGCTCGAGTCTTGGTGCCGCATTGCGGCGGAGTTTGTCGAAGCTATCGCCTGGAACGGGGACATGAGTAGCGATGTCAAGAGAGGACGATGGTAAACGCATACGTGCTGATCCAAACGGAGGTCGGAAAGCCTCTGGAGGTCGTCCAGGAAGTTCGGCGTGTCGCAGGCGTAGTCGATGCCGATGCGGTAACCGGCCCGTACGATGTCATCGCCCGCCTCGAGGCCGCGGACCTGGATCTCCTGGCGAAGCTGGTGGTGGAACAAATCCAGGGGGTCGAGGGGATTACTCGCACGCTCACCTGCCCTGTCGTGCATCTTTCGTGATGTCACATTTCTCCTCGAGGAAGCCCTTTGCACGCTAACGTGATCTCGTCGTGCCTATGGGCCGACGTGCAATTGGCTGGACCGTCTCGGTGCTCCGAATCGATTCGCATGCGGTTTCTTCGCCCGCTAAAGAGAAACGGCACTAATCTTGCCCAGTCGGTTCATAGCAGCGAAGTGATTGGGGCAAGAAGCTATGGCTAGGCAGAAACCGGTCATCGGAGTCACCTGCGGTCGAGCGAGCGTGCCCGTGACGGAAGGATTGCTGAATTCTTATTACGTCGGCGAGAACTACGTACAGGCGGTAGTCAGAGCAGGAGGTAGCCCCCTGATCCTGCCGTCGGTGGCAGGAAGAGAAGGCGAAGCCGCTCGCGCTGCAATTGAGATCTGCGACGGTCTGATCCTGGCAGGGGGCAATGACGTCTCGCCAGATATGTATGGGGGTGCAGATATCAAGGTGGACAAAGTGGATCCCGTCCGCGATGTCTTTGAGGTCGCTCTCGTCCGCCAGGCCCGTGAGCGGAACGTTCCTCTCCTTGGCATCTGCCGTGGAATGGAGGTCATCAACGTGGCGTACGGAGGAACGCTCCGAAGCGGTGTGCGCCATGAAGTAGGCACCGAGATCGATCTTCCGGATCTTGAAGGGGGGCGCTTGCACCTACTTCATCTCGATCGAGATGGCAAGATCCGGGCAGCAATCGGAGTGGAGAAAGTAGAGGTCCTTTGTTTTCACCACCAAGCCCCCGATCGTATCGGGGAAGGTCTCGTGACATCCGCAGAGTCAGACGACGGGGTAATAGAGGCTCTGGAAGACTCCCAACGCTGGCTGCTGGGTGTGCTTTGGCACCCTGAGCAAGCTCTGGACCGAACCCCGGGCCATGAGCGCCTGTATCGAGCTCTGGTCGATGCCGCTCGCGACCCGAAATAACTACGCGCATCGTTCGACCAGTCCAGGTAGCAATTCCTACACCTTGTGGAAAGCGCTGCTCGGAAAATAACCGTTAGGCGGCCTCCAGATTCACTTTGTGGCCCAGCCTCTCCAGCTGGCGGATGGCCCGGCGACGGATCTCTTCGGCGCTCCGCTCGAGAACCACAGAGGGTCCGGGATCGCAGTAGGGCTGGTTGCGCGACAGCAAGTGCCATGCCGTCGTGAGAATGTCGTGGCGACTGCCACGATCGCCTTCTTCTTGCCGCGGCGGCGCATGACCTGGACATAGCGGGCGAAAAGATAGGTCTCCTTAGTGCGAGCCGCCGCGTGAGCGCATTCGATGAGGGTTGCGCGCAAAGCCGGCGAACCCTTGCGCGTGCGGCCGGACTTGCGCTTGCCCGCCGACTCGCGCTGGCCGGGGCACATCCCAGCCCAACTCGCAAGATGAGAAGCGGTCGGGAACTGGGTCATGTCTGGTCCGACTCACGTTTCTGTCGTCCGTGCTCGGCCACCAGCGTGACCGCGCCTCGTCGCCAACGGTGCGGACGGCGGCCGCCCAGGTGGGGGCGGGGTCGATCAGCAACCGTTTGGTGGAACGCTTCCCGCTGCTCAACCTGGTCGCCTCGGTGGAGACCGTGGTGAATGAGATCCCCTCGCGGTCGCCGCGGTGAGAGCGCCTGTGGCCCCGGCCCCCTCGGGGACGCGGGCAAGGATCTGGCCGCTCGCAGTGGTGCCGGGCAGCGCGACCTCGTGGAAGGCTGGCTCGACGATCCTTCTCTGCTCGAGGCTCGCATCGCCGCGTGGATAGCGGTGGCGGCGGGACCGGTGCTCGAGCTTGCAGCCGCGGCCTTGAAGCCGCTCTCGAAGGAGGAGTGGTCCGGGCCCCGCCTGTCCCGCGTGCGGAGGCTTGCCCCAGGTTTCGGTGATCCGCGAGGAGTCGGGTGAGTTCATGGCGGGATCCCCTCGCTATCTCGTGTGCGGGCGGTGTGCCCTGTGGTGAAGCTTCGCGCGTGCCACCTGCCCGTGGTGCGCGAGGCAGAAGTCCCTCGTTGCCGGCGTTCCCATCGTGTGCGGGTGTCGGCGCCCAGCAGCTTCGCGGTTACGCTGGCCCGCGAGTTCAAGATGACACTCATCGGCTTTCTGCGAGAGCAGCGCTTCAACATCTACGCCGATAGCGAGCGTATCCGCGTTGAGGATCAGTCGGCGAAAGGCTCATGAGCTAATACTGAGATACCTGCAAGCTAGCTAGATCGGAGGCACGGCGATGACTCACCCGGCGATTGGCTACGACTCGCCTGCGGACGCGATCAAGGCCCCGAGGGAAAGCATCGTCTACGTCGCCGGTCTCTACGAAGGGACCGGGGAGGAGAGACCTGACTTTCTTGCGGTCATCGACGTCGACCCGAACTCCAAGAGCTACTCACAGATCACCCACCGCACCGACATGCCCAACGTCGGCGACGAACTGCACCACTACGGGTGGCAGATCTGCAGCTCGGCATGTCACGCCGAGAACCGCGAACGCAAGCATCTCGTCGTCCCGGGGTTGCGGTCGTCGCGCATCCACGTGATCGACGTTGGGACGGACCCGGGCACGCCGAAGATCGTCAAGGTCATCGAGCCCGACGAGGTCAAGGCCAAGACCGGATTGTCGGCCCCACACACCGTGCACTGCATGCCCGGCGACAACGTCGTGATGTCGATGCTCGGCAACGGCGAGGGCGGGCTCGGTGCGGGCTTTCTGGTGCTCGACGCCCAGTCCTTTGAGATCAAGGGGCGCTGGGAATCGGACGGCGCTCCCGAGTGGGGCTACGACTTCTGGTACCAGCCGCGCAAGAACACGCTGATCTCGAGCGAGTGGGCGGCCCCCGAGGTGTTCATGCCCGGCTTCAACCTCGAGGACGTCGCGGCCGGCAAGTACGGCCACTCCATCCATTTCTGGGATCTCGAGGCGCGCCGGGTGACGCAGACCATCGATCTCGGCGAAACTGGAATGATCCCGCTCGAGATCAGGTGGCTGCACGACCCGGACGCCGAGACCGGCTTCGTAGGTGCCGCGTTGTCGTCGACGATGTGGCGCTTCTACAAGGGCGGCGACGCCTGGGCCACCGACAAGGTCATCGAGGTCGAGCCGCGTGACCTTGAGACCTTCCCGGTCCCGGTGCCCGGGCTGATCACGGACCTCGTGGTCTCCATGGACGACCGCTTTCTCTACTTTTCGAATTGGCTCCACGGAGACCTGCGTCAGTACGACATCTCCGATCCGACACACCCGCGCCTCACGGACTCAGTGCTGCTTGGCGGCCTCTTCGAGGAGACCAGGCATCCGAACGGCATGAGCTTGCATGGCGGCCCGCAGATGTTGCAGCTCTCCATGGACGGACGCCGGCTCTATGCGACCAACTCGCTGTTTTCGACTTGGGACAACCAGTTCTATCCCGAGCTGAACTCGTGGATGGTGCAGATCGACATCGCCGAGGACGGCTCGATGGCGATCAACCCGGACTTCTTCGTGGACTTCTCGGCGCTCCCCGGCAAGCCCCGGGCACACGAGATGCACCTTCCCGGGGGGGACGTGACGACCGAGATCTTTCAGTAGAGATATGGGCCGGCGTCATCCGCCGGCTGAAAAGCAAACCATAAGCATCGATCGGCGAAGCTTGTCTGATGAGTAGAGTGAAGGGTGCACTTACTCGATTCCCCCTGTGACCAGGTCTCATACTTCTTCCTCGTTCCGCTTATTGAACGAGAGGGGAGGCAATGCTTCTATCGCTGGTGTACGTGTGGTCCGGGTGCTACTCAGGCTGCTGGTCCCACAGGGACAGGGCGAGCCGCCAAGGATCTCGAAATTG
>JBOGXA010000029.1:0-21797 GCA_050694175.1 Actinomycetota bacterium
GTCCAAGAAGGCGCTACGCGAAGCGGTGTCCGACCCACGCACTGTGCACGGTTCGGTCGGGCAGTAGGGGGCGCTAACCGGGATTCTCAGGGCGCTGCGGCGCGCCCGAGCGCCGCAGCGCGAGTCCGGTGAGCGCCTCGAGGACAACTCGGTGAGCGGCCATCGCCGTGATGCCGGAATGATCGTACGGAGGTGATACTTCGACGATCTCTATGCCGACGAGATCGTGCGCTGCTGCGAGATGCCGCACGGCCCGCAAGAGCTCGCGCGTGCTCATTCCACCCGGTTCGGCCGTGCCGGTTCCGGGTGCGAACGCGGGATCCAGCACGTCGATGTCCACGGACAGGTAGAACCCCGACGAGTTCGAGATCTCAGAGTCGACAGCTGCGACCACGGCGTCGATGCCGTTCTCGGTGATCTCCTCCATTCGATGCCATCGCACACCGGCCCGACGCGCCCACTCGAACTCCTCAGGGAACGGCCAGTAACCGCGCAAGCCGACTTGAACGAGGCGGTCACCGGTGATGATCCCCTCGTCCACGAGATGGCGAAACGGCGTGCCATGTGCCCGTTCGACGCCCCAATTCTCGGTGGCGGTATCTGCGTGCGTGTCGAACTGAACCACCGCGAGATCGCCCGTCTCGAAGCGCTCCGCGACGGCAGATATGTTTGGATACGCAACGGAGTGGTCTCCTCCGAGGACGACCGGCACTGCAGAAGCGTCGAGAACGTTTCCCACGGCAGCGCGAATTGCCCGGTGGCTCGCGCCTCCGTCGCCGGGGACAACCTCGGCGTCACCGTGATCGACGATGCTCAGTTCTTCGAACGGATCGATTCCGACGTCCATGTGCCACATCCGGGGACTACCGCCCGCGTCGTACCCGGCCCGGATCGCGGCCGGCCCAAAGCGCGCGCCCGGCCGATAGGTGACGAAATCGTCCATCGGGGCACCGAGGATGACGACGTCTGCGCCCGCGAGCTCGGTTGGGTCGAGCACAAGCGGGAGCTTCTGGAACGTGGCTCCACCCGCATACGCGGGCTCCCATTCACGGCTGACCTTCACCTGGCCAACGCCTTCAACGCGGCATCGACGTCGGCGGGGGTGTTGTAGAGGTGAAAGGAGGCCCGCAGCCGACCGCCTCGCACAGACGCGACGATACCGGCCGACTCCAAGCGCTCGGCCGCTCCCTCGAGATCGAGTGAGACGATTGCCGAGTCTCCGTCGGGCAGCTCCATCCCGGCCCGGAACCGATTGGCCAGGCCGACATTGTGCTCGTGGATTCGATCGATCCCAACCGACTCCAGCAACTCGAGAGCCGGTTGGGTGCCGACCCATGAGAACCACGCCGGCGAGATGTCGAGCCTCCGGGCCGACCCCGCCAGCCGCAGGGGAGGCCCGTAGTACGAGTCGTGGACGCTGGCGCCTGCGTACCAGCCGGCGGCGGCGGGACGAACGAGGTCGAGCCGCTCGGGTCCCACGGTCATGAACGCCGTGCCGCGCGGAGACAGCAGCCACTTGTAGGCCGCGCATGCGAGGAAGTCGACATTCGACGCATCGATGGGAAGCCAGCCGCACGATTGAGTTGCATCGACGAACACCTGGGTTCCGCACCGGTGCGCGGCACGAGCGATCTCGTCGATTGGAGCGACTTCGCCCGTAGCCGACTGAACGGAGCTGATTGCAACGAGTGTTATCGACTCATCGATTGCATCGAGCAGGTCGCGGCCGTCAACGAGTCGAACTTCGATCTTGCGATCGGCGTGAACCATCCATGGGAACAGGTTCGACGTGAACTCGACGTCGGGCACAAGCACGATGCTGCCCTCGGGCAACGACGCGGCCACGAGTCCCGCGAACGCGGACACGGTCGAGCCGATGGCGACATTGTGGATGTCGGTCCCAACGAGCCTGGCGAACGCGGCCCGGGCCCCCGTCACCGACTCGTCCCAGACGCGAAACGAGGTTCGCCCCGCGCGCCAGCCCTCGATAGCTTCCTGGAGCGCATCCCAGGCCACCTGTGGCGGGAGCCCGTACGTCGCCGTATTCAGATAGACGACCTCGGGATCCCATTGCTCGCGAACGGACGCGATATCCATGGCCCGCATTCTCGCATCGAGTCCTGACTAGCCCGGCCCCACTTTGTGGGCGATCCACACGTTGGGCTCCCAGTAGGTGCCCTTGTCCCCATCGACATCGATTGCGACCGGCGCCAGCCCCTTCGGGAAGACGTAGTCGCCGGTCTCCGGAAAAGCCATCTGCGTCCACAGCTCCCACTCGGCTACGGTGCCGGTGATGATCAATGAGTGGGGCTCGGGTTTGACGATCTCGGCCCCCATTCTGTGATGCACCCTTATCCACGGATCGAAGGGGAGCCCGTCGTCTCTCGTCCACTGCACGTAACGGTCGATCGGCGTCAGCGGGTAGCGGTCCTTCCAACTAGGTCGGACCGGCGCGATCAGCTTCGTGAGTCCGTGTTGGGCCGCGAGGTCGCGCATTGCCTCGAGCATCGTCGTGCTCAGTTGCCGCGCCTGATGACGAGGAGGGATCTCGACCGCGAGGGCCGACAGCGTGTCCGCCCGGCCCCCGCCCCGTTTCATCTCGAACCCCTCGACGACCAGGCCGTCGATCCCGCCCGGCAACCCACCGGCCGAACCATCCCACCGGCAGGGGATCGAGTGCCCTTCGGCCACGACCTCGCCGCTCTCATCGTCGTACAGAACGAACTGGTAATCGGGGAACTCGTCGTACAGGGAATCCCAATACTCGTTCATGACGTCGCCGTGGACGTTGTACTCGGGCCACACGCCCTCGAAAACACCGTCGTTTCCGTCGCGCAGGCCAGAGTCGGCGCTGTAGGTGACTGTTCGAAGGCTCATGAGCCGAGACTACGAGAGTGCGGCGTCCTCGCGTCGCGATGCTGTCAGGAGAGCCACGCCCGCACCCACCAAGGCCGCATTCGACAGTGGTCCGGCGAGTGCCAGGGCGTTGCCGAAGCCCGCGGTCGCGAACCCGGAGATCCCTCCCACCAGACATGCCAGCCCGGCCGCAGCTCGGACGAACGAGCTGTTGCGGAGGTCCCGACGAGGACGGGTTCGCGGTCTTTCGTAGCGCGCGCAGACTGCAATGAATGGGATGAGCAACACCACGAGTAGTCCCAGCCACACGGGGCGCAGGGTCCACCACTCGGCGGTCCCACCGGCCGGCTGCGGGAATCCCAGCGGATACAGGGCCACAACGCCTACCAACAGAGCGGTCAGGTGCCACAGGAACACCGTCATGATCATGGAGTTGGCGCCGATGACAACATGCCACGCGCGTTGCCGCTGGAGCAGCTTCGAGATGTGATCGCGAGCCAGCATCGCGGCGCCGATCAGCCAGATGCTCAGGGCGATGATGCAGACGCTAGGCGGATCGTTGTTCGACACGCGCCCGTCGGCGACGCCAACCATGCTGGGCGAATAGGGACCGAGTGTGATCAACGCGATGAGGCCGGACAGACCGGCAACCGTCATCAGGGCGAGCCGCGACCGGGTCCACCGAGTTAGCGTGCCGTCCGCGTAGAAGAAGCCGATCTGGTGGGCGAACAGCCACACGAAGGCGAAGTTGAGGTATCCGACGAACGGGAGATCGACCGTGATGCGAAGGAAGTCCACCACCGCCGCGGCGGCGGTCATGGCCAGCGGAACCCGCATTCCGTGCCGGCGATGCAGCCACAACATCGCCGGCGCTAGGCCGACGACTACGAGATACACGGCGATGAACCAAAGCGGCTTGGCGATGATGGCGAGGGCGGGCTGAAGACGGTCCGCGGTGGCCGGAGCTGCGATCTCCAGGGCGACGGCCGCGCTCAGCCAGAAGCCGATGAAGATCGCCGACGGCCTCATGAGCCTGTCGACGCGCCCGGAGATGAAGTCGAAATAGGTGCCTCCGCGCCGTTTGATGGCGCGCCACGAGGTGAGGTTTGAGAACCCCCCGACGAAGAAGAACAGGGGCATGACCTGAAGCACCCATGTCGCCAGCCACGCCCACGGCACCACCTCCAGCGCGCTGTCACCGGAGAGTCTCGTGCCGTCGAAGTACACGATCGCCACCAGCCAGTGCCCGAACACAACTACCGCGATACTGAACGCCCTGAGAAAGTCGACGTAGCGATCTCTTGTTGCGGGGGTGGCGGCCGCCATGGCGGCGATGGAATCTGCGGAACCCTGTGAGTGCGACATCTTTCTCCTGCCTCAATCGTCTGACCTCATCATCGAGGGGAGGGGCGCGGCGATGTAGACGAGAAAGGTCCGTTTCGGAGACGGAGAAGTACCCAATTTCTCTGGGTACTTCCGGCAAGGATGTGGGGGACGCTTCCATGCTGTGGCAGAGCGTGTAAATCTTGAGTGAATGAGTCGGCATGCAGGGGAAGCGGGTGCCCAGGCACCCGAAAGGTCGCGCAGGACGCTCATCCGAGGCGTTCTCGTTTTCAGATGGGTATCGCTCGGATGGATGTCGATCATCGCATTCACCGATGCGGGCGATTTCCGCCGGGAGGCTCTTGCGTGGGCCTCGATTGGGCTGGCCGGGGCATGGACGGCGTGGCTGACCGTCGCCGCCCCCCGATGGGACCGGCCGACACTTGGGCTCGATCTGGCGATCTGTAGCTGGCTGGTTGTCGCGTCGGGCCTGGTCGTCTTCGAGGGTGAGATCGTGAGCGGCCGGCCGTTCTTCGCCACCGGCTACCCGTTGACGGCGGCCCTGTCGTGGGGCGTCCGCCACGGACCGAAGGGCGGCCTCGCGGCCGGTGGGGTTCTGGGACTTGCCCTGATCATGTCGCGACCTCTGAACGGCGTCTCGCTCGGCGACCTGCCGGGCCACGAATTGCGCGATCTCATCGGGGGGGTAATCAACTATCTCGTCGCCGGCGGAGCGGTCGGCTTCGTGTCCTTGCTGCTGGTCCGTTCCGCGGACGCTCTTCAGCGTGCCACCGACGAGCTCGTTCGTGAGCGCGAGCGCGCCGCTCGATTCGCCGAGCGCGAATCACTTGCCCGCCAGATCCACGACTCCGTCCTCCAGGCTTTGGCCCTGATCCACAAGCGGGGCCGCGCGCTGTCTCGGATGGACCCCGTGCCGGGGGCCGGAGTGGCCGAGCTCGGCCGGATCGCCGAGAAGCAAGAGGAGGAGCTCAGAAGCCTGATACTGCGCGAGCCCGAGACCACTCCCGCCGGGCGAGCATCGCTGCGCTCGGAACTCGAGGCCGCGGCGCGCGCGCTCGACGGAATCGACGTGTCGGTCAGTTGCGTTGGGCCCATCTGGCTCGAGCGCAGGGTCGCAGACGAGCTGAGCGCGGCCGTCCGCCAGGCGCTGGCCAACGTGATCGAACACGCCGGAGCTTCGAGGGCGGCCGTGTTCGCCGAGCAGGATCAGGGAAGAATTCTCGTCACCGTCCGAGACGACGGGAGGGGTTTCGAATACGACGAGGTCGCACTGCGTGCAAACGGAAAGGCGGGCATCCTGAAGAGCATGAAGGGGAGGGTCGAGGATCTTGGTGGATCGATGGTGGTGACGAGCTCCACGGGACGAGGAACCGAGGTCGAGTTCCTGGTTCCCCTAGGGCCGGCCGGGAGATGAGCGACCCGATCCGCGTCATGGTCGTCGACGACCACCCTGTGTGGCGAGACGGCGTGCGCTCGGACCTGGAGTCCGCCGGTTATACGGTCGTGGGAGAGGCCGCCGACGGCCGCGAGGCGATCGCGCTGGCTCGCGACTGCATGCCCGAGGTCATCCTCATGGACCTGCAACTGCCCCACGTCGCGGGGGTCGAAGCCACCAGGCGCATCATCGAGGAGACACCGCACGTGAAGGTGCTTGTGCTGTCGGCCTCGGCGGAGGAGAAGGACGTCTTCGAGGCAGTCAAGGCCGGGGCCGCCGGTTACCTCCTCAAGAGCTCGACGTCCGACGAGCTGGTAGCCGCGATCGCTCGTGTCCGGGATGGCGAGCCGGTGTTCACCGCGTCGCTCGCCGGGCTGGTGCTCGACGAGTTTCGGCGGATCGCCACCAAGTCCGCCGGGGAGCCGGAGCTCACGCCGCGCGAGAACGAGGTCCTCGTTTATGTAGCCAAGGGGTACACGTACAAGGAGATCGGGGAGAAGCTCTTCATTTCTACGAAGACGGTCCAGAACCACGTTCAGAACATCCTCACAAAGCTGCAACTGCGAAAGCGTTATGAGCTGATGCGGTACGCGCTCCAACGCGGCCTCGACCAGATCCCCGAGTAAAGCAGACAGAGTTCCGGCTCAATTTCTGGAAGTACCCACGCAAAGTTGAGTAGTTGTTCCCTCGTTGAAGGGCGCTTTCTCGTCTACCGCCGCGCTCGCTTCCTACCGACGATGGACCTGTCATTGATCGATCCATTCGGAAGGGAGACGGACATGAAGGTGAGGAAGTCGGTCATTTGGGGGGTCGGCATCATCGCGGCCGCCGCGGTGATCACCTGGGTCTTGGCGATCGGCTGGGTCGTGCTGATGCTCACCTTCGGCTTCGGAGGCCGGTGGGGATGAAGGGTCTTTACGCCGCCAAGCCATGGTTTGTTCGCCGTCTGCACAGGATCGAGGACGGGCTCGTCGCCAGGAGAGTCTCTCCGGATGCGCTGACGCTTGCCGCGGTTGCGGTAAGCGTCTGTTGCGGACTGCTGCTGGCTCTCGGCGGAGTTTTCGACAAGCCGGCGCTGTGGCTCCTGGTGCCTCCGCTCGGGCTTGTACGTCTGGCGCTGAATGCTCTCGACGGTTCGATCGCCCGTCGTTCGAGGAGCGCCTCCCCTTTCGGCGAGGTGGTGAACGAGATGGGTGATCGCATTTCGGATGTGGTCGTCATCGGTTCTCTCGCCTTGGTCGTCACCCCATCCCTCGCCCTCGGCGCGCTGGCGATCACAATGCTATCGAGCGCTGCCGGGCTGCTCGGTACCGTGGTCATCGGCGAGCGCCTGTCCACCGGTCCGATGGGAAAGGCGGATCGTGTCGTTGCGCTCGGCCTCGGCGCTCTCGTTGCCGGAGTGTCCGGCTCGACCGTTCCGCTCATCGTGGCCCTCTGGGTCGTTCTGGCAGGAGCCGCAATCACAGTGACGGTCCGCGTTCTGACACTTCGCAATCGAACGAGGGAGCGATTCGATGTTCGCTAACGATCTCTTCGTTCCCGCCGCCACACGACTCGTTCTCGCGCTTGCGGGGGGGCTTTGCGCCATCTTGATTGCCGAGCGGCATCACCTGCGTGAGTTGACCGGCCGGGTGCTGTTTCTCCGTTGGCGCACGTGGGCGCTCAGTGCGCCGCTTTTTGGAGCGGCCGCATTGGGACCGGCTCCCTTCGCCGTCGTCTTCGTGATGGGGCTGTCGTTCCAGGGGATGCGTGAGTACGCCAGGCTCGTGAACCTTCCCGCGTCCTATCGACATGCCCTATACGCGGCCGGCCTTGCAAGCGCACCGATAGCACTCGCGTCTATGACCGTGTGGCGGGCGATGCCTCCGATGTTGTTGCTTGCGGCGACGCTGACGCCCCTGCTGATGCAGGACGTCGAGGAGGGGATCAAGCGTCTGGCGCTGGCAAGCCTCGGCTTCGCCTACATCCCGTGGCTGTTGACCTATCTGCTCTTGATACGCGAGCACGTTGTGGGTGGCCCCACCATCCTTCTTGCTCTTGGGATGTCGGTTGCGCTGAGCGATGTCTGCGCCTTCGCCATCGGCAAGCTGTTCGGTAAGCATCCACTCGCCCCCAAACTCAGTCCCGCCAAGACGGTGGAGGGGCTGATCGGCAACGTCGCCGGTGCGTACCTTGGCTTCGGAATCATGGCGTTCGCCCTTCCACCGAGCCTCAACATTGTGGTCGCATGGCTCCTTCCCCTTGTGGTTGCGGCCGGATGTGTGTGGGGAGACCTCGTCGAGTCCTTGCTCAAGCGTCAGTTCGGCGCAAAGGACGCGGGAGTGTGGCTCCCGGGCTTCGGTGGCTTGCTCGACCGCATCGACTCGTTGCTCGTCGCGTTGCCACTCGCATACACGGTCCTGGTGATCTTCGGATGAGTGGTCGTCTCGACGAGCGCGGGCATTGCCTCCAGGCGGCGTCGCCGCAGGCGATGCCGACGAGTAGGAAGGCCTCTTCAGAGGCCGTCCCGGGGAGGGAGCAAAGATGAGAACGGTCGTCCGAAGCCCCGCTTTCGTAAGGGTCGAATCGTTCGCACACTCGCGGGCTGCCCTCGCGGCGATGAGCATGTGGGCCTTCGCCGAGGGTCTCGCGTGGCCGGTCATCCCCGACTTTTTCATCTTCCCGCTTGCGCTTGCCGCACCCCGGCGCGGTGCGGCGTTCTTTTTAGTGGCGCTGGCCGGATCGGTGAGCGGCGAGCTACTTGCATACCTCGGGGGCGGTACCCCTTACGGCTCCGAGCTGCTGGGAGCCGCCCCGCTCGTGACCGAGCGCATGGTCGATGCGGCGCGATCGGCTCTCCAGGATGACGGAGCCGCCGGACTCCTCTCTCAGCCGCTTTCGGGCATCCCCTACAAGGTGTTCGCCTCCCAGGCCGAGCCGGCCGGCCTCGGGCTCCCCGAGTACCTGGGGATGAGCGCGCTCGCCCGCGGGGGCCGGTTTCTTGTGGTCACAGTCGCGCGACCGGTGGGATCCTGCTGCAGCGGGTGTGGGAGAGGTTCTTTGGGACGTTCCTGGTCCTCTACACCCTCGGATTCGCGGTGGGGCTTGCAAGGGCCCTGAATCACTGGCGGTGAGAGGCGGGGCCGCCTCGGTATCCGATCCCGAACCGAACTCACTCACCTTGCCTCTGAGGGGAAACTCATCAAAACTAGCCCGCAACGGGGGGACGGTGACTGATTTTGAATGGGTCGTTGAAAGGGCGTCTTCCCGACAAAGGGGTGACCGGATGATCCCAAGCGGGAGTGATATCGAATCAATTCAAGCGGGTCCGGCTATGAGGGAGGGAGGCAGGCATGGGGATTCAGGGCGTTCACGTTGCGCTGACGGTCAGTGATCTGTCGGTTAGCGGGCCGTGGTACCAGGATCTCTTCGAGGGTCAGAAGGTCTTCCAGGGACCCGACGAGGTCAGCGAGGTGGAAATCTATATGGTTCCAGACAGCTTGTTGCTGGGGCTGCGTCAGCACAAAGGAACTCCGACGGGAGACACGTTCTCGCATGAGCGTTGCGGGCTCGATCACTTTGCGATGCATCTGGAGAGCACGGCTGATCTTGACCGGTGGAAGTCAAGGTTAGAAGAGGCAGGTATCGATCACTCCGGCATCGTCGAGAGTCCCTTTGGACATCACCTTAATTTCAAGGATCCGGACGAGATCGCACTCGAGTTTTTCGTGGCCGCTCCTCAGTAAGAACGCCTGCCCGCGGTCAAGAGGCATGCCAGAGAACCTCCCATCGCGCCTTCGTGTTAGACTGCTAAATAATAAGCACGCTCAACCGAACGTTGAGTAATCGAGTTTGGGCACGTAAGGCGCCTTTCTTGACATCGTTCATTAGGTCAGGGAGGTGTTTTTTTTATGGAGAATGGAATCGTCAAGTCCTTCGACGAAGCCAAGGGTTATGGCTGGATCGTCCCGAGCGACGGCACGAAGGATCTTTTCGTGCACCAGCGCAACATCATGGGCGACAACGTCAGGACGCTGCCGCTCGACGCGAAGGTCACATTCGAATCGCGTACGAACGACAAGGGGCTCGAGGCGATCAACGTATCGCTGAGTAAGTAGTCCAGCCACGACAAGCGGGGGGCCCCAGGGGGTTCCCCGCCTCGTGCGCGCACATTTGAGCCGAAGTGGAATCAGCATTAGTTTCACACCTCGGTGTCGGTGACTTCCGAACCTTTGGGAGAGCAGCCTCAGCGGCGTGCTATTGCTATTTCTCAGAAAGAGAGGACACTTAAATCAGGAAGGTTCATAGCTACGACTTGATCGAGCTGTGTCCGCCAGTCTTCGCCTGTGGCCAAACAACCCTCTCGGACACTGACGCATCGTAGACGCGATCGGGAGGGAGTCACCGTGGCGATCGATACACTTGTTTGGCACATACCAGTGGATGTGAGCGACGTGAAGCACGCTCTGGAGATCGAGAAGGAACTCGATGGGGAGCGGGCCCTCGATGGGGAGCGGGCCCTCGATGAGGAGCTGATTCTCGAGGAGTCAGAGGCGCTGGAACCGGCAAGAGATCTTAAACACTTATTCCGGTCCGACGATCATCTCCAGCCAGAGAGCAAAGAATGACCCTCAACACTCGGCTCGCCGGCCAGGTTCACCTCTGGCTCATAGCTGAAAGCAAGAATTGCCGTTCGGAAAGCGATCTCGACGGTGCCTACGAGCGTTTTCTCGAGAGATGGCCACGAGTGCAACCCGACGTTCTGCAGTATGTCTCCCAGATGCTAAGTGCGGAGTTACGCGTTCGAACCTTCAGGTCCTCCCAGATCCTCGATCGCGTTCGGGATCGAATCACACAGAGCCCCAGTCTTCGACGCCGGTGGTGGCAGATCGGTTGGGTGGGTTCTCGAGCGTGACTGGCTTTAGCAACGGCATTGGACTCTGCCTTAAGGATGCTGGCGTTAAAAGAAGACTTTGATAGGAAGGCGAACCGTGGTTACAACCGTCGAACCTAGGAAGAAGGCATCCAACGCCTCGTCAGCTCAGGTCCGAACTAAAGCGAACGTCGTTGCTCTCAGGGTAGCCCCGCAACGTGACGACTCGAAAGAGATGCCGCGAGTCCCAAAGACAGACAAATCCACTTTCTCCGATAGGCGGCGACTAACAACCAGACATCCACCCAGCTGCAGCCGTTGTCGTCATCACGTCAACCCGGAATTCATGGAAGTCATGGTCGATCGAAAGGTATGGGTCTTTTGCGGAAAACGTTGTCGGCTGCAGTGGAAAGTCGAACGTTCCCCTTTGTGGAAAGCGGAGTTGCCCGAGCGAACGAGATCGCGATCATGAAACGGCATATCAAATGGATAGGGTCATGGATGGTTCGTTGCCGAGATCTAACGAGTGAAGACGAGCGACTCGGCTACTCAGTCGATCCTCATGCAGACGGTAACGAACGTGCCGATAGCCGGATCCAGGTACGCCAACCGGATGACTCCATACTTCGTTCTGGTCCTCCCGACATCCATGCTGCTGATCATGCGCCTCGTCGGTAAAGGGGAGTCCATGGAAGACAGAGACGTTCTTGAGTGGGTACGCAAGCTGATGGATGAGGAACACGAGCTTCTTAAGGAGGAAACGCGACGAGGCGCCAGCGAAACCAACCGAGAGCGACGCCGCCAAGTCGAAGAGTATTTGGACCAGTGCTGGGACCTGCTTCGTCAACGCCGTGCGAAACGCAGCGCGGGGCTCGATCCGGAATCCGCGAGCGTTCGAGACGTAGAAATGGTTGAGCACTACGAGCAATAGAGGAACAACGCTAGTGAGTTGCCGGAAGGCGAGTGAGAGTTTGGTATCCTACCACCGATCTCGAGGAGTCACATTGTTGTTGATGCCCATCCCGCTGGGTGAACGTCGCTCTAGCGGCATGTCAGCCCCACATTCCATATACCCGGGCGAGAGTCACCTGTTGGTCAACGTCACCGTTACTGCGATGAAAGAGGGCTGTGCCCTTGGCCTCGTCCTAGAGCATCTCGACGAAACGGGCGCCCCGATTGCCGCCGAGAACGTGGCGACCTACGTGGCCCCCCGCACTCACCAGCGCATCGCAGCGGTCAAGGGATGCATGGTGAGGATCAAGTGGATACTGACAGGAGAGAGGCCCTCATCCACCTTCGGCGTGATCACAGAGGGAATCTCATCCAACCGGACGGCAACGACAAAGGACAAGGCGGGCGAGGACCCCAACTCTACGCAGTCTTTCGGCGTAGACCTCACCACCTTCCAGGGACTCAGGGAGTATCTGAGCTGCATGACGCCACAGGCAAAGGGGCCAGGGCCGAAACGATCCGTCAGCACAATTGACCGGGGGCCCGGAAACTAGACGTGTTCCTACGAGGTAACGCTAAAAACACCCTCGTGACCCCAATGCTTAGTGCGACTAGATCCCTTAGGCGACCGTGCCATGGGCTCTGACCAGGAGCTCGAAGCCAAAACCGCAAATCCTGGTCCTCGACCTGGCCGAGAGCCCAGACCCCGATGTCGAGACCCTCGACAATCTGGGCGATCTTGCCGCCGCCTTGGCCGCCGACGACATCCGGCTTCGGTTGACGTCTGTCCGCGCTCCGGCCATGGCCCTCCTGCGAAGGCCGGCGTCACCGCGCGCGCCGATGTGGCGCCGACCATCGATACCGTGGCCATCCGGCCCCAGGCCGGCCACGGGCCGGGCCATTCATGATGGGTAGGGGAGGAATCCGCCCAGATGCCCCCCTGTATCATCCTTGGTCGTGGCTCAGGCGGCGCGGAAATGGATCCCCGGGCTGCTGGAAGAGAAGCTCGAGGTGGAGGAAAACGGCAGTTTCGGAGTGCTTTTTGCTCGCCCCCTTAGCTCAGACGGCAGAGCGTCTCCATGGTAACCATCGGCCACTTTGCGTTGTGCGACCTGCGAAAGAAGCACTGCAGCCAACGAGCGAGATCGGCAAGATTAACTGCTCAATTTCTGTCACTCCATGCCCCCGCACGCGTACAGCTCGAACGCGTGGAGCCGGGATTCGGGGATGGGTATAGGAGCGGCCGACTTCCACTATCCGCAAGAGATTCGGGCTCGGCGAAAACCCGCGCAGCCTCAAATTCGTAGTCCCTGGGGAAGGGGCGTCGTTCGGGGGCACGCGGCTATTTCCTGTTAACGCGCGGGGTCCATCGGTGTTGCTAGTGACGCAAGGGGGATCGCAATGCAAAGAAGACTTGCAGCAATTGGTATCTGCGCACTCGTGGCTGCGGTGGGCGTCGTACCTGTTGCCGCGCAGCCGCTCGAGGATCCGATTCCGCAGCCCATCCGGAAGAGCGGGATCCGGGTGAGGCTCGAGCCGGTCGCGTCCGGACTGACCGCGCCCAACTGGGGGATCTCGGCACTAGGCGACTCGGATCGTCTCTTTGTGACCGACCAGGACGGAATCCTCTGGGCAATCGACCTGTCTTCGGGCGCCAAGTCGATCTTTCTCGACGTCAGCGCCCGCTTGGTACCGCTCGGTGCGTTCGGGCCCGGGACATTCGATGAACGAGGGCTGCTCGGCCTCGCCTTTCACCCCGAATACGAGAGCAACGGCCTCCTCTACACCTACACGTCTGAGCCGGTGGACGGACCGGCCGACTTCTCGACGATGCCGCCGGGGACCACGGCCAACCACCAGAGCATCGTTGCTGAATGGGAGGTTCCCAACCCGCGCAGTCGCACGTCTGTCGTGGACCCGACCAGCCGCCGCGAACTGCTGCGAATCGACGAGCCGCAGTTCAACCACAACGCGGGTGCGCTCAACTTCGGGCCGGACGGCATGCTCTACATCGCCCTCGGGGACGGGGGCGCGGCTGACGATCAAGGTGTGGGGCATAGCCCGCAGGGCAACGGCCAGGATCCCAGCAACGTGTTGGGGAAGATCCTCCGCATCGATCCCGCGGGGTCGAACTCTGGAAACGGCCGGTACGGGGTACCGGCCGACAATCCCTTCGTCGACCGCGAGGGCTTCGTGGCCGAGATCTGGGCATTCGGCTTTCGTAATCCGTTTCGGTTCTCGTTCGACACCAGGACGGGGAGACTGATCGCAGGAGACGTCGGCCAGAATGACATCGAAGAAGTCGACGACGTCGTCAAGGGCGGCAATTACGGATGGAGGATCAAGGAGGGCTCCTTTCTTTTCGACCCCAACGGCGACGCCCCCGGGTTCGTCACCAAGCGCAGCCGGGGCAAGCCCGCGGGACTCATCGACCCCATCGCCGAATACGACCACGACGAAGGCATCGCCGTGGTTGGTGGGTTCGTGTACCGGGGTGATGCAGTACGGCCGCTGCGTGGGCGTTACGTCTTTGGCGATTTCGCCCGCAACTTCTCGAGTGACGGGCGGCTGTTCATGCTCAACGGGAGGCAGATCCGAGAGCTGAGACTTGTGGGGCAGGAATCCCTCGGGATCAAGCTCGACGGCTTCGGCCAAGACGCCGACGGAGAGTTGTACGTGCTCGGCAATACCACAGGGACGCCCTTCGGAGACACAGGGGTCGTGCTGAGAATCGCTCCGCAGCATCGCGACAACGAGCTCGAGGCCGACCTCAATGGGTTCGCCGAGGTGAGCCCCGGCACGGGCCAATTCGGCGCGGGCGACCTCAACGGCGACGGCCTTGCGGAGATCCGCCTCCGTCCGGAGGACGGCACGGTCTGCTTCAGACTCCTATGGGCCGACATCGACGAGCCGGTTGCGTCGCACATCCACTCCGGCGCGGTGGGAACGAACGGGCCGATCGTGGTGAGCCTTCTCGACAACGCGGACCATTTCCGTCACAAGGAAGGTGAGGGGAGGGCGAATGGGTGCGCCGAGGGGGTTGACGGGGCCCTTATCGACGACATCGCGCACCATCCGGGCGCGTACTACGTGAACATCCATACCGCCCGCTTCCCGGCCGGCGCAATCAGGGGCAATCTGGAAAGGGATGAGGCCGGCATCTAGAGCACCCGACAACACGTTGTTTTGCATCGCGGGGCGAGCGGGGTGCCAGGCTCGCTCCCCGCAAACATAGAGGGCTCTTTTATCGGCCCGGGCAGCCCCGGGCCGATATAACGAGCCGCCGGCGCCTATGACGACCGACCTCGGACCAACCAACGCCCTAGCCAGCCCTGGCGACTTTCAGCTTCGACCGTCTGGCGGAGAGAATTTGCGGTGCCTCGTTCCACGTAGGAAGGGCTCGGCAGAGATCACGCCGCCCGGTCACCTTGATCCCGCCCGATCGCAGGGCTGAAGGCCAATTGATGAGTCCCATGGAACTCGACCCGAACGACCACTCGTTCGTCGGGCAGCAGATCACGACGCAAGTAGTTCCTGCACCACGACCACAAGACATAGTCGGGAGCGGCATGCTCGCTGGTTAGCTCCGTCCATTTCTCGGCCCCTCTCAAGGCTCCAGGATCGCGCGCAATGCTGCTCCGAAACTAGCGGGCTGTTCGGCCATCGCGATGTGCCCCGCGTCGTCGATCACATGGAGCGGCCAGCCAAACATCGCGCTCGCCCTCTCCGCGTACTTCAGTGGCATGACCCGGTCATGGCGGCCCCAGATCAGCGCGACCGGTACCTCGATCTTCCCGAGCTCCTCGTCCGGGATCGGCCTGGTGCCCATCTTCCGCAGCGGAGCGCGGTCCACCGCGTTGACGAACGGCTGCTTTTGGGTCGCCACCGATGCTGGGTGATGAGCCCGGGCTCGAGCACATGGAGGAGTTGGAGCCGAGCGAGCTAGACTGGTCGCGACGGCTGTGGCCGGCGTGGCCTCGGCCGAGTTGTCGCCCCTTCAGGACCACGAACCGGCGCGGTGTAACGAGACGAACGACAACGGTGCTCCGTCTGCTACAGACTGCGCGTCGCAAGACGGGGCGTCTTCCTTGAAAGGAGGAAGAGGATGGCTCTGCAGATTGGCGATACGGCGCCGGATTTCGAGGCGCGGACGACGGAGGGGCGGATCCGCTTCCACGAGTGGATCGGCGACTCGTGGGCGGTTCTGTTCTCGCATCCGAAGGACTTCACCCCGGTCTGCACGACCGAGCTTGGGTACATGGCGAAGATCAAGCCGGAGTTTGAGAAGCGGAACGCCAAGATCGTCGGGCTGTCCGTGGATCCGGTCGACAACCACGCGAAGTGGGCCGATGACATCGCGGAGACGCAAGGTCAGGCGCCGAATTATCCGATCATCGGCGACGTCGACTTCAACGTGTCGAAGCTGTACGGCATGCTTCCCGCCGAGACGGCGGGCGACTCAAGCGAGCGCACCCCGGCCGACAACCAGACGGTGCGCAACGTGTTCGTGGTCGGCCCCGACAAGAAGGTCAAGCTGATCCTCGTCTACCCGATGACGACGGGCCGCAACTTCGACGAAGTGTTGCGGGTGATCGACTCGCTGCAGCTGACCGCCGAGCACAAGGTTGCGACGCCGGTCAACTGGCAACAGGGCGAGGACGTGATCATCGCAGGCTCGGTCTCCGACGAAGAGGCCAGACAGACGTATCCGGATGGCTGGAAGGCTCCACGGCCGTACATCCGGATCGTGCCGCAGCCGAAGTAACCCAATCGGGGTGCAAGTTTGGAGAGTCCGCGGTCAAAGCACTAGGTCAGAGGTACAATTTCGGCCCCCTTAGCTCAGACGGCAGAGCGTATCCATAGTAACCATCGGCCACTTTGTGCTGTGCGACCTGCGAAAAGAGCACTGCAGCCAACGAGCGAGATCGGCAAGATTAACTGCTCAATTTCTGTCACTCCATGCCCCACCTCGGCGTGCTGTTAGCAAGCGGTACATAGGAAGAGCGAGTATCGCTCGCGCAGCGAACGCGGTGCGGCCCCGGTCTGCCGACCGGGGCCGCGGACTACCGCATTAGTGCCGGCCTCTACTCCGCCTGCTGCGCGCCGTCGACGATCGGTCTGCTCGACAGAAGCTGGAGCTCCGTGGCCCGCACATCGAGGTTGCGCGGCGGAAGCGGAGTTCCGATCCGGCAGTCGGTCTCGTGGCGCGGATCCTGGTCCTGCTTCCCGTGGAAGGACGTCTGGCCCGTGCACTGGTTGTCGACCACCCTGAACAGGACGTGCGTCGCCGTCGTCCTGGGCACCTCGAAGGTGCGGAGGATGAGGTGCGGCGCAACCGGACGCGGATTATCCGCCGGGAAGGCATCGCGGCGGCTCCTGTGGATGAGCCGCCAGTCGGCACTCTGGCTCGGATCGCAGGATCGCGTGTTCGTCGCCGTGCACGCGTACAGCTCGAACGCCCTGAGTGCCGTGAACCGGTTCTGGCCCGGGAGCAAGTGCGCGCTCACCTTGGCACGATCGAACGCTTCCATACCGGGAAGCTCGACCAGGACCTGGCGGCCCTCGACGGGCACGCCCGTGCTCTCCCAGTTCGTGCCCTCGGTGTCGTCGATAAGGTCGTTGTGCCGCTCGCCGTCGCCGGTCGCGGTCGCGCCGTTGTGGATCGACGCCCAGTTCGTCGGGAACCGGATCGTGACGTCTCGCGTCTCGCCGGCCCTGAGGCCCGAGATGCGGAAGCGGACGTGGCCGTGTCCCTCCGCCTGGGCGACGAAGTCGTACGCCCGATGCCGGGCGGACCCGGTCGCGTCCGGGACGATCCGCAGGACGTTGTCTCCCGGCGCGGTCTCGGCCGCGGGTGTGACGCGCGCCTCGTAGTGCCCGACGAACACGTTGGTGTCCGCGATTGGGGTGTTGCCCTCGTCCTTTGCCACCGCGTCGAAGACGAGCGTTGCCTCCTCGTGCAACGGCGACTCGAAGCTCGGGATCGGCTCCGTGTCGTTCGCCCCGCTCGTAAAGGCGTTCTCGCCGAAGCCGCGACGGGCGAACGCGAGCCACAGGAGGTCCTGGTTCGCGCCCCCGAAGCGCATCATGTCGGCCGCGAGGTAGGCGTCGCGAGCATTAAGGAACGTCGGCTCGGTCGGCATGAGCAGGAACGCGTCGAACACGATCTGGATCCAGCGCCGGTTTCCCGGGCACTGCTCGGGCGGACGCTGGCCGTCCGCGCACTCGCGCTGCCGCGCGGCCCCTCCCTGACCGTAGCGGTCGACGAACAACTCGCGGATGTCGAAGTTTGTCCCGCTCCAGATCTCGCCGTCCGCGTGCACCTGTGGGCCGACGAGATCGTAGCCGACGTCGGAGAAGTTGAGCGGGTTGATCCTCGGGTACGCGCCCGGCTGCGGGAACTGCCCCGCGTACGGGAAGGACATGTTGTAGTTACGGATCGCCCGTTCCGCGTTTCCGGTCACGTACGGGCCGACTGCCCAGGCGCGATCGCCGCCGGACACCAACCCGTACTCGTTCAGGTACTCCATGGCGATGAAGTCGGCGTAGCTCTCTCCCATCGCGCCGGCGTGAAAGCCGGTGCGGCGGACGCCCTTGCCGATCATCCGGTTCTCGATCATGTGCGTGTACTCGTGGCCGATCACCGCCATGTCGTAGTCGCCGTCCACGCACGGGGCGTAGAAGGCTCCCGGGATCGGCTGCCAGAGGAACATGCCCGATTGCGATGACGTACCGTCGGGCAGCGTGCGCATGAAGGCGTTGTCGCGCCCGGAATAGTTCGGTGGCCCGCCGACAACCGCGCCGGCCTGCACCATCCCGATCAGGGGATCGTTTTCGGCGGTTCCCGTCCCGAAGTTGAAGTCCTGCCCGTTCCAGGTCTGCTCGGTGAAGCCGAGGTGGTACGACCAGTTATGCATGCGGCTGTGCATAGCAAACAGGTTCACCGTTGCCGCATCGATGTCGTTCCCTTCTCCGACAACGAGGACATCGGGGTTGCACTCCTCCTCGAACCACACGTTGTCCCACGGAAAGATGTACTCGCGGGTCTCGCTCGTAGGCCGGTACCCCGTGGGGCCCGGGAAGAACGGATCGAACCAGTTCTCGGCGCTGCGCGCGTAGTTGCCTGTGGTCGTGAACGTCGGCGTCCCTGTGCGAGCGTCCACGTCCCACGGCGTGTCCGGGTGCGGCGACGATCCCATGATGGCGAGGTCGCAGCCGGGCATGGGGGTCCAGCACCAGGTCTCGCGCGTGTCGGCGCTCGGGTAGTTCCACGGGTAGCGGTTGATCGGAGTCGTCGGCGGCCACGAGGGGAACACTTCCCACTCCGGATTGTCTTCCGCGTGATCGACAATGCTCTCGCGGAAGAGCAGGTCCCCACTTGCACCGTCGACGATGACCCTGCTGCCGCTCGCAGCTCCGTGGCCCTCCACGTCGACTACGGTCGCCTCGTATGCGGCTAGAACCCCGCGTCCCGGCGTGGGAAAGGCGACGCGTCGGATGAGTTGCCCCTCCTCGAAGCCCTCGACCTCGAGAACCATCCAGCCTTGCCGCCGGTCGACGACATCGACGTCCTCGGCTGAAGCCTGCGTGTCGACAGCGTCCGCGGCCTCGACCCACGCCGCGGCGGGCGAAAGTGCGGTCGATCCTTGGAGGTCCGTGTCGCCCGTGAGCGTTGAGGACGCGTAGGCGACCTTCCAGCCGGTGTCCGCGGTACCCACGACGCCCACCGACACGATACCGTCCGGCGATGCGACAAGCCCGTCGAAGCGCTGCCGGAAGACGACCACGTGGCCGCCCCTCTCGCCGAGCTCGGCATCTCTCACGAGGTCGAGGGCGTCGGCCGAGTCGAGCCGAAAGAGCGCCGCATTGGCGCCCAGCCAGCTTCGGGCCGCCGCGGCTGCGCTCGCGCCCTCAACTCCGGTGGCCAAGAAGTCGCCGTACTTGATCAGCGAGCTCGGCGTGCCGAAGCGGTTCCAGATCACTTTCGCACCCAGGTCCGCGACCTCGGCGCGCTGCCCCCCGGTGGGGGAGATCACACCCTTGCGGGAATCGAAATCGTCCGCATGATCGGAGTGTTCGCCCTGAAAGTCGAACCCGATCTCGTCCGGCTCTCCCCCCGCAGGGCCCCCGCTCGCCGGAATTGAGCTACCGGTAAGGCTAATGAAAACCGCGATCACGGCAACCAAAACTGCCGGGCGTTTGGCGCCCGTAGCCAAGTGGAGCATGTCTCCCCCTCCCCGCGAGCGCGTGCACCCTGATTTCGTGTGGGCCACACCGCCCGCACTAATCCGTCCCGGCAGACTATAGCGATTCGACGACGGAAATGTTCGCTCCGCGATCCGGACGAAGCTCCGCTCCACGTGTCTCCATTGAGCATCGGGAGTCTCCGCCGCGGAGGCCTCGTCGACTCGGAGGGGGTGGTCGATGGGTGATGCCGGGCTCGGCACCTAGAAACGCCCGTAACTCGACGTGTTTTTTCATGGAGGTGGTCAGCCTTGAGACGATGGCGACATCGTGGCTACGCTGGTGGTGTTGGTGCTTGCCGCGCCGCCGTTTCGGCGGGAGCGAAGCACAACAGGACCGGCATCAGAAGCTGGACTTGCTCGTGTTCGGCGACTGGAGCCGGGAGTTCGAAGAGCCCGACGGGACGTTGTTCGTGGCCTCGCTCAGAAAGAAGGGCCTGTGGCTGATGCAGGAGCTCAGGGTCGCTACTGAGCCGAGCGGTCGGGGCTAGATACTTCCCCGGCGCGAAGTCGCAAAGCGAACTCGGCTGTGTGCCACCTTGGCTCGGTCGACCTAAGGCTGGCTACTCCAAAGAGACTGGCAGAATCCGGTTAGATGCCTCCATGTATCATCCTGCTGGCAGCTCCGGCGCTACGAGTACCCCGCTGAGGGAGCGCTGCACGAGAAGACAATTCTGCTCGAAGGAGAGAAACTCGCAGGTCAGAGCCACTTTTCTGGCCCCCTTAGCTCAGACGGCAGAGCGTCTCCATGGTAAGGAGAAGGTCCACGGTTCGATTCCGTGAGGGGGCTCGTGGTATGTCCCATGTACCGAGGCGGCGTAGCTCAGGGGCAGAGCACTCGGCTCATAATCGAGTTGTCGGTGGTTCGAGTCCACCCGCCGCTACAACGCAAAGTTACAAGTTCGAACCCGGCCGAACGGAAGGAAGGGCCCCAGTCGGGGCCTTTCGGACTCCAGAGGAGCCAAGCCGCGGATTCCGCTCCGCGGCAAGCTCAACGGCCAAAATGGCCTTGTTCTGGGCAGCCTCGCCCTGTACTTTCTTTCTAATTGGGGAGGGAGCTCCTGTGTCCGCGTATCTCGAGGTTTGGAAACCTTCCGGACCCGAGCTCATCTTGATGTCGGGTCGGCGGCTAACCATCGGAAGAAGTGCAGAGAGTGACGTCGTTCTCGATTCCGACAGAACCGTTTCGAGAGTTCAAGCAATCCTTGAAATGGTGTCGGACGCCTGGACGATACGTGACGTCGGCAGCCGCAACGGCACGACCGTCAATTCCGACCTCATCCTCGGAGAGCGACTGCTGCGACACGGCGATGAGATCCGGATTGGCACCGTGAAGCTCGTCTACCGCACCGATGAGCCGGCGGGACAAACTGTGACAGAAGCGGCTGAGGGACCTCCCGACCTCACTCGCAGGGAGCGGGAGATCCTTTTCGCCCTCTGCCGCCCGCTGCTCGCGGGAAGTGTGCTTAGTGAACCGGCCTCGACGCGGCAAATTGCCTCAGAGTTGGTGGTGACCGAGTCCGCCGTCAAGAAACACCTGCTGCGCCTCTACGACAAGTTCGAGCTCTATGAGACGGAGAACCGCCGCCGGGGGCGGCTGGCGCACGAGGCGATCCGCCGCGGTGCGGTGACACTCGCAGACTTGCGGTCCCAGCCTCATCGAGGCTAAATCACGCGATGTCGGAGCGCCTGCGCGGCCGCTACGAACCTCTCGACGTCGTGGGCCGCGGTGGCCAGGGAGAAGTCGTAAAGGCCCTCGATCATCTGCATAACCGGGTCGTTGCGATCAAGGTCAGACGGTCGGCTCCCGAACAGCGGGAAGCGCTGCTCGAAGAGGCGCGCACGCTTCTGAACCTCGAACCTCATCGCGGGTTGCCGATCGTGCGCGACGACTTCTTCGAAGGCGATCGCTACTACATGGTGATGGATTGGATTGAGGGCACCAACCTTCAGCATGTCCTGGAACAACGGGGCGACCCGGGGCTTCCCTACACGACGGTGCTCGCATACCTCTCACCGGTTGCGGAGGCCCTCGATCACCTGCATGCGCAGGAGCCACCCGTCGTCCATCAGGACGTAAAACCCGCCAACCTTATTCTCACGGGACGTGGCCGAG
>JBOGXA010000030.1:0-12386 GCA_050694175.1 Actinomycetota bacterium
CAGGCACATGGCGGTCTACGGGACGACCTCGGAGCAACTCGCGTCGATAGCGGTGTCGACGCGCCGCTGGGCTGCCATGAACCCCATGGCCCGCCATCGCGACCCGCTCACGATCGAGGATGTGCTCGATTCCGAGCTGGTGTGCGAGCCGCTGCACAAGCTCGATTGCTGTCTGGTCACGGACGGGGCGGGAGCCGTGGTCATGACGCGCGCCGACCGTGCGCGCGACCTGGCCAAACCGCCCATCTACGTCCTGGGTGCCGGGACGAGTCACTCGCACATGATGATCAGCGCGATGCCGGACCTGACCGTGACGCCGGCGTCGGTGTCGGGCCCCAAGGCTTTCGAGATGGCCGGTGTGAAGCCGGGCGACGTCGACCTGGTGGAGACCTACGACTCGTTCACGATCACGGTGCTCCTCGCGCTCGAGGACATGGGCCTCTGTCCCAAGGGCGAAGGTGGCCGGTTCGTCGAGGACGACCGCTTAGGCCCCGGCGGTGAGCTCCCCGTCAACACGAACGGCGGAGGTCTCTCGTTCACGCATCCCGGCATGTACGGGATCTTCGTGCTGGTCGAGGCGGCGCGGCAGTTGCGCGGCGAAGGCGGGGATCGTCAGGTCGACTCTCCCGCCATCGCGGTTGCGCACGGCAGCGGCGGGGTGCTGTCGTCGGGCTCGACGGTGGTGCTGGGAACGGAGGAGACGTTATGAGCTCACGGGTAGAACCTCCGGCCTCCGACATCTCGCAACCGTTCTGGGATGCGACGCGCGAACGCCAACTCGTCGTGCAGCGCTGCAAATCGTGCAACAAGGCGATCCACTATCCGCGCGCGATCTGCCCGCACTGCCACGCGGAGGAGCTCGAGTTCACCTCCGCATCGGGTCGCGGCGAGGTATACGCGTTCAGCGTCATGCACCGGCCGGGCAACCCGACGATGAAAGACAAGATCCCCTACGTCGTCGCCTTGATCGACATCGACGAAGGAGTTCGCTTGATGTCGAACGTCGTCGGGTGCGAGCCGGGTGAGGTCCAAGTCGGGATGCAGGTTCAGGTCACGTGGGAGGAGCTATCGGACGGGCGCGCGCTGCCCCTGTTCGAGCCGGTCAAGGAGGGGGTGTGGGGGAACCAGTGAGCGAGCTTGCGAGCGGGGTTCCCCCACGTCGACGAGAGGAGAGTCCTTCAGGACAATCCGCTCGTCGAGGAAAGGAAATGGAAAGGGGGAGGGTATGAGGATCGATCTCGGTCCCGAGGTAGAGGCGTTTCGCGAGGAAGTTCGCACCTGGATCGACGAGAACCGTTTCGAAGAGCTGGCCGGCGTGGACGACAGCGAGTACAACCTGTTCGCGAGCGACGACCCGGCCATCAAGGAATGGGTCGGCAGGTTGCGCAAGGGCGGATGGTTGTGCGTCGCGTGGCCGGAGGAATACGGGGGCCGCGGCCTCGGTCCTCTCGAACTCGCCGTCCTGAACGAGGAGTTCACCCGGGCGAACGTGCCGCGCATAACGATGGGCATGGGCGAATGGCTCGTCGGTCCGTCGATCATCGCCCACGCCACCGACGAGCAGAAGAGCTACTTCCTCCCCCGCATCGTCTCGGGCGAGGACCGCTACTGCCAGGGCTTCTCGGAACCTAATGCCGGATCAGACCTGGCAGGCCTCAAGGCGAAAGGCGTCATCGAAGGCGACGAGGTGGTGGTTACCGGACAGAAGGTTTGGACCTCCGGCGCGTCGCGCTGCAACATGGTCTTCACGTTGTGCCGGACGGACCCCGACGCTCCCAAGCACAACGGCATCTCCTACGTGCTCGTGCCGATGAAGGACAACAACGTCACCTATCGGCCCATCAAGCAGATCAACGGCGAGTCCCACTTCTTCGAAGTCTTCTACGACGGCGCGCGGGCGCCGATGTTCAACGTGATCGGCGGCCTCGACAACGGATGGAAGGTCGCGATGACGACCCTCGGCAACGAGCGCGGAGCAACGGCCGCGACTCAGCACCTGCGCTTCCGCGGCGAGTTCTGGGACCTGGTCGAGATCGCCAAGAAGCTCGGCAGAACGTCCGACCCGATCGTGCGACAACGCCTCGCCCGCGCTTATACACACGTAGAGCTGATGCGCATGCAGGGCCTCCGCATCCTCGCCGGCATCGCGGCCGGCAAGGGATTGGGACCGGAGTCGTCGATCAACAAGCTGTTTTGGTCCGAGTACCACAAGAAGCTCGGGGAGTTGGCGATGGACATCCTCGGGCCCACGGGGATCGCGACCGACGAGACCGAAGCGGTGGACGCAGGCCGTTGGTGGCGAACGTTCCTGTCGGCCCGGGCAGAGACCATCTACGCGGGAACGAGCGAGATCCAGCGCAAGATCATCGCGGAGCGGGTGTTGGGCCTGCCCCGCGAGCCGAAGCGGGAGAAAGCAAAGTGATTCGCGGACAGCGAGCGCTTGCGCGAGCGGCGGTGAACAAATGAGCGCGCGCACTTCCGCGCCTGCACCTCCGGCCCCCGACCAGCTCCTGATGGAGCGGATCGAGGCCGCGACGCGCGGGATGGGGCTCTCGATCACGGCCAAGTACTTCCCCGATCGGGTGGCGTTGATCTCGGAGCAAGGGGATTTCACAGACAGCGAGCGCTTGCGCGAGCGGCGATTAACGAATGTGACCTTCGGCCGGTTGAACGCACGCGCCAACCAACTCGCCAGCGCTCTCCGGAAACTCGGGCTGAAGGAAGAGGATGCGCTCGGGCTCGTGTGTGCGAACCGGCCCGAGTTCGCCGAGGCGATCTACGCCGGCCAGCGTTCGGGCCTCCGTACGGTGCCGATCAACTGGCACCTCACCGGCGAGGAGATCGCCTACATCCTCAAAGATTCGGAGGCGAAGGCGATCGTGTCCGACGCCCGCTTCGCCGAAGCCGCGGCCGAAGCCGCTCGCCTCGTGCCCGACGTGAAGGTGCGCTTGGCGATCGGCGGAGACATCGCCGGGTTCGATTCGTTCGAGGACGCGATCAGGGCCGAGGACGACAGCGACCTAGAAGACGCCGTGCTCGGGCGTCACATGCTCTACACCTCCGGCACCACAGGACGGCCCAAAGGCGTCTATCGGCCCGGCGGCATGCAGGGCGCCGCGCAGATGCTCCAGATCTACGGACCGATCCTCGAGCGCTACGCGTTCGGAGAGGGCGATGTCAACCTCGTGACCGGGCCCTTCTACCACTCGGCTCCGCTCGCGTTCTCGCTGATCGTTCCGATGATGGCCGGCATCACTTCGATCGTGATGGACGGGTGGGAGCCGGAAGAGACTTTGAGGCTGATCGAGAAACACAGGGTCACCCACACCCACATGGTGCCGATCATGTTCCACCGCTTGATGTCGCTTCCGGGCGACGTGCGCGCCCGCTACGACACATCCTCGCTGCGCTTCATCGTGCACGGGGCGGCCCCAGTCTCCATCCCGCTCAAGAAAGCGATGATCGACTGGCTGGGCCCCGTCGTGCACGAGTACTACGCCGCGACGGAGGGCCTCGGGACATTCGTGTTCGCCGAGGAATGGCTAGAGCGCCCCGGCACCGTCGGCAAGATCGAGGACGAAAAGGTCGAGGTGCGCGGCGAGGACGGCAAACCCCTGCCTCCCGGTGAGGTCGGCTACATCTACATCCGTTCCGAGGAGGACCTCAAGTTCGAGTACTACAAAGACCCGGAGACGACGCAGAAGACTTACACGGGCGACCACTTCACGCTCGGCGACATGGGTTACGTCGACGAAGACGGCTACCTCTTCCTGGCCGATCGCAGCGCGGATCTCATCATTTCCGGCGGCGTGAACATCTATCCGGCCGAGGTCGACGCGATCCTGCTGCAGCACCGCGCGGTCGCCGACGTCGCCACGGTTGGGATCCCGAACGATGAATGGGGCGAAGAGGTGCGCGCGGTGGTGCAGCTGAAGCCGGCGTTCGCCGGCGATGCACGCTTGGAGTCCGAACTACTGGACCACTGCCGCGCCAACCTGGCTCACTTCAAGTGCCCGCGAGCCGTCGACTTCATCGACGAGCTCCCGCGGCATGACACGGGAAAGATCTACCGCCGGCTCGTGCGCGAGCCGTATTGGAAAGACCACGCCAAGAGGATCTGAAAAGGGGGGTCTGGCGGAACCAGTGAGGTCGCTTGCGACCGCGGTTCCCCCAGGAACGGAGACCGAGGATGCCGACAGGCAAACTCGGTCGGAGTAGGAAGGGAGAGGAGAACCGATGGGGGGTATCTGCGAAGGGCGCGTCGGCGTCATCACCGGTGCGGGCCGCGGCATCGGGCGGGGACACGCGCTCGAGTTCGCCCGGCAAGGAGCCAAGGTTGTAGTGAACGACCTCGGCACCGAGGTGGACGGGACGGGAGCATCGACCTCGGTGGCTCAATCGGTGGTCGACGAGATCAAGGAGCTGGGCGGCGAGGCGATCGCGAACACCGACGACGTCGCGGACCACGAAGGCGCGGGGCGTCTGATCCAGAGCGCGATCGACACCTTCGGCCGTCTCGACGTCCTCGTCAACAACGCCGGGATCCTGCGCGACCGGATGATCGTGAACATGACTCCCGAGGAGTGGGACGCGGTGATCCATGTCCACCTGCGGGGCACGTTCTGCTGCACGCAACGCGCCGCTGCATACTGGCGCAAGCGTGCGAAGGACGGCGAGGAGAACACAGGTCGCATCATCAACACGAGCTCGCCGTCGGGGCTGTACGGGAACGTGGGCCAGGCCAACTACGGCGCCGCGAAGGCAGGTATCGCATCGTTCACGATCATCTGCGCCCGCGAGCTCGAACGTTACGGCGTGACAGTCAACGCGGTCTCACCCGGTGCGCGCACGCGCATGACCGAGAATCTCGGACTCAGGGACCTCGAGATCCCCGAAGGCCAGTTCGACCCGTTCGACCCCGACAACATCGCCCCGGTGGTCGTGTGGCTCGGAAGCCCGCAATCGAAAGGCGTCACGGCGCGTGTGTTCGAGGTACGCGGCGGCCGGATCTGCATCGCCGAAGGCTGGCACCGCGGTCCCGCCGTCGAGAAGGAGCAGCGCTGGGAGCCCGAGGCCGTCGGGCCGGCGATCGAAGACCTGCTCGCACAAGCCGCTCCGGTGGCGACGATGAGAGAGGGGTAAGCCTGTGCCCATCAATCCAGAAGCAGTCGGAAGTGAGTTCGGTCCCCATGAGGTGTCATGGGATTCCAAGGATGCGCTGCTGTACGCACTTGGCGTCGGCTGCGGCACCGACGAGCTGCAGTTCGCAACCGAGAACTCGATCGACGTCGATCAGAAGGTCCTTCCGACGTTCGCCACGGTCGTGCGCGGCGGCGCGGGCGCGGGTTTCGAGAAACTCGGATCGGTCAACCCGGCGATGATCGTGCACGGCGAGCAAGGTATCGAGCTCCACTCCCCCATCCCCGTCGAAGGAACGGGATCGACGACGGGCAAGATCGCCGCTATCTACGACAAGGGATCGGGCGCCGTCGTGATCGTGGACTCCCTGACACTGGATGCGAAGAGCGGCGACAAGCTGTTCTCGGCCCGCTCGTCGATATTCATCCGCGGCGAGGGCGGCTTCGGCGGCGAGCGCGGCCCCTCCGGCCCCCGCAACGTCCCACCCGATCGCAGCCCCGACCATTCCGTTTCCTACGAGACTTCGCCCGAGCAGGCACTGATCTACCGCCTGTCGGGCGACCGCAACCCACTGCACTCCGACCCGCAGTTCGCGGCCATGGCCGGCTTCGATAGGCCGATCATCCACGGCCTGTGCACTTACGGGTTCACGGGCCGTGCGCTGCTGCACACCTTGTGTGCATCGGACTCCGCTCGTTTCCGGGCGATGGAAGGCCGGTTCTCCAAGCCGGCGTGGCCCGCCGACACCTTGACGGTGAAGATGTGGGTCAACGACAACGAGGCGATCTTCACGACCCAGACACAACGCGGCGACGAAGTCATCCAGCAGGGCCTGTTCACGTTCGACGGTTAGCACGAAAGGCGGCACGGCTATGACAGAAGCAACCCAAAAATCGGCGGGCGTGTTCACAGCCGAACAGGAGGAGTTGCGCGACGGGGCGCGCCGCTTCCTGAACGAGAAGTCCGACTCGGAGCAGGTGCGCGCCCTGATGGAGTCGGACGAGGGTTTCGACGAGGCGGTGTGGAAGCAGATGGCCGAGCTCGGCTGGCTCGGCATCGCGATCCCCGAAGACTTCGGCGGCCTCGGCTACTCCTTCGTCGAGCAGTTCGTCCTGCTCGAAGAGATGGGTAGGCGGCTGCTCGTAGCTCCGTTCATCTCAACCTGTGTCCTGGCCGCGCCCGCGATCGAGCTCGCCGGCGACGATGCACAACGCCGGTCCCTCCTCACCCCGATCGCAGATGGCTCTCGGCGAGCCGCGCTCGCAGTGACCGAACCGTCCGGGCGCTGGGACGCGGACGGCATCACCTTCCGTGCAATCTCCACCGGCGACGGCTGGACCTTAGAAGGCAAGAAGACGCACGTGATCGACGGTCACACCGCCGATCTGCTCGTAGTTGCCGCCCGCACCGAAGGCCGCGGCACCGACGGGATCACTCTCTTCACGATCGACGGGACCGCCCCAGGCGTGTCGCGGCGCGCACTCTCTTCGCTCGATGAGACGCGCAAGTACGCGGAGATCGACTTCAGCGGTGCGCGTGCCGAACCGCTCGGTGCCCCCGGTTCGGGTTGGGCGGCCCTGACAAAGGTGCTCGATCGAGCCGCGGTCGCCATCGCGGCGGAGTCCATCGGCGGTGGCCAGGAATGCCTCGAGATGACCACCGGCTACACGAAGGAGCGGGAGCAGTTCGACCGGCCGATCGGGTCCTTCCAGGCCCTGCAGCACCGGCTCGCCGACCTGTTCATGGAGGTCGAGATGGCGCGCTCGGCCGCCTACTACGCGGCGTGGGCCGCGGCCGAGGATGCGGAGGAGCTGCGCACGGTGGCGCCGCTCGCCAAGGCCTATTGCACCGAGGCGTTCTTCCACGCCGCCTCAGAATGCATCCAGATCCACGCCGGGATCGGTTTCACGTGGGAGCACGACGCGCACCTCTTCTTCAAACGGGCGAAGACGAACGAGCTCCTGCTCGGGGACGCGGCCTACAACTACGAGCAGCTCGCGCAGCGGATCGGTATCTGATGCGGCTCGGCCTGAGTCTCGGGTACTGGGGATCCAGTTCCACCGATCCCGTCGAGCTTGCACGCAGAGCCGACTCGCTCGGTTTCTACTCGGTGTGGACGGCCGAGGCGTACGGCTCCGACGCCTTGACCCCCCTCACCTGGATCGCGGCCAAGACCGAGAGCATCAAGGTCGGCACCGGGATCATGCAGATGCCCGCACGCCAGCCGACGGCCACCGCGATGGCGGCCGCAACGCTCGACCTATTGACGAACGGGCGGATGCTTCTCGGCATCGGTGCCACCGGTCCCCAGGTTGCGGAAGGTTGGTACGGCGTCCCCTACGGGAAACCGCTGAAGCGCACGCGGGAATACGTGCACATCATTCGCGAGGTGCTGAAGCGCGAGAAGCCTCTCGAGTTTCACGGTGAGTACTACGACATCCCGGTGGCAGGCGGGACCGGACTCGGCAAACCGCTGAAGCTGATCACGCATCCCTTGAGGCCGGACATCCCCATCTATCTCGCCGCGATCGGGCCGCGCAACGTCGCGCTCGCCGCCGAGATAGCCGACGGTTGGATGCCCGTCTTCTACTCGCCGTATCGCGAAGAGATCCACACCGAGTCGCTAGAGAACGGCTTCGCCAAGTCGAAGCGCGGCGGGCTCGGACGGCGCGCAGAACAAGAGCGCGACACGGGCGAGTTCGACGTCGCGGCCAGCTGCCCCGTCGTGCTGGGCGACGACGTCGATGCCTGCCGCCAGATGGTGAAGCCGTACCTGGCCCTCTACATCGGCGGCATGGGCGCTCGGGGCCGCAACTTCTACAACGACCTCGCCTGCCGCATGGGCTACGAGGCTGCGGCGAAGGAGATCCAGGACCTCTATCTCGGCGGCAATAAGGCCGAGGCGCAGCAGACCGTTCCCGACGAGCTCGTCGACGAGGTCGCCCTCGTCGGGCCGAAGGAGCGCATCGTGGAACGGATGGAGCCGTGGAAGAATTCGCGCGTCACCACGATGATCGTCTCGACGATGCAACCCGAAGTGTTGGAAATAGTGGCGGGGGCTCTGTAGCGCATGTGTCATCCGGAAGTACATGAGGGACAGGCGACCCCCGAGGTCGAACGCTCTGAGGTCGAGGTCCCACTACCAAGCGGTGAGTCGATGCCGGGCCGATCATCGGTTTCTGGGGCGACCAGGACGCGGCCGTAGGGATGGACAACGTCGAGAAGCTGGCCGCAGCACTCGGCGAGCACGGCGTGGAGTTCGAGCACACGATCTATCCGGGCCTGGGGCACGGCTTCCTGGCCGCGTCGCAGCTCGATCCCGACCACGAGGCATACGAAGCGGCCTGCGATGCATGGACGAGAACGATCGATTTCTACCGGCGCAACCTGAGCGGCTGAGACACAGGAGGAGGGACATGTCGGATCTGATCGTCGAAACGACCAAGGGCAAGGTCAAGGGCGCACTCGAGAACGAAATCTCGGTGTTCAAGGGGATCCCCTTCGCGGCCCCTCCGACGGGTGAGCTTCGCTTCCGGCCCCCGCAAGAGGCGAAGCCATGGACCGACGTTCGCGAGGCAACACAGTTCGGTCCCGCCGCGCCTCAACTTCCTTCCGCGATCGATCTCCTCAACACGCGCGAGCTCGAGATGGACGAGGACTGCCTGTCCCTCAACGTCTTCACGCCGGCCGCCGACGATGCGAAGCGTCCCGTGATGGTGTGGATCCACGGCGGCGCGTTCATCACGGGCACGGGATCTAGCCCCTGGTACGACGGCACCGCGTTCACGCAACGAGACAGTGTCGTCGTGACGATCAACTACCGGTTGGGCGCCCTCGGCTTCCTGTACCTGGACGAGATCGTTCAAGGCGCGGCGGGAGCTGCGAACCTCGGCATCCTCGATCAACTCGGCGCGCTCGAGTGGGTGCGCGACAACATCGCCGCGTTCGGCGGCGATCCTGGCAACGTCACGATCTTCGGAGAGTCGGCCGGCGGCATGAGCGTCGGTACGCTGCTCGGCACCCCGGCGGCGAAAGGCCTGTTTCGCCGGGCCATCCTGGAGAGCGGTGCGGTCCGCCACCTGAGCCCACGGGAAGAAGCAACCCGCATCGCGCAGGAGTTCATCGACGAGCTCGGCCTCGAGTCGCCTTCCCTGGACGAGCTGCAGACTGTGCCCGTCCAAAAACTGCTCGAAGCCCAGGGCACGATCACCTTCAAGTACTGGGGCAAGACCCGAGGTCTGCCCTTGCAGCCGGTGCTCGACGGCGTTGCGATCCCGCAACACCCCCTCGAGGCGATCGAACAAGGCAGCACGGCAGAGATCGAGATCCTCGCCGGCACTACGCGCGACGAGTGGCTGCTGTTCGCCCTCCTGGACCCCGGCTACGAGTCGCGCACGGAGGACGAACTCGTCGGGATAGCGAGCAAGATCTTCCGGAGCGAGGAGCTGGCACGCAAGGCGATCGAGACTTACAAGGTCGAGCGCCCTGACGCGACACCCAGCGAGATCCTCGCCGCGATCCAGACCGACTACATCTTCCGGAAGCCGCTGTACGAGCTGTTGGAGAAGCACAAGGGCACGGCGTACGTCTACCTGTTCCAGTTCTGCTCGCCGGTGATGGAGGGACGCCTCGGTGCTTGCCACGCGCTCGAGATCCCGTTCGTCTTCGACTCGCTCTACGCTCAGGGTGTGAAGCACTTCACGGGCCCGGCGACGGACGAGATGGGCGAGCTGGCGAAGGCGATGAATGAAGCCTGGTTCACGTTCGCTCAGACCGGGCGCCCGACGTCGAAGTCGCTGCCGGAGTGGCCGGCCTACGACACCGACCGCCGGCCGACGATGGTCTTCAGCACCCCCAAGTCGGAGGTCGTGAACGATCCGCTCCGCCCCGAACGCCTCCTCTGGGTGAAGGAAACCTAAAGTAGCGGTTGCCAATCGGGCGAGAAACAATCCTTTCGCCGCGGGGAGATCTGCTTCATCTTCGAACCATCGGTCTTCACCGAGAAGCACCGCAGGAAGTTGCCTCGGAGTTTGCTCGCGAGGATGCGTTTCCCATTCGGTGACCACGTTGGACTGTTCCCTGCCACACCTAGCGGCACAACTCCGTCTCCGTCCGCCTCCGCCAGAAAAAGTGGGCCTCCTGACGTGAATGTGGGTCAGATCAGGAGACGCTGAGCCGGAAGCGCTTGCTCCCCAAGGCTTCTGAGAGTCCAGGACCTAAATCCAAGGTGCACGCAGGGCACGCCCCTAGGTTCGGGGTGACTAACCAAACCGGACCTGGAGGTCGTGCCCATGCGCGTCACCACTGCATTCAAGCATCTCCTGAGGCTGCCGGGAGTGAACGTCCGCGGCGTGGTGTTCGACAAGGAGCGGGTGATCGTGACCGTGGCGTTGCGTCGACGACGCCTCGCGTGTCCGCTTTGCGACCACTCGACCCGGGCGCGCTACGACTCCAGAGACGTCGACTCCCGCTGGCGCCACCTGGACCTCGGCGCGTGGCGGCTCGAGATCCGGGCGCGTCTCAGAAGGCTGTCCTGCCCGACCCATGGGGTCAGGGTCGAGGCGGTCCCGTTCGCCCGCCACCGCTCGGAGTTCACCCGCGACTTCGAAGACCTCGTTGCATGGCTCGCCGCCAAGACCGACAAGTCTGCGATCGAGCGCCTGCTCAGGATCGCGTGGCGCACGGTCGGGGCCATCGTGGAGCGAGTGGTGGCCGATGAGCTCGACCCCGATCGCCTGAACGATCTGTTCGAGATCGGCATCGACGAGGTCTCGTGGCGCAAGCAGCACAACTACCTCACCCTCGTGTCCAACCACCGCTCCGGCAAGGTCGTGTGGGGAGCCGAGGGAAAGGACACCAAGGCCTGTGACGGTTTCTTCGCCGAGCTGGGCAAGGAGCGCAGCTCCAGGCTCACCGCGGTGTCGATGGACATGGGCAAGGCCTATCTCAAGAGCGTGCGTAAGAAGGACCACGCCCCCCAAGCGACGATCTGCATCGACCCCTTCCATGTCGTCGCGCTCGCGACCAAGGCGCTCGACGACGTCCGCCGCGCGGTGTGGAACGACATGCGAGCCCTCGACGACCAGCAGGCCAAGAAGTTCAAGGACGCCCGCTGGTCGCTGATGATGCGGTTGCGTGGAGGAGTTAGCGGACTACGGTTGCGTCACAAGGAATGGCTGGACTCGGCGCGCGCCAGCGCCGAAAGAGAGGTCGAAGCGCTCGCTCGTGGCCTCGATCATCGCGGTCGCAGTGATCCTCGGTACCTTCTGGTTGGTCAATAGACCCTCGCCGGAGTGCTCCAACTGGAACCGGGAGGCGAGAACGGTCCTGGAGGAGATCGAGCTGGGCAACACTCAGCCGGACACTTTCATCCAACACGCAGCCGCGGCTCCAGATGACTGCAAGATGGACTCCGAAACGACCGAAGCCCTCGACGATCTCGACGTGCCATGATCCGCTCCCCTGCCCGCCGACAACGACTCTTTGTAAGCGCGCACATCTATTCACTGCCACCGAATCGCATCCGGCAGCAGCTGTGAGCAATGGATCGATCGTGCGGGCGCGATCCGATTACAGCGCGAGATGAAGGCGCAACGCCTCGTCGAGCTTGTCCATCATCGAAGGCGGCACCGTCCCGACCATGCGACCGACCCGTTTCACCGCGATCGATCGGACCTGTTCGGCTTGCGCTTTGGAGTCCTTCTTGAGTCCCGTGTCATCGGCACCCAGCAGGGTCTGGAACGGATAGATCCGTTCGACGTTAGAGGTCACCGGCACAACGGTGACGACCCCTCGGCCCAAGCGGGTCGCGGTGGCATTGGCGCCGTCGTTGCTCACGACCACGGCCGGCCGACTTTTGCCGGTTTCCGAACCGGTGACGGGGTCGAGATCGACCACGCGGATCTCGCCCCGGCGCATCTAAGAACCGAGCCCGTCGGCCACGGTCTGTTCCCACACCGACGCTTCCGTGTCCTCCCACTCGGCCCATGCCTGTTCATATGCGGCGCCCAAACCCGACGCCTTGAGCAGCCGCACGGCCTTATGGACCACTGCGGAGCGAGAGACGTTTCCCTGAGCCGCAGCATAAGAATCGAGGAACTCGACGTCTTCATCCGGCAGGCTCACACTGACTTTCATACGCCGATACTACCCTTAGTAGTAGCTTGGTAGTAAGAGCCTGGATGGGGCTGGAGGGCGTCGAGGATCCCCCCGGGCACACGCCACGACCCGCTCGCCCGTCTCCTTGA
>JBOGXA010000031.1:0-11948 GCA_050694175.1 Actinomycetota bacterium
CAAAGAGGGCGAGGCCACGGGCGCTGAGAAATCTGCTGAGGGACGCGCGAGGGCTGAAGAGGCCCAGAGCAACAACCCGACCGGCAAAGGTGCGGGCGCTGAGAAATCTGCTGAGGGACGCGCGAGCGCCGACGAGGCCCAGAGCAACAACCCGACCGGCAAAGGTGCGGGCGCTGAGAAATCTGCTGAGGGACGCGCGAGCGCCGAAGAGGCCCAGAGCAACAACCCGACCGGCAGGCCTTAACGCACAAGCGAAAGCTGAACTCAGATAGGGCCCTGCCTCAATGGCGGGGCCCCTATCTTTTGTGCAGGTCGTGACCTGTTGTCCAGGCGCATCCGACAAGTCTCGCTTCGCTTCTGATCCACCCGCTCGTCCTGGGATCGGGCCGCCGTCTCTTCCCCGCCGGAAGTTCATTCTCGACACTGTGGCTCACCGACTCCGTGACGACAACCACCGGCGTGGTGATCGCGACCTACCAACCGACGAGCACGTAGACGTCCCAGTCCTGCAAACCGCGGGTTGGCGCCAGATTCACATTCGAACATCCGCGCGGGGTCAGAGGATCGGCACTTGCGACGCCTCCGCTACGGATGCCCGCGCGCTCCGAGGATGATCGGCGGCCTTCGCGAGCTCGGCGAGCTTCCTGCAATCGTCCAGCGTGTGTGCCCCTAGAGAAGCACGCACCAACGGAATGCTTGCCCCAGACATGGACAGACTCGTGATGCCCAGACCCACCAGCACGAGGGCGAACAGTGGTTCGCTTGCCGACTCGCCGCACACACCCACGGGAATTGAGGCGACTTGCGCTCCATGGGCGATGTCTTGGAGCAGGCGCACTACTGCTGGTTGCCAGTGATCCAACAGGTCACTGAGGGCGCCGACTGTACGGTCCGACGCCATGATGTACTGGCACAAGTCGTTCGTTCCAATACTTAGGAAGTCGACAACCTTGGCGACCTCGCCGGCGCAGATCGCGAGCGACGGAACCTCGACCATCACCCCAGCGCGCGAAAGGCCCTGTTCGCGCGCCATCGCGACGAAATCTGCAGCCTCGGAGACGGTCGAGACCATCGGCGCCATGACCCAGACCTCGGCCCTCGAACCTTTAGCGGCACGGCTCACGGCCTCGAGCTGATTCTCCAGGACATCGAGTCGCACCCGGGCGGTGCGGAGGCCTCGTACGCCGAGCGCCGGGTTCATCTCCGTTCCAAGATCGAGCCAGCGCAGTGGCTTGTCCGCTCCCGCGTCCAGGGTTCTGAGCACGACCTTGCGATCGCCCAACGCATCGAACACCGCGCCGTAGGCCTGCATCTGTTCGTCGATGGTGGGTTCCTCGGCGCGATCGAGGAACAAGAACTCGGTACGGAACAGGCCCACCCCCTCGCAATCTTTAGCCGCGGCCTCGGCATCCTTGGCGTTGCCAATGTTGGCCAACAAAGCGACCGCATGGCCGTCGGAGGTTCTTCCCGGACCTTCGCTGGAGCGAACAGCTTCGGCGAGCCATACTGCGCGCCGCTCGACCTGGTCGAGCAAGACTCGATCCGGAGATCGCATCACGACGCCACGATCCCCGTCGACGACGACCACCTCCTCCTCTGAGATCTCGTTTGCGCGCGGGCACGCAACGACCGCAGGGATTGCAAGGGAACGAGCGATGATCGCGGTGTGGCTCGTCGAGCCGCCCTCGCGCGTCACCAGAGCTAGGACCAACGAAGGGTCCAGCTGCGCAGTGTCGGCGGGGGCGAGATCCTTTGCCACCAGAACGTAGGGCTCCGACGATTCGGGCAGTCCCGGCATCGCCGATCCGAGCAGCGTGGCGACTACTCGGGCGCAGATGTCATCGAGGTCCGCTGCCCGCTCCGCCATGTAGCCGCCGGCCGCCTCGAGCAATGACTTGAACGATCCGAAGGCCCGCGCGACGGCATGGGTCGCCGGCACACCTTCGCCAATAGCTTGCGCGATCTTGTCCCACAGAGCGGGATCGGCGGCGATCATCGCCTGAGCCGACAGAATGTCGGCCACTCCCTTGTTGGGCGCCTCCGCCGCTCGCTTCTCGAGTAGCGTCTCGACCTCGCCCAGGGCGTCGCGAGCAGTCTCCACTTCGGCCTTGAGATCCTGGGGGGCGGAAGTTGGGCCGAGATCGGTGATGGGCTCCATCATGTGTTTGGCGGGCCCAGCGACGGCGCCCGGAGCTGCACTTACTCCGGCGAGCTCTTCAGGCATCGGCTTCGTCCAGATCCTGCTCTATCAGGACCGCCAGCGCCTGGATGGCGCCGTCCGCTCCTTCGCCTTCGGCGAAGAGAGTGACTTGATCGCCCTTTTTTGCACCGAGGGCGAGGATCGACAGCAGGCTACGGGCATCCACCGCGGCTCCGTCGTTCTTGCTGATCTTGACGGCCACCGCGAGCTTGGCGGCTTCCTGCGCCACGAGCTTCGCCGGTCGTGAGTGCAAACCAACGCGCGAGCCGACCACCACGGTGCGACTCACATCCGGCATCGCTCCCCCTTCACTGGTCCGCCTACGGCGTAATCACAACCTTGATGCTGTGGCCGCTTCGAACCGCTTCGATCGCGTTGTGAACCCGGTCCAGTGGGAGCCGATCGGTAATCAGATCCGCTACAGGCACCGAACCGTTCGCTATAAGGCCTAGCGCTTCGGCGTTCTGCGCAGGCGTCGATCCGTTGGCCCCTACGATCTTCAGCTCCCGATAATGAACGAGGTTGGAATCGAGCTTGATGTAAGGGTCGTCCTTCGGCAGCCCGCCGAAGAAACTGATCCGGCCTCCGCGTGCTGCCATCTGCAGGGCTTCCTCCTGCGCAGCCCCAGATGCCGCGGCCGTGATGACGACGTCTGCCCCGCGGCCCTGCGTCAGCTTCAAGATCGCGTCGACGGCATCGTCCTTCGTTGTGTCGATCGCAGCATCGGGTAACACCCGATCCGCGGACATATCGAGACGAGAGGTACTCCGCTCGACCAGCACAACCTGACTCGCTCCGCGCGCCCGTGCCAGGCGCACATGCAAGCAACCGATAGGGCCGGCCCCGATCACGACAACGACGTCCCCTGGCGTCACACCGGCGAGCTGCTGCCCGTTGAGGACACATGCGAGAGGCTCGGTAACGGCAGCCTCCTCGAAGGTCGTCGCCCCGGGGATGACATTCAGCCCCTTCACCTTCAGGACTTTGGCGGGGACCACGAGCCACTCAGCAAAACCGCCGTCGTAGTGGTATCCGATCGACTCTTGGTTGGCGCAGATGCTCATCGAGCGATACGTGCATTCGAAGCACTCACCGCACGGGATGGCGGCGATCAACTGCACCCGGTCGTCGGGCGAGAAACCCTCGGTCCCGGGTCCTAACTCCTCGACGTCACCCGTGACCTCATGTCCCAACACGCGCGGCGGCACGAGATGGTGATGACCGAAGTTCAGGATCTTGGCGTCTGTACCGCATGTCCCGCAAGCGCGGACACGCATGAGCAACTCACCCGGACCGGCCTCGGGGCGCGACGCCTCCTCGAGGCGAAGATCTCCGGGCGCGTAAAACCTTGCGACTTTCAATTCCCCGCCTCGCTCCTCTCGGGTTCGAGCAGATCGAGTACGTCCTTGGGATCCGCGGTCGTCCGCAGCAGTTCCGCCTTCTCTGCGTCCAACAGGATCTGGGCGAGACGCGCCATCACCTCGGTGTGCTCATCAGAGCGCGCTGCTATCGCGATGCACGCACGGACGTGTTCACCTTCCCAGGCGATCCCTTCCGGGAACTGGAGGAAAGCGACGGCCGGGCGCTTGATGTACTTGCGACTCGCATCGGTTCCATGCGGAAGGGCGAATTCTTCACCGACGTACGAAGAAAGCACTACCTCTCGCTCTTGCATGGCCTCAACGTACGCTGTCTCGACGGCGCCGATCTGCACCAGTAGCTCCCCAGCGAGCTGGACGGCCTCGCTGCGCGAGGCCGCGCGTAGTCCCAGCCGCACGGCCTCCCTCGTTACCAGTGCTCCACCCATCAGCTCGTCAGGGTTCCGCCATCGCGGATCGCTTGCTCGAGCCTGTCGAAGGCCGGGTCTCCCATGAACATGTTGAATGCCAGGATGACGCTTTCGGGTGCCTGTCCGCGAGCACGAGCCTCCAGGCCGGCGTGGCAGACGATCACATCCGGTTGGCCCTCAATGCGGTTCACAGCCAGATGCTCCACGCCGACCCCGTACGGCGCCAGCCGCTGGCGCAGCTGCGTAGTCAACAGAACGCTGCTACCCATGCCCGCTTCGCATGCGACAACCACGGACTTGATGTCAGTCCCTTCGATGCTCGCCATAGCGTCTCTATGCTCCCTGTGGAGCGGTCGTCATGGGCGCCCGCGGCGATGGCTCTTCGGCCTCAGCCGGAACCTCTTTGCTCATCCGGAGGATCCCAACCCCCGTCACGAACGAAACACCCGCGGCGATCACAATGCCCAGAAGCACGCCGAAGTAGCCTCCCCTGGGAGTAACCGCGAGGTAGGCGAAGATGCTGCCCGGCGACGGCGTCGCGACGAGTCCTGCACCCGTAACAAGGAAGGTTGCAACACCGGCCGCGCCACCAGCAATCGCCGCAAGGATCATCTGGGGCTTCATCAGCACGTAGGGGAAGTAGATCTCGTGGATCCCGCCCAGGAAGTGGATGATCGCCGCGCCCGGAACCGTGGGCCGGACGACGCGCGGGCCCGCCACCCAGAAGGCGAGCAGGATGCCGAGACCGGGTCCCGGGTTCGTCTCGAGCATGAACAAAATGGATTGACCTGCTTCCTTGGCTTCGGTGACGCCTATAGGTCCCAGGACGCCGTGGTTGATCGCGTTATTCATGAATAGAACCTTCGCCGGTTCGATCACGATCGACGCGATCGGAAGCAGGCGGTTATCGACGAGCACCTCCACCCCATCACCGAGAGCGTTCGTTATCGCCTCGACGACTGGGCCGATGCCTAGATAGCCGGCGACAGCCATCGCGCCGGCCAGTATCCCGAGGGAGAAGTTACTGACCAGCATCTCGAAGCCCGCCTTGACACGGCCTTCGACAAGACCGTCGAACCATTTGAGCACCAGCGCGCTCAGGGGCCCGATGAGCATCGCCCCAAGAAACATGGGTACCTCAGTACCCACGACGATACCCATGGTCGCTACCGCTCCGGCCACCGCGCCTCGCTGTCCGTGCACCAGCCGGCCGCCCGTGTACCCGATGAGCAAGGGCAGCAGCGTCAGGATCATGGGACCCACCAGGGTCGCCAAGTCCTCGTTCGGGATCCATCCCGTGGGGATGAACAAGGCCGTGATGAGTCCCCACGCGATGAAGGCGCCAATGTTCGGCATGACCATCGCGGCGAGGTTCCCGCCGAATCTCTGGATAGCGGCGCGGACTCCCCCTCCCGGCCGCGAATCAGATGTAACAGCACTGCTCATAGCTCACTCCCTTCCCCCGAACTCCAACGTTTCTGCCTCGCTCTCCGTGATGCTTCCTCTTCCACCCAAGACACGTTCTGTTCGGACGTCGTCGTGGACTCGCACGATCGAGACATCGATTTCCTCTGGACCCGGCATACGAGTCCCCGGCTGCCCAACCGCTGCGGCAGCCCACGCGACCCCGGTGGCGAACGCGTCGACCCCGCGACCCCCGTTGCAGAGGAATCCGGCGAGGAGCGCGTCACCCGCGCCGACCGAGCTGCGTGGGCGCTCCACCGGAGCCTCGGCATGCACGGTCTCGAGCCCATCGACGTACAGAGCACCGTCACCACCGAGAGTGGCGATCACCGTCCCGGCCCCGAAATCTCGGAGAGCTCGCGCCGCTTCGATAGCATCGCCCAGCGTCACGATGCCGATGCCGGTAGCCTCGCTGAGTTCGTCGATGTTCGGCTTGACCACGTCTGGGTTTGTACTGAGTGTCTTCAGCAGCGCCGCCCCACTCGTGTCCACCGCGACTCGGGTATCGCTACCGGCAAGACGATCGACGATCAACGCGTAGAAATCGTCTGCGACACCCAGGGGAAGGCTCCCGCATGCAACAACCCACTCCGCGTCCAATGCAGAGTCGATCGTTGCCTGAATCAGCTCCTCGATCTCTGCCGGCGCGAGTTGCGGGCCGAGTTCGTTGAGCTTCGTGACGGTGCCATCCGGTTCGACGATGCTGATGTTGGCTCGCGTCGATCCAGCGATGGGCACCTGCACCGACGGGATACCTTCGTCCTTCAACAGCTTCTCCAACTGCGCGCCTTCTGAGCCTCCGCAGGGAAAGACCGCGGTGACCGGATGACCGTGCGCGGCGAGAGCGGCCGCGATGTTGACGCCCTTTCCCCCGGAATCGACCCGGCCGCCGGTGGCTCTCGAAACCGCTCCCCGTCTGATGCCATCGACCTCGACCGTCCGGTCGATGCTGGGATTAGGCGTGAGCGTCACGATCACGCGCGCACCACCTGCACGCCGGTGCTTTCAATGGACACGACCAGCGAGGGATCGAGTCCGGTGTCCGTGATCAGCAACTCGACATCCTCCAGCGACCCGAAGCGGATCAGGTTGTCGTTGCCGAACTTGGTGTGATCGGCGAGAACGACGGCGCGCCTCGCTGCCCCGATCATCGCTGTCTTGACCGCGGCCTCGGTTGAATCCGGGGTAGTCAAACCCCTCTCCACCGAGAAGCCGTTCGTCCCGATGAATGCGACATCTACGAAGGTCTCTTCCAGCGCGCGGGTCGCCCAGACATCGACGGCGGCAAGGGTCCGGCCGCGAACCCTCCCCCCCAGAAACAGCATCGTCAGGTTCGGCCGGGCACTGAGCTTCATGGCTATCGGCAGGCTGTTGGTCACGACCGTAAGCTCGCGATCCGTTGGCAGCGCCTCTGCCAGCCGCGCCGTCGTCGTCCCCGCGTCGAGCAGGATCGAGCCTTCCACCGGGAGCTGATCGACGGCCGCCTTGGCGATCCTCTCCTTCTCCGCAGTCAGAACCGCGTCGCGCGCCGCGATCCCGGGCTCGAACCCCAGCCGATCCAGCGGGATCGCCCCTCCGTGGACCCGGCGGAGCAAGCCATGCCGTTCGAGCGCCGTGAGGTCCCGGCGGACGGTCTCCGAGGTGACGTCGAGGAGCCGCGACAAAGAGGTCACTTCGACCCTGCCCAGCTGCCGGGCCTCCTCGAGGATCCGCTGCTGCCGCTCCTCGGCGTACATCGCTCCCCCGTAGTTGGATTTGCCTGGGTTTCTTCTTTGTTTCTCTGTATATACATTGTATTGTGTGGCATTGCAAGCCTTGGCCGATGGTCGAGCCTCCCTCTGACAACCCACTAGGGCCGATCGGTCCCCCAGGTCGTAGCCGCGGGGGCTCGCCCTAGCTACGATCAGCGAGCCATCGCCCCCCGAAGTTCGGGCGTGAGGCCGTTCCCGACAATGGACGGAGATCAACGCGGCGTCGTTTCCGCACGATGGTGGTGAAGCCCGGATCGCGAGCAGCGCGGTTCGGCGGAAGTCGATCAGGAAGGGGTGCCTACATGGGTTCGGAACCAGAGCTCGAGGCGATGGCCAGGCGCATCATCGACGGCAATCCGTATATGACCATGGCGACAGCCGATGGCGAAGGCCGTCCGTGGGTGACACCCGTTTATTTCAATCCGGACGGATCTCAGGACCTGTACTGGATCTCCTCGCCGGACGCTCAGCACTCGCGCAACCTCGCCGTACGTTCGGATGTCAGCATCGTCGTGTTTGACTCGCAGGTACGCATCGGTGATGCCGAGGCCGTCTACATACGGGCTCACGCCCAAGAAGTGACGGAACCGACCTTGGGGGATTGCGCGGTCGCGTTCCGTGCGCGATTCGAGGGGGTGCGGACCTTCGCCCCCGATGAACTGCGGGCTCCTGCGAAGCTTCGTTTGTACCGAGCGACCGCGGCCGAGCATTGGGTGTTGATCAGAGGGAACGACCCGATCTGGGGACGTGGAATCGACTCTCGCCTCGCCGTCACACTTGCTTAGGAGCTTCGACATGAACAAGTTGAGCGACGGAGTGACGCTGCGGCCCGCAGTGCCGGAGGACGCGCCGACGATCGCAGAGATCTGGCATCTCGGATGGCGCGACGGCCACCTCGGGTCCGTACCCGAAGAGCTGATGGCGGCGCGCCATGAGGACTCGTTCCGGACCAGGGCGGCGCCGCGAGTGAGTGACACGACGGTCGCCGTGATCGAGGGGCAGATCGTTGGATTCGTGATGGTTGTTGGCGATGAGGTCGAACAAGTCTACGTGTCGGCGCTCCATCGCGGCGCGGGGGTGGCCGACGTTCTCCTGAGGGAAGCCGAGCGCCAGATTAGAGAGGGTGGTCACTCGACGGCCTGGCTGGCGGTCGTGGCAGGGAATCCAAGAGCCCGGAGGTTCTACGAACGCAACGGCTGGTCTGATAAGGGCTTGTTCGACTACGCCGCAGTGGGTGAGCACGGCCCAATCCCCGTGCCCGCTCATCGTTATGTGAAGAACCTCTAGCCTCGCCCCGTGAGGGAGGGCTCGCTAGCTCTGGGAGCTGTTGTGCGCGCTCGCTGTCCTCTAGTTCAGCAAGGATGGGTGGGCTCCGAATCCCTCAGTCTTTGTGCGGGAATGAATGGTGTTCGTGTGCCACGAACCACCGCCCGCTTTCCTTCCGCAGCCCGATTGTGAGGCGCAGCCGGTTCTCAGGGTCCCTTCTAAGTTCCTCTTGAGTTCCGCAGCGGAGCAACGCGTACGCGAACGCGACATCTTCGCCCGCGGTGACGTCGAGCGAGACGATCTCAAATGAAGCGCCCTGCTCCTGCCACGTGAAGAAGGGCGGCCACGTCTCACGATAGGCGTCAATGCCCCGCACGCCGTCGCTGGGTGGCGGCACATCGAACATCACGATGTCGTCGGTATGATCCGCCAGGACACCATCCATATCGCCGTGGTGAACCGCTCTCGCCCAACTCTCGATTAGCGCCCGGATGTGCGATTCAGCGTCGGCCATGACTCGTCCCTTCTAAGATGCCGCGCATCGGCGGACTTGTGCTTCCAACGTTCACCAGGTAGAGACCGCGGCCACGATCAGAACTCATCGCCCGCCACGCGCGGACACCGTTGCCGGCATCCACCGTCGAAGGGTTACGCGGCGACCAACCGCGGGCGTGATTCGTGGTGAAGCTCCTCAGGGCGCGCGATGCCCCGCCACAGCGCGACGAACTTCGGGCGCGATCTCCTCGACAAAGCGTCGCAGCTGCGAAGTCGGTTCCGCCGCCGGCCACAAGATGAATGCGTCCCTCCCCAACTCGACCGCCAGGCGAGTGAGCTCATCGACCCAGTACGAGACGGGGCCCTGCAGGAAGCCCCCGCGGTCGCCTTCGGTGATCATCCCTGAAACGTTGTAGATGCGGCGAACATCGGTGGGCTTGCGACCTGAGGTTCGTGCAGCGTCATCGATCCGATCGTGCATCCCAGGAAGTCGCTCGGGCGGCATGAAGCCCGACGACGGAATCCAACCGTCGGCGAGACGCCCGATGAGATTGAGCATGCGAGGACCGGCGGCGCCCACCCAGATGCCGATGTCGTGCGCCGAAACCGGCCCCGAGTCAATGCCCCTCAGGCGGTAATGACGGCCTTCGAAGCGCAGGTTCCATCAAGAGTCTTAGGGCAGCTTGTCACGGGCGCGGATGCGGTCGTAGTTCAGGCGCATCATCTCGATCACATCGCGGATGTCTGCGTCGTCCTCGATCGCCCGCGCCGCAAAGCCCGGCTTGCCTGGAAATACGGGATGATCGACGACTCGCCCCTCGGCCCTCAACTTCACTCCCAGCTTCTTGGGGAAACCGAAGTGTGCGACGAAGTCACCGTGCAGGTGACCGAGCTCCCGGCCACCAACCCGGAAGCCGAACTCTCCGCGAGGCCCCGGGCCCGCCTCAACTCCCGGCCACGAGCCGACTTCCTCAGTGATCTGCTGGCTAGCCGTGACGACGCTTGACATCAGGGCCTCCTTTAGTGGTGGGCCGAGAAATCCACCGTGTGTAGGACTGAACTCTTAATAGCAACCTGCGGAACTGCATTTCCATTCCGCGGTTTCGGGATACCGGGCAGCGAGAAAGTCACTCGGGTCCACATGGCGAGCTCCAAGTTAGGTCGCAGGGACACTGTGCGCGCATCGCGGTAAGTTGAGAGAGGCGGCCCCCGAAGTGGCGCGAGTAAATAAATCAGGTGGTCGACAGGTGCGGGCGACAGAAGCCAGCGCGGCCCCGCTCGAGTAAGTCGGCAGAAAGGGGTGTTCCCCGTGGAATACGGTCGGGCAATCATTGTCGATGGCCCCAGATTGGTTGAACTGGAACGGTCCTCATCGGTTATCTACGATCGCGAAATCAGCTTGCGGCTCCTGTACCAGGATCCGGATTCGGGGGCCGAGCACTATCTCATCCGCTATCCGGCCGGTCTGAAGACCCGGTTACACCGGCACACCGCAGCCCACACCATCGTGGTCCTCGATGGTCGACTTGAGGTCAACGACGAGGTCGTGGGACCGGGGGCATACTGTCACTTCCCGGCCGGAGAGGCGATGAGGCACGCCCCTGCAGGGAACGACTCGTGTCTGTTCGTGATCATCTTCGATGGACCTGTCGACGCGCACCCGTTGGGCTCGCCCGATACCGGCCGTGCCGGCCGAACCCAGGATTCGGGGAGTTGATCCGCCCCGGCCTCGCCCGCGTGCACAGCGCGATGAGCGGCTGAACTCAGCGTCGACTCACATCGCTGCTGAGCACCGGCTTTAGATCGACGATCGGCGTACCGTCTAATGCTTCCAGATTGCGCACTCGTACCCTCTCGCCGTCGATCGACACGATCTCCACCGGGTGTATCCCGATCGGGTTCGGGCGATGGGGAGAACGGGTGCTAAACACCCCCTGCTGCGCTCTCGATGGGTCCCCGCGCGGATGCACCCGCAACACATCGCGGCGCGCGCGGTGCAGCCACGTGAGGACGATGACTTCGTCCCCTGGTCCGATTCCCTCCAGCGCGTCGAGAACATCTGGCTTGAAGATGAGCCAGGCATCAGGTGCCCCCTCATCGCCTTGTCTCGGAGCAATATCAAGATCGGTCAACGGCGACTCAATCTTCCCAATTGCCCTGACCTCGTAGGAGATCTCGTTCACTTGCGTGCCTCCCATCCCGGATCCGATGTGTTCTCCTGTCATGGATCGTGCGAACCGTATCTGCGCGCGATACTGGCACGCATGGCCTTCGCTCCGCTCCCCCGTCACCTGCTGCGAGCCAAGGATCTTGTCGACGCACGGTACTTCGAGCCGCTAGATGTCAACCAAATGGCGAACGCCGCGTCCCTCTCACGCGCTCACTTCAGCCGGGAGTTCCGCCGCGCGTTTGGCGAGTCACCGCACGCTTATCTGCTTACTCGGCGCCTTGAACGCGCCGCGGCGATGCTGCGAACCACCGACAAGTCAGTCATCGCTATTTGCCACCTCGTCGGGTTAGAGAGCGTCGGCTCGTTCACCACCAGCTTCACAACCACCTGCGGCATGTCGCCGACCGCATACCGAGCCACGTTTCCGCCGGCCGCCGACTACGCAAGGCGGCTTACGAAGAACTCAAGGGCCGCGGTGTCGAGTTCGTCGAGCAACCGGAGGAGCGCCCGTATGGGATCGACGCGGCCTTCCGCGATCCATCGGGCAATCACATCCGCCTCACCCAGGTGCGTGAACCGACGGGGATGTGACCCTTTAAACCAGCACCCGGACTGTGCAAAGCATCAGGTGGCGACGTAACGTCAAGCATCACCCGGAGCACGACATTTGACCACGACATTGCTTGGTGGACCCAACTTCCCATAATGCGAACCATTCGCCACGCCTGGATCTTGGAGTGTTGGCCGCATCAATCCCCTGGCACGACGACAGGCAGGCACTTTCCACCCGAGAGCTCCACCGCCACCGCACCA
>JBOGXA010000032.1:0-11424 GCA_050694175.1 Actinomycetota bacterium
TGGTCGCTCGCCTCCACGACGAGCTCGTCGATGTCGATCCGGATGTGATCGTCACGTTCGGAAGCGACGGGTTCACCGGTCACCCAGATCATCAGGCCGTCTCGGCCTGGGTGTCGACGGCGGTGCGGATGTGGGATCGGCCTCGGGCGCGCGTCCTGCACGCGGTCGTGCCGCGATCATGGGAGGAGACCATCGTGCACCGGCTAAACGAGTTCGATTTCTTCTACCCGGACCATCCGCATTTCTCGGGCGTTAACGACATCAGGGTCCATCTCGACGACGAACTCGTGGACGCGAAGGTCGACGCGCTTCGCGCACACGCGAGTCAGATGGAGCCGTTGTTCGAGGCCTACGGCGAGGACTTCTTCCGGTCTATCCTGTCGACGGAGGTTTTCCGATCTGGAGTGCGTTCGAGCCTCCGTTCGAGGGTGCTTCTAGACCCAAGCGCGCGTAGCTTCGATCGCGGCCGTGAGCTCCCCGACAGCGCGCTCGATGTCGGCTTCCGCAAGGAGGCCCTTGACCGATGCCATTGTGTAGCGAGTTCTGAGCCAAGCTCACGAAAGCCACCCGCACCCAGCTGATCCCGGACTCCCGCCGCGCTCGAACTCTTCAGCCGATAGGAGGTCGATCACCTGGATTGCCCGGCCCTTTCTTCACGTGAGCGCCGTGCAATAAGGGCATCGGTCAACACAGAATGGCTCATCGTTTTATGTCTCGGCCGGCGAACGTGACCAAAGCGGTCACGAGCGCCGCTACCGTCAGCCCCCCGAGGGCCCAGAGATCCACGAGCGCCTCGCCCGCCATGACCTCGCCCGCGCGGAAGTAGTGGAACGGCGATAGGAACCGCAATCCATACAGCTGGTCGATCAGCAGGGCGGCAAAGTTCACGAAGAAAGACAGGACGACCACGCCGACTCCAAACCCCACCGCGCGACCGCGCAGGCTCGAGTGCGCGCTGATCAACAGCGCGACCGTCGCGACACCGGTGAAAAGTAGCCACGATCCGAAAAACGCCCGTGCGAGTTCGCCAACCGCCACCTCGTCTACCTTGTCGATCGTCAGCCGAGCGACGAGCGCCGAGGCGAATCCCATCGCCTCGGCGAAGGTCACGGCCACGAGAGCCGCTGCGGCCTTTCCGGCCAAGAACGATGTTCTCCCCACAGGCCGCGTCAGCACCAGGTCGATGGTGCCCCTCTCCACCTCGGTCGCGACCGCCCCGGAGGCGATCATGAGCGCGGACGCGGTGAACAGAGAGAGGGTCAACAGATGGGACATCCCTGCGGCGACCCAACCCGATGGACGCAGGAAGTCCACGGAGCCTCCCAACAACGCCTGGATGGCGCGCGGCGGCTCCTGAAGAAAACCCTGAACATCCGAATCGGTCGCGAACGAAGACGACGAGAGAAGTATCAGATAAAAGAAGATCGCCACGCCCAGGCCGACGGCGATGAGGCTCCTCCTCACCTGCCGCAGGGATTGAACAAAGACGTCGGCGTTCATGGTTGCTCCCGCCCGTAGACCTCGAAGAAGGCCTCCCGAAGGCTGGCGGGCTCGGCCAGGAAATCCTCCACGCCCACAGTGGCGAGTCGATCCAGCAGAGGCTGCATGTCGCCGCGGTAGTCAAAGTGAATGATCCGATCGTCGCCCCGCAGCTCCGAGACGCCCGGCAGCTCGAAGGCGGCGCGATCGAGAGAGGGATCCTTAAGAGTGACGGTGCAGTGCCGCACGCGCCCGACGGCGAGCTGCTCGGTGGGGGCCTCCTTGACCACGCGTCCCTTTCTCAAGACGGCGACTCGGTCGGCGGCGTCCTCGACCTCGGACAGGATGTGTGAGGACAGAAAGATGGTTCCACCGCCCGCGCGGTGCTCTCTTAGCAGAGCCATGAAGCGGTCTTTCATCACCGGGTCCAGACCCTCGGTAGGTTCGTCGAGAACCACGAGCTCTGGTTCGTGTTGGAACGCCTGAACGATGGCGATCTTCTGGCGCATGCCTCGCGAGTAGAAGCGCACCTCCTTGTCGAGATCCGTCTTCGCCAGCTCGAACCGGGCGCAAAGATCCTTCACGCGCGCCGGCTGGCGAGGATGCAGGGCTCCGAGATAGTCGAGGCATTCACGTCCGGTCATCTGCGGCCACAGGCCGAACTCACCGGGAATGTGCCCGACACGTTCGAGGACCGATCGAAGTTCGCGGGCCACATCGTGACCAAAGACGCGTATCGATCCACCGGTTGGGCGGAGGAGTCCGAGGATGCAGCGAATCGTCGTTGTCTTACCCGAGCCATTGGGACCGAGGTATCCGTATGTCTCGCCCTGAGCGACACTCAGCGACACGTCCCGCACTGCCTCGACTCGACCGTAACGCTTGGTCAGAGCGCGTATCTCAATCGCGGAGCTCATGGGGCACCATTGTCGCTGCCGCAATGAGGTTAAGCAGACGCAGGGACTGCGCCATTCGACAAGCGAAACTGGGTGTCCGATGCTCCTCGAGAGTGTTTGCCGCCGTCTCAACCAGCCGGTGCGAGAGGTCCTGTCCGCGCGCACCATCGAGCGGAGCCAGCCGCGTGAGCGCCTCCGCGGGGCGATGGTCTCCGAACACTTCGCCCTCGCCGGACTTGGCCTCTAGGAAACCACTTAGCGCGCGGGCCCTGGCGAGCTCCTTGCCGTTCATCGGCACGTTGGGGTCGGCAGGCCTGCGGCGGGCAATCCGGACCAAGAGCGGACCACTGCCTGGGGGAGGGTAGCTCGCCTCCCGGAGCGCGCTCCAAATCGGCGTGCCCAAGAGGTTCTCGGGATCTGCATCTCGTCCAGCAGCCCGGCCTCGAGCGTCCGCTGCGCCGTGTTGGGTCCCTGCGACACTTGCGTCGACCCCCGCTAATGAGACGACGCGCTTCGGCGTCTTCCCGTGAAGATGTTGACGTGAATCAGACAAGCCACCAGGAACGCAAACGGGCTGCCGAAGCACTTGCTAAGGCTGGTTTCCTTGCTCCAGAAGCCGAGGCGGACGCGCTGGTAGAAGCATCGGCCGAGGGCTCGGGGCCGATCAATCGGCTGGTCGCTCGTCGCCTTCAGGGAGAACCGCTTGCGTGGATCACCGGGTTCATCCGCTTCTGTGGCGTCCGTGTCCGCGTCGATGCCGGAGTCTTCGTGCCACGACCGCACACCGAGCAGCTGGCGCGGCGGGCAGCTGCTCTCCTGCCCCATGACGGAGTTGCAGTCGACCTGTGCACCGGTTGTGGCGCGGTCGCGGTGGTCCTTCGCGCCGCTCATCCCCAAGCCACCGTCGTCGCCACGGGTCTCGACCAGGCCGCGGTTGCGTGCGCGCGAGCAAACGGAGTCCAAGCACTGGTCGGCGACCTCGATGAGCCGCTGCCGCGATCCCTTCGCGGGTCCGTCGACCTCATGACGGCCGTTGTCCCCTACGTACCCAGCGATCAACTGCACCTTCTGCCGCGCGATGTGCTCGCCAACGAACCCGCAACAGCGATTGACGGTGGGCCCCGAGGGACCGTCGTGCTGACACGCGCGGCACAGGCAGCCGCACGCCTCCTGCGTCCGGGCGGAACAGTGCTGCTCGAGATTGGCGGCGATCAAGCTGAGGAACTAGCGACGACGCTGAACGATCTCGGGCTATCGAGGGTGGCCGTACATCGCGACGAGGACGGGCAGGATCGCGTGATTGAGGCGATCCTCGACTGGGCCGACCGAGGTCGCAGCGCAGCGACTAGAACCGCCTCAGAGCACGCGACACGATTTCGACACGCGTGCGACACAAAATGCCGAGAAGCTATGGCAACTTTCGCGAGACCCGATTCGACCTGTGACCTGCGACGATGCACGATTTTGTGAAGTGACGAGAAGCGACGAAAACACCCAGGGACAGGACTCTTAATCCGTAGGTTCAGGGTTCGATTCCCTGGCGACCCACCCCTGACCAGGAGTTTCGCGTTGGCTTCGATGATCGTTCGTTGCTCGTTGACGCGCAAGTGTCGCGCAACTTGACGCGGAAACTGGCGAACGTCGCCGCACCGCCATCATCGAGAGTTGCATTTTGACTGTTCAACACAGTCTTGGCCGCGGGAAGAGCCGTCCGTGAGGCATCAACGAACCGGGAAGTTCGTTGTCATGGGTGGCCCTCAATTGTCCTCGGTGTCCAGCCTCCGTCTCTGCCTCTGACACTCGAGGATCTCAGCACTAGAAGGGAACGCGAAGGTCAGCTGACTCCTGCACAGATGCTGTCCAAACCCTGCCGGGGGCACCAAACCGAACAAAAGCGGTGCGCGGATCCGAACCTGGCTACTGTTACAGGATGCTAGAGGAAGAATCTCCGAGGGTGGAACGGGTCCGTACCGCGGAAGTTATCGCGGCGCTTTCTCAGGCAACCGATCTCAGCATAGGGGTGCCCCTCGAGCACGGCCTGCACAGCACGCTGTTCGCGATGCGCCTCGGCGAGCGCTTGGACGTCGATTCGGAAACGGCCTCGCAGACGTACTACTCGTGCCTGCTGTTCTACATCGGCTGCACCGCCGGAGCGGAGCTCGCCGCCGAGCTCTTCGGCGATGACGATGCTCTGACGACCTACGCCACTCCGGGCAGGTTCGGGTCTCGGATCGAGATGATGACGGGGTTCATGCGGGCGCTGGCCCCTCCGGGTAATCCGCCGCCGGTACGCGCCCTTCAGATCGTGCGCGGGATTCCACGCGCGGCCAGCGCGCTCAAGACGCAGGTGGCTGCTCAATGCGAGGTAGGTCAGATGCTGACCGACCGACTCGGTCTCCCCACGTCCATGCGGGGGCTGTTCGCCCACCTTGCCGAACGTTGGGACGGTAAAGGCCAGCCCGGTCGTGCCCAGCGCGACGACATCCCACTGCCTGTACGGATCGTTCACGTGGCTCGGGACGCGGCCTTCCAGCGCATGCTGGGCGGCGAAGAGTTTGCCGCACGCGTCATTCGCGAGCGGGGGGGTAGCGCTTTCGATCCCGACATAGCTGAACAGCTCGCGGACGGGGCCGCGGAGATCCTTGCGCTCGATGACGATAAATCGGCATGGGAGGAAACGCTCGACTCCGAGCCGACCCCGCGATTGACCCTCGAGGGCGAAGCGATCGACGAGGCACTGGCAGCGATGGGCGACTTCTCCGACCTCGTCTCTCGATTTCTGGTCGGTCACTCGGCCGGAGTCGCGAAGTTGGCAACGGCGGCGGCCCGGCAGTGCGGTTTCGAGGCCGCCGACGTCGCGGCGATCCGGCGCGCAGCTCTCGTACACGACCTGGGGCGGGTCGCGGTCCCGGTCCGCATCTGGAATAAGGCCGCGCCGCTGACGCCGGACGACTGGGAGCGGGTCAGGTTGCACGCGTATCAGTCCGAGCGCGTCCTCAGCCACTCCCCCTTCTTTGCCGCTCTCGCGCCGGTTGCCACCACCCACCATGAGCGACTGGATGGCTCGGGATATCACCGAGGAATGGCCGCCGCGGCGCTCACGCCGGCCGCGCTCGTGCTCGCCGCCGCCGACGCCTTTCACGCGATGACCGAGCCACGGCCGCACCGCGAGGCGCTCTCGCCGGAACAGGCCGCCGCGGAGCTGGGCCGGGAAGCGAGCGCGGGACGACTGGACGCCGACGCCGTTGCCGCAGTGCTCGAGGCAGCTGGGCAAAGGGTCCCGCGCATGGAGCGCCCGGCAGGACTGACCGATCGGGAGGCCCAGGTCGTCGGCCTGCTGGCGCGCGGCCTGCAGACGAAGCAGATCGCACGGGCGCTCGGGATCTCGGTCAAGACGGCCGACCGCCACATCCAGAACGCCTACGGAAAGATCGGCGTGTCGACGCGCGCGGCGGCGGCACTGTTCGCGATGCAGCACGGGCTCGCGGCATGGGGAGAACTCCCGATTTCCCGCACCGTCCCCCGCTCGTAGCGTCTTAAAAGACGCGGCGATCGACGAGCAGGAGGCAACCATGCCGGGACGCGATGTTGTGGACGAGAGGGTGGGCGCGTTGGATGTGAGCGCGGCTTCCCTCGACCACGCCACCGGTGAGCAGGCCCGGGAGCGATTGCTGGAAGGACTCCCCGTCACGGATCGACGGCTGGAGGTGGCCGGCGTGTCCACCGCGGTGCTGGAGGGTGGTGACGGTCCCCCGATCGTGCTTCTGCCCGCGCCGGGCGAGTTCGCGGCCCTGTGGATGCGAGTAATCCCGGACCTGGTGAGGACGCACCGCGTTATCGCACCGGACCTGCCCGGTTCGGGGGCCTCAGTGTCCGACGGTCCTCCGGACGTCCGCACCGTTTTGACCTGGCTCGGCGAACTGATCGATCAGACCTGTGCGATCCCGCCCGTGTTGGTGGGGCACACCGCAGGCGGCGCCCTTGCCGCCCGGTTCGCCGTCGACCACAGTGGTCGTCTCGATCGGCTGGTTCTTGTGGACACTTACGGCCTGGCCCGGTTCCGACCGGCAGTCAAGATGGCGCTCTCGATGATCCCGGTTTTCCTGCGACCGACAGAGCGATCCGTCGGCCGCGCCTTCCGGCATTGCTTCGTCGATCTGGATGCGGCTCGTGCCGAGATGGGCGAGCGTTGGGAATGGATGGCGGCCTACGCGCTGGACCGCTTCCGAACGCCGAGCGTGAGGGCCGCTGGCCGCAGCCTCGGACCGCGACTCGTGTCGGCGATCCCGTCGGAGGACCTGGCTCGGATCGCAGTTCCTACGACCCTGATCTGGGGACGCCACGATCTCGGGGCTCGGCTGGAGATCGCCGAAGCCGCGAGCACCCGCTACGACTGGCCGCTGCATGTGATCGAGAACGCCGCCGACGATCCCGCCATCGAGCGGCCGGAAGCGTTCCTGCACGCGCTACGCGCCACACTCGAAAGATAAGGAGGAAGTCATGTTGCAGACCGAAAAGAGAGCGCTCTTCCGAGCAGCCATCGTTGCCATTGCTCCCGCGGTGTTGCTGGCTGGATTCGTTTGGCATCCATTTACCGCGGTGCCGGACAAGGAGACCATCGCTGCGGCGGCGGCCTCAGGCACGACGCGCTGGGGGCTGTCGCACCTCGCCATCGCCGTCGCATCGGGATTCACCGCCCTCGCCTTCCTCGCCATCCGGAGCTACCTGCGCGACGCGGGCGAAAACCGCCGGAGCGCGGTGGCGCTGCCGTTCATTGTCATGGGCAGCACGCTGTTCGCCACCCTCCCGGGGATGGAGTTCTCGCTGCTGGTGGCTGCTGAGACCGGTGGCGACGTTCAGGCGGCTCAAGAGGCGCTGTTTCCGTGGGTCCTCCCCGCCCTACTCGCAGGCGCGGTCACCTTTGCAATCGGCGTACTTGGCTTCGCGAGAGCCATAGCCGACAGCCGGGTGCTGAGACCACGGCTGACGCGACTCGTCGTGGTAGCGCTCATCGGCATGGCCGCCGCGCGCTTCGTCCCCCTGGGCGCGGTTCAGTTCTACCTGCAGGGCGTGGCCGGCATCGTGGCTCTGTGGCCGCTGGCCTACGAGATGTGGAAGCATTCGGAAGCGCGAGTGGCGGAACAGCCGCGACCGATGCCGGCGACGTGATGGCACCATGAGATCAGAGCGATGACCGCAGATTCCCCTTCTCCCGACAAGCGAGCCCGGGCGACCGAGCGCCTGCGCCGGAAGTACGCGAAGAAGGCTCCGAGGTACGACAAGGAAACGGACCTTTGGGAACGATGGCTCTTCGGGAGCGAACACCGCGGTTGGGCGTGTTCACAAGCCATCGGGGACACGCTCGAGGTCGCCATCGGCACCGGGCTCAACCTGCCGCACTACCCCGCAGATGCACGCCTCACTGGACTCGACCTCAGCCCCGAGATGCTGGCGCTTGCGAAGACCAACGCTAAGAAGATAGGGCGCACTATCGAGTTGAAGGAAGGCGACGCTCAGAACCTCCCATTTGCAGACCATTCTTTCGATACCGTCGTGTGCACCTACGCGCTGTGCAGCGTGCCCGACGAAGCGCGAGCCATCGCGGAGATGAAGCGGGTCCTCAAGCCGGGCGGCCGCTTGATACTCATCGACCATGTCCGCAGCACGGTCAAACCGATCTTCTGGTTGCAGTGGGCCTACGAGTTCATCCCGTCGCGAACTAAGGGCGAATACATGACCCGCCGACCGGCGCTCCACGTGTTTAGGGACGATTTCGAAATCAAGGCGCACGATCGGCTGCGAGCGGGAATCATCGAACGTCTCCTCGCGCTGAAGCCCGGCCGGCCGTAGCGGAGGGAATCTTGACGCGGAATTGACGCGGTAGTTGATCAGATCAATTCGGACGCGAACGTACAGCTCAGGAAGTCGAACACTTGCCGACCTGCGGAAGCAGTTAGCAGTCGGGGTTCGCAAGGACCTCTCAGGATCGCTCAGGACGCCAAGAGAAAAGCTCTTAATCCGTAGGTTCAGGGTTCGATTCCCTGGCGACCCACCCCTGACCAGGAGTTTCGCGTTAGCTTCGATGATCGTTCGTTGCTCGTTGACGCGGAAGTGTCGCGCAACTTGACGCGGAAGCGAGTGATCGTCGTCGCACCGCGATCATCGGAGGTTGCGTTTGGGCTGCTCAACACTGTTCCAGTCGCGGGAATAGCTGTTAGCGAGGCGTCAACGAAGCGGGAAGTTCGTTGCAGGAATGCGCTGAGGTGGTGAACCACGATGGTTCGAGAACATGGTCAGTCCCGTCAGTAGCATGCGGCTGCGCCCCAAGTGGTCGGCCATCCTGCCGCCCAGCAGCAGGAATCCGCCGAGCATGAGGCCGTACGCGATGACGATCCATGGCAAGGTGCTCTGCTCGATACCGAGATCCTGCTGGATCGGGGGCAGGGCGACGTTCACGATCGCAATAATCGAGCACGACCATGAACTGCGCCGCGCACGACAGGGCGAGGACGATTCCTTTGCTGGTGTGTGCCTTGGTTGTCATGATGGACACCTTTCCGATCTGAACCTGGACGGTCGTCCCGCCGCTCGTCGGGCGGAGACGCGGGCTCGCTCCTTAGCAGAGCCTCGGTCGCTTAGCCGCTAGTCATCCAGGCTGCCCATGCTCAAGTTGACGGTCGTTCCGGTCATCCCGCTCGCCTGATCGGAAGCCATGAAGACCGCCACGTTCGCCATCTCTGCGAGCGTCGAAAGCCGGCGCGTATGGGTCCTGCTTGCGCCTAACTCTTGGAACTGTTCCAAGGTCATTCCCGATGCCTTGGCGCGTGGCTCGAAGGCTTCCTTGAGCGAGTCTGTTCCCGGGATGCCCTGCGGTCGCAGACCGACAACGCGAATGCCGTGAGGCGCGAGCTCGGCGGATAACTCTCGAGTGAGTGCCTCCTTGGCGGCCATCGCCGGACCGAAGCCTCCCGCCGTTGGGAAGCCCGTCCGCGATTGGAGGGTGGTGACGGTCATGATCACCCCCGATCGATTCGCGACCATCCGCCGGGCGGCCAGGCGTGCGGTCAGGAAGTACGACGTCGCGTACGTCGTGATCGGCAGGGAGAACTGCTCGACACCCAACTCGACCAGAGGCACACCCAGAAGCTTCGTACCCGGGATCCCGACCGCGTTGAACGAGATGTCGACGCGGTCCGCCTGGTCGATCACGGACTGTAGATGCTTGTCCACAGCCTCCTCGTCGAGAGCGTCGGCCTCCGCCGCCTCGGCGGATCCGCCGGCGGCAACGACTTCCTTGGCGACAACTTCGACGGCTGCCAGGTGGCGCCCGGTGAGAAAAAGATTGGCCCCCTCGCGCGCAAAGGCGCGTGCGACAGCACCGCCGATCGCACCTCCGGCTCCGTAGATCACCGCAACCTTGTCCTTCAGCATCATCTCTGTTTCCTTTCTGTGCCCGGGTGGTCACACCCGCCCACCTCATGACTTAAGACCGACGGCTGAAACTCATCTGCGCGTGGCTGCCATTTTTGCCATCCGCTTACGTCCGGATCGTCCGAGCCGTCGAACATGCAGACACCGCGCCGCCTGGAAAGTAGGCGCGCACCAACCGCCCAGTTCGCGGCTCGACCGGTGTCGATACTTAGGTGAACGATAGGAGCGAGAGCCGTGAGGCTAGGGTGCAGTGGTGACGACCGACCTGATCACGAGGGCGCGGGCCGGAGACGGCGACGCGTTCCGAGAGCTGACCGAACTGTACCGTCGAGAGCTACAGGTGCACTGCTACCGGATGCTCGGATCCTTCCAGGACGCCGAGGACGCCCTCCAGGACACGCTGCTCGCCGCGTGGCAAGGCATCGCAGGGTTCGAGGGACGCTCATCGATCCGCACCTGGCTCTACCGGATCGCCACCAACCGGTGCCTCAACGCGCTGCGCTCGGCCAGCCGGCGCCCGGCCAAGGAGTGGGACATCGCCGAATATGAACCGCCCGAGCCGACCCGGCTGGGCGAAGTCGTATGGCTCCAGCCTTTTCCCGACGCCTCCTCGAGGGTGCGATCGACGTGCCGCTCGGGCCGGAGGCCCGCTACGAGCTGACCGAATCCATCTCCCTGGCCTTCGTGACCGCACTGCAGTTTCTGCCACCTCGCCAGCTCGCCGTGGTCATCTTGCGCGACGTCCTCGGGTTCCACGCCACGGAGGTCGCCGATCGCCGACCGCGAACCGCCTCCCGCTCCCGACTCACCTTCCGAGGATGCGATCGTGGCGAAGTTCGTCAGCGCGTGGGAGTCCGCCGATCTCGACGCGCTGGTTGCCCTTCTGACAGACGACGTCTTCATCTCGATGCCCCCGCTGCCCTTCGAATACGAGGGCCGAGACGTCGGGGCCCGCTTCTGCGCCAGCATCTTCCGCTCGGGCCGGAGGTTCGACCTCGTGCCGACGCGAGCCAACGGTCAGCCGGCGTTCGGAGCCTACCTGCGCGCCCCTACCGGCATCCGCCACGGGGTCGGCCTCTATGTCCTCACCCTCACCGGCGACCGGATCTGTGCCATGACCCGCTTCGAAAACAGCGTGCTCCCATGGTTCGGGCTACCGCGATCGCTCCCTCGCTGATAAATGGCTCCATCCGCTACTCCCGAGTCTCGAACGTTCCGGAACACAGGTTAGCGGCGAGCTGTGACGTCGGGGTCGATTGACGCGGAATTGACGCGGTAACTGTTCAGATTAATCCGGATGCGAAAGTACAACTCAGGAGGTCGAACACTTGCCGACCTGCAGAAACAGTTGGTAAATCGGGGTTCGCAAGGACCTCTCAGAATCACTCAGAACGATACGAGAAAGGCTCTTAATCCGTAGGTTCAGGGTTCGATTCCCTGGCGACCCAGCCTTGACCAGACCCTCTATGTTGTCAAGCGGCCTCCGGAAGACCTTCAGATCGACCACGAGCTGCCGGAAGACCACGTTCGAGAGGTGACGCTTGAGGCATCTGATGGCCTCCTTGTCGGACTTCCCCTCGAGCTGCCGCCGAGCGACATAGGCCTTCGTGTCGTCGTG
>JBOGXA010000033.1:0-11331 GCA_050694175.1 Actinomycetota bacterium
GCCTGCGATCGCGGCGGAGACGGTGATGGCTAGGACCACAAAGATGCCGGCCAGGTCCTCGGCCCGTCCGTAACCGTAGGTGTAACGGTCATTCCGGGGGCGGCGGCTGAGGCTGAACGCGAGCCACAGGGGCAACGCTGTGAGAGCATCGCTGAAGTTGTGCAGGGTATCGCCCTGAGCAATGCCACCGACCCGCTCATGGCGACCACCACCAACTGCAGTATCGAGGTCAGGGAAAGCCCGACGAGCGAGATCTTGACCGCTCGGATGCCTTCGGCGCTGGCCTCGAGGGCGCGGTCGACGCGCTCGAGATGGTCGTGGTGGTGCGCGTGCAATAAAGAGTGCAGCTTCGTCCCGAGCGCCCGGCCATGTTCGTGATGCTCGGGCGGATGGTGATGATCGTCTGTCATTGACACGTTCTCCTTCACTGCGATGAGATCCGCGACCGCCCCTGCTCTGAGCAGCCACTTCAGATGGCAGTCAATCGTCATCATGCTCGCCCGCCCAAGCTTCGCGCCCTTCGCGAAGTGCGAGCCACGCGATGCCGAGCGCGGCCACCGGATCTGCCCACCACCAGCCGACGGTCGCATTAAGCATCAGTCCGAGCAGCAGGATCGCCGAGAGCCATGAGCAAAGGAAGGTCTCGGCCGAGTCCGCGATGAGAACCTTGCTGTTCAGAGCCTCTCCGGTCTTGCGCTTGAACCAGCCAAGGGTAGGCATCACGATCAACGACACGACCGCGAGGACGATTCCAACCGTGGACTCGGCTGGCTCCTGTTGACCAACGAGGTCGCGGACCGATTCCACCGTCACGTAGGCCGCCAGGATGAAGAAGGTCACCGCGATAATGCGCAGGGCTTTACGTTCCCGTTCCTCACTCGAGCCACCCTTGAGCTGCCACACCACGACGGATGCCGCGAACGCTTCGATGGATGAATCGAAACCGAAACCGACCAAGGCGATGGAACCGGCGACCACTCCGGCAGAGATCGCGACGGTGCCCTCCACCACGTTCCAGGTGATGGTCAGATATTCGAGCCACAGCGCTCGCCGCCCAAGGCGTCCTCGCGTCAACCCGACCGCGCTCAGATCGCCTCCGCTGGGTCGGTCTCGCAGCTATGACATTCGAGCTCGAGGGTAGCGTGCTCGATGCCGAAACGCTCGTGCAGCAGCGCCTTCAGCCGATCTCCTTGTAGCTGCGCATCGTGCAGCGAGTCTCCGCTTCGCAGCAACATGTGCGCCGACAGGGCCGGCACGTCCGAAGCGAGATTCCACAGATGAAGGTGATGAATCTCCCTAACTCCCTCTTGTGAGGCCATCGCGTCCTCGACCTCGTCGAGCTTCAGGTGTCTGGGTGCACCCTCCATCAGAACGTGAACGGTGTCGCGCAACAGTCCCCACGTGGCCCACAGCACGAGGATCGCGATCGCGAACGACGCAAGGGGGTCAACCCAGCTCGCACCCCAGATGAGAACCCCGAGCGCCGCAACGATGACCGCCACGGAGCCGGCCGCATCCGCGGCCATATGGATGAACGCCCCGCGCATGTTGAGGCTTCGGCCTTGGGCGCGTCCGAGGATGACGGCGCTACCGAGGTTGATAAGTAGCCCGATCACGGCGACGACCAACAAACCTGCGCCGCGCACCGGTTCGGGGTCCATCAGCCGCCTGACGGCCTCGAACCCGATCCAACCAACCACCGCGACCAACGTGACGCCGTTGGCCAGGGCTCCTAGAACCTCGGCTCTTTGGAAGCCGTAGGTGTGGCGCGCCGACGCGGCTCTAAGCATCAGCTGTTGCGCGTACAGAGCGATCCCGAGCCCGATCACGTCCGAGAACATGTGGGCGGCGTCGGCGAGAAGGGCCAAGGAATTGAAAGCGATGCCTCCAATGACCTCGGCCACCATGTAGCTCGCGTTGATTCCCAGCGCGATCCACAAAGCGCGCCGCTGAACGTTGCGGTCGCCGTGCTGGTGAGTCTCAGCCATGGGTGTGGCCGATGTGCTCAAGAGCGACGTCGAGCAACATGCGGACGTGGCCGTCTTCGAGCGAGTAATACGCCATCCGGCCGGACCGGCGGACCTTCACGACACGGTTCAGGCGCAGCAGACGAAGAGCGTGTGAGACCGAAGATTCGGACATCCCGGCCGCCGCGGCCAGATCGCAGACGCACAACTCGCCACCCTCGAGCAGGGCCGTCAGGAGCCGCAGCCGATTCCCGTCGCTCAGCACCTCGAAGACGGCCTCGAGCTCGACGATGCGATCATCCTGCGGAAGGGCAGCTTGGACCGCGTGGACGCGCTCGGGATCTACGAGCTTCACCGCGCACAGATCTATCGTGCTCATGTCCGCCACAGGCAGCATCCTCCCTGGACATCTGAATATCTGTTCAGACAACGATACCAGTTGCCCCCATTCCTGGAGATCGTTATGGCAAGTTCGATGAGCGGATCGGCGACCGGGGGCGCTGAGGGCGATGGAGATAGCGCTGGCTCTCACGCCGAGAGAAACGAAACCGTCGACCCGAGCATGATTTCGTGATCCTGAGGATCACTTGGGATTCGTGGAAGACGGTCACCGGGCCACGATCATCCAGCGATTCCTAGCTACTGAGAACCACCGGTAAGGACGAGGTTCGCGCGCGGAAGTCCAAGAGAAAAGCCTCCTGACCGGGGCCGCAGCTCACGCGGTCGGTTCTGGGGAGCGCGGTCACAGCGGAGTTGCACCTCAAGAAGCGGGCTCGCGGTCTGAGCGAGGCCGAGTCCATCCTCGCCCTTGCAGAAGCTGTGGCGCTGGGAGCAACGTGCCTCGATGACCTCGCTATCGCGCGCCGATCATGCACAGGAGTGGTAACCGCCACGCGGTGATGCTGGGATCGCGCGTCGGCGTCATCGAATTCGTGATACCTCTCACGCGTCTTCTCAACCTTGGGACAGCAGGATCGAGAGGCGCGTCCGCTCTGAGAACCCGTGGAAGAGCGCGGCCGCCACCTCAGCCTTGGTGCTCGTAGACGTCTTCATTCGTACCCCCGTCGCTTTACTCAGCGGTCTCACGGAAATCTGCAGTAATGGGAAGAGGAATAGTGCTCAGTCGCACGAGCACGCTTCGAGTCAACGATTTGCTGCCGGCGGTGCAGATTCTGCACTGGGCTGTCTGGCACGATGCTGGAGGACAACACCGGCCACGGTTAACGCGACCACCAAGGCTGCACTCACAACCGCCCAGCGACCGGCCGTTGATCCAGCGAGCCGCTCGATCGCTGCAGTGAACCTTCCCACGAAGCCCAGCACGGGGTCATCGTTGAGCCGGTCGGGCGGAAGCACTAGAACGCGCGACCAGAAGTACGTCAGATAGGCGCCGGACAGCACCAGCAGTCCGCCTGCGATTCGATCCATGTGAGGAAGGAGACTCTTTAACCCGCGGGCGATCCCCTGACGTACCAGGGCGGCGCCGATGGCAAGGGTCATCATCATCAAAGCCATCCCCAGACCGTAGAAGGCGAGTATGACCAGAGCCGCGGCCGTCCCGCGCGTCGCGAGAGATGCTCCCACGACGGCGAGAAACACCGGAAGCGTGCACCCCAGTGACGCGGTTCCGTAGGCCATGCCGAACACGAACATCGTGTGAGGACTCCTCTGGTTGGATGCACGCGATGGACGTCTTAGTGAAAGCGAGACGTGCTTGCCGAGCATCACCATCAACCCACCGAGGACAAGTCCACCGCCAATGACCACCCCCGCCCACGGCACGGCCTGCGTGATCTGCGTCGCGCCGAGCGTGATCGGGACCCCAACAACCGCGAAGATGAACATGAATCCAGCCGTAACGATGGCTCCGACGTATAGGCCCTGCAGGATGCGCGTAGGGGCGCTCGGAAGCCGGCGCTCGTCCGCTCCTATATAGAAGGAGAGCAGAGCGGGAAGAAGCGAAAACCCACATGGATTGACGCTCGCGAGTCCGCCCGCCACGAGTGCAAGGCCGATCGGCATGACGAGTGCCTAGGCGCCTGCGTCGACGCCGAAGTAGCGGGCGATCATCTCCCGGAGCTGGCCCTCGAAGATCTGCCCGGAGATGGTGTCGGCGACGTTCCCGTCGGCGTCGATGAATACCGTCGTGGGCATGCCGGTGCCCCCGAACGCCTCGTACACCACACCGCGCGGATCCTCGGCAAGCGGATACGTAACGTGCGTTTCGTGGGCGAGATCCTCGGCCGCGTTCCGGTTGTCATTAAGGTTGACGCCCAGGAACGCGACCGTTCCCTCCACGTCCTGGTGCACTTTCTCGAAATCGGGCATCTCGGCGATACAGAAGGGGCACCACGAGGCCCAGAAGTTCAAGACAAGTGGCGTCCCTTCGTAGTCGTCGGGAACCACGATTTGGCCTCCGTCGAACGCTTCCATCGTGACTCGAGGAGCGGGGTTGCCCAGCGCCGCATCACCGCCCTCGAGCGGATCCTGGTCCGAGTCGCGGAAAAGCAGTTGCGCCCCGACGATGACGGCCAGGCCGACCACCAACAGGACGGCGACAGTCAGCGCTCTGCCCGGGGCGGATTTGCCCCTTCTCAGGTTCTCGGTCATGAACGCTCCTGCGCGGGATCTCTCTCCCAGTAAGGACGCGGACCCGCCAGTGCTGATTTCAGACCGGCGGAAGAATCTACGACCCCCCGTCGTTTAGGGGATGTCGGGTTCTACGACGTCCCGTAGCACGAAATCCCCCAAATGCCAGATGATGAGCACATGGCCGTCCACCAGCGATCAACCGAAGCGACCTTCGCCTGGCGCCCAGTTCTGAGGCTGACGGCCGCGCTCACTCTGCTCGGCGCGGCAGTGATCCACGTCACCCAGATCAGAATTCACCTCGATGAATGGGCGGCCGCCGGAGTGTTTTTCATCGCCCTAGCTGTCGGCCAGGGACTGCTCGGCATCGTCCTGCTCGTTCGCGAGCCTCGGCCGCTGTCGATCGCGGCCGTGGTGCTCAGCCTCGTCGCGATCGCGGTATGGGCGATATCGCGGACGGCCGGCATCCCCTTCGGACCCGAGGCCGGAGTTGCCGAACCGGTGGAGCGCCCGGATTCGCTTGCCACGCTCTTCGAAGTCGTGACAATCCTCACCCTGATTCCCCTGCTGCGGGCTCGCGCCCGACATGATTCCTCCGGCTCACTCCGCGGTCCCGGCTACTTCGCCATGGCGGTCGCATCTGTCTCCATCGCGGCCCTGACGACGTACGCGATCCAGCCGGTGCAAGGTTGCGGGCATCACGGAGAAGGCAATGAGAAAGTCGCCCAGAAGGAGCAACAACGCGACAAACCAGATAAGCGTTCTCGTCATGACAAGGTTCATGACGAGCACAAAGGCTCACCTACTCCAACGACGAACTCGCGCAACACCGGATCCAAAGAGACACCCGCGGCGGAGGAGGCGGAGGAGTGCTAGCTCAGAGGAGTAGTCAAGTCGCCTTCAGAAGATCCAGTAGCGACGCCGAAACGCGGAATCCGACTGTGAGCGCGGCGCTGACCGCCAGCTCAGCGCGGTTCCGATCGGGTTTGTGGTAACGGTGAACATGGATACAAAGACAGTTGTCCTCGACACTCGCGGACTGCTGCGGGCAACCGAGAAGAACGTTGTCGAGGCGGTCCTGTCTCGCCGCCCCGGAGTGATCGAGGTCGAAGCGAATCCAGTGTCGCAAACCGCCAACGTCACCTACGATCCCAAGCGAACCTCTGTCGCCGACTTGCGCGCGTGGGTCGAGGAGTGCGGGCTTCACTGCGCCGGGCAGTCGGTCCCTAACCACATCTGCGACCCGCTGTTGGAAGATGCTATCGAGGAGCCGGCGCACGAAGAGCACGCGATGCCGCCGGACGAAGCCATGGGTCACGGTGGCCACGGCGCGATGTCGATGGGCGACATGGTCAAGGACATGCGCAACCGGTTCCTGGTGGCCGCGCTCTTCTCGATCCCGATCCTGCTGTGGTCGCCGATAGGCCGCGACGTATTGGATTTCGAAGCCGCTGCACCCTTCGGGCTGCGCGACGACGTGTGGACGCTCCTTCTGAGCCTGCCTGTGATCTTCTACTCCTCGTTCATCTTCTTCGCTGGCGCCGTCCGCGCGCTGCGAGCGCGCACCCTCGACATGATGGTGCTGGTCGCCGTCGCCATCGGCGCGGGCTGGCTCTATTCTCTCGGCGTCACCCTTACCGGCGGCGGCGAGGTGTTCTACGAAGCCGCCTCCGTGCTGGCCGCGTTCGTACTGCTCGGACACTGGTTCGAGATGCGTGCGCGCGGCGGCGCGAACGACGCCATCCGAACGCTTTTGGACCTCGCGCCCCCCAAGGCCCTCGTCCTGCGCGACGGCGAGGCGGTGGAGGTCCCCACCTCGGAGATCGCCGTCGGCGATCTCCTCCTCGTGCGTCCTGGCGCAAAGGTGCCCGTCGACAGCGTCGTCGAGGAAGGTGAGAGCGAGATCGACGAGTCCATGGTGACGGGCGAGAGCCTTCCGGTTTCTAAACGACCGAGCTCGGAAGTGATCGGAGCGACCATCAACAAGAACGGCACGCTTCGAGTGCGCGCGACCAAGGTGGGCTCGGACACCGCACTTGCCCAGATCGTCAAGCTCGTCCAGGAGGCGCAGAACTCAAAGGCGCCGGGACAGAAGCTTGCCGATCGTGCGGCGTTCTGGCTCGTGGTCGTGGCACTGCTCGGTGGCAGCGCAACCTTCCTGACCTGGCTGGTGGTCGGCCGCGACGTCACTGAGGCACTGCTCTTTGCCATAACTGTCGTCGTGATCACATGCCCCGACGCCCTGGGCCTCGCCACGCCTACCGCGATCATGGTCGGCACGGGTCTCGGAGCGAAACGAGGCATCCTGTTCAAGAACGCGATCGCGCTCGAGAACGCGGCCCGTATCGATACGGTCGTCATGGACAAAACCGGGACGCTCACGAAAGGTGAACCACAAGTCACATCGGTCACAACGGATGGATTGGACGAGATCGAGCTGCTGCGGCTCGTCGCCGCCGTGGAGCGAGAGTCCGAACATCCACTTGCCGAAGCCATAGTCGAGTACGCCGCCGCCCGAGGTATCCGCCCGGGACGAGCCCAAGATTTTGAAAACATCCCCGGACACGGTGCGATCGCAACGCTGGAAGGGCGTCGCATCGTCGTGGGCAACCGACGCCTGCTCGAGCGCGAAGGCATCAGCCTCGACGGTCTCGGCCCCAGACGGGACGAGCTCGCCTCGACCGGACACACCGTCGTGCTTGTGGCCGTTGACCGTCTCGCCGTGGGTCTGATTGCGATTGCGGATGCCCCCCGTCCCTCATCGAAGCCAGCGGTGCGGGCGCTTAACGAGGCTGGGGTCGAGGTCGTGATGCTGACCGGCGACAACGAGGCCACCGCGCGTCGCATCGCCTCTGAGCTCGGTATCAAGAGCGTCATCGCGGAGGTGCTGCCGCAAGACAAGTCGGCCAACGTCGCGGACCTGCAGCGTAAAGGCAACCGGGTCGCTATGGTCGGTGATGGCGTGAACGATGCGCCGGCGCTCGCTCAGGCGGATGTCGGCATCGCCATCGGGGCGGGAACCGACGTCGCTATTGAGACCGCTGACGTCGTGCTCATGCGCTCCGAACCCCTTGACGTGACCACAGCTTTGACCATTGGCCGAGGCACGCTTAGAAAGATGTGGCAGAACCTCGGCTGGGCGATCGGGTATAACGCCATTGCTCTTCCCATCGCCGCCGGCGTGTTCGAGCCATCATTCGGTCTCGTGTTGCGACCCGAGATCGCGGCAATCTCGATGTCGGGCTCGAGTTTCCTCGTGGCCATGAACGCCCTGCTACTAAAGCGTCTGCGCCTGCCCCGAGACAGCTTCGAAGAGCCAGCGGCTCCTCCGCCCGCAGACCAGGAGAGCATCGAAAAGGAAGCGGCATAGGGATGAAAGCAGGGCTCCGATACCGTGTATCGAAGAGGGGACGACCCACCACGTTTCCGGCCGTGTGGATCTACGGATTATGGGTCAGCGAGTTCGGTTGAGGCCCACCTCCATGTCCGCGATGAGATTGCGGACCGGCAAGTACATCGTGTAGTCGGGGGCACCTCCATAGTCTGCTCGCCACAGAATAGTCCCGTCCGGTCCTACGAGGATAAACGTGTGCCCACTATGCATCTTGCCCATCATTCCGTAGCGGTTTGTCTGATAGGCCTCCTGAACCGAACGCTCGGGGGAGAACATCGGATCGAAGTCGGACAGAACCGGGGTGGTTAACTCCTCGTCGGCGACCTTCTGTCGCAGCGCGTCGAGGGGATCAGTCGTGATCGAGACGATGGCGTCAACACCGAGAGTCTCGAACTGATCCAACTGCTTCTCGATGTCCTTCAGCTGGTCCCAGCACGGCTGACACATGAGTCCCTCCTGGAAATACAGGAGGACCGTCTGCCCCCGAAGCGATTCGAGGTCGAAGTCACCTTCCGTCGACGGCAGGCGGATTGGCAGTGCCGCATCCCCCGGACCTGGGTCCCCCACTGCGAACCTGTATTGGCCCGCTCCGGCTGGCTGTCCCGAACCGGCATCCTGTGCAGTCGCGTTCGTCCTTCCATCGTTGCTGATGAAGAAGATAACGGCCAGTACCGCCGTTGCAGCAATCAAGACCGCAACGAGCTTGAGCAACAGAGAACGTGAACGGGCTTCGCTCGGGGCCGCCGTGGCGCCCGAGGTTGTCGATTCAGACGGCCGTTGCTTGATCTCGTCAATCGACATCAAGACTCACGATCCGGTGACAATTCCATTCGCCTAATCTGCCTCTCTCCCCTTTTTCCACTGCTACGCCCTGTCGTAGAAGCTGCTACGCTCTGTCGTATTCACGAGTATAGGTGGGGTACCGAAGAGGCTGGGTGACAGCCCATGGGTCAGGTCTTTCGCAGCGGGCGCGAAGCGGTCCTGACCGCCGCGACGGGCATTGTGCTTGGCGCCGTGCTGGCATCGCATTCGGTCGTAGAACACAGGCATGAGCTTCACGTCATGTCCTGGGAATTGGCGACAGCAGCCGCAGCTTGCTTGGTCGCCTATCGCTTCTTCATGGCGGGGGCATACGCGACGGACGGGGGTTTGCGACTTGTGAATCCGTTTCGCTCGGTCACTGTTCCATGGGGCGATATCGAACGCTTTTCGATCGCCTCATACGGGCGGTGGCCAGTCGTCGCAATCGTCGAACTGAAAAACGGAACGCGGGTTCCGATCGTTGCGATCCGCGCCGCCAGCTGGAGGATGGGCGCGAGAAGAATGGTGGAGCAAATCGTTCAGGAGCTGGAAAGAATCCGTTCGGTCCGACAAGACTGGAATGGACTCGGAGGACGTCTCTGAGATGCCACGGTCTAAGACTAAGAAGCGCTCAGCGGCCCGACAGCAACAGGCGCGCGCGACACAGATCGCCCAGCAGAAGTCCGAGGCAAAGAAGCTGACGCCCGGGCAGTATACGCGGCGACGCGCAATCGGCTGGACCCTGGTCGCGCTCGCGGTTGTGGTCGGCGTTACGCACTGGCTCGCCCACCTCGGAGCCCTGTATGAAGACAAGGCGGTTTGGGACCTGACAATCGGATATCCGACGGCGGGAATCCTTGGAGTCGCCGGCGCGATCGTGCTGTCGAAATAACCGGAAGCGCGCTGTTCAGGAGACCGACAACCCGGATGGACACGTCGTTGGGTAAATCTTGGCTAGAGGCAAGTCTACAAATAGTGCAAGGCGACGATCATGCTTAAAGATTCTTCGAGTCGGTTGAGGGGGATGCTGCCGAAATCACGCGGGAGTTGATTCGTAGCCGAGCTTGCGGATCGTTTTCTGAATCTCCTCGATGTTGACGCGATTCTCATCGAAGGCGACCTCAGTCACCTGTTTGCGATAAGAAGTCTTCGCCTCGGTTACGCCACCGAGCTCCTCAAGCTCCTCGTCGATAGACATCGCGCAGCTTCCGCAATGCATGCCCTTCACCCTTAGCTTCTCTTTGCTCACGCGGCAACCTCCATTTCGTCCACGATCACGACCGTTCCTCCGTACATACCCATGGCGCAGCTGTAGCGGATCTCACCCGGCTCTTGAGCCGGCAGCTCAATAGTCGTCTCACCACTAATCGGATGCAGTTGACCCTGGAAAACGAGAGATAAAGTGCAGCCGCCACCCGCGTCGACGAAGGTGAGCCGCGCTGGTGTGCCCGCCGCGATACTTATCTTCCCGGGCGAGTAGCCGCCGCGCCCTGCCTCGATCCGGGCCTCCTGGACTCCGTCAGCCGCGAGCGTGGCCGGCACTGGATCGGCACCCTCGAAGATAGCGCTCCTGACCGATGCGAACGTGACCGGCGAATTCGCCAGACGCAGGCCTGCGTCCAAAGTAAGAAGCGCGATGGCTCCGATCCCGACGGCGGCGAATTTCGTGAAGCGACTGTGCATGATGTCACCGAGCTTCGTTGCGAAGAAACCCAGCATGAAGAACAGCGGCGATGTCGCCAGTGTGAACGTAAACAGCGTCGCGGCGCCGACGACGGGACTGCTGGAATTAATCGCTAACACCATCATCGCTTGAGTGACGCCACAGGGGAGAAACACAGTCATCGCGCCGAGTGAGGCGGGCGCGAAAGCGCTGGCGCTCTTTGCCTGGCGGCGGATCCGGCGGGTGATGAAGCGCGGTGGTTCCAGCACGACGTACCTGAAGATCGGATGCAGACGCAAAAGGTGGGCCGCTGTGGCCAACATGAAAAGCGCGGTGAAGATCTGGATGAACGCGCGCGCGGTGGGGCTCGGTTGCACGAGGTTCCCGAGAGATCCCAGAGCCGCGCCCAGCATCGAGTAGGTCGCGATCTTGGTCCCGAGGAACCACAGAACTGGCTTGGCATCGTGACGCGGGAGTCGTGGCTCATCGAGTTCTCCCGCGACATAGCGCAGGCGCAATTCATCGAGGTCGGAATCTTCCCGTTGCGTTACGGCAGTCGCCAGCAGGCCGCCCTGGACGGCAAGACAGGAGAGGCCCCCGGCGGTGATACCGGTCACGAAGACCAGAAGCAGATTCGCCCTGCCGGCCCCGGATTCGGGCACCGCGGGTGAGAACCGGGCGCTGATAACTACCACCGCGGCAATCCCGATTAGCAGGCCCGCGACGACACGACGCTGTTTGCGTTCCCGCTGGGAGATAAGCGCTTCGAAGCGCTTACGTCGCTCGCGTCGTTCTCTGCGAGCCTCCTTCTGTTCAGAGGGAAGCTTGCGGCGCTGACGTTGCTTGAGTCTCTCCCGCTGCTTTTTGGTCCTTGCCATGCCTGAGGGCCAGAGGCCCAATCCTCCCGGGGGTCGAAT
>JBOGXA010000034.1:0-10822 GCA_050694175.1 Actinomycetota bacterium
TTCCTCGTTCCGCTTATTGAACGAGAGGGGAGGCAATGCTTCTATCGCTGGTGTACGTGTGGTCCGGGTGCTACTCAGGCTGCTGGTCCCACAGGGACAGGGCGAGCCGCCAAGGATCTCGAAATTGACGTGCTCCGGCACGAACTGAATGTGCTTCGGCGCCAGATCAAGCGGCCTCGTTTTCGACCTTCCGACCGGGCATTTCTGGCCGCCGCGGCCCGACGTCTGCCAAGGGCTCGTCGGGCGGCGTTTAGCGCGCGAACTCTTGGTCCACCGTGACGCGGCCTGTCGACCGGCCCCGTCTACACGTGATGCGTGGGGACAGGATCTAGAGGAGTGGACCTGGCGCCCAACACGAACACTGCTCTCCCGAGACGTGAGTTCCGGTGCAGAGCCCTTCCCGGGTTCAGATTCGATATGTGTCTCGTCACCTGTTCTCAGCGGACGCCGTCCGGGCCGGGATCGGCGTGGACGTCGTGCTCGGCGGTGACGGCCCGACCTCATTGCCGACTGGCCGCGGCCCGGACCGGCTCAGAGGGGGCCGGGGCGGACGACTTCTGCCGCGGGGGCGGCGGCTCGGACACGTTCTCCGGCTGTGAACGCTGACTGACCCCTGGCCCCCAATCTTCCTTTATGCGAACCAGGAACAGAATGGGTAGCTCGACCGTGCGCGGCCTCTCTCGCTAAATGAACGACCAGTTGAGGGACAGCACGGCTGCGATCGCGCTGAGAGACCCAGAGGTGCATACAGTGGCCGGTCTGCGTCCTACGCACCGTCCGCGGGGTCCATCTGGTACCCATCCGAATGCAATCTGAGGCACTTTCAGGAACAACCACGACATCTCGGAATCCACGCTGAACTGCGTAGACGCGCGAAATACCTGGTAGCGCGTGCACTCCTCGGTGCACTTACAACGCAGGGGTCGCTGGTTCGAACCCAGCACCGCCCACCCTCTGAATCCGCAGATGAGAAATGCTGCCATGCCGGGTCTACAACAAGGTGAAACCAGTTCGGATCGAGACCACAGGAGGTCGAAGTGTCTGCATCAGTGCTCTACATTTCGATGTCACTCGACGGATACATCGCGGGTCCGAACGACGAACCGGGCAACCCCGGCGGTGACGGCTTCGACCGGCTGCACGAGTGGATCGTCACTCCAGACGGGGAGTTCGGCCGGCCGTCCGGGCCGGCCGGACAATTGTGGGACGAATGGAACGCGACCGGCGCGGTGCTGGCGGGTCGGCGTACCGTGGAGCAGGTCGATCACTGGAAAGGTGATCATCACGGCGTCCCGATCCTCGTGCTCAGCCACCGGCCACCGGGTCCCTCGGTGGCGAACTATCCGTTGGTGACGTACGTGACCGATGGGATCGCCAGCGCGATGGCGCAGGCGAAGGCCGCCGCCGGGGACCGGAACGTGCTGGTGCATGGCGCGTACACGGCGCAACGGGCGCTCGAGGCCGGTGTGCTGGACGAGTTGGAAATTCACCAGATCCCGTTGCTGTTCGGTCGTGGCCGTCGGCTGTTCGAGGTGTTGCAGTCGCGCGTCGAGCTGGAGATCGTTCGGGTGATCGACACGTCAGAGGCCACACACATCCACTACCGCGTCCGTCGCTGAGCCGGTCGGATGGAACGCGTGGAAGCGCTTCAGGCGTCTATGAACGAACATGCAACCGAGCTTGTGGTTGTCGGGCCCACCACGAACATGCGCTACCTCACGGGGTATCACGCGATGGCGGTGGAGCGGATCACGGTACTCCTCGTCACGCGCGACGGCGTCGCGATGGTCATGCCGTACTTCGATGCAGACGAATTCAGGGACGCAACGGGCCTCGATGCGGTCTTCGAATGGACGGACAAGCAGGGGCCGGCTGAAGCGATCGATCAAGCATTCCGCGCGCTGGGGCTGTCAGGCACAAAGGCCATCGCCGCGGTCGATGACGAGCTGCGCTTCGATTTTTTCACGCGCTTGCGCGGTCGGCTCGCCGATCAGCCGCGCCTCGCTAGTGAGCTGCTCGGCCCCCTCCGCCTGTCGAAGACGGCGCAAGAGCAGGAACTCATCAAGCGAGCAGGAGAACTCGTGTCGCATGGGATCGATACCGCGCTCGAACACGCGCGGCCAGGCATGACCGAACTCGAGCTGAAGCGTACGATCGAGGACGCACTGTGGGACGGGGGTGCGGAGTCGGTGGACTTCGTGCTCGTGCAGGCGGGCGCCAACTCTGCCGTGGGCCACCACCGCGCCGGCGACGCGGAGCTTCGCAAGGGTGAGCCGGTGCTGATCGATATCGCCGCTCGGTTCGACGGCTACTTCGCCGACATCACTCAACAGGTTTTCCTCGGCCGACCGCCGCAAGATTACTTAGATGCGTACCAGCTCGTCGTGACTGCCCAGGAAGAAGGCGTCCGCGCTGCTCGTTCGGGAGCGAGCGCCGGCGATGTAGACCGGGCGGCGACGGGGGTGATCGAGGCTGCAGGCCTCGCCGAGTGGACCGGTCCCCGAACGGGACATGGCATCGGACTGGACGTACACGAGCCGCCCTCGGTGATCGATGGCGACGAGACCGAACTCGTCCCGGGAGCGGTGATCACGGTCGAGCCTGGCGTTTACCTTCCGGGGAAGTTCGGTATCCGGATCGAAGACACCGTAATCGTGACCGACGGCGACCCACAGCGCGTCACGCGGGGCGCACGGCCGCTGTTTTCGAAATAGCCATCGGTTGCTGCCGGGAAGGGAGACTTTTACGTGGCGAAACTGATCTATTCGACGATTACCTCGCTCGACGGGTACGTCGCCGACGAGAACGGCAACTTTGACTGGGCTGAACCCGACGAGGAGGTCCACGGCGTCGTTAATGACCTGGAGCGATCCGTCGGCACGTACCTCTACGGGAGGCGGATGTACGAGGTCATGAGCTACTGGGAGACCGTCCTCGAGTCGGGTGAACACCCTCGGTTCATAGAGGAGTACGCGCGGATATGGCAGAGCGCGGCAAAGGTCGTGTACTCGAAGACCTTGCAGGCCGCCTCAACTACCAGGACGACGATTGAGCGAGAGTTCGACCCGCAAACGGTGCGGCAGATGAAAGCATCTGCGATCCCTGACATCTCTGTGGCCGGGCCCAACCTCGCGGCACAAGCTCTGAAGGCTGGACTGGTTGACGAATGTCATCTCTTTATGTCGCCCGTCGTGGTGGGAGGCGGGAATCGCGCAATGCCTCTCAAGGTTCGCTTCCAGCTGGAACTTTTGGAGGAGCGGTGCTTCGGCAATGGAGTGGTTCATCTCCACTACCGCGTCATCGGTTAGAGAACTGCGAGCAGGGCGCTAGGGTCACAGCAAGGACGCCAAGGCGGCCGACGTGCTGCGGCGGTGGCGGATCGACTCATAGCAGTTGGCGCGCATCCGGTCACAGGTCAAGGACGGCGCGCTCCGGAGACCTCGGCCTTCAAGGATTCTTTCTCCTGGTCCTTGGGGTTCCGTCCCGGACCTTTCTTCAGCTGCGTGACTCGAGGACGCGTTCAAGGAAGTCTCGATCGATGAACGAGAGGCGATCATCGGTCGCGCTGGTGTGCCGCTTCACCGGGCGCGCCGGTCGACGGAAGTCGACCAGGCCGAGACGGTGGTCGAAGCTCCTAACGAGATCTGGGCATGGGACCTCCTACTGCCGCGTCGGCGACTCGTTCTGGTATCTGGTCGCAATCATCGACATGTTCTCCCGCAAGATCGTGGGCCACGCGGTGCGACCAACCGCGACTTCCGACGACGTCGAGGACGTCTTCGATAAGGCGCTCGCCAACGAAGGACTCCTCGCGACGGATGCCAAGATGCCTAAGTCGTTGTCGGATCGCGGCCCGTAGATGCGCTCCAAGACGATCCGCCGGTTCTTCTACGACCTCGGCATCACGCAGATGTTCTCGCGCCCTCGAACGCCGGCGAAGTTTGATTCGTGGTCGGCGTGGTCGAGCGGGAGGTGTACCAGAGGCGTACGGGAGGCCGCGCCGGCCGCGTTTCCCGAACCTACCGAAGCGCCGCCTCGATAACGGCGGCGAAGCTCGCCGCCAGGTGACCGTCAGGATCGAGGTCGGGGTCGAGGATCGTAACCTCCATGCCGACCGCACTCGGGGCCGCGACCAGCGCGGCGAGAAGAGTAGTTAGGTCGTCGAAGCTCAGCCCCCCCGGCTCAGGTGAGTCCACCGCCGGCATGGTCGCGGCGTCGAGCACATCCGCGTCGACGTGAATCCAGAATCCGTCCACGTCGCCGAGCCGCTCGAGGGAGCGCTCCGCCGCGGCGACGGGATCCGCGATCACCTCCTCGGCCGGGATCAGCGAGATCGCCGTCGAATCGATGTCGAAGTCATGGCTCTCGCTGGGACGAAAGCCGAGCGCGACGAGATCCTCGTCACGAACGTAGGGGCCAAGGCCTTCGATGTCGGTGAGGCTTGAGTGGCCGCGCCCGGTGACGAGTGCGAGGTCCTCGCCTGCGGCCGATCCGACGGTGTTCGGATCCCCGTGGCGAAAGTCGAGATGCCCGTCCACGAAGGCGAGGCCGAACCGGCCCTGACGGCGCAGCGCAAGCGTCGTCCCGAGAAGGATGCTGCAATCGCCTCCGAGCACGACCGGCCACTGTCCTGCGCCGATGGCCGTGCCGACCAGGTCTGCGAGCCTCACGGAGTAGTCGGCGATCGCCGCGGAGTTGCGAACTCCCGTGATCGGGTCCCTGTCGGGCGAATACGGCGGTGCCGCAACCCTTCCCGCGTACTGCGCCCCTAGATGCTCTATGAGCCCGGCGGCGCGCAGCGCGTCCGGAAGCCTCTTGACGCCCGGCTCGACGCCGGGCGCGGGCGGACGGAGGCCGAGGTTGGACGGAGCATCGATGACGGTCAGGGTGCGGGGCATCGCTGCAAAGGGTATCGGCCGCAGACCCTTGCATGAGTTGACCCTTGCACCAACCAAACCGCGTCACTGTTTGACGTGCACCTCAAGTGCAGTGGTCAGGGGTCCAGAGAATCCAACAAATATCCAACAGACGACAGCCGAAATGGGATCAAGAGAGACTAGATGAGACTACGCAGAAAGGGCCTCTGAACTGCAAGCATGTCCGTTTGCGCAGTTCACCGAATCATGCCGGGCCGCACTTACAACGCAGGGGTCGCTGGGTCGAACCCAGCACCGCCCACCCTCTGAAATCCGCAGGTAGGTCATGCTTTTCCTGTTCAGGTTCGCGGAAAGCCCGACAAGCGAGGGGCGCGGGTCTACTTCGACGTGGACGACATCAACGCTGGCGCCGCGCGAGTAAGGGAGCTCGGCGGCGAGGCGGGCGAGACCGGCCCGGTCCTGGGCATGGGTTGGTTCTCAGTCTGTAAGGACCCCGAGGGGAACGAGTTCGGCCTCTGGCAGAACGACCCTTCGGCCCCGGCCTCGACCGGATAGGTGTCATGAGTGGTAGGCGGTGGTTTTGCTCGTCTAGAGCTGTTGATCTTTTTTGACCGGATCAGTGCCAGTTGGGGCAGCCGTCGAAGTACTGCAGGGTGATGCCGATCGGCAGGATCGTCATGCAAGACTCGTCCAGGCCCAGGCTCATCGTTCTCGCTGGAGCCTGACATTGCTAAGTGAGAGGGGCGATCCCATTGACCTCATATGTGAGTTAGTGGTCGTGACTGAGAGCGCAAGGCCACTCGCGCATTGCTATTCGCCGAACCAGTTCAGGGCATCTTGCCGGTCGTCGAAGTATGCCGTCGGGAACTGGCCTGGTGGCTCCTGAGCTGGGGAGTTCCCCTGCTCCACCGTCCCTGGGGAGCCATGAGGAACGATGAACGCGAACCTCCTTACGCCAGCCGTGTTGTAGCGAGGGATGATCTCCCGGTCCCTCCACGCTCCCACGTTGGCCCCCGGAGAATGCTTGAACTTGGTGACGTCGACGAGCAGATTGCCTGGTCGCAATTGCTCTGCGCACATGGCGTACCGTTTCATCGATTCTTTGAAGTTGTCATCCGTCATGTTTGCCGACCCCTCAAGCCATTCCAACTCCAGGAGCTCTGCCGCGACGTCGTGGCTGACGACCCCGAAGTCATCACGATGCAGTTCCTCCGCCACGTTCATGACTCCTTTCACTGGCGATACACCCCCTCGCCACCAACCGCGACCCCGAGGCCGGCTGCATCGGGCGTATTGATCAAGAGCGTCCCACGACAGACGTCTAGGGGAAAGAGCTGGTCGCCCCTTTTTGACAGGTTCGTATCTCTCTTGGCCTGCCAACTTCTTCGAAACGCGCCGATCTGGGGGCCCCGCCGCTGAAGTCGCTATCTCTCCACAGCTTGAATGCTTCTGTCGACCAGCTCTCTAAAACGGCCTCAATCCTCCAGTATCCGCTTCGGGAGCACGGCGTATTCCTTCTTGACGTGCCCCTTGGGAAAGTACTTGAGATGCTTGACACCCTTCTCCCCTGAAAAGGTCATCAAGAATCTCCCTTGGCAGCTTGAGCGCAACTCCAAACTTTCCGCATGAGATGAATATGTGACCGTCGACATATCCCGCCACAGCTCCGAAGAGACTCTTGAATTCGAGCTGGTGTGTGGTGGAGAGCTCAGGGCGGGCTTCCATTAGCAACCGTCTCATTTCGTCGAGGTACTTGGTCTCCATAGAGAGTCGGCCTCTCAATCCGCAACATCGCGGCGCCGCCATCGCGCCTCCGGCTTAGAAGATCGCCGACGTCATCGGCCTCTGACGCACTTTTCTTGTATACACGTGTCGATCTGGGCACCGGCCGTCCGTAGTAAGGGCGAGCGGCGGGACCGGCCCGCCCCAGCCACAGGAGGGATTCGCCAATGGCGAAATACCTGTTGTCCGTCCACAGCGTCGAGGGCGAGGTCGGAGTCCCCCCGACCGACGAGGAGATGCAACGGTACATGGAGCAGATCCACGTCCTCGAGGACGAGATGAAGTCGGCCGGCGCTTGGGTCTTCGGCGGCGCCCTGCACGAACCCGACACCGCCACCGTCGTGCGCGTGTCCAATGACGAGGTCCTGACCACCGACGGCCCCTTCGCGGAGTCGAAGGAGCACCTCGGCGGCTTCTACATCATCGAGGCCGAGGATCTCGACGCTGCGCTCGCCTGGGCGTCGAAGGTCACGGCCCTCGTCACGAAGCCGATCGAGGTCCGCCCGTTCCGGGCGGTTTCCGGGGCCTGACAGGCTTTCCCGAGGGCGACGCGGTACCCGAGCTCGACGAAGGCGACGTCGGCCGGATCTTCCGCGAGGAGTACGGCCGATGCGTGGCCACCCTGATCCGCGTCTTCGGTGACATCGACGTCGCCGAGGACGCGGTGCAGGAGGCGTTCGCCATTGCCCTGCGCAAATGGCCGGGCGAGGGCCTGCCGCCCAACCCGGGCGGCTGGATCACGACGACCGCCCGCAACCGGGCCATCGACCGCTTGGGCCGCGAGTCGCGGGGACGGGAACTGCTCGGCGAGGTGGCGGTGCGCTCGCCCGGCACCGACGATCCCGGCATGCCCGAGGAGGTGGGACCCATTCAGGACGACCGGCTGCGCCTCATCTTCACCTGCTGCAACCCGGCACTCTCAACGGAAGCGCAGGTGGCGCTGACCCTGCGCCTGCTCGGCGGGCTGACGACCGACGAGGTGGCCCGCGCCTTCCTCGTCGCTGAGCCGACCATGGCCCAACGCCTCGTGCGAGCGAAACGCAAGATCAAGGCGGCGCGGATCCCCTACCGCGTGCCGGAGGATCACGAACTGCCCGGCCGCCTCCGTCCCGTGCTGGCCGTCGTCTACCTCGTCTACAACGCGGGGCTGACCGACCCAGCCGAACCGGGTCTCTGCTCAGAGGCGATCCGGCTGGCACGGATCCTCGCGACGCTCATGCCCGACGAACCGGAGGTGGCCGGCCTGTTAGCGCTGTTGCTCCTCACGGAATCCCGTCGCTCGTCGCGCACGCGCCCCGACGGCTCCCTCGTGCTGCTCGGCGAGCAGGACCGGACACAGTGGGATCGGGCCTTGATCGAGGAGGGCCAGGCGATCGTCCGCCGGTGCCTCCGCCGCAACCAACCCGGCGCCTATCAGCTCCAGGCGGCCATCAACGCTGTGCATGCTGACGCCCCAACATTCGCGCAGACCGATTGGTCGCAGATCGTCGCCCTGTACGACCAGTTGCTTGCGGTCGCCCCCACGCCGGTCGTGGCCCTCAACCGCGCCATCGCCATCGGCGAGGTGCAGGGCCCCGCCGCTGCGCTGGCTTTGATGGACGAGTTGGACCTGGACAACTACTACCCCTTCCATGCCACGCGAGCCGATCTGCTTCGGCGGCTGGGACGACACAACGAGGCTGCGACTGCCTATGAGCGTGCGGCCGCACTGGCGCCGACGGACGCCGAGCGGGACTTCCTCAGGCTCGGTGGCCGCACCTCGCGCTAAGCGCGCCGGAGGTCGGCGTAACGTCTCCCCTCGCGGCGGTCCTCCAAGGTCGACTGGAGTGTGCAGATCATGCCTTGTGGAGGTTCTTGCAGGCGTCGGGTGTCGATGTTGATGGCCTTCTCGTATGTGGGGTTGGTCCCGTGACCCCTCGGACATCGGATCGCTCGACCGCTAAATTGTTGTCGGTATGAAGAGCTACGTTGCGCTGTTGCGTGGCATCGGACCGAGTAATCCGAATATGCGGAATGACAAGTTGCGCCAACTGTTCGACGACCTAGGCTTCCGCAACGTCCGCACGGTGATCTCGACCGGCAATGTCTTATTTGAGAGCAGCTCATCGGCTGTAAGAGCGATGGAAGCGACAGTGGAGGAAGCGCTGCCGAAGCAGTTGGGCTTCACCAGTACCACCATCATTCGTAGCAGGCAACAGCTACAGGCTCTCGTGGACCGGGATCCATTCAGCGCCATCGAGCATTCGGCCAAGACGAATCTGAATGTGACGTTCTTGAAGACGAAGCCGCGAACGAAACTGACCTTTCCTTACCGGCCAAAGGGTCGTGACTACACCATCCTTGGGTTGTACGACCGGGACATCTGCAGTCTCATCGACCTCACCAGCGCCCGAACACCCGATCTGATGCGGTGGCTGGAGAAGGAATTCGGCAAAGACATCACCACCAGGACCTATAGGACGGTCGGTCGGATCCTCAGCCGACTGAGTGAAGCTGGTTGATGCGGACTAGCTGCCACTCGCGGAGGCCAGAACCATGAACGACCTATCGTTCCGGCTGGTACGTGAGCATCAGTCCGCCGGTGGTCGTCGGCTTGGAGTCGACGAGTTTCAACTTGCGCGTCTGGTCCGCATCCCGGAACAACTTCTTGCCACTGCCCAGGACGATCGGGTACACGGTGAGGGAGTACTCATCGACGAGGTCGTTCTCGATAAGAGTGTGAACCAGCTCGCCGCTTCCGAGGACGCCGATGTTCTTACCCGGCTGCTCCTTGAGCCTCGCGACTCGCTCGGCGACATTGCCATCGATGATCGTCGTGTTCTGCCAATCGGCCTTCCGGAGCGTGGTTGACACGACGTACTTCTCGACATTGTTGAGGTGCTGAGCGAATGGGTCTTCGCCCGGCGCGTGGGGCCAGTGGGCGGCCATGATCTCGTATGTTTTCCTGCCGAAGAGGTGGGTATCGGTCGCAGCCATCCCCTCGGCCGCCGCCTGCCCCATGACCTCGTCAGCGTAGGGCATCGACCAACCCCCGTGGCGGAACCCGCCCTCGGTGTCTTCCTCGGGTGCCCCCGGCGCTTGCATAACGCCGTCGAGGGATAGGAATTCGATGACTACTAGCTTTCGCATGGCCTCCTCCTGACTTCTGGCCGTGGGTACTTCACACTTCAGACGGAGCCGACAGCAGGAACTCATCGGTGAGTGATCGGTCCCATCATTTGAGATTGTGCCCTCGGTCGTTCGAGCCTCAGCCTTACTCGACACTCCAGACTCGTTGCTCAGATTTGACGGGCGAGTTGGAACGGGGGCCCTCCTTAGGAGCTGGACGCGACCTTCCAGAGATAGCCGTCGGGGTCGCTGAAGTACCCGAAGTAGCCCCACTGAGCGGCTGCTGCTTCCTTCACGACGCCGCCACCGGCCGCCACGGCGTTGCCCATGATCTCGTCCACGGCTTCGTGCGACGGGACGATGTAGTGGAACGAGACACCCCGGTATCCGGACCCCTCGGAGGAGACGCCGGCATCTTGGGCCGCTGCCTCCCGTTCGTAGAGGGCCAGCGACGACGATCCGTCCCCCAGGTTGAACGACACGAAATTGGGATGGTCCTGGTCGATCGTGCAGCCCAGGCCTTCCCCGTAGAACTTCTTGGAGCGCGCCAGGTCCTCGACACCGATCATGATGGCGGTCACCTGCAGAGGCACGGTTGACTCCCTTCTAGTTGCGCTGAATACCCCAACCTGTATGACGAAACGAAGCGGCAAAGTGTGACCGGCCCATGAGATTTCGATCGAAGATGGGAGGGATGAACCGCCACGTTGCCGTCTTCTGAGATTGGGCACGGTAGCCGGCTTAGGATTGAATGGAGTGGATGAAAGACAGTCTTGATGCGCTCTACGCCCTACCGTTGGAAGACTTCACCGCGGCACGCAACGAGCTCGTCCGGCAGCTCCAAGATGCGGGCGACAAGGGGACGGCTGAGGAGGTTCGGTCACTCCGCAAGCCCAGCCTGGCGGCGTGGGCCGTCAACCAGCTCGCCCGCAGGCACACCGACGAGCTGAGGAAGCTCCTGGATCTCCGCGAACTCGCGTCTGGCGACGCGTCCGCACTCCGGGCGGCGGCCACAGAACGACGGAAGCTCGTCGCATCGCTCACGGATCGCGCGC
>JBOGXA010000035.1:0-10328 GCA_050694175.1 Actinomycetota bacterium
CATCGAACAGCTCGGCGAGGGTCTTCTTCCCGTCGTCGGTGTCGAACTCGTACTCCTTCGCGACCGGGACCCAGGGGAGCTCGAGCCGCTTCCTCTTGATCTCCTCGTTTCGCTCGGCGTGTTCCGCTTCGAGCTTCGCCAGCTCGTCGCGTGCCGCCTGCCACTCGTCGCGCGTTCCAATCTTGTGCCCAGCCACCTCGTCTCCCTCCTGTGAGCTCGGCCGCTCCGACCGCTTCGACGTCTTGGCCGCAAGTTACTCCGACACCAACTACGACTCCAGATCGCCCGCAAACTCATCGCGAAGGCGGCCGACACGCCGGATTCCGGTGTCACGCGTAGGCGTTGCGCCCTCGTCTTCCGTGGGGTCTTGGCGCTTGTAGACACTGGCGGCGTCTCGCGAGCGGACAAGAGTCTCAACGCTGTGTGAGCCACAAGGTCGCCCCTCCGGACGTGTGCTCAATCGGTGTGTGCCAAACCTGCTTCTAATCCATCGGCTGATCGCAACGGAAGGACCTGGTGCTACCCGGCGATGCGCCCGCGCATGATCCAGGCCGTAATGATTGCCCTGGTGCGTCCAAATTGCGTCCATCAGATTGCTGTCACGGGCTATCGGCGGATGTCACCTACGCTCAGGAAATACGCGTTGATCAGGCACTTCGCGAAACGATCCTTGTCACGGGCTCGTGCGGATTCCGTTGTAAGCGCAGTGCTCTCCCGCTGAGCTAACCGCCCATCGTCAACAACAAACTACCTGGTCATAAGGCACATGGCGGAGGCCACCAACCCCTCATCGATCGGTGATCTTCGGACGAGGCGCACCTCCTAAGCGGGCGCGGTGATCATCACGGGGTTGTCGTCTGGGTCCCCGACATACGCAAGGCCCTCGCCCCACGGCTGGTCGACCGCCTCGGCCAGCACGGGCACGCCAGTCGCGCGCAGCTTCTCGACGGCCGCATCGATGTCGTCGGTGTAGACGCACATCTCGAACTGCTGGCCTGTCGCCGGGCGCAGCTGCTTACCGTGGATCGGTACGGTAGCGGCGTTGACTTCCGCGAGCGCGAGCGCGCCGTCCGCGAGTTTGAGGTACACGAATACGGGCTCGCCGTCATCCGGGAACCGGAAGTCCTCGACGAACCCGAGCAGGTCGCGGTAGAAGGCGAGCGCGCGAGCGATGTCCTCCGTGTAGATGATCGGGAAGGCGGACGTAAACGCCACGATCACACCGTAAACCTCTCTACCGTGACACAAGGTCGTGGCAGGATCCCAGGGTGCGAAAGGTAGAGGTCGCGGAGCGCCGAGCCCGACTGGCTCGTCGTCACCGTCTGGCACCGGTCCATCGAACCGATGACATTGTGGAAGCTACCCGGAGCATCGTCTGTCTCCATGGGACCGATCCCGTCACCGTCTACCTGTCCGCGTGGGCCCGCGTCGAGGGCGTGAGAGTCTCCGAAATGGAGCGCGCACTCTACGGCGAGCGGTCGTTGGTCAAACACCTGGCGATGCGCCGGACACTGTTCGTTTTCCCGCGAGAGACAATGGCCTTCGCCCAGGCGGGGGCGAGCAACCGCGTCGCCGACACCGAGCGGCGCAGGCTCATCCGCGAGGTCGAGAAGGCAGGGCTGCAGCGCAACGGTGAGCGGTGGCTCGCCGATGCATCCGAGCAGGTGCTGGCGGCTCTGGCCGACGGGCGTGAAGCCACGTGGTCGGAGCTGCGCGACGAACTCCCCGTGCTCGGGGGCTCGATCACCTACGGCGAGGGGAAGTCCTGGGGTGGGCAGGTGCCGGTTGGTCCCCGGGTGCTGACCACGCTTTCCGCAGCGGGCGAAATCGTTCGGGCAACGAACGACGGCGCGTGGACCACGTCCCGACCCCGATGGGCTTCGATGAGGTCATGGCTTGGGGAGGAGATCGCGCCTCTCCCCGAAGCCGAGGGTGTGGCGAGACTAGTCGAGCAGTGGCTGCGCGCCTTCGGGCCCGGTACGGAGGCCGACATCAAGTGGTGGCTCGGGTCGACCGTCACGGCCGTGCGGAGGGCGCTCGTCGACGTCGGTGCGGTCGAGGTCGACCTCGACGGGCAGACCGGATACCTGTTGCCCGACGACCTCGACGCAACCGATCCGCTCGAGCCGTGGGCATCGCTTCTGCCACCGCTCGACCCGACCACGATGGGCTGGTTCGAGCGGGACTGGTACCTCGGCCCCCACAGGTCCCAGCTGTTCGACACCAGCGGCAACGCGGGACCCACTGCGTGGTGGGACGGGCGGATCGTGGGCGGCTGGCGCCAGCGCGACGAAGGCGAGATCGAGCTGCAGATGCTCGAGGACGTCGGCGCGGACGGAATGCGCGCGCTCACGCAAGAGGCGGAGCGCATAACGGAATGGGTGGGTGGCAGGCGAGTTCTGCCGAGATTCCCCTCCCCACTGTCAAAGGTGCGTGCGGGCAAGGACTGACGCGTTAGCCTCCCGCTGGCTTGCCGAGATTCCGTTGTAGCGCAGTGCTCCACCACTGAGCTACCCCGCTAAAGCATCTCCGCAATGTGTTTTGCTGTGCGCTCGACGCAGCCCTGCTCAATGTCCTTGTAGCTGACTTCCCGGCCGATCTCGTCGGCTATTGCGGAGGCAATCACCTCGGGCGTTGACTCCTCGAAGTCCATGCAACGACCGGCTCCGTAACGGTTGAGGCGATGACGCACATGGAAATTCTGCTCGAAGTGATGGCGCAGCGGGAAGTACAGAAACGGCCGCTTGTTGGCCGTGAGCTCCATCGAAGTCGTGAGGCCACCCTGCACTACGGCGAGGTCGCATGCCGCGAGCTGGCGATACAGATCGTGCACGTACGCCCGGATTTCGAGTCCATCGACTGACGGGAGCGAGGCCGGATCGATGCGGGGCCCGGTAACCACCACCATGCGAAGCTCGGGAACCAACCGCTTCGCGTCGGGGAAGCTTGCGATCACCTTGCGAAGCAGGTGGCCCCCGACCCCTGAGCCTCCGACGGTCACTATGCAAACCTTCTCCTCCGGTGAAAAGCCTTCTTCGGCGCGCAGACGCTCTCGATCCGCGAAGTCGTTCGGATCGAAGCCGGTGATGTAACCACCGGAGAAGTCGTAGTGCTCCTCTGTCCAGGCCCGAATGAGGGGAAGGTCGGGCCCGAAACGGTCCGGCACGACGTCGTTTTGGCTTCCAACGAAGATGGCCCGATCGCGTACACGAGGGAAGCGCGCGATGTGCTCGATCATCTCCGCGTTGTAATCGGCCGTGAGAAAAGCCTCATGCTCGCCTCCGTCGGGCATGGGCAGCCACCCGACGAAGTCGGTCAGCCACACGTAGGCGGCTCGTTTCTGCTCCGGATTCTCGTGAAGGTAATAGTCGAGCTCCCAGGCCTCGTCACCGATCCACAGGTCGTAGTTGTCCTCGCTCACGATGTCGTGAAAGACCATGAAATTGGCCAGGAGGATCTCGTCCATCCGCCGCCACGCCTGGAAACAGTGGAGGTCGTGTTCGGCGGATTCGCTCTCGATGTGTCCGGTCTCGTTGGCGAGATACCGACTTGCCGGATGAATCGTCTCTCCTTCGCCTTCGAGAACACGCGTCACAGGATTTTGTGCCAACCAATCGATCTCGAGGTCCGGGACGAGCCTCCTCAATTCCTTGGCGATCGCGACGTCGCGCCGGGCATGGCCGAGTCCGATGGGGGACGAGACATACAGCGCGCGTTTGCGCCTGGACACCCCGCGCGCCCACATCGGCGGAGGAGTCTGGGGCTCGACGAAGCCGCGCACGAGAAGGTTGACCTTCACCGGGTCGCGAGCAAGCGGGATATGGCCGGCGCCCTGCATCGATACAAACGACCCCCCCGTTGCCTCGGCGAGCTGCCGGCCTCGCTCGTGCGGGCTGATCGCGTCCTCTTGTCCGTGGATCACGAGCACGGGGCAGCGGACACGGGAGCATGCCTCGAGAACCTCGTCCTTGTCCTGGAAGCCCGCTCCCTCGGTCGTCGCGATCAAGACCTCTGGGGTGGTCTCCATCCCCCACCCCACGGAATCCTCGATCTGCTTGGTCGAATGAGGCTCGGTGAAGCATTGCGAGAAGAAGTACTCGAGGAAATCTTGATAGTCCTTGAGCCAGTAGTGCCTGTTGTACTTTGCCCAGCCTTCATTTGTGGGCAGCGCTCTGTCGAACCAGTCGAGAGCCGCCATACGCTCTTCGTGGCCCGGCGCGATCGGAAGCGACGCCCCGATGAACACCGCGTGGGACACCCTGTCGGGGTGATCTGCGGCCAGCAGCAACGCTCGCTGAGCGCCGAGCGAGAGCGAAACGAGTGCAGCCTTATCGGTCCCGGTCGCGTCCATGACCGTGAGGGCATCCGCAACAAACCCACTCTCCCCGTAGGCCTCCGGCTCCAGCGGGCGGTCGGAGTGGCCGTTGCCGCGGCCGTCGAAGGTCAAGACTCGGAAATGCCGCGCCAGGTATGGGATCTGCATCTTCCAAAAGCGTGAGTGAATGATCGACCACGTCGGCAGCAAGAAGACTGTCGGCTCACCTTCGCCGTAGACCTCGTAGAAAACCTGCACCCCGTCGCGCTCGACGAAGCCCTCCGTGTGCGGATAGAGGGCTCGAGTCTGTTCTCGCGTGCGCTTCGTTGCGACTTCCGCTGGATCGAGAACGGTGTCCATTTTGAGTCGGCTAACCGTCGTTGTCCACGAACTGCCACAGCGCGTTGACGATCTTCCACCCGTTCTCCGTCCGCACGAGGCTGAGGTACTCGCGGTAGATGTCGGAGCGAACCGTAACGTTGGCGATGGTCCCGTAGACGTCCTCGATATCCACGTCGAAGTGGCGCTTTTTGGGTGGGTGTCTGGTGCCGACGCCGGCCTCGGTCGCGTCGATCATCTCTTGTGCTGTATCCGTGTCGAGGGCGTCGGCGTCTCTGTCACGTGTTAGTGCCCGCTTGGCCAGGCCCGGATGAAGGGCGCGCCTCATGCGGGCTGCATCCCCCTCGAACCACCCCTCGAAGTAGTCGCGAACGGTGCTCACGATGGCGGCTGCTTCGGCAGATTCGTCAACAGGCGCGGTTCTCATCGTCGGCTCAACTCCCACGTGTCAATCTCCCACCACTGGCTGTGGAATCACGATACCTCCGGACCGGAACCCAGCATCAGGGCCAACAGTCCCATAGCAATCAGCGCCACGCCCACCGCAGGAGTGAGCGCCCGTCCTCGACGCCCGATTTTCTCGTAGACCATCACCGCCGCGAGGGCAGCCATCCACATGATGTTTGCAACGCCCGCGGCAAACATCACGAACATCAGAGCCCAACAGCAACCCAGGCAGAACAGCCCGTGGCCGCGACCCAGGCGGAAAGCCTCTCTCGCTCCCCTCCTGTAATGACGCATCAGATAGATGCCCGGATGCCGGCATTCCGTCAAACAGCGGTCTTTGAGCTTGGAGAACTGAAACGCTCCCGCCATTACGAGCACGCCGCCGGAGATGATGTGCGGCCGCGCCCCCAGCCATGCCCACGACTCGACCGCACGGTGCAGTATCAGATCGCCCGCCAACGCAACTATCCCGAAACCGATCCACACGAGCGCATATCCGCCGAGAAACAACCCCAGGGCTGCACGGGGACGATCCTGCGAGCGCGCAGCCGACCAGTACAGGCGGATCATCGGAAGACTCGATGGGAGCATCATCGCCACGATCATCAGCTGCCACGCAGCGACAAAAAGTGCGAGGGCAACCACGGGAGGTAGACCGCCCTCGATCAAGAAGTCGTGGTGCACGAGCTCCGATCCCCCGGTGACCGCTGCAGCGATGGCAACGAGCCACGCCAGCACTATCGCCGCATAGATGGCGACGGGCACGCGACGAACCGGAGCTGCGTACATCTCAGGCGGCTTCGTGGGTGATGCGATAGTCGGACTGGATCGCGTTACGCCCCTCGAAGTTCCACACCATGCCGTACTCGGGCAGGTTCACCTCGTGCTTCGATGCTTTGGCGACGTAGGCGGGCGAGCCCGGAACCGTTGAGAACAGCGAGTCCCGCAGCGTCGTCGTCTCCCCTGTGGCTCCGGCGTATGGAGCCATCTCGGACGACAAGAAATCGCCCACCCGCAGGCTTCCCTTGCCGTCTGTGATCTGGTGGCTGATCGGAACGCGCTTCACGTCCAGGATCTCCCCCACGAGACCGGCGAGGTCGGCAAGGGGCCCTCCCAGCTTTCCGCCGTACGCCGCGACGATCGCGTCAAGCTGCTCGTCGGACGCTCGCTCATCGACGAAGATCACGACCTTCCAGCTCGCCGGCGTGAGCACGTTGCCGGGGATCTGGATCACGTTGACCACCGACAGCCCGCTCACGTCGACCCCCCGGATCGTGCCCGTGTCGAAGTGGTACGCGATAAACCCGTTGCACGTGCCTAGATCGGGATCCTCTCCGATCCAACAGGGACACAGCACCCCGCACGAGCATGCCTCGAGCAGCGTGCCGGTAAGGTCGTAAGCGAGTCCCGCCCCCGCCGCCTTTTCCTCCGTCAGTGCCATCTCTTCTCCTTTCTGTTGCGGCCGACTCTGTTGAGGCCGCCTCCAATCGACACGGACACTAGAGAGGGGGGCGTTCCATCGAATCCGGGTACCCCCCTTGATTTCTGGCGGCAAGAGGGTCTCTTAATCAGGGAGACCTGGGAGCCAACAATGCTGTTTGGACGAACATCGGAGTGCGCACTCGTTGATCGGCTCCTTGCCGATGCCCGCGACGGGACGAGCGCGGTACTGATCGTGAGCGGGGAGCCCGGGATTGGTAAGACCGCGCTCCTGCGATACGCCTCGGAGCAGGCGAGTGAAATGTCCGTTCTGCGTGCGCGGGGAATAGAGTTGGAGGCGGAGGTCCCCTTCGCGGGCCTGCTCGAGCTCTTGCATCCACTGCTCGATGGGCTTGACGGCATACCCGAGCCGCAAGCGGCTGCCCTCCGGAGCGCCCTCGCGCTCGGACCCTCAATCGAGACCGATCGGTTCGTGATCGGAGCCGCCACCTTGAGTGTCCTTGCGGCGTACGCCGAGGAGCATCCGCTGCTCGTTCTCGTGGACGACGCCCACTGGCTCGACGATGCCTCGACGGCGGCGGTGCTGTTCGCCGCTCGACGCATCATGGCGGACCCGATCGTCATGCTGCTCGCCTGTCGCGCGGATTCGAAACCGGCGCTCGAAAACGCCGGGCTGCCACAGTTCGTACTGGAGGGACTGGATCGAGAAGCTTCGGCTGAGCTGGTTGGGCATCACGCGGACCATGCCGTTCCCTCCGGTATCACGAATCGCCTCTTCCAGGCTACGGCGGGCAATCCACTTGCGCTGGTGGAGCTCGCGGCGCAGCTCCCGTCACTCGGAGCCAACTTCGCAGCGGATCCGCTTCCCATACAGACGAGCGTTGAAGAGGCGTGGCGGCGTCAGGCGGACGCCCTCTCGCCGCCGGCACGCCACTGTCTTGTGATCGCCGCCGCGGTCGACAACGGCGAGTTGCTCGCAATTCAGAACGCCGCCGAGACGCTCGAGATCGACATGTCCGCCCTCGAGGAGGCAGAACGCGCTGCCCTGATAACTGTCAAGGGCACCCGCGTTGAGTTTCGCCACCCGCTGCTCAGATCCGCGATCTACCACGCATGCCCACCCGACGAGCGGAGGGCAGTGCACAGAGCGATAGCCGGAGCTCTGGTGCGTCAAAGTGACGGCGACCGTCGAGCCTGGCATCTGGCGGCGGCCGCGTTCGGACCGGATGAAACGACGGCGGCGGCGCTGGAAGGTGCGGGACGGAGGGCGCGCGGGCGCAGCGCCTACGACGCGGCTGCGGCGGCGTTCGAGCGTGCCGCGGAGCTCACGCCAGATCCCGAGCCTTGTTCTCGGCGGTTGCTGGCGGCGGCCGACAGCGCGTGGCTCGCTGGGCAGTCCGAACGAAGCGCAACTCTGCTGGACAGAACGCTTGACCTCAGCGACGACGCCCTGTTGCGAGCAAAGGCTCTCCACCGGCGGGGAGAGGTGGCGATGCGCACCGGGTCGGCGATGAAAGGCTACGAGATCCTCATGCAGGCGGCCGCCGACATCGAGGCTGTGGATCCCTCGCGGGCGGTCATCATGCGGGCCGAAGCGGCCGATGCGTGCGTATACGCGGGCCGGCCGGGGACGATGCTCGAGGCCGCGCGCCGGTTGTGGCGTGGGATGCCGGACTTTGCTGGAGATCGTGAACGGGCCTTCGCCAGTCTTGCGCTGGGAACGGCTCTCATCTACAACGGCGAGGGCGCCGAGGGAGCGGCGCTGATTCGAGATGCGGTGGAGATCATCGATCACTCAGACGTGCTGGGTGACGATCCACACCTGTTGTCGTGGGCGGCGCTGGGCCCCCTGTGGCTGAGGGAGTCCCATACCGGGCGCGCACTGATTGGCCGCGCGATTCAATCGGCAAGAAGTCGCGTCGCCGTGGGCGCCCTGCCCTTTGCGTTATGGGTCTCCGCGCGTGACGCGGCAACGAGCGATCGCTGGCTTACCGCGCAGGCCCAGTACGACGAGGCCATATCCATCGCCCGCGAGACCGGGCAGCTGGAACAGATCTGCGCGTCCCTTGCCGGACTGGTCTGCGTCGAGGCGCGACGAGGAGAAGATGCATCGTGCCGCGCTCATGCGGCAGAAGCGCTCGCACTAAGCGAAAGGCTGGGCCTTGACTTCTTCCGCGTCTGGGTTCTCGGCGCCTTGGCGGAGCTGGATCTCGGCGCCGGACGAACGGATGAGGCGCGCGGGCATCTCGATGAGAAAGAGAGCCTCTTGTCTGATCTGGGCATTGCCGACCCGGACATCTCGTCGGCTCCCGAATTGGTAGAGGTCTGCATTCGATCGGGCGACGATCTCCAAGCTCGACGCGTGGCGGACGACTTCATCGCGCGAGCCGAGAAGAAGGGACAGCCGTGGGCTCTCGCCCGAGCGGCAAGGAGTCGCGGGTTCCTCGCGGAGGATGACGCCTTCGAGGCTCATTTCGCCGAGGCCCTGACACAGCACGAGGCCACACCCGACACCTACGAACGCGCCCGCACCCGCCTCTGTTACGGGGAGCGGCTGCGCCGCGCAAAGCGCAGGCGGGAGGCTCGCGTTCAGTTACGTGAAGCGATCGTGGGCTTCGAGGAACTTGGCGCTGCCCCGTGGGCGGAGCGCGCGCACGCCGAGCTGCTCGCGACCGGCGAGGCGGCCCGGCGGCGCGACGTCGGCACCATCTATCAGCTCACGCCACAGGAACTGCAGGTTGCAATGGTGTTGGCAGAGGGCAGAACGACTCGAGAGGCGGCCGCGCAACTCTTCCTCAGCCCTAAGACCATCGAATTCCACCTGAGAAATGCCTATCGAAAGCTCGGCGTCAACTCGCGCACCGACCTCGCAGCGGCTCTCCACAGCACGGGAGACCCGATGGGCGCCGGGCCCGGATCGTGACCGTCTTGGGGTGCGACCCGGACTCCACCGTGTCGCGGGCAACCGCGGGGAGGGCTCCTGCGTCTCCTGTTCATCCGGGCCCGAACGGGCCGGGGAAGGCGAGGCTGTGGCATGTTCCCAAAGGTTGATCTTTTCGGCAAGACGACCGCAGTGATGGGCCTGGTTGTCGTGGTTGCAATGGCTGCGGCAGGTGGAGCGGTCTTCGCCTGGCGACAGGGTGAGATCAACGATCGCGAGGACGCGCTCGCGGCGTCGCTGCGGGCACAAGGCGATGCTCGTGAAACTGCCGCGGGCCTGAGGGGGGACATGGAGGATCTCACGGGCCGGGCCGATGCCCTGAGAACTCGGATGCGCCGTCTCGAGAACCACCTGAAGCGGCTTCGTTCCGAGCGGGACGATCTCGCGAAGCGTCTGGAGGCTCCTCCCGCCGCGTCGTGCCACCCCGACGCGATGATCGCGGTCGTTCGCGAGGGGGTTGAGCTGGGTGTCGAGGGCATGATCTGGGAGTCCATCGAGGTGAGCGAGTGTCAGAGCGGCTACGCCCGCGCCGTAGCGCGCCCGGGTGGGACCCCGCCGCCCGGGTGGAATCTCGAGGACGGCGAGCAGGTCTTCCTGCGCGACGAGAACGGCGCGTGGACGGTCATTACGTCGGGGTCGGGGCTAACGTGCAGCGATGGGGATCCCCCGGATGTCGTCGAGGCGTGCGTCGCCCTCGATCTTCGCTAAGCGGCGGCGGCTCCCCTAGTAACCGTACGTCCTGTCAACAAGTCCGTTCGGGCAGGTTGAAGCATGCTCCGGAGAGCGATCTTTTCTGAGCAGCCCGAGCTCCCGCTTCGGCGGTTCCTCAGGGGCGACTGACTGACT
>JBOGXA010000036.1:0-9994 GCA_050694175.1 Actinomycetota bacterium
CCTCGAACCTAGGGGCGTGCCCTGCGCTCATCTTGGATTTGGTCCTCGGGACCGGGTGTTCCTTATGGAGAGGGGCTTCCGGGCTCAACCGGGCTGAATCTGACCTACATCCATGTCAGGTGGCCCAAAAATTTTCGTGCTCCGGGTGATAGTTGTCACTCCGGCACCAACTGATCGGTTACGTGGCTTCACCTGATCTGCGAAAGTGCTCCGTCTTCAAGCATGTCCCCGCTGTCGTCGCCGCCGGAGTTGCGTATGAGGTGCTATCGCTGTTCTCTCGACCGATCCAGGCGTGGCAACCGGTAGGTCTCTGATCCTCTCGAGCGCGCGCTCGTTCTTTCCATCGGGGCTGAGGTCGTCCCACGATTCGATCTCTTCAAGGGTTCGTTCTGCCCATGCGTGCACTGTGTTGATGAGGCTGATGAAGAAGTCCACCGCCAGGGCGCGGATGTAGACCTGATCCTGGGTGACCGCGATGCCCTCAAGGAACTCCTGTTTGACTTCTCCTCCGAAGCGGAGCATCTGCCCGGCATCGTCTCTGACCTGATTGAGGGTGGCGACGATCTGTTCTTTGGTGCCGAGGGGAGCCACGAACAGACGGATCATGGCCTCGAAATCCATTGCGAAGGGAGACACCGGTGTGGAGAGCCATTCACGTAGCGCCTCTCGCCCCTCGTCGGTGATCGAGTACACGGTCCGTGCCCGCTTCCCGACGTAGTCCTTCTTCCCAGTCAGGAGGCCCATGGCAGAAAGGCGCTTCACCTCTCGGTAGACGGCGCTTTCGGCTCGTGGCCACACGTATCGGAAGTAACGCACCCGCTGCTTCGCCAGCTCGTACGTAGACCAGGGATGCACGGCAACCTGGGCCAGTACCGCATACGAGGTCGTCGTCAGTTGCATCATCATTTCCCCTCTTGACGTACTCCAAACGCGAGTATTAGGTTACTCCAATTAGGAGTATAGGCCCAGCCGGGTTGATCCACGGGGACCTTCCCGGCGTCGATCGGTTCAGGAGGTGGGTGACATGGCCGCCCAACACGGACGTGAGTACGTGGAGACCCTGGTCATCGGGGGTGGGCAGGCCGGGCTGGCGACGGGCTACCAGCTGTCGCGGCGAGATCTGCCCTACAAGATCATCGACGCCAATCAAAGGGTCGGGGACGCGTGGCGCAACCGGTGGGACTCCCTCCGACTGTTCACGCCCAATCGTCTTAATCATCTTCCGGGGATGCCTTTCCCCGGGTACCACTGGGGGTTCCCGAGCAAGAACGAGTGGGCGGACTACCTCGAGTCCTACGCTCAGAAGTTCTACCTTCAAGTGGAGACCGGGATCAGAGTAGAGAGACTCACGCGGAAAGGTGATCGTTTCGTCGCCACCTCGGGGGATCGACGGTTCGAGGCCGACAACGTGGTGGTCGCGATGTCGAGCTGGCAACGGCCTCGGGTTCCCGACTATGCATCTGAGCTCGATCCGAAAATCGTTCAGCTTCATGTTGCGGAGTACAAGAATCCGGGGCAGTTGCAGGAAGGAAGCGTCCTCGTAGTCGGAGCAGGTAACTCTGGTGCTGAAGTCGCTATCGAGGTGGCGAGGACCCACGAGGTGTTGCTATCGGGACCCAGCACCGGTGCGATCCCCTTCCGCCCCGAAAGCGTTGTCGCCCGCGTCCTGTTGCCGTTCATCGGTCGGGTCATCTTTCACCGGGTGCTGACGACCAGGACGCCCATCGGAAGGAAAGCACGACCCAAGATGATCTCAACCGGCGAACCTCTGCTTCGAGTCAAGCCCAAAGACCTTGCGGCGGCGGGAGTGGAACGCGTTCCTCGTGTCACCGGTGTCTCAGAGGGACTGCCGCAACTCGAGGACGGCCGCTCCGTGGATGCCGCCAATGTGGTGTGGTGCACGGGATTCCATCCCGGATTCTCCTGGATCGACCTGCCCGTGCTGGGCCCCCAAGAACCGCTCCACAAGCGGGGGATAGTCGATTCGGAGCCCGGCCTCCACTTCATCGGTCTCAAGTTCCTCCATTCGGTCTCCTCGGAGCAGATCCATGGTGTCGGACGCGACGCCGACTACATCGCCCGAAAGATCGACGCCCGGCGCGGAGTACGCCGAGCAGATCGTTCCGCGGACGATGCCGTGGACGCGCGGAGCAACGCGCCCGGCGCCCGCTGAGAGGAGGACATCCCATGCCCGACACGACCAGATCGAGTAGATCGAGATATCGAGCAACCATCGTCGCCATCGCCCCGCGGCGCTGCTGGCCGCTCTTGTCACCCACCCCTTCCTCTTCGGGAGGCTACCGAACGACTTGGCGGTCGCCGAGGCGGTAACCGCCGACACCACCCGCTGGGGGCTTGTGCACCTTGCGACCGCGGTGGCCTCGGGGCTGCTGATCATCGCCTTCCTCGCCATCCGCAGCCACCTGCGAGAAGCTGGTGAGGAGCGCTACAGCGCCCTGGGAGTCCCGTTCATCGTCATTGGCAGCACGCTATTCACGTTACTGCCCGGCATGGAGTCCCTCTTTGGGAGCCGCCGTAATCACCAGCATCGTTGCCTGGAAGACGAAGAAGCCGACTCTGACCGTGGTCACCGGCATCACCGCCGTCTGGCTCATCAGTGCGGTAGTGAGATGAGGACGTCCGCCGCAGTGGGGCAATCCCGCCATGCTGGCAACTATCGTTACCAGATGGTAATATACCTTTCCTATCGGAAAGGATTGGAACCGTGCGCTTCAAGACACCTCTCGATGACGTCTTCCTCAACCGTAGCCATGTCCGGGTCCTGCGAGCCCTCTATCGCCTACCCGAAGGCCTTCCCGCGAGTGGTCGGGAGATCGCCAGGCGCGCGGGCGTAACGCACCCCACCTCGCTGAAAGCATTGGAGCGCTTGGTGGATACCGGTCTGGTCCACGCCACCAGGGGACGGGTCGGCAACGCGTACGAGCTGAGCTACGACCACTTGCTCGCCGGACGGATCGCTAACCTCTTCGGAGCCGAAGCAAGCATCGAACAGGAGCTCACATCCTTTGTGCGCGACCACCTGCTTGCCCTCAGCGACAAGGTGGAGTCAGCGACGATCTTCGGGAGCACCATCTGGGGGGAGTCCACTCCCACTAGCGACATTGACGTCGCCGTCTCTTGTGCACCCGCCGACCTTGAGGAGGTCGAGAAGGCGCTAGACGATCTCTCCGATGCGGTTTGGAGGCGCTTCGGCAATCATCTTAGCCCTCTCATCAATGCCGAGAAGCAGAAACCCAAGACCGGCATCTGGAAACGGATCGAGAAAGAGGGTGTCGTTCTGATCCGATCCCGTAAGGCGCCAGCTCCATGACTCCGCGAAGGAAGACGGTGGAGACCTCCCGCTCTGAAGCACGTCTCTATCTGGCGAAGGGTCAGCAGTTCTCTGCCGAGGCGAACACGGCGATCAGCAATTCGCGAAATGATGCAGCAATGCTCAATGCCGTTCACGCGGCGATCAGCGCGACCGACGCTGTATGCGTCGCTCTCGCCGGGCGCCGGTCCGCAGATCCCGACCACCAACGCGCTGCGGATTTGCTCCAAGAGATTGGCGGAAGATCAAGGGGCATCGCCTCGCACGTAAGGCAGCTGCGGATGCTTCTCGCCAAGAAGAACGCCGTCGAATACGAATCGAGGCAGGCGAGTGCCAAGGAAGCGAGCGAGGCGGCCCAGAGGGCAGAGCGACTCGTAAGCTGGGCGAGCGAGACAATCGAGGCAGCTCAGCCGTAGACGCCAATTGAAGAGCCTCCATGGCGCCTCCTAGTCCACTGCGTAGCTGTCCATCAATGTGATCAGCGTGCCCCCTTTCGTTCGAGACGCGCCGGGGGCACGGGGTAGGGCGCTCTCTTCATCTGTTCACGGAAGAAGAGGCTGATCATCGGGCGTCGAATCTTCCCGGGAGCACTCAGCCATGCGAATGGTTCCCCACCAACAATGCGTCGGCTTTGGGTCAGCGTCACGTTGATGATCCTTCCTGCAACTAGGTCAGCGCTGGCGCAGCCACTCGGCAAACAATGGATCTATCAAGTACGGGACACCGTCGTCATGGCGCCGAACCTGACGGCCGTCGATCAAGAGGCGCTCGATCGCGCCTTGGAGCGTGGACCACGCGACGCGGTGATCGTCTGCGACGCGGGATCCCGTCGGGGCTTGCCCGTCCGCAAGGGCCAAGCACACGATTCGCTCGATGCGAGGCAGTGCATCCCACAGTGCCTGGTGCGCGTCGCGCGTCTCGCGCAAGCCGCGTTCGATCGCCTCGAGCGTCGAATCATCAACCGGTTCGTCGGCATCGAGCAGGTTGTAGAGGTGATGCGCTAGCAGCATCGTGCGCTGGGGATGCCCCCCGGTAAAAGCGAGGAGCTCGTCCACGGCGCCGCCCGCACGCGACACCAGGCCGTCCGCATCGAGCAGGCCGACGATGTCCGCGGCTGCCTCCTCGACCGTCAGCGGCGGAAGCTCCAGAGGGCGGGCTTGGCCATAGAACGGGCGTTCCTGTTCGCTGAAGAGCGTTCGCATAGGCGACGGCTGGCTCCCGGCGAAGACATAGGCAGCCGCCTCACCATGATGCTGGATCACCGACCGCACGACCCCGTCGAGCGCATCGTCAGAGACGAGGAGATCTTGGAATTCGTCAAAACACACCACGATTAGGGCCCCATCGGCATCGGCGAGCGCGCGTGGAACGTCGAGCAGCTCGATCAACGCGGCGCGGGCATCCGCCGCTCACACGCGACGAGCGCGGATCAAGCCGGAGCGTTAGAGGGCCGAGCTTGGCGCTTATCCCGAGCCGGGCGGCCCAGCGACCGACGCGACGATGCGGATCGCTGGGCAACGCCGCGAAGGCGCCGGCCACGCGGGCCGCGGGGTCCGCCACAGTGGCGACTTTCGAGAAGTCGATTCGAACCGCTCGATGCCCAACCTCACGCATCGAGGCCACGTGGGAATCGAGGAGAGTCGTCTTGCCGAACCGCCGTGGGGCGGCGAGTCGCACCGCAGTGCGGTCCGCGGCTGCGAGCTGCAGTTGATCCAGCTCCGCCCGTCGGTCAATAAGGCGCGCCGGGCCTACCGGGCTCTGGTAGTCGAACGGATTCACATGCACTCGTGTACGCCGAATCCGGACAGCTTTGTACGACGATGCCGTACTCGGCCTTTGGGAGGAACATCGCGCGGAGCATCGGCGTGCCCAGGGTGATTTCGGAATCTGGAAGGTTCCAGCGATGATTAGGCGTCGCGAGACCGCAGGTCGTTCGTGCACAGAGGTAGGGAGTGTTCTTCGGAACTTGACTCGAGGACGGCGACGGAACCCTCGTCGATCGTCACCTGGCAATGCGCGTGATGTGAAGGTTTGTCGAAGCGGACTTCGAGACGGAAGGCACTCACTCTTGGGTTTAGAGCACCCGATGGTGACTGCGCCGACCCCTGCAATCGACGGCGATTCCTAAGTCCCGCTTCGTCGTGCCGCCCGATAGGGGGCCGTCGGCGGCAGCTCGATTTGTGGCTCGAGATCGCCGTTGACCATCTGGCCCTCGACCGGCGCGCGCAGGAGGTCGTGCGGGAATCCGAGGTCGTCGGCGACACGATCCAGCTCGCGCGCGATCTGGAGGTTGCGCTCGGTGAGTCGCCTTTGGTTGCTCGCGGCTCGCTTGCTGTCTTCAGGGACTTCTGCGAAACCGCGCGTGTACGTACCGGTCAGTACCCCGCCCGCCATCGGGGCCCACGCGGTCACCGAGAGGCTGAAGGCCTCCGCCACGATGAATGGATTGCATCGGATCGGCCCTCACCTTCAGCTCGCGACGGCGCACAGCGCGACGCCGGGAATCTCGTAGCCGTGCTCGGCCGCGAAGCGCGGGAACGAGTCCTCGACCTCTGCCTTGACCTCGGCGCGCTCGGCATCGGACAGCCCCTGCAGCGCGAGCCCGAGCGGCCCGGAGGCGGCGACGACACTCAGGTACTCGTCGACGTCGGGCAGGGCGAAGCGAACCGCCACCTCCTCGGTGTGCACCTCGCCGAAGCCGGCGCCCTCGAGCAGCGCGGTCGTGCGCGCCGCGCTGGCCATGGCGAAGAGCCCGGGTGCCGGCGGGGGCTCGGGCGGGGGCAAGTGGCCGCGCTGGACGAGGCTCAGCGCGATGATCATGAAGAACGGGTTGCGCTCCGGTGCCCCCCAGACCGCCAGCGTCAGCCGCCCGCCCGGGCGCAGGACGCGGCGAGTCTGCGCGAGGGCCGCGGCGGGGTCGGCCATCAGCATGTAGCCGAACCGGCACAGCACGCCGTCGACCGAGTCGGTCTCGAGCTCGATCCGCTCGGCGTTTATGACCCGGTACTCGACGTTGCTCACACCGCGCTCGGCGCCGCGGCGCCGACTCGCCTCAAGCATCGTCGGCGAGAAGTCGGTCGAGATCAGGCGGCCGCGCTCACCGACGAGCGTAGCCGCTTCGAAGCCGGTGTCGCCGGGTCCCGCGGCGAGCTCGAGCAGCGTGTCGCCCGCCCGTGGCGCCAGCTCGCTGAGCATCCAGTCGCTCACCGTAGCCGACACGGCCTCGATATCGACTCGGCGGCGCTCGTATGTGGGCGCGATCGCCTCCCAGACCTCGTAGCCGAAGCGGAAGGCGTCGCTGGTGTCGGTGCTCATCTCCTCCTCCTTCGCTTGCGCGTTGGTGCTCGGCGGGTTGTCGAGCCTGGGCAGGACGCTACGAGCGCGCGGGCGGGCAGGCAATTGGGAGTTCTCCCCATGCCACCAGCCCGTGCTCCATCGCGAACGGCGTCGCCGCCGCACCTCCAGCGGGCGGAACTGGCACGAATATCTGCCGCTCATGCTGACCATCGAGTTTCTCGACGATCGGTTCTTCGAGACGAAGCCCGAGAAGGGCTGGCTGCCCGCCTTGCCTGGAGTCTGGAGATTCGGTAGTTTCGTCCCGTGAGGAATGAGGCCTCCCCGGACGGCGGACCGGTCCGTTCCGCAGAGGTGATCGCAGCACTGTGTTTGGCGACCGACCTAGGGATGGGCTTTCCGTTCGAGCACGGGTTGCACAGCACGCTGATCGCGACTCGGCTGGCCGAGCGCCTGGGAGTTGACCCGGCGATTGCATCGCAAACCTATTATGCGTGTCTACTGTCCCACGCCGGCTGCACCGCCGATGCACACGTCACCGCCGAGGTCTTCGGCGATTCGCTCACCACCCATTTCAACCCCGTCATGTACGGGTCAAGACGCGAAGCCCTGAGCGGGATCGTTCGTGCGGTGCCTGTGCCCGAGACCGCGGGGCCAGTGCGCGCGCTTCAGGCGGCACGCCGGCTACCCAGGCTGGCACGAGGCGCGCGTCCGCACTTCACCGCCATGTGCGAGGTTGCACAAATGCTCGCCGACGGTGTCGGCCTTCCCTCGTCGGTAAATGGGCTTCTCGCCCACATGTGGGAGCGCTGGGACGGCAAGGGCCCGCTGGGGCGGGCGAAGGGCGACGACATCCCGCTACCGATGCGGATCGTCCACGTCGCCGTCGACGCCGCCTTCCAACGCCTCTTGGGAGGTGAGGAGCACGCCGTGCGCGTCGTCCGCGAGCGGGCGGGGCACGCGTTCGATCCAGAGGTGGCCGCCTGCCTCACAGACAATGGAGGGGAGCTCCTCGCCCTCGACACCGAGGCGTCGGTATGGGATGAGGTGCTCGACCGTGAGCCCGCTCCCCGCCTGACGCTCGAAGGGGAGACGATCAACCGGGCCCTGAGGGCGATGGGGAACTTCGCCGACCTGATCTCGCCCTATCTAGCGGGCCATTCGACCGGGGTCGCGGAGCTCGCCGCGGCAGCCGCGCAGCGCTGCCGCCTGGACGCGGCCGGCAAGGTCGCGGTCCGGCGCGCCGCGCTGGTCCACGACCTCGGCCGGGTCGCGATCGGGGCGAGGACTTGGCAGAAGTCCGGGCCGCTGACTGCGGACGAGTGGGAGCAGGTAAGACTGCACCCCTACCACACCGAACGAGTCCTCTCGCGCTCCCCGTTTTTGTCCGCACTGGTGCGGGTCGCGGGGGCGCACCACGAGCGCCTCGACGGCTCCGGCTATCACCGCGGCTCGGCCGGGGCCGAGCTGCCGCTGCCGGCACGTCTAGTCGCCGCCGCCGATGCCTACCATGCGATGACCGAGCCGCGACCCCACCGAGGACCGCGGGCACCAGAGCAGGCGGCCGACGAGCTCGCCCGAGAGGCGAGCGCGGGACGATTCGACCCCGACGCGGTGACGGCCGTGGTGGAGGCGGCCGGGCAACGGGTGGCCGGCATCGAGCGTGCGGCGGGGCTCACCGAGCGCGAGGTCGAGGTCGTCGGCATGCTGGCCCGCGGGCTGCAGACCAAGCAGGTTGCCCGGACGCTCGGGATCTCCGTCAAGACCGCCGACCGCCATGTCCAGAACGCCTACGGCAAGATCGGAGTCTCCACGCGCGCGGCGGCGACCCTCTTTGCCATGGAGCATGGCCTCGTCGCGTGGGGAGAACTCCCGATTGCGTGGCCGGCGGCTCGCTCCTAGCGTCGTCTTTGGCCCGGACAACCCGGGGCCGTACAGCGACAGAGAGGAGAGACGAACATGGCGATCGCGATGATGGTCGACAACCCCGAGGGCTCGCAGGAGATCTACGACAGTGTCCGCCAGCGGCTCGGCTTGGAGAAGCCCGCCGGAGGCATCTTTCACGTCGCCGGGCCGAGCCCGAACGGCGGCTGGCGGGTGATCGAGGTCTGGGAGTCGGAGGAGGACGCGAAGCGGTTCGTCAAGGAGCTCCTGCCGGCCTTCGAGGCGGTCGGCGCCCCAGCGCCACCTCCGCCTCAGTTCTGGCCCGTACACAACTACATGGCGTAGGCCGCAGCGACAAGATACGGCGCTGAGCACTGACGGGCGCTGCACTCGACGGACGACCGGAGGAGGACGATGGAAAGCATCGACATCGGCAGGAACAAGTGGCGAACGGTCATCCTGGTCGTCGCGCCGGCGGTGTTGCTCGCCGCCTTGGTGACCCATCCCTACCTATCCGGACGGTTGCCCAACGATGCTGAGGTGGCCGCGTCGGTCGCGGACGGGACGACCTACTGGGGACTGGTCCATCTCGCCACCAGCCTGGCGTCCGGCCTCATCATCCTGGCCTTCCTCGCTGTTCGGAGCTACCTCCGTGACGCAGGGGAGGATCGCTTCAGCGCCCTCGGGCTCCCGTTCGTCGTCATCGGCAGCACGCTGTTCGCGGTCCTTCCGGGGATGGAGTTCGCTCCACTGGCGGCGGCAGAGACGGGCGCGTCGACGACCGAAATAGAGGCCACGCAGGCGGCACTAACGTCCTGGTTCGTACCCGTCCTGGTGAGCGGGGCTTTCGCCTTTGCGATCGGGGTATTCGGCTTCGCGCGCGCTCTCTTCGTCACGACGGTAGGAAGCAGCGGGCTTACCCGTGTCGTGATCGTTGCGCTCATCGTCATGGCAATATCCCGTTTCGTCCCCCTGGCTGCCGTGCAGTTCTATGTGCAGAGCGTTGCGGCAATCGTGGCCCTGTGGCCCCTGGCCTACGCGATGCGGTCGCCGGCGCCGTACACGACCGGCCGCTCGCGACCCATGCCGGCCGGCTGACGCCGACCATCGGTAAAGAACGTCACTGATTCGTCCATGCGAACCGTTCCGGTCAGGTCCGCGAACAGCTCGCGGCACAATGGGTCCTCGCGCACGCGATCCGGCTCGGCGCAACGCCGGTGCGGGATTGCATCGACGCCTGTCGGGAGTTAGTCGCTTTCGGCGAGATGGAGCACCGCCGGCGTGCTTACCGAGCTGGCGATTCTGTCCGCGATGCTGGGCGAGTTCGAGGAAGCTCGTGAGCTTAACGAACGCGCCCGCCGGCTCTTCGTCGAGAGAATGCGGGTGCGGCGTCCGCTGATGTTTCTCGCGAATTCGAACGCCGCCGTTGAGCTACTTGCCGGTGATCTCGCCACCGCCGACGGCGAATTGCGCACGGCAGTGGAT
>JBOGXA010000037.1:0-9793 GCA_050694175.1 Actinomycetota bacterium
GCGACCAAGCAGGAGATCGCCGAGCTACGCGAGGAGCTGGCGCGTCTGCGGGCTGAGCGGGCGCTCGCTTCCACGGAGGAGAGCGGCGATGGCTAAGACCCCCACCAAGAAGCGGGGCGGTAATCGGCCGGCCCCGGCGCGCGGCAAGCGAGCCGGGACGCGCAGGGCCCGCAAGCCGCCGCCGTGGTACCAGCAGCCGCAGGTCCGTTCATGGGGCATCGGCCTCGCTATCGCGGCTGTGGCGCTCGCGGCCCTGCTCGTCACTCGTGAATCCACGCCCGAACAGACCTCGCCCTCCACCCCGGTGGTGGGTGGCGACCTGCATTCGCTCGCCGTGGATCCCGCGGACCCATCGCGGGTGTTCATCGGCAGCCACTCGGGTGTCTCGGTATCGACCGATGCCGGCAAGGCGTGGGCGCCGATCGACTCGCTCGAGGGCGCAGACGCCATGGGGTGGGCATTCACTGACGACGCCATTCTCGGCGGCGGCCATCCCGGCATCGAGGTGTCTACCGACGGGGGCAAGACGTTTCAGCCACGCAACGACGGGCTCCCCAACACCGACGTCCACGCCCTCGGAGCCGGAGGCGGGGTCATCTACGCGGGGTCGCCGGCGGTGGGTGTCCTCGCCTCAACCGACGAGGGTCAGTCCTGGGAGGTGCGCAGCGACGAGGTAGGCCATGCGTTCATGGGACGGATCCTCGTCGATCCCGACGATCCCGAGCACCTGATCGCGCCCGACATGGAGGCCGGAGCGGCCGAAAGCAGCGACGGCGGCCGAACGTGGAAGGCGCTCGGAGGCGTTCAGGGGGCGATGTGGGTGACGTGGGACCCGAGCGACACGGATCACATGATCGTCGCCACGACCGGCAGCGCGATGGAGAGCACCGATGGAGGTGGCTCATGGGATGCGCTCGAAATCCCCGAGGGCGCGTCGCTGGTCGAGATGAGCCCCGACGACCCCGACGTCCTGTACGCGGCGGTGCTCGACGCACCCGAGGCACACGTCTTCGTGAGCCGCGACGGAGGCCGGACGTGGAGGCAACCATGAGGATGGCTCAGCGGGAGCGCGCTCGATCGGGCCCGAGGTTCCAGCTCCGCCGCGCGCGGAATGGACGGCGGATATGGCGAGCGCGGGTTGCGTGGGGCGTCGCCATCGTGGGGGCGGCACTGTTCGTGGCGGGCAACATCGGGGCGAGGGCGGGCATCACCATCCTGCCCTTCGACCCCCACCACGTCTACGCCCAGTTCGGCGGCGCGGCGCTGGCGATCATCGGGTTGGTATGGGCGACCGGCGATAGGAGGTGATGGCGCGACCATGCCGATTGCGGTCGCTCTGATAGCGGGAAGCCTGGCGGGGATCAACCCTTGTGGATTCCCCTTGCTCCCCGCGTTTTTGTCTTTCTACGTCGGGGCGGACGAGAGCGAACTTCCCAAAGCGGGGTCGCGCGTCGCACAGGGTCTTGCGGTCGGGGGCCTCGTCACCACGGGTTTTCTCGGTGTGTTCGCGCTCATCGCGATCCCGATCTCCTACGGCGCCACCGAGATCACCCGGGCGGTGCCGTGGGCCGGTCTGGCGGTCGGAGCGGCGATGGCGGCCGCCGGCATCGTCGCGTTATCGGGCCGGCACATCGGATACCAACTGCGCCGCCCCATCCCGCTGCGGCGCGACCGTAGTGGCAGAACGATGATCGTCTTCGGCGCGGCCTACGCGGTGTGCTCGCTGGGATGCACGCTGCCCGTGTTCCTGGCGCTCGTCGGGGTGTCGCTCGCCACCGCGAGCGCGGCCGAATCGCTGGTCGTGTTCGGCTTCTATGGCCTCGGCATGGCCACCACCCTGATGGCGCTCACGGTGGCCGCGGCGCTGGCGCGCGATGGCCTGGCGCGCAACCTCAAGCGCCTGCTGCCCTACATGGGACGCATCGCCGGAGGGCTCCTGCTCGTTTCCGGCGCCTACCTCTTCTATTACTGGGGCCGGGTGCTGTGGGGACCTGCGGACGCCTTATCGACCGACCCGTTGCTGACGGTGGTGTCGCGCTTTTCGAACTGGATCCAGCGGACCGCGGGCTCGGGGGGAGGGCGATCCCTGGTGCTGGTGGCGGGGGCCGTCGTGGCGGTCGCCATCGTCGCGTCGCTGTGGCAGTGGACCGGCAGGCGGGAGCGAGGCCATGAGGACGGCATCGATCCGGCGATCTCCTCGCCCAAGGCGGGCGATCGGCCATCGGGACGAGAGGCGATCTAGGTGGCTCCGATCGACGATCTCGAGCGCGCGCCGCGAACGAGACCTCGTCTTTTCCGCTTGGTGATCGTGCTCGCCCCGGCTGTGCTCTTTGTCGGCCTGTTGTGGTTCGCGCTGATGCGCTCCGGGTCACAGGCGACGGTGGGCGAGACCGCTCCCGAGTTCGAGCTGCCGACCCTGTCCGGCGACACATTGTCGAGCGAGGACCTCAAGGGCCATCCCGTGGTCGTCAACTTCTGGGCGTCGTGGTGTCTGCCGTGCCGGGAGGAAGCCCCGCTTCTCGCACGTGGCGCCAATACCGCGACGAAGGCGTCATCTTCTTGGGCGTCAACATCAAGGACGCCGAAAGCGATGCCAAGGCGTTCGTCGAGGAGTTCGACATCACCTATCCCATGGTCCGAGATCTCGACCAGGAGCTGACCCGGGCGTTCGGCGTGCGCGGGCTCCCGGAGACGTTCTTCGTCGACCACGAGTGGCGCTTCGTCGGGACCGAATCGGGCGCCGAGAGGGGACAGCAGCAGGGGACGGTGATCCTCGGGGCCATCACCGAGGGCCAGCTGCTGACCAACGTCGACATCCTCGTGCGACGCGCGGCGGGATCGCGTTGACGTGCCGGAGGAGGTGAACGACCGATGAGTTGTTGCGGTGGAGGGATGTGGATGATGTGGCTGTGGCCCATCCTGCTCGTGGCGCTGCTCGTGGTCGGCGTGGTCGTGGCTCGGCGGCTGTGGAGTGGCTCCGGACCCGAGCAGCAATCGTCGCGAAGTGGCGGTCGTCCCGCCTTGGAGGTGTTGGAGGAGCGCTACGCCCGTGGCGAGATCGACCGTGACGAGTTCGAGCGGCGCCGAGAGGCTCTTTCGTCACACGCCGGCAATCGAAGGAGATGACGCGTGTGCTCGTTGCCGCCGGTGGGCTCCTGATGGTTTGGAGCCTCGCATGCTCGCCGTCGCCCGAGGAGATCCCGGAGACGATCGAGATGCGCGGCGAGCGGGTGCGCGTGACGGAGTTGCACGGCGTCGTCGATGCCCTGTGCGAGGCCCACGAGGCAGCTCCGCGCGATCCGGAGCAGGCTCGCATGATCTTCTTCGATCGCGCTCACGACCCCCTTCACGACATCGCCGCCGCGGCCCAAGAGGTCGATCGCTCGAGCGCGGCGCGCCTGCTCGAGGCCAAGCAGGCCGTCGAGGCCGACTTCGAACGGATGCAGGGACCCGACCTCGCGTCGGATCTGGAAAGGCTCGTCGCCGCAACCAGGGCCGGGCTGATGGAGCTGTCGGTGTCGGTTCCGGGATGCGATGGCTGAGATGAAGGAGTGTGCAAGAAGAATGCTGAGGGGAAGCGCTTTGCTCGCAGTCGTGGCGCTGCTGACCGTCTCGTGCTCGGGCGACGTCGACTCGCCCACAGCCAAGACCGATCCGAGCGAGGTGCTGCACGGGGAGGTCGCGAGCTACGACCTCGCCGCGGGAAACGCCTCGCGCTTCACGGTCGGCTTGTTCACCGGGGACGAGCTGTTCGTTTCGTTCGGGACGGTGGAGCTCGAGTTCTTCTACCTCGGCGAGAAAGGCGCAGCCGGGGAGCCCGAACCGGGGCCGAGCGCCGTCGGAAGCTTCCTGCTCGTGCCCGGAACCGATCCCGAGACCATCCCCGAGCATCCCGTCGCGGCGCCCGCGTCGAGGGGACGGGGGGTGTACGCAGCCGAGGCCAGCTTCGATCGGGCGGGGTTCTGGGAGGTCGAGGTGACCGCGGATATCGAGGGTCGCGGCGTGCGTTCGGCGACCGCCGCCTTTCAGGTCCTTCCCGAGCATCGGGTGCCCGCGCCGGGTGAGCGCGCCATCCCGAGCGACAACCTCACCGCGAGATCCAGGGACGCGCCGACCGCCGCCATCGACTCGCGCGCTCGGGGAGGAGAGAAGATCCCCGACCCCGAGCTGCACGAAGAAACGATCGCGGAGGCGATGCGCCGCGGCCGCCCCGCGTTGGTCGTGTTCTCCACGCCCGTCTACTGCGTCAGTCGCTTCTGCGGGCCGATCACCGACATGGTCGAGGAGCTCGCCCACGAATACTCCGACCGTGCCGAGTTCATCCACGTCGAGATCTGGCGCAACTTCGAAAAGAGCGTCATCAACGAGGCGGCCGCCGACTGGCTGCTGCGCGACAACGATCTCCGAGAGCCGTGGGTGTTCTTGATCGGATCCGACGGGCGCATCGTGGCGCGGTGGGACAACGTCGCGACCAGAGGAGAGATCGAGCCACTGCTCAAGCGGCAGCCGCGAACGGGATCGAGCTCGTGACGCGGCGAACGATCGCAACGCTTCTCTGGATGGGCATGGCGGTCGCGGTCGTCTTCACCCCGTCTGCTGCGGCGCAGGAGCAGGGGGATCCGCAGCGAGGCAGAGAGGTCTTCGAGCAGAACTGTGCGATGTGCCATGGATCGGACGCGTCCGGGATGATGGGCATGCATCCGTCGCTGCGCGGCGCGATCGAGCGGCTATCGCGCGACGGCGTCGAGGTCACGATCCGCAACGGTCGGGAAGTGATGCCCCCCATGCCGGCATTCGAAGGCCGTCTCTCCGACGACGACATCTCCGACGTGATCGCCTATCTCGACACGTTGCCCGCCGGCCCGCGCAACTTCGGACCGGGTGCCGGGATGATGGACGGGATGGGCGACATGATGGGCGGCTCGGGTATGGGATCGAGCTGGGTCCCGTGGGTCCTCGTCGGGGTTCTGACGATCGCGCTGATCGGAACGTCCCTCGCGCTGATCGTGCGTTCGAGGGCCGGAGGGGATGGTCGCCGATCCCGGGCCCTCGACATCCTCGAGGAGCGCTACGCGCGCGGTGACATCGATCATGAAGAGTTCGAGGAGCGCCGGAGGGCGCTCACCTCCTAGACGCCTGGTGTTGGGTCGGAGCCTGCTCCTGTCGCTTGCGGCCGCGGCTTTGGCCATCGCCGCCGCATCTCCGGCTTGGGCGCATGCGGAGCTGGTGCAAGCCTCGCCCGCGCCGGGATCGGGTCTTCCGCAGGCGCCGGGGGCGGTCGTGGTCCGGTTCAACGAGCCGCTCAACCACAGGCTCAGCGCCATCGAGATCCTCGATCCTTCGGGGCGCGACGTTGGCGAGGGGACGACGCTCCCCGTGGAGGGCGATCCGCAGGCGATGAAGCGCCGCCTGGGACTGTTGAGCCCGGGCGTCTACACCGTCGAATGGACCACGGTGTCGACCGTCGACGGTCACACCCTGCACGGCAGCTACAACTTCGGCATCGGGACGTCGGCGTCGGCCAACGAGTCGGTCCGGGCCAGCCCCATCGATTCCGAGGGGTGGCTGGGGCTCATAGGCCGATTCGTCGCGCTCGTCGGCCTCACGCTGTGGGCTGGTTCTGCGTTGCTGTCCAGGGTGGCTGTCCGGGCCAAGGTGCCGAGCCGCAGGTCGCAGTCGCTGACTCGCCTGCTGCCCTGGCTCGCCTTTCTCGGGACCGCGACGGCAGTCATCTCCTCGGCGGTGGTTTCCTCCGGATCCATTGCGGGCGCGAGCGATGTCCTGCTCGGCGGGTCGTCGGGGCGGTGGCGAGCGATCCTTGTCACCGCGTCGCTCGTGGGGGGCATCGTCGGCCCAAGTCGTGCACGTGCCCAGCGACTGCTGGTGGCGGTGGCGCTCGTGTCGGAAGCCGCCTCGGGCCATGCGGCCTCATCGCCGGCTCCGCTGGTGGCGACGATCTCCTTCTCCGTGCATCTGCTCGCGGTGGGAACGTGGGGCTTCGCGATCGTCGCCTCGATGCTGTCGACGGAACGCCTCAGGAGCGCGCTTGCGACGTTCACGCCCTTCGCGGTCGGGGCTGCCGTTGCGGTCGCGGTCACCGGCCTCGGCAACGCGGTCCTTGAGCTAAGCGCGCCTGGGGATGCCTTCTCGACCGCGTATGGGCGGACGCTTCTGTTGAAGACCGCGGCGTTCGTCGTTATCGCCGGGTTCGGGCTGAGCCATTATGTCCTTCGCCGCATGCCCACACCGAGCACGAGACGGTTGAAGTTCCCACTTCGGGCGGAGGCCAGCGTCACCCTGATTGCTTTAGCACTCGCGACCGTGCTCGTGGGTTTTCCCAATCCGCCGCGCGAGACTGAGGCCGCCGAGCGTCCGGAAGAAGGGAGCTCAATCGCCGAGTTCGTCCGGCAGGATGCGGTCTCCGTTGCCCAGGGATCTGGGCCCTTCGTGGTCGGGCTGTCGCTCGCACCGGCGCGGCCGGGTCCGGTCGATTTCCGGGTCGATGTCCTGGGCGTCGAGCCGGGCGACGCGTTACGGGAAGCAGAGGTGCGCGGACTCAGTGGTTCCGGCTCCGAGCTCGAAGTGCCGCTCTCGCCGTGCGGACTCGGGTGCTTCGAGGGCAACGGGATCGTCGATGCCACCGGCGAGTGGCGGATGTCGCTTTCTATCGTCTCCAATCGGGGTCGCGTGGGGCTCAACGCGACGCTCCCTCTACCGACACCCGAAGGACGCGACGAGCTAGAGGGGGCGATCGCCGCAATGGAAGAACTCCGGTCGGCGCGCATGCGCCAGGATCTCAGCGGCAGGGTCGGGGGGCCGACGATCATCAGCCGCTACCTGTTCGAGGCACCCGACAAGATGGATATCAGGGTCAACGAGAGCCACCGCATCATCATCGGCGATACCGAGTATCGGAAAGCCGACGAGGATGATCGCTGGCGCAAATCAGACTGGCCAGGTTCACCTTTCACGTGGCCGAAGAAGTACTACCGCTCCTTCTGGAGGGACGCGACCGGGGCGCGCGTGATGGGAACCGAGAAGGTGGAAGGCGACAGATACCGGATCGTGTCGTTTGTGCGCCCGGATCTGCCGGCGTGGTTCCGGATCTGGGTGCGCGTCTCCGACGGCGTCGTCGTGCTCAAGAGATGAGAGCGGAGGGACACATCATGGACGACATCTATTCCGCAATCGACGAGGCGGAGAAGATAGCACCACCTACGTAGTGGTCTCTATCCACTACCAAGAGCTAAGGCCAGGTAGACGAGGCCAACCACGAGCGCCGCGCGCTTCATTAAGCCGCCGCGATCCTACGCGAGCGGCGAAGTTGGCCGGCGGGAAAAGGATGCGATGACGGTCCCAAGTTCTCCACCTATCCGGTCGTCGTCACGCTCGAGATCGAGAACCCGACCTGCTCAAGAGATGCGACGAGTGCCCCGATGTCGCTCGACACACCGAAGTGAAGTTGGGCGTCGACGACCGCACTGAGGCGGTGGCCACCGCGGTTGAACGACGCATCATTCGTCTCGGATCTCACTGACGTCCGCAGGGTGCGGCGCACGATAAGCGGGGAACCGGGGAACCTATCTCCCTATCACGGTCTCGTCGGTCAACCTTCCGAGCTGGAAGGCATCGTCGAGCGAGATCAGGAACATCCCCGGATGCTCGAAGGTCCATCTCTCGCCCGCCTCGTTCACCCCAGATGAAGAGCGCAAAAGTTCATGAGCAACTTGGATTCAACAACTTTGAATATGTGATCCCGCCACTACTGTAGCGGTGGAAGCGGGCCGCGACCCTGAGCATCGCGGCCCACTGCCCCGAAGCCACGAGCTGCTTCACGGCTGCTCACCCACGATCCCGTTCTCGAGCAGCTCGATCAGACGGCCCCGGCACACGCTGCGCAGCTCGCCGAACGTGTCGCGCTCACCGTGGAGCCGGTCGCACACCTCGCACACGCCGTAGTCGGGCTGCAGCACCCGGCCGGCCTTGATCGATTCGACCCACGCGGCCACCTGGGTGGAGTCGACCTCGATGTCGCACTGACCGTGCTCGCCGGCGCCGTCTGCGCCTCACTGCGCCGCCGCCTCACCGGCTACCACAACGCAACCCCCGACACCCTGCAACGGGCGGTTCTTGTCCACCGGGGGCCACGTCATCAACAACGGCCAGTCGATCCTCGTGCGACTCAACCGGCGGACCTACTCGCCAGTCCTACGCCAAGCCAACGTCCCCGAGGTCGCAGTCCCATGGTGGGAGGGGCGCACCCTCCGATTCGAGTTCGAGTGACAGGTTGGGGTCGAACTCGCTGCGCAAGAATCGGCGCTAATGGATGGGTCGGGACGAGACAGTTGTACACAGGAGTAATCAGGATCGTGGACGGCCGCCGACCTGGAGAAATCGGGTCCCGTCAGGTTCACTCAGGGTCAAGCAGAACGCTACAGAGCTAGCTCATAATCCGTTGGTCGCGGGCGGCGCGTGCATGACTGCCACCAAGTGATCGGGTCCCGCGGACCCTTCTTGCCGTGGAGCAAATGTGGAGCATGAGAAGTGGCAAGGAGTCCAACCAGGTCTTACCCAGGGCAATCCGAAGAGTGGGGATGACCAGCGGAAACAGTCGGAAATTGCCGGTGATCAGGAATGACACCATCACCATGAAAACAGCCCGAAATCCGCTTACAACGCAGGGGTCGGCGGTTCGAACCCGTCACCGCCCACAACGCGAACGAGCCGGTCAACGCACGCTTTCGAAGTATTTGGCGATGCGAACAGACGTTCAGCGCGGCGCGAAATCCAACAGGCGTATTAATCCGAAGGTGGGATCTCGCTCTAGGCGAGAGTTGTCCGGTAGCCGACCGGGGATGACTCTCATCCAACATGTCGGGCCAGAACCCTGCGGCTCTGACCTTCTTTTTGACCGTCTCCCCGGCCGGAACCGGACCAGCGGAAGTGACTTGCTAGAAGTTGGAGCTAACCCAACGCCTGTGTGTCCTCCGCTTGTCCACATCGTAGGCCGGTCGAGGGAAGGAGACCAGCATGGGTGTGGTAGTTGGCGTCGACTCCCATAAAGAGTCGGTGGCCGCGGCGGCCGTCGACGAACTCGGACGCACGCTCGAGGTGCGCCGGTTCGCGAACGACAGCACGGGCCACGACGAGGTGCTCGCGTGGGTGCAGTCCAACCCAGACGTCACGAGGATCGGGATCGAGGGCTCGGGGGTTTACGGTGCCGCCCTTGCCCGGGCCCTGATGGCGGCCGGCGAGGACGTCAGGGAGGTGCCTCCCACCCTCACCTTCAGGGAGCGTTGCCGCAACGGCTCCCATGGCAAGTCTGATCCCGTCGATGCAGTCGCGATCGCTCGTGTGGTGGTGCGCGAAGGCACCCTGTCATCCCCCCGCCGAACGGCGGTCTGGGACGATCTCAAGCTACTCGTTGACTACCGTGACCAGCTCGTTCGCGTCCGCACGCAGTTCTCCAATCGCATCCACCGCGACCTCGTCGTGGTCCACCCCGGATATCAGAAGCACGTTCCTGATCTGCGCTCGAAGAAGGACGTCGCGCAAGCCGCGAAGCTTCTGCGAGGCGACCGTTCGGTCAGGGCCGAGCTGACCCGGCGCAGAATCTCGCAACTGCGCCGGGTGGATCAAGAGCTCACCGCCAACAAGACAGAGATTGCCAGCGCGGTCGCGCGCTCGGAAACGAGGCTGACCGATCTGCCCGGCATCGGAGTCCTGATCGCAGCCAAGTTCGTCGCTGAGACAGGTGACGTGACAAAGATCCGCTCCGAGAGCGCGTTCGCCA
>JBOGXA010000038.1:0-7850 GCA_050694175.1 Actinomycetota bacterium
GTCATATTCAGAGGAGGGGGTTCGGGGGAACCAGTGAGGCGGGCTGGGCCGCCGGGGTTCCCCCGACGGAGAGCGGGGAGCCCGAAGGGCAACCCGATCGGAGATAGGAAAGAGGGAAATGATGACCTTCGATAAGAAGGCCCTGGTCATCGTCGACGTCCAGCGCGACTTCTGCGAAGGGGGCTCGCTGGCCGTTTCGGGCGGGGCCGGTGTGGCCAAACGGATAACACAACATCTCGGTGATCACGCGGACGATTACGACCTGATCGTCGCAACGCGCGATTACCACATCGACCCCGGCCCCCATTTCTCCGCCGAGCCCGACTTTCGCGATAGTTGGCCACGGCACTGTGTCGCCGGAACGCCTGGCATCGAATTCCACCCAGATCTCGACACGAGCCGAGTCGATGCGATCTTCGACAAGGGCCAGTACGCGCCCGCCTACTCGGGCTTCGAGGGACAGACCCCGGACGGCCATCGCCTCGCCGAGTACGTAAGATCTCGCAGCATCGAGCACCTCGACGTGGTCGGTATCGCCACCGACTATTGCGTGCGCCATACAACGCTCGACGCGCTAAAGGAAGACTTCGAGGTCACGGTTCTCTCGGACCTCATTGCCGGAGTCGCAACCGAGACGAGCGAGGCCGCGCTCAAAGAGATGCAGGGCGCGGGGGCGTCGATCGGCTCGTGAAGGCTAGCCGCGGGACCGAGGAACTCGATCCCCTCGCGAACTACGCCCCCCGTGGCTACCCACCGATTGCGGTCACGGTTGACGTTGCGCTGCTCACTATCTGCGCCGGCCGCTTCTCGGTTCTGCTGGTTCAGCGCGGCAACGACCCGTACAAAGGCCAGTGGGCGCTTCCGGGAGGGTTCGTCGAGCCCGACGAGGACCTCGCCGAGGCGGCCCGCCGTGAGCTGGCCGAGGAGACCGGTGTGCGCGACGACATCCACCTCGAACAATTGTGCTCGTACGGCGCGCCGGGCCGGGACCCACGCACGCGCACGGTTTCCGTGGCGTACCTGGGGATGTCACCCGAGGTGTCTGATCCAGTCGGAGGGAGCGATGCGGCACGTGCCCGCTTCTGGCCGGTTTCGGAGTTGCACGGCGACGGCGACCAGCTCGCCTTCGACCACGATCTGATCGTCTCCGATTCCGTCGAGCGGGCGCGCTCGAAGCTCGAGTACACACCCCTTGCGGCGGCGTTCTGTCCCGACGAGTTCACGCTCGCCGATCTCCGCCGCATCTATGAGGCGGTGTGGGGGGTGCAGCTAGATCCGGCCAACTTCCGCCGCAAAGTGCTCTCGACGAGGGGCTTTGTCGAGGCGGTCGGAGCCACCATCATTCCACCCGGCGGAGGGCGGCCGGCGCGTCTTTATCGCCGGGGCGATGCTCGCTTGCTGCATCCCGCCATGTTGCGCCCGGGTGCATCGGCCGAGGAATCCCTCGCCGAAGAGCGCGTCGTGCAGGAGTAGTGGTTCATCGGCCGACGGTAGCGCTCACTCTCGAATGCCGTGCAGCGCGATCACTGCGTCCACAAGCCCTTCGATTGTGTGCTCCTCGGCGATCGCGTCGACCCGCAGGCCCACCTCCCTCGCCGCGCGCGCGGTCGACGGACCGATGCACACCACCTTCTTGCCGGGCGGATCCTGCGGAGAGAGCCCGACATCTCGAGGCGAGATCAGAGCCGCAAAATTGCGAGCCGTCGAAGCGCTGGTGAACGTCACGAAGTGGAACTCGGCGCTCACGATCACGGCGGCCTCCGGTGCGTCGGCGCGGCCCAGGATATTGCGGTAGGCGGGTACCTCGTCGACGGCCCAGCCCAGATGCATGAGTGCGTCGACCAGTGCGCGGGGGGCGTCGGCGGCGCGGGGAAAGAGCAGCCCTCCGAATCCGGGCCCGAGCGCATCGGTCAGGCCTTCCCCGGTGAACCTCGCCGGCACAAGGTCGGGCTCCACGCCGCGTTCGGTCAGCGCAGCGGCAGTCGAGGGACCGACGGCAGCAACACGGACATGTGAGAAGGCGCGTGGAGGGCTGCCCTCGAGACGGGCGAATACCGTGTCGACTGCGTTCACGCTTGCGAATACGATCCATTCGTATTCGCCGGCTTCGCATTGCTTCAGCGCGGTGTCGAGCGGCTCCCACGACTCGGGATCGACAATCTCGATCGTCGGGAACTCGATGACCGTCGCCCCCACGCCTTCGAGGGCCTCGGTCAAGGCCACCGATCCGCCGCGCGCACGCGTGACGACGACCCTGATCCCGGCGAGCGGGCTGTCCGGGGTCACGGGGAATCCATCCCCGGCGGTTCCACCGACTTCAGCTCGTCGAGGAGCTCGCGCCCTCCTGCAATCAGGATCGCGCCGGCGAGCTCGTAGCCCAGTCGTTCCGCTTCGCGCCGCCCTCCGGAGATCCGATCTCTGAGCGCGTTGTGTCCGGCGGGATGACCGATGAAACCGGTTGCGACCAGATGGTCGCCGGCAACGCGGGCGAGGCAGCCAAGCGGCACGGAGCATCCTCCTTCCATGCGTGCGGCGAACGCACGCTCACATGTAACCTCGGCGCGCGCCACTGCATCATCAAGGCCGGCGAATAACTCTATGAGGTCGGGTCGATCGAGCCGCGCTTCCACGCCCAGGGCTCCCTGCGCCGGAGCAGGTACCCACCGCTCCGGGTCCAGCGGGGCCGTGGAGACGTTTCCTGCCTCACCCAGCCGCTCGATCCCGGCGGCCGCAAGCACGGCTGCATCGACGGCTCCTTCGCCCACTTTCCTAAGGCGCGTGTCGAGATTGCCGCGGAGGTCGACGACCTCGAGATCGGGCCGCAGCTCGGCGAGGAGGGCACGCCTTCTCATGCTCGACGTCCCCACGACCGCCCCGAGCGCCAGCGATCCCAGTCTTTCCTCACCGACACCACCGCTACCGCCTACGACGACATCGTGAGGGGCCGCCCTCCGCGGAACACAGACGATCGAGCACGCGGGCTCGAGGTCGGTAGTCAGGTCCTTGGCGGAGTGGACCGCGACGTCGCAGCGGCCCTCAGCGACCTCGCGCTCGACCTCGGCCACGAACAGCCCCTTGCCGCCGATGGCCTGGTAGGGACGGGCGTCTCTGTCCCCTTTCGTTGTGACCGCGCGAATCTCGATCTCGAAGGCGGGATGGGCCGCGCGCACGAGGTCGGCGACGATACCGGCCTGGCGGAGGGCGAGATTGGATCCTCGGCTGGCAATGACGAGCCGCCGGGGCGGGCCCATCGGCACCGACCTAATCGTCTTCGAGATCGAAGAGGGCGCGCAGCGCCTGCAGATGCGCGCTCCCCTGCTCGGAGCTCGCCAGCTCGCGTGATTTCGCCAGGGGTGCGTGGAGAATCTTGGCGACGATGCGACGGGTCAGATGATCGATCGCGGCGCGGTCCTCCGGGGAGAGGTCGGCGAGCCGCGCCGATATCCGCTCGAGCTCGCCCCGCCGGATCTCGTCTGCGCGTGCGACGAGCGCGGATGCGGTCGGAGCGGCTTCAGCCGCGCGCTCCCACTCGGCAAAGCTCTTGACCTCACCGGCGATGATCTCCTCGACCACCGATACCTCGTCGGCCCTGCCACCTACACTGGACTCAACGAGTTCCCGCAGGTCTTCGATGTCGCGTGCCACGACACCGTCCAGCTCTGCAACATCAGGTTCGACGTCGCGCGGAACTGCGATGTCGACGATGAAGAGGGAGCGCTCAGCGTCTCTTTCGCTCAAAGCCCGCTCAACCATGCGCTTGTCGATGACGGTTCCTGGTGCGGTTGTCGATGAGATCACTACGTCCGCCTCGGCAAACACGGCTTCCAACTCGTCGAACGGCCGGGCCGTTGCATTGAACGCCTGAGCCAGCTCGTCCGCACGCTCTCGTGTCCGATTGACGATCACGACGTCGCCCGCCCCCGCCGACCCGACCGCCCGGGCGGCAAGCCTGCCCATCTCCCCGGCACCGACGATGACGACGCGCTTTCCCGCAAGGCCGCCGGGCTGGAGGGCGCGTACCGCCAGCTCGACGGCGGCCGAAGAGATCGAGGTTGGATTTCGCCCAATCCCCGTCTCCGACCGTGCTCGCTTCCCGACGCGCAAGGCCCGCTTGAAGGCGGTGCCGAGCATCCTTCCGACGAGCCCTTCTTCGGAGGCGAACTGGAAGGCCCGCCGGACCTGACCGAGGATCTCGGATTCCCCGATAACCATAGAATCGACACCGGCAGCAACGCGAAACAAATGTCTGACCGCACCCTCGTCGTGGTACGTGTAGAGGTGATCCGTGAAATCTTCCGGTGCTATGTGGCAGAACTCGGCGAAGAAGTTTCGGAGGTCCTGCGCCCCACCATGGAATTTCGTGACCGCGGCGTACACCTCGATACGGTTACAGGTCGAGAGGACAACCGTCTCGTCGACGCGCTCGTAGGTCTCGAGTTGATGAAGCGCCTTCGACAGATCCGATTCGGTGATCGACAAACGATCGAGCAGAGCAATAGGAGCGGTCTTGTGATTCAGCCCCACGACGACGATGGGCATCGCTACCCCTCGACCACCCCTCCGCCCAGGCGGCGTTTGGCTTCGCGAGCAGTCGCAATCGCTTGCGTGCGCTGCATGTGGAAGGACAGGATCTGAAGCTCTGTGGAGAGGTCCACCTTGCGAACATTCACGTCCGGCGGCACGTTAACAACGGCAGGTGCGAAGTTGAGTATCGACTTGACGCCGGCATCGACGAGGCGCTCGGCTACTTCTTGTGCGGATCCCGGGGGGGTCGCGATTATCCCGATACTTATCCCGTCCTCGATCACGATGTCCTTCAGGTCGTCGAGGTGGCGCACCGTCAGGCCTCCAACGGTCTTGCCAACGATGCCGTCGTCGACATCGAACAGGGCAGAGATGCGAAATCCCTTATCCACGAACCCCTTGTACGAGGCCAGAGCGCGTCCGAGGTTTCCAACCCCGACGATCGCGGCCGGCCAGTCCTGTGTGAGGCCGAGCTCGCGGGTTATCTGGTAGAGCAGATACTCGACGTCGTAGCCGACGCCGCGCGTGCCGTATGAGCCGAGATACGACAGGTCCTTTCTGACCTTGGCCGCGTTCACACCGGCTCGAGACGCGAGATCCTCCGACGACACTGTCTCGCCGCGTCGCCCCTCGGCGAGCTCTAGCAGCGCGCGCAGGTAGACGGGCAGACGGCCGACCGTCGCTTCGGGAATGGGGCGGTTGCGCATCAGGGGCCCATCCTAACCGAGCTTGTGAGACTAATCACAAATTGCGAAAAGGGCATCTAGCTGGACATTCGCGCCAGCATCGGCCACTACAGCGGACTAGTAGTGAATTTGTGCGCCACGGCTCGCGCGCGGAGAGCGACATCCGAGTCGGCCCGGTGGCTAGATCTCGCTCCAGAAGTCGAGGTTCAGGTCGTTGAAAGCGCGCTGCATCCAGATCGAGAGCCGGAACACCTGGTCGGTGACGAACAGAACTCCGACGGCTATCAGCAGGACGCCGCTCGCGTAGGTGATCGCGCGCGTGTGTTTCCGCAGCCACGCGACCGCCGTGGTCAGGCGAGACATTCCGAGCCCGGCGAGGATGAACGGGACCCCGAGGCCGAGGGAATAAACGGTCAGCAGGAACGCACCCTCCCCCATGCTGCCGTTCTCGCCGCCGCGGCCCGCCGCCATCGTTAGGACCGCCCCCATTGTGGCGCCGATGCACGGGGTCCAGCCGAAGGCGAAGGCGGCGCCCAGCAGCATGCTTCCTCCGACGCCGGCCTCGGGCCTGGGATGAAAGCGCGCCTCCCGATACAGCCACGGCACCTTGATCACGCCCATGAACACCAGGCCCATGAGGATGATGACGAGGCCCCCGACCCGCGCCAGCTCCCTCTGGTAATCACCCAAGAAGGAGCCGAGGTACGTCGCCGTCGCCCCCAGCGGCACGAACACGAGCGTGAACCCCAAGACAAAGGTAAAGGCGACGATTGCAGGGCGTGCGCCGGGGCCGGTCCCTTTCTCGGCCCCGGCGGCCAACCCCGACATGTACGAGAGATAGCCGGGGACGAGGGGCAAGACGCAGGGGGACAGAAACGATGCCAGCCCTGCGAGAAACGCAAGGGCCACAGTCGGATCGCTCATTCCTGTTGTCCTTCCGCTTCGGGCCTTGCCCCAAAGCCCTCGCTACCCGGCAGGGTTGCCATCGCCAATCCTGCCTTCGGACAATGCCCGCGATCGCCCAGCCGATCGCTCATTCCTGTTGTCCGCGATCGCCCGAGGGAATCCCGATTCCGCCCTCAGCGAGAAGGAATCCCAGTTCCGCCCTTGGCGGAGCCATGCTGTGCCGATCGCTCATCTCGAGAGTTCGTCCAGCAGCGCGAACAGATCGTCTTCGAATAACGGGCCGTTGACGTGTTCGACGATCGTGCCGTCCGAGTCGAGGAAGAAGGTCTCGGGTTGACCGGTAAGTCCGTAGTCGTCGTAGATCGAGAGGTCTTCGTCGCGGACGTGCCAATAGTCGAGGTCATGTTCGGCCACGAACTCCAGCGCATCATCCTCATCGTCCCGAATGTCCACTCCAACGAAAGCAACCTCATCGCCGTAGTGGCGATGTGCCCTGCGAAACATCGGAGCCTCGTCGGTGCAAGGCTCGCACCACGACGCCCAGAAGTTGAGAACCACCGGCTCCCCCCGTAGCTCGCTCAGGTCCAGGAAGCCATTGCCTGCGAGGAGGGGTGCGCGAAAGGCCGGCGCCTGGTCGCCGGGAGAGGGGGGGCCGGCGGTGTTGCGGAGGCCGAACCCAAGCAAGACGATCACCGCCGAGGCCGGCACCAGTACCAGGAGCAACCGCAGCCACGGGCGACGGGGGCGGGGGTCTGTCATCGTCGCCCATCTTGCCACCGCCGGGAAACTTCGTATCCGAAGTCAACCGTAGGCCATCGAGGGCTAATTGCAGCAAACGTCATCATCGTCTAGGATCGCCACCCAGGGAGGGGCCTGATCACGATCCACCCAGAAGCGGAGGTGCATATGCGAGCGCACGCTCGCCCCACCCTGTTGGACGCACTCGATCCGTCCGAACGGCTCCGGTTGCTGGAGCGGAGCGTCCCCCGCCACCTCGCGCCGGGGGGGATCTTGTCCCTCGCCGGTGAGCGCGGGGGGCGCGTGCACATCGTCCAGAAGGGTGTCGTGAAACTCACCGCCCGAGACGGAGACGGGCGAGAGACCATCCTTGCCCTTGCCGTTCGGGGCGACATCCTGGGAGACCTCGCCGCGATCGACGATCTGCCGCACCCAGTCGACTCCATCGCTGCGACCCCCTGCGATCTCCTTGGCGTGGAGGCGACGATGCTGAACGACATCCTGGTCCGCAATCCTGCGGCCGCGTTCGCCCTGACGCGGTCACTTGCATCGCGCCTCCGCTGGGTCTGTGGGACCGCCTTGGAAAGAACGTCCGTGAACGTCCCCGCGCGCCTCGCCGGAAGGCTTCTGGATCTTGCCGAGCTGATCGGTCGAATCGACGACGGCGCCGTCGAGCTCGAGATCCCGTTGGCGCAGGCGGATCTCGGCAGACTGGCGGGGATGTGCCGGGAGAGCGCGTGCAAGGCGCTCCGTCAGTTCAGGGAGCGGGGCCTGATCGACTACCGGGACAGGCGCCTGCGCATCTTGCAGCCGGACGCGCTCGAGCGCATCCGCACCGGAATCCCACCTCCGTAGCGGATACCGGCGCAGATCGCCACCGATTTCCCCAGTTTTTCCTAAAGGAAATCGCGGGGGGACCCGACAACAGGGTTGGAGTCGTTGTAGGTGGGCCCAGGACTTCACGACCTCCCCGGTCGTGTACGAGCCTCCCAGCCC
>JBOGXA010000039.1:0-6673 GCA_050694175.1 Actinomycetota bacterium
GCCCGGCGTCGATCCGTCCGACGTCGTGGCCGGCGACCCGGACGAGCTCGCGGCGCGATACCCCGAGGCTGCGGCGCTGATTCGCGACTTCACCGGTCACTGAGCGCACCGCGAGCGGCGTCGCAGGGTCAGACGCGAGGCGGAGCCCAACTTCGCTCATCTCTCCGGTAGCCACTCCGTGCCGTGCTCGTTGCGCACATAGGTGTCGAATCGTGGGGCTCGCCGCAGGTGGTGGCCGCCATCAAACTGCCAGCTTGACGCCCGTGATCCACGCTGCATCGGGCCTGGACAGGAAGCGAACGGCTGCAGCGATCTCCTCGGGGCGACCCAAACGCTTGATCGGCATGTTGTCGAGATACTCGTTGCGCGGCGCTGCCTCGGTCGTCATCTCGCCGCCAGGTCGCTTGGTACGAGGCCGAGAGTACCGAGTTCACTCGGATGTTCCACGCGCCGAACGTTAGCGGCACTGCGGACGAACATGTCGACTCCGGCCTTCGCCGTCGCGTACGGCGACATATAGGGGATTGGGATGGCGGCAGCGACGCTCGAGATCGCGGTGTACGCGCCGCCACCCGCTTTTGCGCATGCGAGGTGCCGCGTGCTTCAAGGTGAGGAAGTTCCCCGTCAGATTGAGCTCCATGACGTTCCGCACTGTCTGCCTACGCTGCTGGGCTCTGGATGGGATAGGTGTTCGCACCCGGCCAGAAGCTGATGGCGTACGCGCGTGCTTGTCGTCAACGTCGTCACATAAGAGCGCGCCCGCGGAGATTGCCGGTCATAGCCGCAGCTCGAAGCAACCTGTGTTCTCACCGGCGGTCGCCCGGAGGCGCCAGAGCCCGCGTACGGATAGCACCGTTCCCGATGCGTAGAACGGGTAGCCGTCCGTCGCCCAGGCCTTGAGGGCGAAGGTGAATGGAACTTGTTGCGGCGTCGTAGGGTCGAGGAGCTCGGCGACGACCTCGAGCGACTGACCTTCGACCGGGAAGGCGGGGATGTAGTACAGCTTCGACTTCTCGAGGGTGCCATCCCAGCGCTCGATGAAGGCAGCAAAGTTGCCGACGACGAACTCTCCCGAGCGCACATTTCGGTGAGTTCCGACCTCAACACAGCGGTGTTCGGGCGTGCCCGGCGTCTCGCGCCAGAGCTCCTCCCAGCTCCGTCGATCCGGCCTCGAACCACCGGGGTTGGTAGGCAGCGGCACATCACGACGGCCTTGTTCTTCGGCGTCACGGCTGCGCTTCTCCGTCCCGTCGCCGTTGGTGCACGAAACCAGCAGGAACACCATCGCCAGCAGGCCAATCGTCGTTCGGCTGATTCGCAACACAGGTGGTCCCGCCGATCTCTCGTTGCCGGTTCTCCGACGTCGCTCGAAGGGATGGGGTTGCCTTGGGCCGCGTTGGGGCCGCGAGAGGCCGCGGAACGACGGGAAACGACCGGTATCGACCGAAGGTATTTTCGCAGATCAGCCGCAAATGAGCTGCTCACGGGAACGGCAACTCCGGCTTGCCAAGGTGAGGGTCGCGGTTCGAATCTCGTCGTCCGCCGGAGGGCGGCTGGGGCACCACGCCCGTCGAGCTGGATCATCCGAGCCCGTTCGAGCGCGACGGGATCGACTGCACGGGTCACGGTGAGGTAGTCCCGGATCACGATCGCATGGCGCCCCTCCTCGGCGGTCGAGCGCCGGCCCAATGTTCGCCATGCGTGGTCATCGCCGAAGAGGCCGGCGACCGTCCGGGAGTAGCGCGAGCTCCTGGTGTGGGTTTTTGGGACACACACCGGATCATGAAGGAGCCAACCAAGCAGTCCGGGAAACCGGGGAAGGCTCACTGCGTCGTACTACCTCGGCATCGCTCGATGACGGGTGCTTGCATGTCGATCGATGCTCGCCGCGGAGTTGTACACGTGGAGAACCGACAGCATTACGGTGAGGACGGTGAAGTGGCCGGCGCCGAGAAATGAGGAGCCGTCTATGACGACGGTCCGAATGCTTTCGCCGCCGAATTGCGCGTCAACGCGGCCGACGATGGTTCCTTCGGCGCGGGTGTCACCGATGAAGATATCTTCCTTCAGCATCTCTCCTGCGACGATGACCGTGGTTCCGAGGGGCAGCGCGACAAGGAGTTCATGTGCATTCGCGAAGCGGGGCAGGATCATCGGTGGCTCAACCGTAATCGGTGCGCAGGAATCGCGAGCGAGCTTCCCGCCGCTCTCCCGATTGATCGCAGTGGCTTGTTAGTCGATTTGATGGCGTATCCTCGACCTCTCGACGAGGCCCTTACTCGCTTGGCTACCGCAACGTGCGTGGACAGTCCAGCAGAAGAAGGTGCTGATGAGTACGAGTGAGCATTCTGACCCGACTGCTCCCGACTCGTCGCCACCGAGTCTGCATTGGAGGGCTGAACCGCCGTCGCCGTCCGGACCGCCTGCTGGTCCGTCGAGAGGCCGTCGTTGGCGAACGTGGCAGCTCTTGGCGGCGAGTGGCGCGGCGTTGTTGTTGGGGACCGGAGTCGGCATGGCGCTCGGCGGCGACGACGACAGTTCGAGCGCTGACATCGGGCGGCAGCTGGGTGACGACGAGAGTGGCTCGAGGGACGAGGCCAGTGATGGTACTTCTGTCCCGACCGCTACTCCTCGAACGACGACCACCACGGCGCGCAGCTCCGAAGCAGGGACGCGAGAGAACCCGTTACCCGTCGGTACGCCACTCAAGACCAGTGAGGGATGGGAAGTTGTCATCAACGGTGTGGACTTCGAAGCCGCCGACGGCATCGCGGCTCAGAATCAGTTCAACGACCCGGCGCCCCCCGGGCTCCGATATGTTCTCGTCAACGCCACCATTACGAACAGCAGCACCGAGCCCGGCTACCCCGACGTTGCGGTCTCCATTGAGATGATCGGGTCGCAGAACCGAGTCTGGGACGGCGCCAATGCCTTCTGTAGCGCCGTGATTCCCGAACCGATAAGCAACGCGGGGGAACTCTTTCCCGGCGGCGGCTACACCGGCAACGCCTGTTTGCAGGTGCCGGAGGCCGAGGTCGCTGACGGCTCGCTGCTGCTTGTGGTCGGACCGGCGTTCGGTGACACGGTCTTCGTGCGAACGTCGTGAGCTAGGTGTAGATCCCAGCAACGTTGGTCTGGCAGACCCAGACTGTCGAGACTCTCTGCGTCCACGACACCACGCACCGTCGCGAGAGTGTCCGCCGTTCTGTTGTGGGTTTTTGGGACGCACACGGGATCATGAAGGAGCCAACCCACCGAGTCTCGACCCCTCCACGTCAGCGCTCGCATCCACGGCCGGCGGGACACGCGAGGTGCCCGCAGAAGCGGGGCAACTCCACTCCTCGAGATGCGCTGTTCGGCGTGCGTGTTATGGCGCGTCCCGGAGCGGCACTTCAGAGACGCCGACGAGGCGGGAGCCCTGCTTCGCGACGGTGGTGTCAGCTGTGGCTGGTATCGATGACGCAGAAGCGGTTTCCCTCGGGATCGGCGAGGACGATGAAGTCGGGGTCCTCCGGGTATCGGTCCCAATCGACGCGCGTGGCACCGAGAGAGACAAGCCGCTCGACCTCGGAAGCTTGGTCGGCAGCATCGCCTGCGTAGAGATCGAGATGGACACGGGGGTACTGCTGCGCGGGTGTCTCGCTGAGATCGAGGGCCAGGTAGGTCCCGTGGCCTGCGGCCGGAACGAGGATGGCAAAGTCGTCATCGACCTTGATCTCGCGTTTCGGAACGTAGTTCAGCGCCTGCGCCCAGAAGGCCACCGCTCGGTGTAGATCCCCAACGCCCATGACGACCGTTCCGATACTCAGCATTGTTCGAGTCTTGCAGCCGCCGCGTCAGCTCGACACTCAGCGCCCAGCGACCGCCGGCACGTGTGTACCGGCATCCTTGCTCGCGGGATCGAGGGCGCGCGGAAAGTGCCGATCGGTGTGCCTCTCGGCTAGCTCCGGCACCGAGTCTGGGCGCGCGTTCTGTGCGCGTAACCACGGCGGCAGAAGTAAGCCGACGCGAATCTGTCCGCCTGACTTCGGAGCGGCGCTGGAAGACGTACCGTACCAATGCACGGGACTCGTGTCGCTGCGATACTGCACAGGATGGCCGAGGAGATTGGTGAGAGCCTCGTCGGTGCGTACCTTCGGTATATCGAGGGTTGCGACCTGGTCGTGCACAACACACAGCTGTCGAAAGAGCAGGGTGAGATCGACGTCTTAGGACTCAAGCTCGGCACCGACGCGAAGGTCATCTTCGCCGAAGTCACAACGCATGTCCTCGGCATGCAGTACGGCAGCTACGAGTCAACGGTGCAGAAGGTCGTTGCCAAGATCAAGCGGGCCCACAGCTATGCCGAGACGATGTTTCCCGATGAGCGACCGCGCTACGAGATCTGGAGTCCCGTAGTGCCCAAGGGGAAGCTGACCGACGAATTTGCAGCTCTGGAGAGCAAGTACAGCGATGAAGACCTGGACGTGCGCTTCGTGATCAACGAGATCTTTACAAACCGCGTGCGAGAACTTGTGGAGCACGCGAAGCACAACTCGAAGGCAACGAGCGACCCGGCATATCGCCTCCTACAGATCCTGGTCCGGCTCAAGGGTGACACCGGCCTCTAGGCGCGAAGGGACCTGCCGCCTCCATGGGCGCCATCAGCGGCCCTCAGGCACGCGCATGTGCATGCAGGCGCTGGGCACACCCGAGTCTGTCGTCACCGGACGGTGGCACAGAGGTACGCGGACGTGCCGTTCCGTATCGCTTGGTCATACCGATAAGCCGTCGTTCGGTACGTGCGTTCTGTGCGCGCCGTGTGGCGCGGAACGCCGAATCCGTTCGCTCCTGCTCCGGAGCGATACCGACTGGTTCGCCGGCGAGCACGGCCGCCCGGGATCCGGCATTATCGAATAGTGCCTAGTGGCTCGACCGACCAGTTACTCGTCTCCACGATCGTGATCAGGCGAGCTTAAAGGGCTGCGGGGTGCCGGCCGTCATAGCCTCGCGGCAAGATTGCGCCATATTCGCCGGCGGACCCTTCCTCGGGTGCGCTGGTGGGCCATTGCCATGACCGGAATCGAAGCTTCGACCTCTCCCCCTCCCTTGCCGCGCTGGTTCGGACCTAGAGCCAGCCCAGATGACCCGGCCGTCTCGGCCCTGATCGACCGCGTCGCGCGCGGGGCCGGATGGGCAGACATCGGCGGTGGGTTCAACCTCAACGTGCGGATAGACGCTGAGCCGCCGGTTGTCCTCCGGGTTCATAGGCCCTGGGTGCGCCGCGGCCGGGTAGCGGGACTGCGGCGCCTGCGGGAGCGGCTCCAGCGGACGCAAGTCCGCGTCGCTCGGCCGATTCGGATTTCCGGCTGCGACCTCCTGAGGGTCGGTGATCGTTGGGCTGAGATTGAGGAGTTCATCGATCACGTCCAGCCACGGGCGGACGAGGACTCCTACGTCCGCCTATTCGAGGAGCTCGGACGCCTTCACACTGCGCTCAAAGCAGTCTGGGAGCCCAGTCCGCCCGAACCCCTCGACGACCACAGAACACTCGGGCAACTGCGTTACTCGGTCGGCTTCACACGCCGCAGGCTCGGACCCCGCAGCGAGCCGGTCGTGCGTCGGATGCGCCAACTGACTGGCGAGCTCTCCAAGCTCCGGAAGGAGGTCGAACTGCCATGCACTCCGATTCATGGGGACTACAAATTGGGCAACGCGGGAGAACTGTCAGACGGCTCATGGGCCACCTTGGACCTGGATTTTGTGAGGGTCAGGGAGCGGCTGTACGACATCGCGGGCAGCCTGAACGACGTCGCACAGAGCGGCGCATTGCTCGAGCCGCGACGACTGCTCGACGCCTACGAAGGCACGGCTCCGGAACCGCTGACTCGCGACGAGCACCGTTGGCTCCCCGGGGCTCTGGCCCTTGTACCCCTGCACTGGGCTGCCACCGCGGGACTCGTGGGCGGCGACATCCGCGAGGCCGAGAGCGCAATGACCGCCGCCGAGGCCTGGTGGTCGCGCCGGGCTGAACTGTCGTCGTAGTCCGGCGGCCCCGCTCGGGGACTGGAGTTCTCTCGGCAGAGCTCCGACTCACCTGAAGCGGCTGGCACGTCGCGCTAACCAACCTCTGCGATGAGCGTGGAGGAGCGTACCCTTGTGCGTGCCTTTAGCCTCCCAGTCCGGCCGGCAGTCGCATAAGTGCCGTTCTCGGACGGTCAGGGCCAGCGGGACCTGGGCGAGAACCGCTCGGTAATCGCTCGTCCTTAGGAGGTCCCAGATCAGACGGCTCTGGCGTCAGCCCACGCGTGAGGTCGGCGCGCAGAACAACACCCCGGCGCGTACCGAACGACGACCGACGCGCGCCCGGAACCGGCGTTCGGCGCAGGTGAGCTTTCCCCTCGATCCGACCGATGTTGAGGAGCGGCTCCCACAACTGGCTGGCTCACCTTCCCTGATCCCCCGCCCGCGGCTGGTCGTTACTCGATGCCCCCGAGCTGACGTGGGATGGTCCCGTCAGCCCGCTGACCAGGCATAACGGTTCCAGGTCAGTGGCGGCCTGTTGTGGGTTTCTGGTACCCACACGGGCGTCACCCTCACTCCGCGACAGTTCTGGGCCGGTTCGATCGCCGTCGGGCTGATCGCGTTCCTGGCGATCACGACGGTGACGGGCGCGCCGCTGGTCGCCTTGGTC
>JBOGXA010000040.1:0-5748 GCA_050694175.1 Actinomycetota bacterium
TGGGCGCGCAGACGCGCTGCCTGGCCCTTCCACCACGCGCGCGCGGTCAGCAGCACGCCGGTGATGTCGTTGAGGCCGTCCTCTCTGCACCCCGAAGGAATGAGCCAGTGGATGTCTCTGTTCGGGCCTACGGGGTCGTCGGCAGCGAGCCTCTTCGCGACTTTTCGCAACCCGAGCTCCTTCTCGATCACGTACCCCGGCTTCGCGCCGATGCTCCACGCCGACACCTCTCCGTTCTCGAACAGGAGCACGGCGGGGATAGACAGGATGCGGTAGGCGCGGGCCGGCATCGGGTTCTCGTCAACGTCGGCCTTGACGAAGGTGATCTTTCCGTCCCACTCATGGGCGAGCAGCTGGAGGGCCGCCGACACCTGTCGGCATGGACCGCACCATTCGGCGTAGAAGTCCACGACCACCGGGGATGGACTCTTAAGGACTTCGTCGAGAAAGTCTGTCTCCGACACGGCCCTGAGCTGCATGGCTACAGCTCCTCCTCGGGTCTCTCATACAGTCGGACCCGATCCGGGAGCGAGAGCTTCCGCAACTGTCGGAGAAGAGACAATCTTTGGAGTGTCAGCGGCAGCACATTTCGGAAACTGGCGCGGTGCTTTCAAGGTTGGATGTGGGTATGGAGATCACGATCCGCTACTTCGATGGGTGTCCCAACTGGCAGGTTGCTCGCCAGCGTGTGACCCAAACCCTCGAGGCGATCCCCGTAGAGGAGCGCCCGAGCGTGAAACTCGAGAGGGTCGAGACGGCCGAGGAAGCTGAGAGGCTGGGATTCCGGGGCTCGCCGACCGTCCTGATCGACGGCAGGGATCCTTTTGCCGACGACTCCGCTCCGGTCGGATTGTCGTGCCGCGTGTATAGAACGGAGTCGGGGTTCGAGGGCTCGCCGTCGCTAGACCAGCTATACGAGGTCCTCAATACTGACGCATAGCCGGCCGCCGATCGGCGTGTCTACGCGGGGACAGGAGGAGCGTCGCGATGTGGGTTCAGTTGGGACCGCGGGGGAGCTCACTTCCCGGGGTGCTGGCGTCGCACTCCCTGAACGAGGCCGCGCTGGATGCGCACCTCGGGCTCTATCGCACGATCATGTTCGGGGAATCCCCGCTAACCCGTGCCGAGCGCGAGGCGATTGCGGTGATCGTCTCGGCCGCGAACGACTGCCACTACTGAGTGGTCCAGCACGGAGAGGCTCTCGGTCGAGAGTCGGGTGATCCATCTCTGCAGGACGCAGTCGCGGAGGGGCGGTTTGACGAGCTCGATCCTCGGATGGCTTCGCTGTGTCGGTACGCGCTCAAATTGACGATCACGCCGTCGGAGATGACCGCGTCAGACGTCGAGGCCTTGCGCGACGCGGGATTCGACGATCGGGGGGTAGTCGACGCGAATCAGGTCGTCTCTTATTTCAACTACGTCAACCGAGTAGTGGACGGCCTCGGAGTCGAGCTCGAGGAGTCCTGGGCTCCCTATCTGAGGATCAAGCGTCACTACAACCTCTGATAGGTGACATAGGCACGTTCTAGCCGGACGCTCTTGCGACCGACTCACTGCCCGAAAGATATCTAACCGAACTGAGTGTCTGTCTTCTGACAATCCTTGGTTGAAGAGTCGATTCACGGAGATCTAACGATCGAGGCAAAAGACGGGATGAGCGCGACAGCGGCTGCATCGCGTCGATCGTCGGCGTCACTGCAATCACGATTACGCCGAGCGCGTCTCATCCAGTAGAGGCACTCGACAGAGGAGGTGGCGGTTATGGCTGTTGCGACAGCCGACAAAGACTTCGCGGCGGGCAGGGTAGATGTCGGAAACGCGCTCAAGGTGGGGGCCGTCGGAGGAGTAGTCGCAGCGATCGTGATGGCCATGTACGCAATGATCGCGGGAGCTACGTATATCGGCAGCGGGTTCTTCACGCCGCTGTATCACATCGCGTCGGCGTTCATCGACCCCAAGCCGATGATGACGTCGATGCAACATGCCATGGAGGGCCAGAACTTCTACTTCACGTTCGGGCCGGCCGTACTCGGGATGGCGGTTCACCTCGCCACGGGGCTGGTCTACGGAGTCGTCTTTGCACTCGCTGCACGTGCGCTGCGACTGAGCGGTGGTGCTGCAGTTGTGGCTGGAGCAGTGTTCGGGCCGTTGGTGTTGGCTTTCAGTAGCTTCGCGGGCCTACCGGTCGCAGCCTCGCTGTTCGGCGGAGGCGATCCGATCTCTGACATGCCCAAAATGGTTGGCTGGGGGACGTTCACGATCGAGCACGTGATGTTCGGCCTCGTTGTGGGCCTGTGGTGGTTGAAGGGAGGGGCTGGAAGTCTGCGCCAGCCCTAGTCGCTGCAAGCTCGACCGCCATAGGGATTGACCCAGGTTCGGTTGACTATTGGGTTCCACCTTCGGTGAGAATGGAAGGGTCGCCGGGGGCGTAGCTCAGTTGGTCAGAGCAATCGACTCATAATCGATCGGCCGCTGGTTCGAGTCCAGCCGCCCCCACGAACCGCCCATAATGCGAACTGTGCGCTCAGCATCTTGGGTTCTCGGCTATGTCTGATCCCTACATGTTGTGGTTCGCATTAAGGGAAGCTGGGCCGCCCAAGTGCTCATGCGAACCATTCGAGCTTCAGTGCTGTACCTCGTCGTCTTCCTCTTCCGGAAGATCTATCGGCCGCGCCCTCCTGGCCCGGTTGAGTCTTTCCAAGATGATTTCGGCCAAGAGATCGGTGACCTCCTCGAAGTCCTCCTCCGACATGGGGACGACCTTGCCGGGCAGCACTCTGATCGGTTTCGTTTTGGATCGAGCCATGACACCCTCCCTCTCGATCGGCTTCCAGCGGGTTGCAGCGGTCAGGCACGACCGTGGGGGCAGAGGCTCAACTCGGAGACTCGACCGTATGAAATCCTCCTGAGGGCGACCGTATGTCTGTAGGATTTCATACATGCCTACAGTTGCCGCACTTGACCGACTCCGAGGCCTCGGCCCTGTCTTCCGGTCGAGGGATGCCATCGCGGCCGGCGTCTCGTGGCGAGATCTCTACAACCTCCGGGACGGGGGCGAGATCCTCGAATTGTCGAGGGGCCTCTTCCAGCTTGCCGAGGTGGCCGGGATGGACGACATCGACTTCGTTGCTGTCTGCGCCCGGGCGCCGGGCGGGATGATCTGCTTGAACTCGGCTCTCGCCCACTGGGATCTCAGCGACGAGATCCCTGCCGAGGTCCACCTCGCGGTTCCCGAAGGCTCGCACCGGCCGACGATCGATTACCCGCCAACCAGGGTCCATGTATTCCGGGCCGAAACGTTCGACCTGGGCCGCGCTGTGATACGTCCGGAGTTCGGCGGGCGGTACTGGATCACTGATCGCGAGCGGACGGTTGTGGATGCATTTCGGCTCCGCCACCTTCTCGGCGATGACATGGCTCACGATGCCCTCCGCCGGTATCTGCGCGACCGGCCAAAGCCCGCCCGCTTGGTCGAGTTCGCTCGCGTTCTCCGTGTCCGGACGCCAATCACAAGCGTCATGCGGGTGCTGCAGGAATGAGCCGCCCAAGCCGCGACACCACAGGTGGCCGGGCATACCTCGACCTGCAGGCCAGGGCCCGGCAGGAGGGCCGGCCGACTGACGAGTTGCTCGTCCTCTACATCCTCGAAAGGTTCCTGTTTCGGCTCTCGCAATCGGAGCATCGCGATCGTCTCTTACTGAAGGGCGGCATGCTCCTCGCAGCCTTTGATGAGCGACGTCCGACTGCCGATGTCGACCTCCTCGCTCGAATGGTGGCGAACGACGTGGATGTGATCGTGGCGCTCGTGCGCGATGTCTTGGCCATCGAAGTCGACGACGGTGTCGTCTTCGAGCCCGACGCCCTGCGCGCCCGGGTGATTCGCGATACCGACCTGTACACGGGCGTCCGGGTCACCGTCCCGGCTACCATCGCAAAGGCACGGCGTCCCCTGCGTGTCGATATAAATGTCGGCGATCCTGTGACTCCCGCGCCCGTGGAGGTGGAGTATCCGGCGCTTCTGGGCGAGTCGTTCGAGGTTGTCGGTTATCCGCTCGAAACGGTGCTGGCGGAAAAGATCGTCACGATGGTTGATCGAGGTGACGCGACCACGAGGGAACGCGACTTTGCCGATGTCGTGATTCTCACGAGGCGTCACGCGGTTGATGTAGTACGGCTGGCTGCGGCCGTCCGAGCTACCGGAGCACATCGGCAGTCCGACCTGCGTCCCCTTCGATCGGTCCTCATCGTCTTGGCGTCCGAGAGGCAACGTGACTGGGAGCGGTTCGTGACGCGCAGCGGGCTCGATGACGAGTTGCCTGCCGCCTACGCGGAGGCGATCGCAGCCGTCGCCGACTTCGCTGACCCGATTCTCAGTCGCGAAATTGCTTCAGGGGAGTGGGACCCGGTCACGAGAACGTGGCGAACGTAGCCGGGTCGGTTGATCTCGGGGAAGCCAAGGCTCTTATAAGCCCTGAGCCTCTTGGTGTGCATCTTCTTGAGTACGGGAACCGCGGGATCCGCATAGTCGTAGACGGCGACCCTGGTTTTTCCCTCGTGAGTCCTGAGGAGTCGGCCCGCGTACTGAACGATTCTGCCTTTGAAGGACACGGGGAACGCCAGGAACAGCGTGTCGAGCGGAGGACAATCGAACCCCTCACCGAGATACTGACCGGTAGAGATCACACACAGCTCGTCATCCGGCGATGCCGCGCCGATGCTGAGAAGCATCTCGGCACGAGTCTTCTTCCCGAGCCCGCCGTCCAGAACGAAGGGGGCCTTGCCCCCAGCGCGCAAGAGCTCGGCAAGGGCCCGGCAGTGCCCTCGCCGCTGGCTCAGGATCAAACACCGACGACCTCGACCGAGGGCGGCGAGCACGTCCTCGCAGATCAGCTTGTTACGTGCCTCGTCGACCGTGAGAGCAGCGAAGACCTCCTGGATGGATGTGTCATCGTCGGTCTCGTAGCTGAAGTCCGTTTCGCGCACCACAAGTTCGCGGGAGAGCCCTTCGGCAGGATCGCCAGAGGTGTCGAAGCGATGGCGGATAGGCCCGCACTGCATGTGGATGAGGCCCTCAAGACCGTCGCGCCGATAGGGAGTTGCCGTCAGCCCGAGAAAGTAACGACCGGGAGCCTGCCTCACCACAGCCTCGAAGGAAACCGCCGGGAGGTGGTGGCACTCATCGACCACGACCAAGCCATAATTGCCGAATAGCTCTTCGAGATTCTCGGCGCGCGCGAGGCTCTGGATCATGCCGAGATCGACGATCCTGGTGGGCTTGTTGCGTCCGCCGCCGATCTGGCCGATGGCGGAGTCTGGGATGTCCAGGAGCTCGGTGGTCTGGGTGCGCCACTGATCGAGCAGCGGCTTGCGGTGAACGAGCACAATCGTGGGAACGCTTCGCTGCGCGATCACCGAACAGGCCATGACCGTCTTGCCGACGCCGGGCGGAGCCACGAGCACTCCAAGGTCGTGCTCGAGAAGCGAGTCGACGGGCTCCTCCTGGGCCCGCGTCAGCTTTCCGGTGAACGAGAGGCCGAGTTCGTCGGGCGCGCCCCGGTTGTCGCGCAGATCGAGCGGCTCCCGACCTTGCGCATCAGCTCCTCGAGCCCGTCGAGCAATCCTGCCGGCGCTCATCGAAATTCACCAGTGTTGCTCACCGAAATTCACCAGTTGAGGGCGGCTCGGTGACGGTGGGTCAAGCCTAACTGGGCGTCGTGGCGACCACCCCCTTGCGAAGCTCCTCCAGGC
>JBOGXA010000041.1:0-5364 GCA_050694175.1 Actinomycetota bacterium
CTCGCACCGTTTGGGGTTTGAGAAGGCCTGACGGCCCCGCCGGAGTTGACAGTGAGCGGACGCCCTCGTTGAAGCGTTATCCCTGGTCAAGCCCCGGATTCACGTTCCCTGGTGGGGGGAACTTCGGGCTAGAAGGAGGGCTCTACCGGTTCGTTGACCTCCAAGTCGCGTTCCCAGCCCTCGTTCTCGAGCTTGATCGATTCGATCGCGAGCGCGCTTCCGTTGGCGTCTAGATTCGACAGCGCTTGGTACTCCGACACCCAGCATCGGTAGACCCTGTAGGCGAGCACGACCTGGCCCGCTTCGTTGAGGAGCTCGATCCCGACGTCCTTGCGGAAGTTCTTGAGCGACACCTCGTTCCCCAGCCCCGCTCCGTGGGTTAGGACCTGCTTCGCCCACTGTTCGAATTCGGTTTCATGGGTGACGCCGCGCTCCAGCACCAGGGGATCGAAGCGCGTGAGACCGGGCGACCGGCGCGCGTAGTTGGGATCCGCGCCGTCACGCTCCTCGACGACGTCCGTCGTGCGCCGCAGGCCGCTTATCCGACTAATGCCGGCAACGTATCGGCCGTCCCACTTCACCCGAAACTTGAACCGTTTGTAGGGATCGAACCTGTGCGGATTGACGCTGAACTCGGGCATCCGACGCTCGCCTACACCGGCTACGGAACGGCGGGCGGAGGCGTGGCCGTATCGGGTCCGGCCCCCTCCTTCGCCGCCTTCAGCCTGAAGAACAGAAGCGTGGTCACCAGTGCGGCGAAGGGACCCGTCAGCGACCCACTCACGACGTTCGAAACGAAGGAACGTATCTCCTCGGGCAGCGCGATCAGGATGGCCCCCAACACGATGCTGAAGGCGAGGAAGATCAGGAACTGCAGCACGATCACGCCGAATACCTGGAAGTCGTGTCCCCGCACGAGGTTCCGGCTGCGACCGAACGAGTCCATCGCGCCCACACGTTCGAGCACGATTGCGGGGACGATCACGGCCCACCACGTAATGAGCACAAGTCCGGGCACGATCAGCAGCAGGAGGCCGATGGCGATGGCGATGCCGGCGAGGATCGACGCTCCGGCAACCGACCCGATGCGGGAAGCGCCGCGTTTGAGCGTGTCTCCGACCGAAAGGTCGGCGCGTCCGTCACGGATGTCCGCCACCGCCTCGACCAGTGCGGCCTGAACGATGAACACGGCCGCGACCGAGAGGATGGCCGACAGCAGCGCGCCCACGAGACCGCCGATCGCGACCAGGAGCACACTCAGGATCGCGATCGCCAGGTAAACGACCAAGGCCGTGACGAACAGATGCGCGAAGTGCTTCTTGTAGAGATCAAAAGCCTCTGAGATGACACCTTGTGTAGGGTTCATGGCGGCATTATCCCCCCGAGGAGGAGGGTCGGGGCGGATTCCGCCGCGGGCGCCCGCCGAGATCGAGCGGTCGAGATAAATGCGCTCACCGGCCATCCACATACCTTGCCCTGCTTGGGGCGGGAGCGCATCATTACCGAGCATGTCTACCGTCGCCCAGGCCCCGCCCGGCAGCACCTCAATCCCCATAGCGCGCCCGCTCGGGGTGCTGGCCTCGGGCATCGTGGCGGGGGCGATCGCCGGCTTCATCGCCGGCGGCATCGGCTCCCGGGCCGCGATGCGCATCCTGGCTCTGACCAGCCCGGACGCCGGGGGAGCGACCACGGAAGCCGGCGCCACCGTGGGGGACATCAGCGCGGGCGGCACGCTGTTTCTGCTGCTGGCCGGCACCGCGCTCGGCCTGGGAGGGGGCCTCGCGTACATCGCCGTGAGGCGCTGGCTCCCCCGGCGCGCCACCGGGGTCGTCTTCGGACTGTTGCTCCTGGCTTTGTCGGGCCGGCCTCTCGTCCATCCCGACAACGTCGACTTCATCATCCTGGAGCCGGCGTGGCTGGGCATCGCGCTGTTCGCGTCGCTGCCGATCCTCTTTGGATTGCTCGTCGTGCCTCTTCAGGCACGCCTCGAGCCCTTATTCACCGCGGAACGCTCCAGGCTCTGGACCGTGGTGGTTGTGGGTGCGGGGCTCCTGCCGCTGGCGCTGGGGGGACCGGTCGCGCTGGTGCTGGCGGTGCTCGTTGCGCTCGGTTTGATCATGGCTCGCTCCGAGGGTTTACGGGATGCGTGGAACGCACCGCCGGTCGACACACTGGGGCGCGTGCTGCTGACCATCCTCGGCTTGTTCGGCCTGGTCATGTTCTCGCGGGGAGCGATCCAGATCCTGTTCTAGAACGAGTGAGGGTATGTTCTCCCCATGCTCGCAGGACGCTCGACCCGACCATTGTGATGGAGACGAAAGCACTCGAGGACATCGTCCGCGCGGCTCGTCCCGACGACGACCGAGAAACCCTGCCGGACAGGTTCCGAGGGGTACTCCTCGGACTGGCCGTGGGGAACGCACTCGGAGTGCCGGTCGAGGGACAGTCCGCGCATGCGATCCGCCGTCGCTTCCGAGGGGGAGTAACCGAGATCGACGCGGGCGAGCGCGACCGGCCCTGGGACGACGACGTCGCTCAGGCTGCGATCCTGGCGCAGGTTCTGGTCGAGTCTGATGAGTTGGATCCGGAGGTGTTCGCCGCACGCCTTGCGACGTGGGCGCGCGACAGCGGGCGCGGCATCGGCGTCCTCACTCAATCCGTGATGGACGAGCTCGATCGGGGACGGGAGTCGCACGAAGCGGCCCGTCTGGCCTGGGAGCGAAACCCGATGAGCAACGCGGGCAACGGCGCGGTGATGCGATGTCCCCCCGTGGCCCTCCGCTACCCGAGGTCGGGAGTCGATTTGGTCCGGACGGCCAGGACCAGCGCGCTGGTCACGCACTACGACGCTCGCTGCGAGTGGAGCACGGCGGCAACCGCGGTGGCCCTTGCGACCTGTCTGAGCGGCCGACCGGTGCCGGTGGACCAACTTGCGGACGCCGTGGACGGCCTCGGTGGTGAGGGATGGCTGGCCGACTCGACCGAACAGGTCGGCGAGGCGATTCGCACCGTGGAGGGAGCCTCGCTGAAGGCGCTCGAACTGGACAACCCGGTGGACATGGGTTACACGCTCAAGGCGATGCAGGTGGGGTTGTGGTGCACGACGCAGGTTGGTGGCTTCGAGCAGATCGTCGTCGACGTTATCAACGAAGGAGGGGACACCGACACGAACGGTGCCGTGGCGGGCGCCGTCATGGGCGCGCTCAACGGCGCCTCGAATATCCCCGAGCGCTGGCTCGACAACATCTCCGATGGCAACGGCTTGACGCAGCTTGCCGATCGTCTCTTCGAGAAGACGATGGCCTCCGGCTAACCGACGATCCCTCGAAGCGGGTCTCATCTATCTCCGGGACGAGGGCGTCGACTGATCTGAAAGCGAAGACCAGCAGCAGGACTCCACCCAAGAACAACAGCAGCGGAGGCCCCGACTCGATGCGGGTTAGAACCCAATGGTAGAGCGCGTCTATGAACCCTCCGAATTCAGGCGGCGCAACGAGATGGACGCGGCCAAAGGACTCGCGCTCCAAGAGAAAGAATCCAATGACTGCACCGGGCACGTAGATCACGGCGGTGATGGCCAGCGCCAGCACGGCAACCGAGACCGTCTTCTTACGGCCGGGCAGCGGGTTGCGCAGCGCATATATGACCGCCACCAAGAGCACCACGAAGGCCGCCCCCAGACGGGCTCCGGTAACCATGGTGAAACCTTGGATCTCGCTGATGGCGCCCGTTGCTCGAAGCGTGAGACCGGTGGTTGCCATCGTCGACCCCGACAGGGTCAGCATCGCGCCGATCCATCCCAGCCCAAAGGTCGACGCTGCGTTTCGGACGAGGAATCCGCTTTGATCGACGGCGGCCAGACCTCCCGCCCCGATCTTCAGGATCTGAAGAGCACCAATGAAGAGATAAAGCGCAGCGATGAGTCGAGCGATGAACCAGACGATGCGCACTGCGCGACCAAGCAGAGCCGGACGGCTCTGGTCCTGCTCGTGAAGCTTCGCTCGCTTCGTTTCCGCCATGCTTGCCTCGTGATCGAGTGACGCGCTGCCCAGACTCTTATCGGGAATGGGGCGGAAACAAGTTAACCGGAGCGCTACCGCTTCGTGAGCTGCCTCGCTTCGGCGCTCGGTGTGTCGAGGGCCCTAGCGACCGGCCCCGACGTTCGCGCGCTTGATCTCGTGGAAATTCTGGGGTGGCGGTGGGAGGCTCGAGAGCTGGAAGTCTATGAACTCATCCAAGCCGAGCTTCAGCGCGGGGTTCGATCTGCGCTCCCGACCGATCGTCGAGATCGTCTTTCCATCCATCCCTCGTCCACAAGTCGAGCCCGCGTAGTGGCCCGGGTAGACCTCGATATCGTCCCTTAGGGAGAGCAACCTCTGCAGTGACTGGTGGAGCTGCTTTGCGCGCGCACGCAAGTCGGAGTCATCAACCTCGGTCATGGCGAGATCCACTCTCCCCACATCGCCGACGAAGAGGGTGTCGCCGGTAAGGACGAACCAGTCATCGACCAGCAGGCCGAGGTGCTCGGGGGTGTGACCGGGAAGGGGGATCACCGCGGCCCGGCGGTTTCCGATCTCGAGAGTGTCGCCCGCGTGCAGCGGAACGAAATCGAACGTTACATCTGCGCCGGCACCCAAATAGAGAGTGGCTCCCGTGATGTCGGCCAGTCGACGAGCGCCCGACCGGTGATCCGCATGCACGTGCGTCTCGATCACGTGGCTGATGGTCATGGCATTGTCCTCAGCGGCGGTGACGTAAGCGAGCGGATCGCCCTGGGGATCTATGGCCGCGCACACTCCCAATGTCGGGCAACCGACGAGATAGGAGGCGCAGGAGCGATCCTCGTGAAGCAACTGTCTGAAGTACACGACAACCCCCTAGATGAAGAGTTGAACCTCTGATTCGCCCGCGAAGTCGAGGAAGGCGGGAGCGCCGGCGAGCTCGACGCCTTCGATGAGGTCGGCCTTGCTTACCTCCATTACCCCCAGCGTCGTGTTGCACGCGAACATCCGGACACCGAGCTCGCGAGCTATGTCGAGAAGCTCCGGGATCGAAGCGAGATTGGCCTTGGAGAGCCACCCCCTCATCATCTTGGTCGCGGCAGACTTCATGCCCGGCAAGGCACCGACGAGAGTCGGCACGTGAACCGGCACCGACTTGAGCGGAGGGGGCATGGCGGGATTGCCGACGGGACTCACGGAGAGCTTGAGCATGCGGTCCTTGTGCACGATGTCGAGCCCGTAGAAGGTGAAGAAGATTCCCACCTCCCAACCCATGCTCGCGGCGGTCGTGGCCATGACGAGAGGAGGATAGGCCTGGTCGAGAGTCCCCTTCGAGACGATCAAGGTGAGGCGCTTGGGGCTG
>JBOGXA010000042.1:0-4333 GCA_050694175.1 Actinomycetota bacterium
GACAACGGTGACGCGGCGAGCGGTCGCGGACATCGGGGGCCTCGGCAAGAAGGAGGCCGAGCGGTGCAAGAACATGTTCGCCCTCGGGTTGGTCTCGTGGATGTACGGGCGGGAGCTCACCCCGACTATCGATTGGCTGGAACGCAAGTTCGCCAAGAAGCCCGCGATCGCGCAGTCCAACGTCGCCGCCTTGAAGGCCGGGCACGCGTTCGGCGAGACCGCCGAGCTCACCGCGTTCGAGGTGAAGCCGGCGACGCTTGCACCCGGCACCTACCGGCGCATCACGGGTAACCAGGCGCTCGCGTACGGTCTTATCGCGGCCAGCGTTCAGGCGAAGCTGCCGCTGTTCCTGGGCAGCTATCCGATAACGCCCGCCTCCGACGTGCTCCACGAGCTATCGCGGCACAAGAACTTCGGGGTGAGGACGGTCCAGGCCGAGGACGAGATCTCCGCTTGCGGCATGGCGCTCGGTGCGGCGTTCGGGGGCCACCTCGGGGTCACAGCGACATCAGGTCCGGGCCTCGACCTCAAGTCAGAGACGATCGGTCTCGGGGTCGTGCTCGAGCTACCGCTCATCGTCGTGGACATCCAGCGCGCGGGACCGTCGACGGGGATGCCGACGAAGACCGAGCAGGGGGATCTCTTGCACGCGATGTTCGGGAGACACGGGGAGTCTCCCGTCCCGATAGTGGCCCCCTATTCCCCGCCGTCGTGTTTCTGGGCCGCGATCGAGGCGGCGCGCATCGCGCTGAAGTTCATGACGCCGGTGATCCTGCTGTCCGATACCCACCTCGCGAACGGCGCGGAGCCATGGCGCATCACGTCGGTGGAAAAACTGCCGGATATCTCGGTTCCGTTCACCACGACCCCCAACGTCGGCGAGGATTTCTGGCCGTACCTGCGCGACGACGTGACGCTGACGCGACCGTGGGCGATCCCCGGAACGGCGGGACTCGAGCACCGCGTCGGGGGCCTCGAGAAAGCCGACGGCACCGGGAACATCTCCTACGACCCCGAGAACCACCACCTGATGACCCTCATGCGCGCGGCCAAGATAAAGGCGATCGAGGAGGACATTGATCCCCTCGAGTGGTCCGGCGACGAGGACGCCAAGGTCCTGGTACTGGGATGGGGCTCGACGTACGGCGCGATCGGCGCCGCCTGCCGGCGGCTCAAGACGCGCGGCGTCAAGGTGGCGCGCGCGCACCTGAAGCACCTCAACCCATTCCCCCGGAACACCGCCGAGGTGCTCTCGAGGTTCGAGAAGGTCGTGATCCCGGAGGTCAACATGGGCCAGCTCTCGAAGCTGATCCGCGCCGATTTCCTCATAGACGCGATCTCCATCAACAGGGTGCGCGGCCTGCCGTTAAAGGCCGGCGAGCTAGAGGAAGAGATCCTTAAGCATGTCTAAACGAGCAAACGGCAAGCCATCCGAGGGGCAGGGCCGAGGCATAACCGAGGCTACGGGCGGGGTCGGCACACTCACGCGCAAAGACTTCGTATCCGACCAGGACGTCAGGTGGTGTCCCGGATGTGGGGACTACGCGATCCTCGCCGCCATGCAGGGGGTGATGCCGGAGTTCGGCATCCCGCCCGAGAAGATCGTCTTCGTCTCCGGTATCGGATGCGCGTCGCGCTTCCCCTACTACATGAACACTTTCGGTGTGCACGGTATCCACGGACGTGCCCCTACGATCGCCACGGGTCTGGCCACGTCGCGCCCCGACCTCCACGTGTGGGTCGTGATGGGCGACGGGGACGCCCTCTCGATCGGCGGCAATCACCTGATCCACGCGCTCAGGCGCAACGTCAACCTCAAGCTGCTGATGTTCAACAACCAGATCTATGGCTTGACCAAGGGCCAGTACTCGCCGACGTCGGAGCAGGGCAAGGTGACGAAGTCGACGCCGTTCGGCTCCCTCGAACGACCGTTCAACCCCGTATCCATCGCAATCGGTTCGGAAGCGACGTTCGTGGCGCGCACGATGGACGTGGCGCGCAAGCATCTTCCCGAAGTCCTCAGAGCTGCGGCCGCGCACAAGGGTGCCGCGTTCATCGAGATCTACCAGAACTGCAACGTGTTCAACGACGGCGCGTTCTTGGGGCTTAGCTCCAAGGAGGGCGGGACGCATAATCGCATCTACCTCGAACACGGCAAGCCGGTCCGCTTCGGAGACGACGATGACAAGGGCGTGGTGATGCGCGGCGACGGGCAACTCGAGATCGTCGATGTCGCGGAGGTCGGTGAGGACAAGATCTTGGTCCACGACGCTCACCGCGACGACCCAAGCCTGGCGTTCGCGCTGTCGCGGCTCGCGGAGAGCCCGCACGAGCCGACGCCGCTCGGGATCTTCCGCCAGGTCGAGCGCCCGATGTATGGGGACGCGATGGAGACTCAGCTCAGACGCGCGGCGGAGGCGCAGGGGCCGGGCGATCTCGGGCGGCTGCTCTTCTCCGGCGACACCTGGTCCGTCGACTAGTTCGCCCGCAATCCCGATCGAGACCCGGCCGTTCGATAGAGTTTCTACTGTGGACGACGAACGGGTCGAGAAGCTCGCCGCGAAGCTACTAAGAGACGGGTATCGCGCCGCAGAGGACATGGAGTCCGCGCGCCGAGTCGCGCGTCGCATTCTCGAGGAGTCGGACGATCGTATGGCCGATCCCGCCGTCGAGGATCTGGACGACGATGGGGTCGAGCGGCGCAGCTCGGGTCAGACGAGCGGCCGCGGTAGCTGAGCGGATGGCCGAGCAGGGGCATGGCGGCGTCGCCATCTCCAGATCGCTCAAGGCACTAGGAGTCGAGAACCTGTTCGCGCTGACCGGGGGCCATATCTTCCCGATCCTCGACGGCTGTCACCAAGACGACATTCGCATCGTCGACACTCGTCACGAGCAGACCGCCGCGTTCGCGGCCGAGGGTTGGGCGCGGCTCACGCGTTCCATCGGCGTCGTCGCGGTGACCGCCGGACCGGGGGTGACGAACGCGATCAGCCCCCTCGCGCAGGCCCGCTTCAACGGAGCCCCGGTGCTGATGCTCGCCGGCCGCGCGCCGGCGTTCCGCTGGGGCAAAGGGTCGCTCCAGGAGATAGACCACGTGCCGTTCGTCGACCCTCTGGCGCCCGCACATACCGTTTTCGACACCGCGGCGATCCCGACAGAGGTGATACGCGCCGCGGCGGAAGCGATGACGGCCCCTCGGGGCCCCAGGTTCCTCGATTTCCCCCTCGACGTGCTGTTCAATGCGACGGACTTCGAGATCCCCGAGGTGCCGGGTGACAACCCGGTAGGTCCGGACGACGAGACGGTCGCGTCGATGGCCGCATTGGTGGAGAGCTCCGGGCGCCCGATCGTGATCGCCGGGTCGAACGTGTGGCTCGATCGCGCCGAGGACGCGCTATTGAACCTGGTGGAGACGGCAGGCATCCCGTGTTTCACCAACGGGCAGGGCCGGGGCTGCATCCCCGCCGACCACGAGCTCGCGTTTGCGCGCAGCCGCTCCAAGGCGATGAGGGAGGCCGACCTCGTCGTGGTTGCGGGGACGCCGATCGATTTCCGCCTGGGGTTCGGAGAGAACTTCGCCACCGACGCCAAGGTCGTGCACGTCGACCACGAGGTAGCGGAGCACCTCGAGCTCGCCGCGTCGTCCTCGGCATCCATCGCCGCAACCTTGGAGGCTATGACCGATGCCATCTCCAAGACGCCCGAGACCAAGGAGTGGGTCGCCGCGCTGCGCGCGGCCGAGGACGAGAAGAGAGAGTCCGCGCAGCCCGAGCTTTCCTCTGCCCAGCGACCGATCCATCCGATGCGCGTCTACGGAGAGTTGGTCCCGCTGCTCGATAGGGACGCGATCGTGATCGGCGACGGAGGAGACTTCGTCTCGTACGCCGGCCGAGAGATCCCGTCGTACACCCCGGGGTGCTGGCTCGATCCCGGCCCCTACGGGTGCTTGGGGATCGGTCCCGGCTATGCGCTCGCCGGTCGCCTGGCTCATCCCGATCGCCAGGTCGTCGTGCTGTTCGGCGACGGCGCGCTGGGATTCTCCGGTATGGATCTGGAATCGTTCGTTCGACACGACCTGCCGGTCACGGTCGTCGTCGGCAACAACGGGATCTGGGGTCTCGAGAAGCACCCCATGAGAGGGCTGTATGGATACGACGTCGCCGCCGAGCTCCAGCCCGAGGTGTCCTACGACAAAGCGATGGAGGTCTTCGGGGGCCGCGGCGAGACGGTGACGGATCCCGAGGATCTCGGAGCGGCGTTGCGGCGAGCGCTCGACTCGGGCGAGCCCTACCTGGTCAACGTGCTCACCGATCCCGAGATCGCGTATCCACGC
>JBOGXA010000043.1:0-4059 GCA_050694175.1 Actinomycetota bacterium
GGGTTCCCCCGACGGAGAGCGGGGAGCCCGAATGGCAACCCGCTCGGAGGAGAAAGAGGGGGGGGTTCGGGGGAACCAGTGAGGCGGGCTGGGCCGCCGGGGTTCCCCCGACGGAGAGCGGGGAGCCCGAAGGGCAATCCGCTCGGAGGAGAAAGAGGGGGCGCATGAGCCAGAAGCGGCTGGTCGCGGCGCTCGCGGGCGCAGCCTCGCTGCCCGCGTGCACCGGCGGTATCGACGCCGGGGTCGACGGCGGGGTGGCATTCATAGCATTCACCATCATGCTCATCGTGTTCTGCATCGCCATGTGGCTGGCCATCGGCCGCGAAGACTGACCCGGCGAATTCGTCCAGTGCGCAATGAATCGCGCTATGCGCGATCTGATGCTCACTCGGCCCCCGTGAGCACGGCCCGGGCCGCGGCCGCAACTCGCTCGAGGTGCTGTTCCGTGTGGGCCGTGGAGACGAACAGGGCCTCGAAGCGCGACGGGGGCAGATAGACACCCCGGTCGAACATCCCCCGCCAAAAGTGCGCGTACGTCTCGGCGTTTGTTGCCCGGGCCCCCTCGTAATCGTTCACCTCTTCCTCTGAGAAAAAGAAGCCGGCGAGGCCGCCGATCGCAGCGGCAACCATCGGAACCTCCGCGTGATCCGAGGCGTCGACCAGCACGCGCACCAGATCGCGCGCCCGCTCCTGGAGTCGCTCGTAGAGCGCCGGATCCGACCTGATCATCGACAGCGTGGCGATGCCCGCGGCCATGGCCAGAGGATTCCCCGACAACGTTCCTGCCTGATAGACGGGTCCTGTCGGAGCGAGCTGATCGAGGAGCGACGCGGAACCGACGACGGCCGCCGCCGGCAAACCCCCTCCTAACACCTTTCCCAAGAGCACGAGGTCGGCCGGCACACTAAATCGATCCTGCGCGCCGCCAGAGCCGAGCCGGAACCCGGTAATGACTTCGTCGAAGACTAGAAGCGCACCCGTGTCGTCGGCGATCGATCGCAAGCCTTCGAGAAAACCGTCGGCGGGGAGAACGAGGCCCATGTTTGCGGCGACGGGCTCGACCAGGATCGCGGCGAAGTCGTTCCCCGCCCGATCTGCCGCAGCTCGCACCGCGTCGAGATCGTTGTACGGGACAACGATCGTGTCGCTCACCGCACCCCCCGTGACGCCGGGAGTGCCGGGGATGCCGAGAGTCGCCACCCCTGAGCCCGCCTCTACCAACAGCGCGTCGCTGTGACCGTGGTAGCAGCCCGCAAACTTGACGATCACCGAGCGCCCGGTCGCGCCGCGCGCCAAGCGCACCGCCGTCATGCCCGCCTCGGTGCCGGACGACACAAAACGCACACGCTCGATGTTCGGAACGAGCTCGACGACGAGTCGCGCCAGCTCGACCTCGACCTCGCTCGGCGTCCCGAACGACGTCCCCCTACCGGCCGCTTCCTGAACTGCTTGCACGATCTGCGGATGCGCGTGACCGAACAGCAGCGCGCCCCAGCTCTGCACGAAGTCGATGTACGTGTTTCCGTCGGCGTCGGTGATCGTGGCCCCCTCTGCGCGCGCGGCGAAGAAGGGGTTCGCTCTCACCGCGTCGAACGCGCGCACGGGCGAGGAGACTCCGCCGGGCATCAACGACTTCGCCTCGGCGAGGAGCTTCTCGTTCATTGAAGCCACTCGGCCGCCTTCTTGGCGTGATAAGTGACGACCAGATCCGCACCGGCGCGTTTGATCGAGGTCAACAGTTCGAGGGTGGCCGCGCGCTCGTCGATCCACCCTCTCTCGGCCGCCGCCACCAACATCGCGTACTCGCCCGAGACGCTGTAAGCGGCAGTGGGGTACCCGAATCGGTCCTTCACGGCTCTAAGAACGTCGAGGTACCCGATCGCCGGCTTTACCAGCAAGGCGTCGGCGCCCTCTGCCACATCGAGAGCCGCCTCGCGCAGCCCCTCGATCGCGTTCGCGTGATCCTGCTGGTGAGAACGGCGATCGCCGAACCTCGGGGCTCCCTCAGCAGCTTCTCTAAACGGTCCATACAGGCTCGACGCGTACTTGACCGCGTAGGACAGAATCGCGGTACCGCCGAGCTCCGCGGCGTCGAGCGCGGCCCTGACTGCTCCGACCTGACCGTCCATCATTCCGGAGGGGGCAACCACGTCCGCTCCCGCGCGCGCTTGCGACACCGCGATACGGGCGTAAGTGTCGAGGGTCGAATCGTTGTCGATTGTCTCTCCATCGATCAGCCCACAGTGCCCGTGGTCCGTGTACTCACACAGACAGAGATCGGCGATCACCACGAGGTCGTCGCCCACCTCGTCTTTCAAAGCGCGTAGCCCCTGCTGCACGATGCCGTCGTCGTTGTAGGACTCACTGCCGGCCGGATCCTTATGAGCCGGCACGCCGAAGATCAGAACCCCCGCCACGCCCCGGCTCGCCAACTCGCGCGCCTCTTTGAGCAGCGACTCGAGCGTGTGCTGGCTGTGCCCCGGCATCGAGGAAATAGGGATCGGCTCGCCGATTCCCTCCTTGACGAAGAGGGGAGCGACGAGGTCGGCGGGGGTCAACGACGTCTCGGCGAACGCCCGCCGCAGGGCGGGTGTGCGGCGCAGGCGGCGGGGGCGATACGAGGGAAACGAGCTCATGTGCCTATCGTGCCATCAGTCGAACGGGTGGTAATCTAATAGTCAGAATGACCATTAAGGCCCACACCACCGTTTTGCTCACCGACCACTACGAGCTCACGATGGTCAAGGCCGCTCTGCGGTCGGGCGTCGCCCACCATCGCTCGGTCTTCGAGGTCTTCGCCCGCCACCTTCCCCCCGGCCGCCGCTACGGCGTCGTGGCCGGGCTCGGGCGGTTCCTCGATGCGCTCGACACCTTCTCTTTCGGCCCTGCCGAGATCGATTACCTCGCCGCGGCCGGATGGCTGGACGACGACACACTCGACTACTTGCGCGCGTTCCGGTTCTCCGGATCGATCGACGGCTATCGCGAAGGAGAGCTGTATTGGGATGGGTCCCCCGTGCTCACCGTCGAGGCGACGTTCGCGGAAGCTCTCGTCCTCGAAACCCTTGCATTGTCGATCTTCAACTTTGACTCCGCGGTCGCATCGGCGGCCGCCCGGGTCGTGGTCGCGGCCGGTGACCGCCCGGTTATCGAGATGGGGGGACGTCGCACTCACGAGTGGGCCGCGGTCGCCGCCGCTCGCGCCGCATACATCACGGGCTTTGCGTCAACATCAAATCTGGAGGCCGGCCGTCGTTACGGGATCCCCACCGCGGGCACGTCGTCGCACGCATTCTCGCTTGCGTACTCGTCCGAAGAGGCCGCCTTCCGCGCGCAAATGGAAGCATTGGGTCCGACAACGACCTTGCTCGTGGACACCTTTGATACAGAGACCGCCATCAAGACGGGCGTCGACGTTGCCGGCGCCGGCCTCGCAGCAATCAGGCTGGACTCGGGAGATCTCATCGAAGAGGCTCGGCGGGCGCGCAAGCTCCTCGATGAGCTCGGCGCCGAGAACACCAGGATCGTGGCGAGCGGCGATCTCGACGAGTACAAGATCGCGGACCTCGCCGATGCCCCCATCGACACCTACGGGGTCGGAACCAGCGTGGTCACGGGGTCGGGAGCACCAACGGCCAACTTCATCTACAAGCTCGTCGCACGCGCCCAGTCGTCGAGCTGGGGAGCATCGCTGGTACCGGTTGAAAAGCACTCGGCGGGCAAAGCGACTGCGGGTGGGCGTAAACATGCGTGGCGCCTGATAGACGACGGAGTGGCACGCGCCGAGCTTGTATCGACGGACGATGTCCCCCCACCCGGGCGACACCGGGGGCTCCAGCACGCGATCGTGCGCAACGGCGAGGTCGTACATCACCCGAGCATCGACCGGATCCGGGCGCATCACGTCGCTGCGCGCAGCGAACTGTCGCCGGACGCCCTCGCGGTTCACGACGGACCGCCGGCGGTGGAGGTCATATTCAGAGGAGGGGGTTCGGGGGAACCAGTGAGGCGGGCTTGGCCGCCGGGGTTCCCCCGACGGAGAGCGGGGAGCCCGAAGGG
>JBOGXA010000044.1:0-3726 GCA_050694175.1 Actinomycetota bacterium
TCGACGCGCTCGAGATGGTCGTGGTGGTGCGCGTGCAATAAAGAGTGCAGCTTCGTCCCGAGCGCCCGGCCATGTTCGTGATGCTCGGGCGGATGGTGATGATCGTCTGTCATTGACACGTTCTCCTACACTGCGATGTGATCCGCGGCCGCCCCTGCTCCGAGCAGCTTCAGATGGCAGTCAATCGTCATCATGCTCGCCCGCCCAGGCTTCGCGCCCTTCTCGAAGCGCCAGCCACGCGATGCCAAGCGCGGCAACCGGATCCGCCCACCACCAACCCACGGTCGCATTGAGGATCAATCCGAGCAGCAAGATCGCCGAGAGCCATGAGCAAAGGAAGGTCTCGGCCGAGTCCGCGATAAGAACCTTGCTGTTCAGAGCCTCTCCGGTCTTGCGCTTGAACCAGCCAAGGGTAGGCATCACGATCAACGACACGACCGCGAGGACGATTCCAACCGTAGACTCCGTTGGCTCCTGTTGACCAACGAGGTCACGGACCGATTCCACCGTCACATAGGCCGCCAGGATGAAGAACGTCACCGCGATAATGCGCAGGGCTCTATGTTGCCGTTCCTCACTCGAGCCACCCTTGAGTTGCCACACCACGACGGATGCCGCGAACGCTTCGATGGATGAATCGAAACCGAAACCGACCAAAGCGATGGAACCGGCGACCACTCCGGCAGAGATCGCGACGATGCCCTCCACCACGTTCCAGGTGATGGTCAGATATTCGAGCCACAGCGCTCGACGCTCTAGTGGATATCGCGAGGTCAAATCGACCGCGCTCAGACTGCCCCCGCGGGTTCGGTCTCACAGCTATGACATTCGAGCTCGAGGGTGACGTGCTCGATGCCGAAACGCTCGTGTAGCAGCGCCTTCAGATGGTCTGCTTGCAGCTGCGCATCGTGCAGCGAGTCTCCGCTTCGGAGCAACACGTGCGCCGACAGTGCCGGCACGTCCGACGCGAGATTCCATAGATGAAGGTGATGTATCTCCTTCACGCCCTCATGTGAAGTCATCGCTTCCTCGACCTCGTCGAGCTTCAGTTGCTTCGGCGCCCCCTCCATCAGAACGTGAACGGTGTCGCGCAACAGTCCCCACGTGGCCCACAGCACGAGGATCCCAATCGCAAAGGAGGCAAGCGGGTCAACCCAGCTCGCGCCCCAGAGGATGACCGCGAGCGCTGCAACGATGACCGCCACGGAGCCGGCCGCATCCGAGGCCATATGGATGAATGCCCCTCGCATGTTGAGGCTTCGACCCTGGGCGCGTCCGAGGATGACGGCGCTACCGAGGTTGATAAGTAGCCCGATCGCGGCGACGACCAACAAACCTACGCCGCGCACCGACTCTGGCTCCATCAGCCGTCTGACGGCCTCGAACCCAATCCAACCAACCACCGCGAGCAACGTGACGCCATTGGCCAAGGCTCCTAGAACCTCGGCTCTTTGGAAGCCGTAAGTATGTCGCGCCGACGCGGCTCTAAGCATCAGCCGTTGCGCGTACAGAGCGATCCCAAGCCCGATCACGTCCGAGAGCATGTGGGCGGCGTCGGCCAGAAGCGCCAGGGAATTGAAAACGATGCCTCCGATGACCTCGGCCACCATGTAGCTCGCATTGAGTCCGAGGGCGATCCACAAAGCGCGCCTCTGGACATTCCGGTCGCCGTAGTGGTGAGTCTCAGCCATGGATGTGGCCGGTGTGCTCGAGAGCGACGTCGAGCAGCATGCGAACGTGGCCGTCTTCGAGCGAGTAATACGCCATCCGGCCGGACCGGCGGACCTTCACGACACGGTTCAGGCGCAGCAGACGAAGAGCATGGGAAACAGAGGATTCGGACATCCCGGCGGCGGCGGCCAGATCGCAGACACACAACTCACCACCCTCGAGCAGGGCCGTCAGGAGCCGCAGCCGATTCCCGTCGCTCAGCACCTCGAAGACGGCTTCGAGCTCGGCGATGCGCTCATCGTGCGGAAGGGAGGCCTGGACCGCCTGCACGCGCTCGGGATCCACGAGTTTGAGCTCGCAGAGTTCCATATACGTCTCGCCCCCCATCACAGCCCCTATGCCTGAATATCTGTTCAGATGACGATATCATCCCGGGCCACCGTGGAAACGCCTGCGGCGTCTGACGCGCTCACCTCCTCGGCGGGCTCGCTCCACCTGATCTGGAACCCCTCTAGCCCTCCCGGAACGAATCGCGGAGAGCGAATAACTTGCTGCGGTCCAACAACCGGGCGAAGGCGACGCGAGACCAGCGGCCATATTGCCCCACCGTGAATCGCTCGAGGTCGGCCCATTCGAGCATTCTTCGACCAAAGGGGATTGACGACCTCGACGCCGACCTCCTGCACGTAGACGCCCGAAGGAATACGGGCATCGGTTGGTGAAGGCCAAATGGATCCTCATCGGCGGGCCGCACGACCTTGACGTCGATGATTGCGGTCGCCCAGTGAGCACGTCTGCTGCGGCACGCCGAGAACGTGAATCTCTTCACGGTTCAGCTAGTCACTCCGCGATGACCACGGCAGTGATCACGCCACCCAACTCGACCAAGCCCGAGGGATCTCATGGCGATGGGTCGCTACGTGACGAGCCCGCCTGCAGCCATGACTACGTCAAACGAGGAGCGCGATCCAGGCTTCCCGGTCATTGCGTAAAACGCGGGCTTGTCATCCTCTATGTATCGCACGCTCAACCTGGACAGCAACTGGCTGCGCGGCCACAGCCCCTATCATGCTTAGCGGACATCGAACTTCGACTAGGTTCATCGGAACAGTGTTCAGCCTTACGAGAGCAGATACCCTCCATATCGGTCGAGCGTCCTGTGCAGGCGCAGGCTTCATCCATGCGGCAGCGATCCCTTCACACCTCAAGGAGTATTGGGCCTTCCCGGTCTTTTTCGCCTGTGCCGCAGTCGCCCAGATCATGTGGGCCTATCTTCTTCCACGAAGGATCTCTCCTCGTGTGCTCCTGATTGGAGCCGCAGGCAATATTGCGATCGTCGGGATTTGGGTGCTCTCCAGAACAGCGGGAGTCCCGATCGGTCCGGATCAAGAGGTTGAGGCGGTAGGCGTGGCCGACGTCGTTGCAACACTTCTTGAAGTTGTCGTGGTGGGTGCGTGCATATCCCTCGCCCGCTTCGTGGCGGTACTGCCCTCGCTCACCAAGACGCAGCCGACCGAGACTGCCGTCGTGGCGATGACGCTGATCCTAGGCGCAAGCATGGGCGGAATCTATGTGGCCTTGCTGCATTCATGAAAGCTTCGCTTGGCGCACAGCGATTGAGCGTCTGAGATCGCTACCCGTGGTGGATACACAGAGTGATAGGCGTTGTCATTGTGACAGCCGTTTTGGCGGGTGCATCACCAGCATCGTGATCGAGCCTGGAGAAGGTTTCCTGGAGGTGAGGAGCTTCTACGACCGGAACCTCCGCGCCAGTTCTCATTGGTAGCCGAACCCATCCGCCTGAGCAGAATCTCGACATTCGATACGAGTTCATCCTCGGAGACCGCGCCCAAGATCACCGTGCCTTGTTGATCGCCGGTCTCGTTGCCAGAGATCGCTCCCACGAATGTCCAGCGATCGTCGACAAAGAACGTCTCAGGCTCTCGTCATCCCGCACAGCGGGTCCATGATGCCCGCGTAGTGCAAAGGCGAATGAAGACTCACAGTAGGCAGCCCGACGACGGCCAGTGTCGCAGCTCCCATCACCAGGACCAC
>JBOGXA010000045.1:0-3583 GCA_050694175.1 Actinomycetota bacterium
GGCAGAGGATGGTGCGAGCGTGTCTGCTCCGCTGGCGGCGGAACGATGTGATGCTGGAAACTGAGCTCTATGGCGGAACGATGTGATGCTGTTTACGGCGGAACGATGTGATGCAGGCTGTCACCTAATCCGACCGAGGCACCGCGCGAGCCCGTCGAAGATCATCGACACGGAAGCTGATCTCCCAGTCTTAGTGGTCCGCCCCATAAGTAAAGTGACGTTTTGGCGAGTGAGAAACCAGCGTGGCAAGGCCGCAGCGGAGGACCGTACCGGCAAGGTACGTGACGGAGCGAGAACGCCGCCAGGCGCAGCTTTCTCGCCGCCAAAACGCATGTGTATTTGTGGGGCGGGCCACTTAGCGCACCCTTCCAATCGTCAGCTCCTTCTCGGGGCGTTCGCATCTCAGCGCCGTTCGCTCGTGAGGCGATTGCGCGCGACCGTCCCGTGCTGGGATCTGCCGGGACTGCAGGTGCTACTTGCAGGTTCGTGACCTGGTCGGCATCGGGGTCCCACCTGCTGGTCCCATCGTTGCTCAATTGATCACGATGATGATCGGTCACGTGCTGGTTGATGCCTGGCGAACGGTCTCCGGCCGGGGACACGGCCATCCTCACTAGCCTTATCGCTCCGTCTTCGGCACGGCAGCAGGCAAGTTCACCCTTCGTCGCTCCGGCTCAATCGTCGACCGAACCCATGGCCTTCAGAGCATCCTCAACCGCGGTCCGCAACTGGGAAAGATCGCGCGTTGCAACCTGCCACACCTCACCCAGATCGACCCCGAGGTACTCATGGACGAGAACGTTTCTAAAACCGGCGATCGCCGCCCAGTCGACCTCAGATCGAGAGTCTTTGACGTCATCTGATAAACGCTTCGTCGATTCGGCAAGCACTTTGAAGAGTTCGAATGAGCGCGTCCTGCCTCATAGTGTCGTCGAGGAACTTCGCCTTGGTGTCCGGCAGATAGTCATCGATCCTATCCAGGCATTCGACGATACGGGCCAGATAAAGACGCTGCCGCTCGGTCATAGAGGTCGCGCTTCCGCCACCACCTGATCGCGGATGACCCTGTGCAGTGATCCGAGAGTTACTACGTGGACCCTGCGTCCGAGGAGTTTCTCGAGGTCCAGGATGAGGCGGGAGTGATCGAGCAGACTCCGGTCTTCATCGAACTCCACGAGAAAGTCCACATCGCTGTCTTCGCCGGCCTCTCCTCGAGAGACCGAACCGAATACCCGGACACGATTCGCGCCGTTATTAGCAGCGAGTTCAAGGATCGCCTCTCGCTTTGCACGCAAGAGTCTCTCAAGATCCATCCCCAACTCTCCTGCCTCTCCACGATCCGAAGACCCGTGCGGCGCCACCTTCCTTCTACCGCGCGGAGCCGATTCAATCGACTCCTCTTCAAGCTGTGTGGGGACCTGAGACATCTTTGAAAGCAGTCTCGAGATCTCAGACTCTGGCAGCCTGCGGTGCCCGCTGGGGAGGCGAACAGCGCGGATGTATCCCTTTGCGATCCAGTTTCGAACTGTTCCAGAGGAGATCTGGAGTCGATCCGCTGCATCTCCTACCGAAATCAGCTTCACATCCCGAACCTCTCTTCTTCATATCCGATTCTACAGAATTTATCAATATTCGCGTTTCTATAGCAATTGCGACGTCCTGGCTCTGACACCATGTTGCGCTTTCCGGGGTTGGCGCGGCTGTCTCCGCAAGGAAGATCGCGTCCTCACGCACGCCGCAGAAGGTAAAAGACCAACAATGAGATCGGGGAGGAACTCCTTCTCGCCGAGAAGACGGTACGCAACGATGTGCCTCCATCCCGGCCAAGCTCGAGGTCGCCTTGCGGGGCGAAGGCGGCCGCGTACTTCGCTCGTCACACCACAACGCCCGGCAGCTGACGCCGTCAGTACTGATCCGGCTCCTATCGAACGTCGCTGCGCTCGGCCTTGAAGGCGCGCAGCCGCAGTGAGTTGCTGACCACGAACACGCTGGAGAACGCCATAGCCGCGCCTGCGAACAAGGGATTGAGGAACCCGAGCATGGCCACCGGGATAAGGACGACGTTGTAGGCGAAAGCCCAGAAGAGGTTGCCCTTGATCGTTCCCAGAGTCTTGCGAGAGAGTCGGATAGCGTCGGCCGCGGCGCGCAGGTCTCCCGAGATCAGGGTGAGGTCCGAGGCCTCGATGGCGACGTCGGTGCCCGTTCCTATGGCTAGGCCGAGGTCGGCTTGAGCAAGCGCGGGCGCGTCGTTGACACCGTCGCCCACCATCGCGACCACACGGCCCTCGTCCTGCAGCAGGCGAACGATGTCGACCTTCTCTGCGGGCAGCACTTCGGCGATGATCTCTTCGATGCCGACTTGGGCCGCGACCGCTTTGGCCGTGACCTTGTTGTCGCCGGTCAGCAGCACCGGCCGCAACCCGAGGGCCTTCAAGCGGCCGACCGCCTCCGCACTGGTGGGCTTGACGGTGTCGGCGACGACGAAGAGCGCACGCGCCTCACCGTCCCAGGAGGCCGCGATCACCGTCTGACCTCGCTGCTGGGCGTGGTCGCGCGCGGCTTTCAGATCACTCGGCAGATGGCTGCCTCGGTCCGCCAGCAGGGTCGGTCGCCCGACGATCAGGTCGTGGCCCTCCACGACGCCTTCGACTCCCAGGCCCTCACGGTTGGCGAATCCGTCCACCGCGGGAAGCTCACCCTCGGCCTGCGCCGCGGCGACTATGGCCTGCGCTATCGGGTGTTCGGAGGCGTGCTCCAGCGCCCCGACGAGCCGCAGCGCCTCGGCGCGCTCGGTGCCCTCGGTGACGACCACGTCCACGAGCGCCATCTTCCCCGTGGTCACGGTGCCCGTCTTGTCGAGCACCACGGTGTCTATCCTCCTGGTCGACTCGAGCACCTCCGGCCCCTTGATGAGGATGCCGAGCTGAGCTCCACGGCCGGTGCCGACCAACAGGGCAGTCGGCGTCGCGAGACCCAAGGCGCAAGGACAGGCGATGATGAGCACGGAGACGGCGGCTGCGAAGGCGAACGCCGCGCCGATGCCGTCGGCGAGCCAGAAACCGAGCGTGCCCACGGCCAGCACGATGACGATCGGCACGAAGACTCCCGAGATGCGATCGGCCAGGCGCTGCACCGGCGCCTTTCCGGTCTGCGCGTCGGTGACCAGGCGTCCGATCTGGGCCAGCGCGGTGTCCGACCCGACCCTGGTTGCCTCGACGACCAGACGGCCGCCCGCATTGACGCTCGCGCCGACGACATCGTCTCCTGGTCGCTTCTCGACGGGCACCGACTCGCCGGTGAGCAGGGACTGATCGACCGCAGACGTTCCCTCGGCGACGATGCCATCGGTCGCGACCTTCTCGCCTGGACGAACGACGAATCTGTCTCCAACCTGAAGCTGTTCGACCGGAACTCGCCGCTCGGTGCCGTCGGCGTCGATCACCCCAACGTCCTTGGCGCCTAGATATCCCACGCCCGTAATTGTCAAGCCGCCTCCTCGACAACGGACGGCCATGCAATCGAATCGTCATAGAGCTGCCGGTGACGCAGGCAACCGTGAAGGATCCCCACGAGACGGTTGGCG
>JBOGXA010000046.1:0-2887 GCA_050694175.1 Actinomycetota bacterium
GCTTCACGATCGCGTCGCGCTCGCGCTCGATGAAGATTGCCATCGCCGCGCCGCGCGACACGGCCTCGAGTCCCAGCGAGCCCGATCCCGCGTACACGTCCAAGACCCTCTGGCCCTCGAGGTCGCCCAGAGCCGAGAACACCGACTCCTTCATGCGGTCGGTCATGGGCCGCGTGCCGGTGAGTGGTGACTTCAGACGCCGGCCCTTGGCCTTACCAGCGATAACCCGCATAGCTTCAAGTTATAGGAACTCAGGCCCCCCTGCAGCCCCGTTAGCCCGACTGGATCACGTCGAGGGCCTGTTCGGGGAACCGGTCCCTCATCTCTCGCCCGAGGCCGAGGAGCTCGTACGAGCTCAGCTCGGGATCCTCGTCGAGGACCTGGATCGCCAGTTCCCGCGCTCGCTTCAGCACGTCCTGATGCTCGAGCACCCGCGCCATCCTGAGCTGTGGCATCCCCGATTGACGCGCTCCGAACAGCTCCCCTTCTCCCCGCTGCCGCAGGTCGACGACCGCGAGCTTGAATCCGTCCGAGCTCGATTCGACGGCGTGCAGACGCTCCGCGGCGAGAGCGATCCCCGGGTCTTCGTCGGCCCTGCCGAGGTCCAGATCGGTAACCAGGATGCAGTGGGAGGCGTGCCCTCCGCGGCCGATGCGGCCCCGGAGTTGGTGCAGCTGCGCCAGACCGAATCGCTCCGCGTTCTCGATGAGCATGACGGTCGCGTTGGGCACATCAACGCCCACTTCGATCACCGTCGTGGCAACCAGCACGTCGGTACGCCCGGCCCGGAGCTCGTTCATCGTGGCCTCTTTGTCCGCCGCCTTCATGTCGCCGTGGACGAGGCCCACCCTCAGGTCGGGGAACACGTCGGCCTGCAACCGCTTCGCCTCCGCCTTCGCGCTGCGCAGGTCGGTTACCTCGGATTCGTCGCGCAGGGCATAGACGATGAACGCCTGCCGGCCCGCGGCCACCTCGTCCCGGATCAGCTCGTAGGCACGCCGCCGTCCCTTCTCGCCGAGCGCGACACCCGTCCGGATCGGACGCCGGCCCGCCGGTAGCTCATCCAGGATCGAGAGGTCGAGGTCTCCGTAGATCGTCACCGCGAGCGTGCGTGGGATCGGGGTCGCCGTCATCACGAGGATGTCTGGCTCCCCGGCCACGCCCTTTTCGCGCAGTCGCTTGCGCTGGTGCACGCCGAACCGGTGTTGCTCGTCGACCACCGCGACCCCAAGGCGTTCGAACTCGACCATCTCCTCGATCAGCGCGTGGGTTCCGATGAGGAGATCGACCCCGCCGGCTGCGACCTCGGCCAGGATCTGATCCTTCTGCGCCTGCGGCGTCGATCCGGTCAGCAAGCGCACCACCGGCCGCCGCGACACCGACGCGAACAGGCTCGCCGACTCGGTGGCCCCGAACGCGCGGTCGAGTAGCTCTTTGACGGTCAGCGCATGTTGTTCTGCGAGCACCTCGGTTGGAGCCATGAAGGCGGCCTGGTAACCGCCCTCGATGGCGATCAGGCATGCGTAAAGGGCGACCACGGTCTTTCCGGACCCCACCTCACCCTCGAGCAGGCGGTGCATGGGATAAGTCATCGAGAGATCGTGAGCGACCTCGTCGCACGCCTTCCGCTGAGCCGCGGTGGGCTCGAACGGAAGGGCGGCCATGAACGTTTCGGCCAGCGAGTCCGCGCCGCGCAACTCGTGCCGGATCCCGCGCACGGTGCGTTCGAGCCGGCGCTTCCGGTACACGAGGCCGATCTGCAGCGTGAAAACCTCGTCGAAGACGATCCTTCGTCGCGCCGCCTGAACATCGTCGCGATCGTCGGGGAAATGGATCGCCCTGATCGCTTCCTCGCGCGTCATCAGTCCGAGCCGCTCCCGCAACTCCTCCGGAAGAGGATCCGCCATCGGAGTTGCATGCTTCAGCGTGTCCCACATCAGCCGCCGGATCTGGTCGGAGGAGAGCTCGGCCGTCGCGGGATAGATCGGGATGATGCGACCGACGTTGAAGGGCTCGCGTCCCGAGCGCACGACCTCGAAACGCGGAGCCGTCATCTGGAGGTGCCCCCGGTAGGTCGAAAGCCGTCCGTAGAAGAAGCACTGGGTTCCGGGGGCCAGTGCCCTGGCAACCCAGTCCTGGTTGAACCACGTGACGTCGACCGACCCTGTCTCGTCGGCGATACGTCCCTTGATCAGACGCTTGCCGGTCCTGGTGCGGAACGGCCGATTGATCCGCGCCACGCGCGCGTGAACGGTGACCTCCCCGAGGTCGCCCTCGGCGGCGAGGCGCGCGAGCTCCCGTATCGTTCGCAGTTGCGTGCGGTCGATGTGCCGGCGGGGATAGTGCTGGAGGAGGTCCTGGACCGTCTCGATCCCGAGCTTGGCCAGCGCGTCGGCGCGCCCCCCCGCGATGCGCAGCCGCGTGGCGCGCCGCGGCGATGCGAAGAGCTCGAGCCCCTTGCGCCTCTGGGTCACGACATCGGCCATGCCCTCAGCCTAGTGGGGCGGGGGTGGGACCAGGCGGCTATCAACCCCCTGCTAAGCTTCTCCATCGTTATGGCATCCGTCTGCGATATCTGCGGCAAGAAGCCCGGATTCGGAAACAACATCTCGCATTCGCACCGGCGCAGTAGGCGCCGTTTCAACGCGAACGTCCAGAAGGTGCGCGTGATCGTCAACGGCGCCCCCAAGCGCCTGAACGTCTGCACCCGCTGCCTGAAGGCGAACAAGGTCGCCCGGGCCGGCTAGCGCCCCGACCAGCAATATCCTCCGATTCTGGCGGCGAAAAGGCTGCGCCTCGCGGCGTTCTCGGTCGCCCGAATAGCACCACTATTCGGGCTCCCTGCGGCCTTGCGATTCTTGCTTTTCGCTACGCCAGAATCTCGAAA
>JBOGXA010000047.1:0-2480 GCA_050694175.1 Actinomycetota bacterium
TAGGGACCGCATACCTCGTTGAATGGCAGGCGCGATGTCTCTTTCCTCGGAATCTCCCACGACGACGCATTCTCGAGCGCTGCATCCGGCCGCGCCGATCGCAACGCGAAAGATTTCTTCGTGAGGTTTTCGAAACTTAACGTCCAGCGACGTGACGATGACGTCGATGTGCGCCCCGACGCCGCAGTAGTCAAAATCGCTGCGGTAGGACTCCGCGTCCCGCCACGCGGTGTTGCTCACGACGACAGTCCGCCAACCGAGATCATGGATCAGTCTTAGAAGCTGCGGGGCGCCGTTGAAGAGGTGAATCCCCTTTGAGGCCGGAATGCACATCGCCCGACGGATGGAGACGGTATCTGCTTCCCGGATGCCTCGCTCTAGGAGCACTTCTTCCACGATTGCATCGGTGTTCTGTGCGAGCGCGCCATCCCGCTCCCACTTCAGGGCTGGCGCGTTGAGAGCATCCGCCAGAAGTGAAGCCTGCTCGCGAGTGAGCTGTGGAAGAAGCGCGTGGAGTTGGCGAACCCGACACTGCGCTTCGCCAGGCGGCCCTCGATCAGGCCACAGCGTTCCCCCGACGTCGACTAACGCTGCGCGCAGCATGTCTTCAGCGTCGCATGCCTACGCTGGACGATCCATCCCATAGCAGCGAGCGCGGTGTATGCCGCACACGCTGGCGTCAAGGAGGCGGAAAGGTCGGGTACAGGATCTGGGGGTGGATGGGTTGGTCGGGAAGTTAGATTGATCGGGATGCCCGACGACGAGCGGCGTTGACGCGAGGAGAACCGTGGAGCAAACGCACGAGCGGAATCGGGCCACGATCTCGGCCTTCGCCGTCGCCGTTCTGATCGGCGGCGGGAACTTCATAGCGGTCCGTTTCAGCAACGAGGAACTGCCGCCGATGTTTGGAGCGTCGCTGAGGTTCGGCGCGGCGGCGATCCTGTTCCAAGTCATCGTGCTCTTCGCTCGCCTTCCCTTACCCAAGGGTCGAGTCGCCCTCGGCGCTGCACTGTATGGATTGTTGGGCTTCGGGATCGCGTACGCGTTCCTTTACTACGCGCTCGTCGAGTTGTCGGCGGGGATGGGATCCGCGATCGTGGCGTCGGTTCCTCTCGCAACACTCGTTCTGGCGGTGCTTCACCGCCAGGAGAAGTTCTCGCCGCGCGGTCTCGTTGGCGGTGTGCTCGCGATCGCCGGCATCGCGGTCCTGTCGATCCGTGCGTTGGGTGGTGAGATACACGCGCTCTACTTCTTGTCCGCCCTGGTCGCGGCCTTGGCCATCGCCGAGTCCACCGTAATCATCAAGAGCTTCCCTCGTACGCACCCCGTGACGACCAACGCCGTCGGCATGTCCGTGGGAGCGGCCTTCCTCGTCGCCGCGTCGCTGGCGTTCAGGGAAGAGTGGGCTCTTCCGCAGAGAACCTCCACGTGGCTCGCACTAACCTGGTTGGTGGTCTTCGGGTCGCTGTTCCTATTCGTCCTTTACCTTTTCGTGGTCAGGAGATGGTCGGCATCGGCGTCCAACTACGTCATCACGCTCATGCCGGTGGTGGCCGTGACCCTCGGCGTCGTGATCGCCGACGAGAGTGTGACCCTCGAGCTCATCGTCGGGACCGCGCTCGTACTCGCGGCGGTCTATATCGGGGCGCTGTCCCCGGAACGACCGATGGCCTCCGCCGGCGAACCGCTTGAGAAGCCTGCCTCGAGCTGACACACGCTCTCCGTGGGCGAAACGAAGCGTCAACCAGTGTAGGTACCGAACGACCAGAGATTGCCCTCAGGGTCGCGTACCGTGAAGCCGCGCGATCCGTAGTCTTCATCTCGTAGCTCGCGCGCCACCTCGGCCCCCGCCGCAGTAGCCCGGTCGAACAGCGCGTCGGGGTAGTCCGTGGCGACGTAGATCAGTGCATTGCCGGCTGCCAAGTTAGAGAACGGTTCGTCACCGGCGCCGGCAGATCCCAGCATCACTCCGCCCCCCTTGGGCCACTTCAGCTCGGCGTGAATTATGACGCTCTCGTCCTGCTCGTGGGAGGAGACATGGCTCTCTTCGAATCCGAAGGCGTCGATTAGGAAGCGGATTGCAGCCCGGCCGTCCTTGTATATGAGGACCGGCCAGATCGGAGACTTCGCTCGATTGTCCATGCCATCACTCTGCCGCAACGCTCGCCAGCTTGTCTTGTACAGATGGGATCTCCTCGGCCATCCAAACAGTCGGCGAGCATCCGGCAAAGTCGTTGAAGTCTCGAGTGAGATGTGCTTGGTCAAAGAAACCACACAGGACCGCCACCTCCGACAGAGCAGGTCTCGTGCTGCGTTCGAGCAGTAGCCGCGCTCTATCGAAGCGCACAATCCTGGCGGCCAACTTGGGGCTGAGTCCCACCTCTGAACGGAACCGCTCGGAGAGATGGCGCCGGCTCCAACCAGTTTCCCTCGCCAGCTCCTGGACGGAAACCGCTCCGCCGGTGTCGAGCAATCGACGC
>JBOGXA010000048.1:0-2422 GCA_050694175.1 Actinomycetota bacterium
CGCTCGCCGTTCCCCGCGATCGCCGTCCCTTCATCGGTCTGTTGGTGGGGGCCGGGCTGATTGCGGTGGCCGGGCTCGCGGCCCGCCCGTTCAGTCCGGATAGCGTCGCGGCGGTGCTGGCCGCCGCCGGTGTCGCGGTCCTCCCTCTTCTTCCCACAGTGGCCCTGCGGCTGACCGGGCTCCCTCTCAGCGCCCCCGAGGTTGAGCGCGAGCGCGCTCGCACGATGGCGTCGCAGGCGCGGGGCCAGCTCGGATGGTTGCTCGCCGGCGTGACGGCTGCCATCGTCCCGGCTGCAGGACTGCTGGCGTTCTCCGATAGCGGCTACGCGCTGATGTTGTCTCCCGTCGTTGGGATCGCACTCGCCCTGCGGGCACGGGCATTTCGCTTCGCCGCGGAGATCGTGCCGCTCGCGGCGGGGGGCATAGCGGTGCTCGGAGTGTGGGTGGTCGCACGAGCGATCAACTCCCTGCAGGACGGTTCTCTCGTGGTCGCGGTGGCGACGGTCGCACTGCCTGCGGCCGTCGCGATCGCAGTGGCCCTCGTCGCGGCCGGACGGCTCAACGCACCCGCGCGCGAGACGATGTTGCGACGGTTGGAGGGGCTGGTCTTGCTTGCCCACATCCCCCTGGTCGTCGGGCAGCTCGGTCTGTTCCGGATCGCCGCCGACCTCACCCGTCGCCTCACCGAGTAGGTCTCGGACGCGGTTCGGGGCTGAGATGGGCCTCAATGGGGGAAGATTGCGCCCATGCCTCGCCTGTTTGGAACCGACGGCGTCCGAGGGGTCGCCAACCGGGAGCTGACCCCCGACCTCGCCCTTGTCCTGGGGCGAGCGGCAGGGCTCGTCCTGGCTCCGGAGCGAGGTGAGGTCGTGGTTGGGCGCGATACGCGCGTCTCCGGTCCGATGCTGGAGGGCGCACTCGTCGCGGGGCTGTGCTCTGCGGGAGCAGACGTGCGCACGGTGGGCATTGTTCCAACTCCCGCGGTCGCGTGGCTGACCGTCGACGAGGGCGCGGCAGCCGGAGCGATGATCTCGGCATCCCACAATCCCGTCGGGGACAACGGGATCAAGTTCTTCTCCGATGAGGGGACGAAGATCTCGGGCGAGCTCGAGGACAAGATCGAGGCGATCATCGAGGAACCGGATGGCGACCTTCCAACCGGTTCGGAGGTGGGATCGTCGGAAGCCCTTATCGGCGGGATCGACCGCTACGTCAAGCACCTGATCGGAGCGATCTCGTCGCCGCTCACCGGCCTCCGAGTGGTGCTGGACTGCGCGCACGGATCTGCGTGGCAGGTTGCGCCGCGCGCGTTCCAGGAAGCCGGCGCCGACATCGTCGTGCTGCACGCTGAGCCCGATGGAACGCGTATCAATGTCGACTGTGGGTCGACGTCGACGGGGGCCCTGGCGCGGCGGGTCGTTTCCGAAGGTGCGGATGTCGGCATCGCGTTCGACGGAGATGCCGACCGCGTCATCGCCGTCGACGAACGCGGCGTGGAGGTAGACGGCGACCGCATTATTGCAATGTCGGCTCTCGCGCTTCACGAAGCCGGCGAGCTCGACCACGACATCGTGGTCGCCACAGTCATGGCCAACCTGGGATTCCACCGCGCGCTCGAGCAACACGGCATAAGCGTCGTCTCGACACCCGTCGGGGACAAGTTCGTGGCCGAGGCGATGGCGGCGCACGGCGCGGTCCTCGGAGGCGAGCAGTCGGGTCACATCATCTGGGCGCGCCATGCGACGACTGGAGACGGCGTCCTCACCGCTCTGAAGATCGCCGAGGCACTGTCGTCGTCCGACCGCCCGCTATCGGAGCTGTCGGACGTTTTCGAGCCCTACCCCCAGGTGCTCATAAATGTGAGGGTCGCATCCAAGGAGGGGCTCGACACCGCCGAAGACCTGTGGGACGAGATCGGCCGGGTCGAGGAGCAGTTGCGCGACGACGGCCGAGTGCTGGTGCGGGCGTCGGGCACCGAGCCGCTGGTCAGGGTCATGGTCGAGGCGGCCGACGCCACCACGGCGGCGCGGACGGCCGAGCACCTCGCCGAGGCCGTCACCCACGCCCTGGGGTCCGGCTAGCGGCCCTCAAGTTTTCCAGAAATTGGACTTTTCGGGACGGGAGGTTGTGGATATCCTTATGGCGGCAGTAAGAGCCAGCTTCAGGTCCGGAACTAGCGCCAGGGCTCGCTGAGGAGGCGGCGAGTCGACGAGGTGGGGGATCTCGGACGGGCCGATCGAGAGGGTCGGCCTCACTCGGCGGGTGACCCCCGGCCGGCCACGGTCGTAACGGTACCGACAAACCCCGGGAGTGATCTCGGGACACAAACCGGTGCCGACGTGGTGCCATTTTCTCTTGCTGTCCGCTCGTTTCTCTGCTGGATCTTGAGGGGGGCGATCACAACGGCGTGCGCGCCGCAAGG